>NZ_QNGB01000002.1 GCF_003298505.1 Roseovarius sp. TE539
AATCCCCGTCTCGCGCGCCACGGAATGGATGCTGCGCCCATCCCCCAAGATCCAGCCTCGGATCTTCATTGACGTTTCCATCAGTAACACCTGCTCTTCCTCCGTGCCAAAGCGCACGGATGTTAACAATGCAGGTGGGTCAGTTTTAGATGATCATACCCACCCAAGTGGGTCACTTTTGCATGCCGATTCACATGGCAACCTATATCCGCCGCCGCCAGCAGGGCGTGAGCGTGGAGGATGCTGCGATCGAGGCGCGAGACCAGTTCCTGAACTACGACATCCGCGCGCCTTGGGTAAACGCGGCGCGTGCGACCGCGCTGCCATTCATCGCCTACACCTACCGCGCCATCCCGAAAATCTCGCAGACGGTGGCCGAACGCCCGTGGAAGGTCGCTAAGTATGTAGCTATTTCGCAGGGCCTTAATATGCTGGCCTATTCGGTGGCGCCGAGCGACTACGACGAAGAGGAAGAGCGCAACTCGTTCCGCGAGGGCGAAACCGGCAAGACGTGGGTTTACACCGACCGGATGCTTCGGATGCCGTGGCTGTCTGATTCCGGTGATCCGGTGTTTCTTGACATCCGACGCTGGGTTCCGGCCGGAGATGTGTTCGACCTGCAAGGCGACGTGCCGTCATGGCTCCAGATCGGCGGCCCGGCCGTCATTGCCGCAGAGGTCTATCTGAACCGGGCGGCATTCACCGGCGACGACATCGTGAACCCGCTGACCGACACTTTCGGGGAGCGCATGACAAAGCGCGGGGAGTTTCTATACAAGTCGTGGATGCCGTCGGCGCCGTGGGTGCCGAACTCCTGGTATCAGGAAAAGATATGGCGGGCCTTCGAGGGAGACGCCCGGCAATGGCACAGTAATGAACCCTACAGCTTGGGCGAGGCGATCTCCAGTTCCTTTGGTGTGAAGCTGAAACCGAAAGACATCGAGGCTGGATATGCCGGGTGGAAGATCCAATTCGAGAAGGTCAGCCGCGAGTTGGGCGCACAAGCCAGCAGCCTGAAGCGGCAGCGGCAGCGCGGACTCATCGACCGCGAGGCATACGAGGCGGGCCTGAAGAATGTCGAGCGGAAGAAGCAGAGGCTCAAGGCGGAGTGGCGCAAGCGATTCTCGGCGCGGGACTAGGGCTCATACTCATATCCCGGCTGGGTCACGATCCCTTCCTCGAACGGGGCCGGGTCGCCGCGATAGCCGTTCGCCACCCACCAGACAACGAAGGTGGCCACGATCATTGCCAGCACCATCAGGGCATTGTCCCGGTGCCGCCATTCGACATCCGGCAAAACAGCAAGTAGCGGGTAATACACCGCCATCACAACGAAGGCGTAGAACGGGCCCATGATGGCCGCCTCGTAAATGGTGATGTGGCTCATGCGGGGCATCGTAGCAAAATCTCCCGCCATGCGCCATCACGACATTCCGGCACCAGCCGGTTTGCGCCGCCGGACGCTATCCGGCACTCGTTGCCCAAGGGTAACTGTCCCTCTACTCCCCGGCGCTGCGGTGCCGGGGTTTTTTGCGTTTGTGGAGTTGTCACCACGCAACGTAACCCATTGATTCATATAGCACCACATTCTGACAACATGCCAGCACAACCCATTGATTCTGCGCATTTCGGTGGAGTTCTTTCAGGTGCGCCATTTGTCTTTACCTTCTGGATTGCGGGTCCGACCGGTTTGTGCGGGGTCATTTTGCCGCGCCGCTTCTTGAATCCGTTGTCTCGCCGGGGCGTGCGTGGCCTCTACGGGTTCTCTGGCGCCTTCTGCGGCATTCGGCAATGCCGGGAGAAACACCTGCCTTGGAGGGGGTTTGCGCGCTCGATTTTCGGCACTAGCAATATGTCTTGCAGGAAATAGCGCTTTGCTGTCATGTTTGAATCCATGAATGATTTCGCGACAGATGGACAGGACGCCCCAAGCCTCCGGATCCGGATCGTGTTCGGGGAGGATGCGATGCTGGGGCCGGGCAAGGCCGATCTCCTCGAACTTATCCGCGAGACGGGGTCGATCGCGGCAGCGGGCAGAAGCATGTCCATGAGCTACAAGCGTGCGTGGATGCTTGTAGATGAGTTGAACAAGGCATTCCGGGATCCTCTCGTGGAGTCGAGCCGCGGTGGCGTGAGGGGCGGCGGCGCCCGCCTTACAAAAGCAGGTGAGGTGGTGCTCGCGCAGTACAGGAAACTTGAGGAGATCATGGCCGAGGCGGGCGCTGCACGCATCGGCGTCCTCCGCTCTCTGCTCAGGGACGGGGTGGCGGAGAAATAACGCTTGATCGCAGGAGGCGCGCTTGCGATATGTTTGAGAAACTATACAAAAAGCAGGGGCTCGCGATCATGTTCAAACCCGCCTTGCTTCGCCGCGCGGTCGGAGCCGCCGCGCTCTCGACGGGTGTAGCCGGGATCTTTCCACAGGCTGTTGCCGCCGCCGAGATCACCGTATTTGCCGCCGCCAGCCTGACCAACGCGATCACCGAAGTCGAGACGAGGTTCGAGGCCGCCACCGGGCATGACGTGATCGTCTCGCTCGCCGGATCCTCCGCGCTTGCCCGGCAGATCCGGCAGGGTGCGCCGGCGGATATCTTCATCTCGGCGAATCCGGGCTGGATGGATACGCTTGAGGAGGGCGGGCTGGTCGAGGACGGCACGCGGTTCGACCTTCTGAACAATGCGATCGTTCTGATCGGCGCCGATCCCGAGGCCAAGCCGGTCGAGATCGGGCCGGAGATGGATCTGGCGGGCGTTTTGGGCGGCGGGCGGCTGGCGATGGCGCTGGTCGGCGCCGTGCCGGCGGGCATCTATGGCAAGGCGGCGCTGGAAAGCCTGGGGATATGGGACGAGGTTGCGCCCCGTGTGGCGCAGGCCGACAACGTGCGCGCCGCGCTGGCCTTCGTCGCCATGGGCGAGGCCCCCTATGGAATCGTCTACGCCACCGATGCGGTGGCCGAAGACCGGGTGACGGTCGTTGGCACCTTCCCGGCCGAGACGCATCCGCCCATCGTTTATCCCGCCGCCGCGCTGACCGCGAGCGACAATCCGCTGAACGCGACCTTCCTCGATTTCCTGCGCGGCCACGAGGCGCGGGAGGCGTTCAAGGCCGAGGGATTCACCATGGCAGGCGAATAGGCGCGGTATGGCGGATTGGCTTTCCCCGGCGGAGTGGGACGCGGTGCGCCTGTCCCTGCGGGTGGCGCTCTGGGCAACGGTGTTCAGCCTGCCGGTCGGCATCCTGGTGGCTTACGCGCTGGCGCGCTGGCGGTTCCCGGGCCGAGAGGCGCTGAACGTGCTTGTGCACCTGCCCCTGATCATGCCGCCCGTGGTCACGGGATATCTGTTGCTTTTGGCCTTCGGAACGCGCGGGCCGGTGGGCGGCTTTCTGGACAGCGTGCTCGGTTTCACCTTCGCCTTCCGCTGGACGGGGGCGGCGCTGGCGGCCGGGGTGATGGCCTTCCCTTTCATGGTGCGCGCGGTGCGCCTGTCGATCGAGGCCGTGGACCCGAAGCTGGAACAGGCCGCGTCGACCCTGGGCGCCTCGCGGATCTGGGTGTTCATGACGGTGACCCTGCCACTGATCCTGCCGGGCATGATCGCCGGAACGGTGTTGACCTTCGCGAAGGGCATGGGCGAATTCGGCGCGACGATCACCTTCGTATCGAACATTCCCGGCCAGACCCAGACGATCCCCCTGGCCATTGACCTGCTTCTGGAAACGCCGGGAGGGGAGGCGCGGGCCGCCCGGCTTGCGGGGCTGTCCATATTGCTGGCGGCGACGGCGCTGGCCCTTTCGGAGTGGATTTCGCGCCGCGTGGCCGCTCGGGTCGGGGGCGCGTGATGCTGGAGGTTTCCGTGCGTCATGTCTTCCGGAGCTTTTCGGTGGATGTCGCGTTCCGTGCGCCGCCGGGGGTGACGGTGCTTTTCGGGCGCTCGGGGTCGGGCAAGACGACCATCATCAACGCCGTGGCGGGGCTGCTGATGCCGGATGCGGGGCGCATCGCCTCGGGCGACTGGACCCTGCTGGATACGCGCCGGGGCATCCGCCTCAAGCCACATCGCCGCCGGCTGGGGTATATCTTCCAGGAGGGGCGGCTGTTTCCGCACCTGACCGTCCGGCAGAACCTGGCCTACGGCGCGTGGTTCGCGCCGAAAGGCGCCCCGCGCGAGGATATGGGCCGTGTCGTGGACCTGCTGGGCATCGGTCATCTGCTGGATCGCCGCCCCGGGGCGCTTTCGGGCGGCGAGAAACAGCGCGTCGCCATCGGTCGGGCGCTCTTGTCCGCACCGCGCCTCATCCTGGCGGACGAGCCGCTCGCCGCACTCGACGAAGCGCGCAAGGCCGAGATCCTGCCCTTCCTGGAGCGGCTGCGCGACGAGGTCAACGTGCCCATCCTTTACGTCAGCCATTCCGCGACCGAGGTGGCGCGGCTTGCGACCACGGTTGTCGCACTCGATGCCGGCAGGGTGATCCGTGAGGGGCCGGCCGCCGAGGTTCTGGGCGATCCCGCGGTTTTGCCGGCCGGTGCGCGTGAAGCGGGCGCCATTCTGACCGCCACCGTCGCGGCACATCACGACGACGGGCTGAGCGAACTGGACGCGGGCGGGATATCCCTGTTTGTGCCGCGTGTGTCCCAGACTCCGGGAACCGCCATGCGGGTGCGCATCGCGGCGCATGATGTGATCCTCTCGCGGGGTCGGCCGGACGGCCTTTCGGCGCTCAACATCCTGCCGGGTGTTGTCAGCGAAATACGATCGGGCGCGGGACCGGGGGCGATCGTGGCCGTGGACACCGGGGCGGGGCGTCTGCTTGCCCGGATCACGCAGCGCTCGGCACGGGCGCTGGCGCTGGCGCCGGGCACGGAGGCGCATGCGATTGTAAAGACCGTGTCGGTCGCACCGTCCGATATTGGCGGAGGCGAGACGACCGCCGTCTTGTCCTGACCCGGCCGCCGCGTTCATGTGCGGCGGCGCATGAAGTGCCGTTTCAGTGGGCACGAGCCCTGCGGAGCGCACTTTTTTCCCGCGTCATCCGTCAGGATACGGTCTGCGTGACCGGACCGCGTGATAATGCTTGGCGGGAATCGAAAAATATTTTACCGTTTGGTCAAACAAATACCAAACAGCCACCAAACTGGGGAGCGAACCATGAAGAAACTGATCACACCCGGCCCGTCGCGCCGCGGGGTCCTGCTGGGCGGCGGCGCCGCCCTTGCCACTGCAGGGCTCAATCCCCGCATGTCCTTCGGGATGGAGCCCATCAAGACTGCCGGGCTTTATACCGTTCCGGTGGAACAGCAATGGGTCAGCCGCATCCACGTCGCCGCCGAGGCCGCGCAGAAGGCCGGGCAGCTTGACTACACGTTCACCGAGAACATCGCCAACACCGATTATTCGCGTGTCATGCGCGAATATGCCGAAAGTGGCGTCAAGCTCATGATCGGCGAGATCTTCGGGGTCGAGCAGGAAGCCCGCGAAGTGGCGGCCGAATACCCCGACGTGGCCTTCCTCATGGGGTCGTCGTTCCTTCATGACGAGGCGCTGCCCAATCTCGCGGTCTTCGACAACTATATTCAGGATGCCAGTTACCTGTCCGGGATCATCGCCGGCGCGATGACAGAAACCGGCAATATCGGCATGGTCGGAGGTTTCCCGATCCCCGAGGTCAACCGTCTGATGCATGCCTTCATGGCGGGCGTGCGCGAGATGACGCCCGATGCCACTTTCCAGGTCAGCTTCATCGGCTCATGGTTTGACCCGCCCAAGGCCAAGGAGACCGCCTTCGCGATGATTGATAACGGTGCGGACCTTCTGTACGCCGAACGCTTCGGCGTTTCGGACGCGGCGCAGGAAAAGGATATCCTCGCCATCGGCAACGTGATCGACACGCAGTCCGAGTATCCGGACACCGTTGTCGCTTCGGCGATCTGGCATTTCGAGCCGACGCTCCAGGCCGCGATCGAGAAGGTGCAGGCAGGCGAATTCAAGGCCGACAATTACGGCATCTATTCGTTCATGAAACATGGCGGCTGTTCCCTGGCGCCGCTTGGCACCTTCGAAGGGAAAGTGCCGCAGGACGCCCTGGATCTGGTGGAGCAGCGCCGCAAGGCGATCAAGGCGGGTGAATACACCGTCGAAATCAACGACGAAGAGCCGAAATCCTCGTGAACGCCGCGCAAGACGGGGCGCGGGACGTCGTCCTGCGCCTCGACCGGATCACCAAACGCTTCGGAAAGCTTGTCGCCAACGACGCGGTAAGCCTGACGTTGCAGCGGGGTGAGGTTGTCGCGCTTCTTGGGGAAAACGGGGCCGGCAAGACCACTCTGATGAATATTCTCTTCGGCCATTACGTGGCCGACGAGGGCACAGTGGAGGCGTTCGGCGAGCCGCTGCCGCCGGGCCATCCGCGTGCCGCGCTGGCAGCGGGTATCGGCATGGTGCACCAGCATTTCACGCTGGCCGACAACCTCACCGTGACAGAAAACATTCTTCTGGGCACCGTGCCCCTGTGGCGGATGCGCCTGGACCTGACCCGTGCCAAGGCGCGTATCGCGCAACTCTCGCGGGATTTCGGACTTTCGGTGCATGCCGATGCGAAGGTCGGCGCGCTGACGGTTGGTGAACGCCAACGGGTCGAGATCCTCAAGGCGCTCTATCGCGATGCGCGTATCCTGATCCTCGATGAGCCCACCGCGGTCCTGACCCCGCAGGAGACCGAGGCCCTGTTCGAGACGCTGCGAAAGGCTGTCGGGCTGGGACTTTCCATTGTTTTCATCAGCCACAAGCTTCACGAGGTCATGGCGATTTCCGATCGCTGTCTGGTCTTGCGGCACGGCAAGTTGGTGGGGGAGGCGGACACCCATCAGACAGACCGTCACGCGCTGGCCTCGATGATGGTGGGGGCCGAAATAGTGCCGCCGGACGTGTCCCCCGCCCGTCCCGGTCTCGCCATCCTGAAGCTGTCCGGGGTCACCACGCCCGATCATGGCGCCGCACCGGGCCTGAAATCCGTCACGATGGATCTCAGGGCAGGGCAGATCACCGGGCTTGCCGGCGTTTCGGGCAACGGCCAGGCGGCGCTGTCGGACCTGATTTCCGGGGTGATCGTGCCGCAAGAGGGCACGCTGTGCCTCGGTGGTGAAGAAAGGAAGGCCTGGACGCCCCGCCGCGCGGTGCATTCCGGCATCGCCCGTATCCCCGAAGACCGGCATCACACCGGTACAATCGCCGATTTCGACCTGACAGAGAACACGATCCTGGAAACCTACATGGACCCGCCAATAAGCCGCTGGGGATGGATGAACTGGGGCGCAGCCGAGAAACGGGCGCGCGACGTCATCGAAGCCTATGACGTTCGCTGCCCCGGTCCTTCGGCGCGGATACGCCTGCTGTCGGGCGGCAACATGCAAAAGCTGATCCTTGGTCGGGTGCTGGAACAGGATCCCGAGGTCATTCTCGCCAATCAGCCGGTGCGGGGGCTGGATATCGGCGCGATCACCTATGTCCACAACCGCCTTCTCGCGGCGCGTGATGCGGGGGCCGCCATCCTGCTCATCTCGGAGGATCTGGATGAGATCATCCAGCTTTCGGATGTGATCCACGTGATATCTGAGGGCCGCCTCTCGCCGGAATTCTCACGAGGGTCCAGGACACCTGCGGAACTGGGTCTCTGGATGGCCGGGCAGGGGTTCGGGGAGGCGATCGATGCGGCTTGAACCCGTTGCCAACCCCTCGCTGGCCCGCCGCATGGGGTATCCGGCGCTGGCACTCGGCCTTACCGTCGTCGTGGCTTCGGCACTGGCCCTGATCGCGGGGGCCGATCCCCTTGCCACCCTCGGGCTCATCCTGAAGGGCGCCGCGGGCAGCAAGTTCGCGCTGCTGGAAACGCTCAACCGGGCCACGCCGCTGATCTTCACCGGGCTGGCGGTTGCGGTGGCCTTCCGCGCCAGGCTTTGGAATATCGGCGCCGAGGCACAACTTTACGGCGGTGCCATTCTGACCGTGGTTGTCGGAACCTCGGCATTGTCGGCACTGCCGGCGGTGCCCCATCTTTTGCTGATGGGGCTGGCGGCGGCGCTGACCGGGGCTCTGATCCTTCTTGGCCCTGTCATCCTCAAGACACGTTTCGGCGTCGACGAGGTGGTGACGACGCTGCTGTTCAATTTCATCATGCTGCTCTTTGTCTCCTACCTTCTGGAGGGGCCGATGAAGGATCCGATGGGCATGGGCTGGCCCAAATCCGAACGCCTCCCCGGTGATGCGCGCCTGCCCCGGATCGTCGAGGGCCTGCGGCTGCACTGGGGGTTCGCGCTTGCCCTGATCGCCGCGCTTGCCGTCTGGATCATCCAGACCCGCACCACGCTGGGCTACGAGATCCGGGCCGTGGGCCAAAACATCCGGGCCGCGCGTTTCGCGGGCATTCCGGTCAATGCCGTTCTGGTCAAGACGGCGCTTCTGTCCGGCGGGCTGGCGGCGCTGGCGGGCTTTTCCGAGGTCGCCGGCCTCAAGGCGCATCTCAGCCTCGATCTGAGCCCCGGTTTCGGATATACCGGCATAATCGTGGCAATGCTGGCGCTTCTGCACCCGCTCGGGGTGGTGGTTTCGGCGGTGTTTGTCGCCGGTGTCTTCGTCGGCGCCGACAGCATGAGCCGCGCGGCCGACGTGCCCACCTACATCGCCGACATGCTGACCGCCATCGCGTTGCTGTTCATGGTTCCGGCGATCCTGCTCACCCGAGTCCGGGTGCGGCGCGGATGATGGAGGTTCTGGATATCCTGCTGTCGGCGAGCTTCTGGGCCGCCGCGGTGCGCATCGCCTCGCCGCTGATCTTTGCCACCATGGGAGAGATCATCTGCGAACGCGCCGGGGTGCTGAACCTCGGGATCGAGGGCATCATGGTGATCGGCGCCTTCGCGGGCTGGATGGCCGTGTATGTCGGGGCGCCCCTTTGGTTCGGGGTGGCCGTGGCGATGGGTGCTGGCATGCTCTTCGGCTTGTTGCACGCGACGCTGACGGTGCCTTTCGGCCTGTCGCAGCACGTGGTCGGGCTGGGCGTGACACTTCTGGCCACCTCGACCAGTTATTTCGCCTATCGCCTGATGCTGCCGGAGGTTTCGTCGCCGCCCAAGATCGCGCCGTTCCAACCCTACGAGATACCGCTCCTGTCCGACGTTCCGCTGATCGGTCCGGCGCTTTTCGCGCAGACGCCGATGACCTACGCGGCGTTCCTTCTCGCCGGTCTCGTGGCCTTCACGCTTTACCGCACACCGCTTGGTCTGGCGCTGCGCAGCGTCGGAGAGAACCCGGCGGCGGCGGCGGCTCAGGGTCTTTCGGTGACCGGACTGCGCATGGGCGCGGTGATCGTGGGCTCGGGCCTGATGGCCGTGGGTGGCGCGTTCCTCACGCTGTCGGCCTTTTCGTCCTTCTTCTTCGAGATGGTCAACGGGCGCGGCTGGATCTGCATCGCGCTGGTGGTCTTTGGCGCCTGGAAGCCGGGCAAGGCGGTGCTCGGCGCGCTTCTCTATGCCGCGTTCGACGCCTTTCAGATCCGCCTTCAGCAAACGCCGATCGGCGCGGTGGTGCCCTATCAGTTCTTCCTGATGATGCCGTTCATCCTGTCGATCCTTGCGCTCATCGCAATGTCGCGCCGGGCCGAGGTGCCCGCGGCGCTCATGGTGGCCTTCAACCGCGGAGAACGCTGATGTTCGATATCATTGTCAAGGGCGGGACGCTCCCCGACGGAACCGTGGCCGATATCGGTCTTCGGGACGGCCTGATCGCGGCGATCGGAGATCTGGCCGGTGCCGGGGCGGGGCGCGTGTTCGACGCGAGCGGCGATCTGGTATCGC
Organism: Roseovarius sp. TE539; assembly: GCF_003298505.1. Taxonomy (GTDB): domain Bacteria; phylum Pseudomonadota; class Alphaproteobacteria; order Rhodobacterales; family Rhodobacteraceae; genus Roseovarius. The sequence goes on from NZ_QNGB01000002.1 coordinate 9,849, forward strand.
CGCCCTTCGTCGATCCGCATTTCCACATGGATGCGACGTTGAGCTACGGCAAGCCGAGGGTGAACGCCTCGGGTACCCTGCTGGAGGGCATCGCCCTCTGGGGGGAACTCAAGGAGATCGTGACGATCGAGGAGATGGTCGCAAGGGGCCTGCGATACTGCGACTGGGCCGCGTCGACGGGCCTGCTGGCCATCCGCAGCCATGTCGATACCTGCGATGACCGGCTCCTCGGTGTGCAGGCGATGCTGGAGCTTCGCGAACAGGTGAAGGATTACATCGACCTGCAACTGGTGGCGTTTCCGCAGGACGGTCTCTATCGCGATCCCACGGCGCGCGCCAACACCCTGCGCGCGCTGGACATGGGGGTCGAGGTTGTCGGTGGCATCCCGCATTTCGAACGCACGATGACGGATGGTGCGGCCTCGGTCCGTGATCTTTGCGAAACAGCCGCCGAGCGCGGGCTGATGATCGACCTGCATTGCGACGAAACCGACGATCCCGCGTCCCGCCATGTCGAAACCCTGGCATACGAGGTCACGCGGCTTGGCTTGCAGGGCCGGGCTGCGGGCAGCCACCTGACCTCGATGCATTCGATGGACAACTATTATGTCTCCAAGCTGCTGCCGCTGATGGCCGAGGCCGGGCTGTCCGCCATTCCCAACCCGCTCATCAACATCACCATCCAGGGGCGGCACGACACCTTTCCCAAACGCCGCGGGCTGACCCGCGTGAAGGAAATGCAGGCGCATGGCATCACCGTGGGCTGGGGGCAGGATTGCGTGCTCGATCCATGGTATCCGCTGGGCACGGCCGACATGCTGGACGTGGCCTTCATGGGCCTGCATGTCGCGCAGATGACGCATCCCGACGAGATGCGCCGGTGCTTCGACATGGTGACGACGGAAAACGCACGCATCCTGAACCTCCCCGACTACGGGCTGCATGTGGGGGCGCGCGGCTCTCTCGTGGTTCTGGATGCCGGCGATCCGGTGGAGGCGCTGCGGCTCCGCCCCGCCCGGCTTTGCGTGATTTCCAATGGCAGGATTGTTTCCGAGGCGCCACGAGGCGATTCCCGTCTGTCAATCCCGCACCGGCCGGCAACCGTACGTCGCCGGCACGACCCCGGCATGTGACGGCGGGGCGAGGCGCGGTCGCGTGCCATGGATCTACCCATACTGAGCCATGCCGAAGGGTGACAGGCGATCCGGATATCGCGGCACTGCGTCGTCGGGAAAGGATTTGTTGGAGCGGGTGATGAGATTCGAACTCACGACATCAACCTTGGCAAGGTTGCGCTCTACCCCTGAGCTACACCCGCATCCTTGGGTGAGGCGTGAGATATAAACTCTGGCCCCGGCCTGCAAGCGAAAATCGCATCGTCGGCGGGATTTTTTGAGCCCTGTGCACCGGCCCGCTCCGGGATCGTCCCGGCCGGGGGTCATGCCCCGGCGCGGCGTCGCTTCTGGCGCAGCAGGTTGAGCCCCTCGACCGCGCCGCCAAATATCATCGCGGCATAGATGAAACTGCGCTCCACATGGAAGTGAAAGCCGTCCGCCACGAGAGCCATGCCCACCATCACGAGGAACGCCAGCGCCAGCATCTTGGTGGAGGGGTGCGCCTCGATGAACGCCGCGATCGGATTGGCGAAGATCATCATCACGACGATCGCCACGCTGACCGCGGCGATCATCACCTCGACATGATCGGCAATGCCCACGGCGGTGATCACGCTGTCGATCGAAAAGATCATGTCCAGAAGCATGATCTGGACGATCACCGCGGCAAAGGCGGCCTCGGCCGCCTTGCGGCCGGCCCTTTCGGCTTGCTGTCCCTCGACCTCCTCGAAAATCTCCGTCGCGGCCTTGTAGATCAGGAACAGCCCGCCAAGGAACAGAATGACATCGCGCCAGGACACGCCTTGGCCCATGATCTCGGTGAACGGTTCGGACAGGGTGATGATCCAGGCGATCGAGAAGAGCAATACGATCCTCAGCACAAGCGCCCCGGACAAGCCTATCATGCGCGCCCGTGCGCGATGGTGTTCGGGAAGACGCGAGGCGGCGATGGAAATGAAGATGACATTGTCCACTCCCAGAACGATTTCCAGGATTGTCAATGTCACGAAGGAGGCCCAGACGGCGGGATCGTTCAGCAGTTCAAGCATCGAAAATCTCCCGGTTTTGGGGCCCCGGCGCGCCACATGGCCACCAGGGTCCGGTATGGCAGGAAGGCTGGCCCGGGTGCCGGCGCCGGCACCTTGCGAGGCCGACCGCAAGGGCGGACGAGCGCCCCCGGCTATTCCAGTTCGACAAGCAGATCCTTGGCGTCGATCTGGCCTCCCGGCTGGACATGCACCGCCGTCACGGTCGCGTCGCGCTCGGCATGGATGCCGGTTTCCATCTTCATCGCCTCGATGGTGAGCAGCAGGTCGCCTTCCTTGACCGGTTTGCCGGCCTGTGCCGAGACGCTGGCCACCACGCCGGGCATCGGGGCCGCGACGTGATCGGGATTGCCGGCTTCCGCCTTTGGGCGCGCCGCGGCCTGGCTCTTGACCAGGCGGTTGGGAACGCGGATCACGCGCGGCTGACCGTTGAGTTCGAAGAACACTTTCACGTCGCCGTCCTCTCCGGTTTCCCCGACGGCCTGAAGCAGGATTTCAAGGGTCTTGCCGGGGTCGATCTCGGCGGTGATCTCCTCGCCGGGCTCCATGCCGTAGAAAAAGGTCCGGGTGGGCAGGCTGCGCACCGGCCCGTATTGCCGGTGCCGGCCCATGTAGTCCAGGAAAACCTTCGGGTACATCAGGTAGCCGTTCAGATCCTCGTCGTCCACATCCTTGCCGTCCAGCTCTTGGATGACCTTGCGGCGGGTGGCTTCAAGGTCCACCGGCTCCAGGTGCTTGCCGGGGCGTTCGGGGTTCGGCGCCTCGTCCTTGAGCACCTTCTTGACGATGGCATCGGGAAAACCGCCCGGTGGCTGGCCCAGATTGCCCCGCATCATGTCGACCACCGAGTCCGGGAATGAAACATCGACCTCCGGGTCCTCGACCTCCTCGCGGCTGAGGCCCTGGCTCACCATCATGAGCGCCATGTCGCCGACCACCTTGGAAGACGGCGTGACCTTCACGATGTCGCCGAACATGCGGTTCACCTCCGCGTAAGTGTGGGCAACCTCGTGCCAGCGGTCCTCGAGCCCGAGGGATCGCGCCTGGGCTTTCAGGTTCGTGAACTGCCCGCCGGGCATTTCGTGAAGGTAGACCTCAGACGCCGGGGCCTGCAGGCCGCTCTCGAAGGCGCCGTATTGCGCGCGGACCTGTTCCCAGTAGTCGCTGATCGCGCGCACCTGTGATATGTCCAGCCCGGTTTCCCTTGGTCCGCCCCGCAGCGCCTCGACGATCGATCCCAGGCAAGCCTGGCTGGTGCCGCCCGAGAAGGCGTCCATCGCGGCATCCGCGGCGTCGACCCCGGCTTCGGCAGCGGCCAGGATCGTGGCCCCCGCGATCCCGGACGTGTCGTGGGTATGGAAATGGACGGGGATATCAAGCTCATCCTTGAGCGCACGCACCAGCAAGGTGGCGGCAGCCGGTTTCAGAAGGCCCGCCATGTCCTTGAGGCCCAGCACGTGCGCGCCCGCCGCCTGAAGCTCGCGGGCCATGCCCACGTAGTATTTCAGATCGTATTTCGCCCGGTCGGGATCGAGGATGTCGCCGGTATAGCAGATCGTGCCCTCGCAGATGCGCCCGGTGTCGATCACCGCGTCCATGGCGACGCGCATGTTCTCCACCCAGTTGAGGCTGTCGAAGACGCGGAACACGTCAACACCGGTTTCGGCCGCCTGCCGTACGAACTCCTGCACCACATTGTCGGGGTAGTTGGTATAGCCGACCCCGTTCGAGGCGCGCAGGAGCATCTGCGTCAAGAGGTTGGGCATCGCCGCGCGCAGGTCGCGCAGGCGCTGCCAGGGGCATTCCTGCAGGAACCGGTAGGCAACGTCGAACGTTGCGCCGCCCCAGCATTCGACGCTGAAGAGCTGTGGCAGGTTGGCGGCATAGGCCGGGGCCACCCGGATCATGTCGATCGAGCGCATGCGCGTGGCCAGCAGGCTCTGGTGGCCGTCGCGCATCGTGGTGTCGGTGAGCAGCAGCCTGTCCTGATTCAGCATCCAGTCTGCCACCGCCTTGGCGCCGCCGTCCTCCAGCAGTGTCCTGGTGCCGCGGGGCGGGGTCTCGGCGCGCGGTTTCGGCGGGCGGGGAGGGCGCGCTTCGGCCGGCTTGGCGCGGCCCTGTGTTTCGGGATGCCCGTTCACCGTGATGTCGGCGATATAGGTCAGCACCTTTGTCCCGCGGTCGCGCCGCCTTGAGAACTTGAAGAGCTCGGGCGTCGTGTCGATGAATTTCGTCGTATAGTCGTTGGACAGGAATGTCGGGTGCTTGAGAAGATTCTCGACGAAGGCGATATTGGTTGACACACCCCTGATGCGGAATTCCCGCAGGGCACGGTCCATCCGGGCGATCGCCGCCTCGGGGGTCTGGGCATGGGCGGTGATCTTGACCAGGAGCGAATCGTAGTAGCGGGTGATCACGCCCCCGGAATAGGCAGTGCCGCCATCAAGGCGGATGCCCATGCCCGTCGCCTCGCGGAAGGCGGTGATGCGGCCGTAATCGGGGATGAAATTGTTCTGCGGGTCTTCGGTGGTGATCCGGGTCTGCAGTGCATGACCGTTCAGGGTGATTTCGTCCTGGCAGGTCTTGCGGGTCGCTTCGGCCAGTGTCTTGCCCTCGGCAATCCTGATCTGGGCCTGCACGATGTCGATGCCCGTCACTTCCTCGGTCACGGTGTGTTCCACCTGTACCCGCGGATTCACTTCGATGAAGTAGAAGCGGTCGGTTTCCATGTCCATCAGGAATTCGACCGTGCCGGCGCATTCGTAATTCACGTGCTTGCAGATGCGGTACCCCAGCTCGCAGATCTCGGCGCGCTGCGCTTCGGTGAGGTAGGGGGCGGGCGCACGCTCCACCACTTTCTGGTTGCGCCGCTGCACCGAGCAGTCACGTTCATAGAGATGATACATCTCCCCGTGCTTGTCACCGAGGATCTGCACCTCGACATGCCGGGCGCGGGTGATCATCTTTTCAAGGTAGCCCTCGCCATTGCCAAAGGCGGCCTCGGCTTCGCGGCGGCCTTCGAGGACTTTTTCCTCAAGCTCGTCGGCGCCGTTTATCGGGCGCATGCCGCGCCCGCCGCCGCCCCAGGATGCCTTGAGCATCAGCGGGTAGCCGATCTCGTCCGCCTCGGCGCGGATCGCGGCCATGTCTTCGCCCAGAACCTCGGTGGCCGGGATGACGGGCACGCCCGCCTCGATGGCCACGCGCCGGGCACTGGCCTTGTCGCCGAGGGCGCGCATGGTTTCGGCACGCGGCCCGATGAATGTGATGCCGTTGGCCGCGCAAGCGTCCACGAAATCGGGGTTTTCCGACAGAAGCCCATAACCGGGATGGATCGCGTCCGCGCCGCATTCGCGGGCCACGCGGATGATCTCGTCGATCGACAGGTATGCCTGGACCGGGCCCAGCCCCTCGCCGATGCGGTAGGCTTCGTCGGCCTTGAAGCGATGCAGGCCAAGCTTGTCCTCCTCGGCGAAGACGGCGACCGTGCGCTTGCCCATCTCGTTGGCCGCCCGCATGATCCGGATTGCGATCTCGCCACGGTTGGCGATGAGGATTTTTCCGAACTCTGTCACTGCCGCATCCCCCGACTGAGTGATTGAATGCCTTTCCATGCGCGCGGCCACTGCGACGGTTGCCGCAGCGCAGCGCCGGTTGCGGCGAACTTGTAGGATTTGTGAAGGGCTTGCGCAATGCCACCGCGACTTCTTTCACCCTTTCGCGACATTTCCTACCCGCAAGAGCAGGGCCGCGTGGCTGTCCACGGTCGTTGGTGCGCGCGGGCCTCAGGCGGGTCTTTCGTCCGCGTGTGCCCGGTCTGCCAGAAGGCGCGTGCGCACCTCGTCCAGCCGGCTCAGACCGAGCTGCCCCATGTTCGCTTCCAGATCGGCCCTGAAAACCTTGGCCAGATGCCCGGGGCCCTGTGCCCCGAGGGCGGCAAGCGCGTAATGCCAGCCGCGGCCCATCATGACGAAATCCGCACCGAGTGCGACGCTCCTCAGGATATCGAGACCACCCTCGATCCCCCCGTCCATGATCAGGGGCAGGGTGCAGGCGGCGCGAATGTCCGGCAGCGCCTCGATCGTGGCGGGAGCGGCATCAAACTGTCGTCCCGCATGGTTGGAGATCCAGATCGCATCGACGCCGTCGGCTTCCAGCATGGCGGCGTCCTCGGACCTCAGAACGCCCTTGACGATCAGGGGGCCGTCCCAATGATCGCGCAGCCAGCGCAGGTAATCGCGGTCCGGAGAGGTGCGCAGCAGGTAACCGGCATGCCTGGTGGATGGCAGGCCGGTGCTGCGCCCGGCGTAATCATCGATAAGCCGCATTCGCGGCATGCCACCGCGCGCCATCCCCCAGGCCCAGGCCGGCCGCGCGGCCACCTGGGCCAGCAGCCGCGGGGTCAGCTTCGGGGGCTGCGTCAGGCCCGAGCGGACCTGCCGTTCGCGGCGACTGCCGACCGGAACGTCCACCGTCAGGACCAGCACGGAAAAGCCTGCGGCGCGCGCGCGCCGCAGCATGTCGGCGCGAATCTCCGGATCGCGCGGCGGGTACATCTGGAACCAGGCGCGGTCACCCAGAACGTCCCCCAGATCCTCCGGGGTCTGGCTGGCCACGGTCGACAGGGTGTAGGGGATTTCCGCCGCCGCGGCCGCGCGTGCGAGTTGCCGTTCGGCGCCCGGCCACACCAGCCCCGACATGCCCACCGGCGCGATCCCGACCGGCAGCGCCATCCGCTGGCCGAGAAGTGTCGTGCCGACATTGGGCGTGACCTCGCCATGCAGGATCGACGGGGACAGAAGGACCGAGTCCAGCGCGTTGCGGTTGCGCGCCTTCGTGGCCTCGGTGCCTGTGCCGCTGTCAAGGAATTCCCAAACGAAATGCGGCAGCCGTTCCCGGGCGCGGCGGCGCAGATCGCTCAGGGCGGGGTATTTCCTGTCTGCATCCACGGATCCGATCTGACGCGGCACCGCCGCGAATGTCCAGCAACAATCCGTGCCGCCGGACCACAGGTCGCATTGCGGGATTGCAGGATCGGTCGGGATGTGGTGTTGACCCCCTTCAGCGGCGCCTTTGCCGCGCGGAGGGCGACATGGACATTCAGGCGGCATTGGCGGGGTTCGCGCTTGGATTTTCGCTGATCCTTGCAATCGGGGCGCAGAACGCCTTCGTGCTGCGGCAGGGGTTGCGGCGCGAGCATGTCCTGGCGGTGGTGCTGACCTGTGCCGTGTCCGATGCGGTCCTGATCGGCGTCGGCGTGGCGGGGTTTGGCGCACTGGCTGCCATGGTGCCGGGCCTCGAGACGGTCATGCGTTACGGCGGGGCGGTTTTTCTGATATGGTATGGAGCGCGCAACCTGCGCGCGGCCTGGCGTGGTGGAGAGACCATGGCCACGGCGACCGGCACCGCGAGCCTGCAGCGCGCCCTCTTGACCTGCCTGGCGCTGACATGGCTGAATCCGCATGTCTACCTGGATACGGTCGTGCTGCTCGGGTCGGTTTCGGCGCAATATGAAGCCCCCGCGTCCTTTGCCGTGGGCGCGGTCCTCGCGAGCTTCGCCTTCTTCTTTTCGCTGGGCTACGGTGCGCGGATGCTCGATCCGCTGTTCCGGCGACCGGGCGCCTGGCGCATTCTGGACCTGGCGGTCGGGCTTGTCATGTGGGCTATCGCGCTGAAGCTGATGCTTGGCTGACAGGCTCGCGCCCGTCACAGCGCGCCCCCCAATGACCGCCGCCATGACGGCGGCGACGGGCGAGGATGCACACCGCGGGCACTGACCGCGTCTTGTCCCCGGCCTAGTTGATCAGCCCGGCATGGCGCATCCCGTCCTCGACGAGGGTCTTGGTCTCGTCACTGAGGCCGGTCAACGGCGAGCGGACCTCTTCGCTGCACAGGCCCAGCCGCGACATCGCGTATTTGGCACCAACCAGCCCCGGTTCGGTGAAGATCGCGCGGTGAAGGGGCATCAGCCTGTCCTGCAGGTCAAGCGCCTGCGCGTAATCACCGTCCAGCGTGGCGGCCTGAACCTGCGCCACGAGCTTCGGCGCGACATTTGCTGTCACCGAGATCACGCCGCACCCGCCCTGCGCGTTGAAGCCGACGGCGGTGGGGTCCTCGCCCGAGATCTGGGCGAAATCCTTGCCGCAGCTCATGCGTTGCAGGCTGACGCGCGCCAGGTCGCCGGTGGCGTCCTTGACACCGACGATCCGTGGCAGCTTCGCCAGTTCACCCATCGTTTCCGGACTCATGTCCACGACCGACCGGCCGGGAATGTTGTAGATGACGATCGGGAGGTCGCAACAATCGTGCAGGGCAGTGAAATGGGCAATCAGCCCGCGCTGCGTGGGTTTGTTGTAATAGGGCGTGACGACAAGCGCCGCGTCCGCGCCGACCTTCTCGGCATGCTGCATGAAGCGGATCGATTCCAGGGTGTTGTTGCTGCCGGCCCCGGCGATGACGGGAATCCGTCCGGCCACCGCGCGCACCACTTCCTCGACCACTGTTTCGTGCTCGGCATGGGTCAGAGTGGGGCTCTCGCCGGTGGTGCCCACCGGCACCAGCCCGTCGCTGCCCTCGCCAATATGCCATTCCACCAGCTTGCGCAGCGTGTCGAGATCCAGTTCTCCGTTTCTGAACGGCGTGACCAGGGCAGGAATGGATCCTTTGAACATGACACGCTCCTGTTTGTTTCGCGTTCCGTCTCGTGCATGACGCGCGCTTCGCCCCCGTGAAACCCTAGCGGGAAGCCGCCTGTGTGCCAAGGCGGGGCATGGACGCCGCCGGCGCTCGCGCGTAGTCTGCGGCCGTCTATCCTTCGCAATCGCGGGAAATGCAAGAGATGCTGCGTGCTCTGTGCCTGATAATGCTTCTGACAAGCCTGGCAGGCGCCGGCGCCGCAGCCGCAGACGCGCCTTCAGAGGGGCCGAGGCCGCTGCGCAGCGCCTATGCGGCCGCGTCGGACGGGCGTTGGGATGTTGCGGCCCGGCTGGCCGCCCGGGCCGGGCCGGCGGCAGTCGAGCTTATCGAATGGGAACGGCTGCGCGCGGGGCAGGGCACGGCGCGGGACGTCCGTATTTTCGTTGCCCGGAACCCGGGCTGGCCCGGCCTGGCCTACATGCGCCGGCAACACGAGGGCGGGCTTGCCGAGACCAGGCCCGATGAGGTTCTGGCCTTTTTCGGCGATGCGGCGCCGCAGACCGGCACCGGGGCATTGGCCCTGGCGGCGGCGCAGCGGGCCGCGGGACAGGCGGGCGCCGCGGACGCCACCCTTGTGCTCGGCTGGCGCACGCTCGACCTCGAGGGCGACGAGCACGCAACGTTCCTCTCACGGGCCGCGGAGCTTCTCGCTCCGCATCATTCCGCGCGGCTGGAGATGGCGCTCTGGCGGGGATTGCGGGACGTGGCGGAAATGCTGCCTCTGGTGCCCGAGGCGGAACGTGCACTGGCCCGCACCCGGCAACGGATCGAGGCAGGGGGCAGCGGCACGCAGGCCCTCATCGATGATCTGAGCGCCGAAGAAAGGGCGCACCCGGGCATCGCGCACGCCATTTTCGGCCATTACATCTCGGTCAACCGCACCGCCGACGCGATCCGTGTGATCCTGCGTCAGAGCCGCGTGCGCGGCGGACTCGGCGTGCCACGACGATGGGCAGGCTGGCGCCGCTTTCTGGCGCGTGACCGGATGCGAGACGGGGCCGCGCGGGAAGCCTACGACCTGGCGTCATTGCACCAGCTGGCGCCGGGGACCGGGTATGCCTATGCCGATCTTGAATGGCTGTCGGGATATCTCGCCCTGCGATATCTAGGTGAACCAGCGGTTGCACTGGACCATTTCCAGCGTTTCGCCGCAGTGGTCGACACCCCGATATCGCGGGGACGGGCAGGCTACTGGATCGGACGCGCGCAAGAGGCGCTGGATGACCCCGGGGCGGCACTTGACGCATATCGCCGTGCCGCCCGGTTCCAGACCAGTTTCTACGGGTTGCTGGCAGCGGAACGTGGCGGCGTGCCCTTCGATGCGGCGCTGGCCGGACAGGAGGATTTTGCACCGTGGCGCGCGGCGGGGTTCACACGCTCCGCGGTCTACCGGGCTGGGGTGCTGGCGCTGGCGGCAGGGCGGCTCGATCTTGCCGAGCGGCTTTTCCTGCACCTTGCCGACGGCCAGGATCGCGACGGTCTTGGCCGGATGGGTGCCATGCTTGCGGAACTGGGCACTCCGCATCTGCAGGTGATGCTGGGCAAGCGCGCGGCACGCCGCGGGATCGTCCTGCCGGGACCCTATTACGCCTTGCACCCCCTCGACAGGATGGATCTGCCGGTCCCGCACGAACTGGCGCTGGCCATCGCACGGCGCGAAAGTGAATTCGACGGGTCCGTCGTCAGCGGGGCCGGCGCGCAGGGCCTGATGCAGCTCATGCCGGGAACCGCGCGCGAGATGGCCCGCGAGATCACTGTCAGCCACGAGCCCGGCCGCGTGCTGACCGACTGGCGTTACAATGCCCGCCTCGGCAGCGCCTATCTCGAAGGTCTTTCCCGGCGGTTCGAGGGCAATGTCGTCATGATCGCGGCGGGTTACAATGCCGGCCCCTCGAGGCCCGACCGATGGATGGAACGCTTCGGCGACCCGCGCGGGGGCGCTTCGGTGATAGATGGCGGAAAGGACGTGATCGACTGGATCGAGCATATTCCCTTCCGCGAGACCCGCAACTACGTCATGCGCGTTGCCGAGAGCCTGCCGGTTTACCGTGCCCGGTTGGGCCGCCCGCCGCACCCGGTGCCGTTCAGCGCGGAACTGACCGGCACCACCCTGAGCCATCGCGAGGCGGCGAACTGATCCCCGGTGATCCGTCTTCGGCGGCCCTGTTCCCCGATCGAGCGTCTTTCAGGCGCGAATCCGTGCCCTGCCTCCGGCCTGTGGCTGTCGTTCCGGATGTTTCCTTCGTGAGTATTTGGGGAAAGATGAAGCGGGGTGCGTTCCCCACCTTCATCTGGCCCCAAATACCTGGGGGAGGTGCCGGTGGAGTGCCATTCATCCGGGCGGCCGTGCCAACCGTCGGACACCGGGGCCCGCGTGGCCTGAACGCAAATGAGACATGTGTGGCGCAGCCACGCCTCCGTGCCGGGGTCACGATCCTTTGCAGGTGCGACACTCGTCCACCGGATCCGTGTCCGCGGGCGGTCCGCCGCATTCCGGCACAAGCGGCAGAAGTGACCGGAAACGGGCGCAGATCCCGCGCTTCCTGCTTCGTGTTTCCGGCCGTGCTCGGGCCTGTGGCGGGCCTTGCCAAGACCGCCCGGGCGTTGTTGACCGCGCGTCCCGGCCTGACACCGCAGCGTGGTGCCGGTGAAACGGGAAATTCCCGGTGCGGGCCTCGACATTTCCCGGCCGCGCCGTGTTAATGCCGCCATGACGGTCGAAAGCGAAACGCGTCCCGGCTGGGGCATTTTCTGGATGGTGACGACAGGCGCGCTCTTTGTCGGGGTGACCGCGCTGGTCAAGACGCTTGGTACCCGCGTGCCTGCTGCCGAGGCGGCGTTCCTGCGTTACGCGATGGGGTTGGTGCTGCTCTTGCCGATGCTGCGCGGCCTGATGCGCCTGCGCCTCGATGCGGAGCAGTGGGCGCTGGCGCTCGGGCGTGGCGTGGCGCATACTCTGGCGGTGGCCTTGTGGTTCTTCGCCATGGCGCGGATTCCGATCGCGGACGTGACCGCGATGAACTATCTCTCGCCGATCTACGTGACCATCGGTGCGGCGCTTTTCCTGGGCGAACGCCTTGCGCTGCGGCGGGTGCTGGCGGTGATTGCCGCGCTTGCGGGGGCGCTCATCATCCTGCGTCCGGGGTTGCGCGAGGTCGGTCCCGGTCATGTCGCGATGCTGTTCACCGCGGTGGCGTTCGGCGCCTCCTATCTGCTGGCCAAGCAGCTTTCCGCGCGATGCAGTGCCGCGGAGGTCGTGGCGCTGCTGTCGATCACGGTCACCATCGGGCTGGCGCCGCTCGCGGTGATGGACTGGGTGACACCCACGCTCTGGGAGTTGGCTGTGCTTTTCGGGGTCGCCTGCCTGGCGACGGCGGGGCATTACACCATGACACTGGCCTTCCGCGCCGCACCGCTGGCGGTGACGCAGCCGGTGACCTTCCTGCAACTTGTCTGGGCGGTGCTTCTGGGTGCGCTGGTTTTCGGCGAAGGGGTCGATCCCTTCGTGATACTGGGCGGCACGGTGATCGTGGCTTCGGTCAGCTTCATCACCTGGCGCGAGGCGGTGCTCAAGCGCCGGGCCGTCACACCGCCGGTCTCGGCCACCAAGCTTTGATGCCGGGGCCGGCCCTCACCCCCTTGGATCGAGCAGTTTCGACAAGATCCGGTTCCGGGTGATCTGGCCCACGATCGCGCCGTTTTCGGTCACGCCGACCGGGCCGTCATGGCCCTGGCTGGCCTCCATCACCTGCTGGATCGTCGCCCCGGCGGGCACCGTGCGGTCCGGCGTGGTGGCGGCCTCCTCCATCACGTCGCGGGCGCACAACACGCCCAGAGGGTTCATGTGGGCCACGAAGTCAGCCACGTAACCCGTTGCGGGATTGGTAAAAATCTCCTGTGGAGTGCCGCATTGGACGATCCGGCCGCCCTCCATTATCGCGATCCTGTCACCCAGCTTGAACGCCTCGTCAAGATCGTGGCTGACGAAGACGATGGTGCGCGAAAGCTTGGTCTGCAAATCCAGAAGCTCATCCTGCAAATGTGTCCGGATCAGCGGATCAAGCGCCGAGAAGGGCTCGTCCATCAGAAGGATCGGCGCGTCAGTGGCGAAGGCGCGCGCCAGCCCGACGCGCTGCTGCATGCCGCCCGAAAGTTCACCGACGCGGCGATCGGCCCAGTCCGAAAGGCCGACAAGTTCGAGCTGACGGTCGGTGCGTTCGGCGCGTTCGTCATTGGCGATCCCCGCCAGTTCCAGGCCGAGGCCGACATTCTCGCGCACGGAACGCCAGGGCAGGAGGCCGAATTGCTGGAAGACCATCGCGATGTTGTGCTGCCGCAGGCGCCGCAGGGTGGCAGGGTCGGCATGGGTGACATCCACAAGCCCCTCGCCATCATGCACATGCACCGCGCCGCGGGTGACCGGATTGAGCGCGTTCACCGCCCGCAGCAGGGTGGACTTGCCGGACCCCGACAACCCCATCAACACCACGATCTCGCCTTCCTTCACGGTCAGGTCGCAATCATGCACACCCAGTACCTGGCCCGTGCGGGTCTGGATCTCGGAGCGGTCCAGCCCCTCGTCCATGAGGGGCAGCGCCGTCTCGGGGGCGTCCCCGAAGACGATCGAGACACGGTCGAATGTCACGGCATCAGTCATTGCGCCGCTCTAGTCTCAACATCCGGTCGAGCATGATCGCCACCACCACGATCATCAGCCCCGATTCGAAGCCGAGGGCGATGTTCACTGTGTTGATGGCCCGCAAAACCGGAACGCCCAGCCCGTCGGCCCCCACCAGGGCCGCAATCACGACCATCGAAAGCGACAGCATGATCGTCTGGTTCAGCCCCGCCATGATCTGCGGCAGCGCATAGGGAAGCTCCACCTTGAAAAGCGTCTGGCGCGGCGTGGCGCCGAATGCCTGCGCGGCCTCCAGCAACGCCTTCGGCGTCGAGGAAATGCCCAGATGCGTCAGCCGGATCGGTGCGGGGACCACGAAGATCACCGTCGCGATCAGCCCCGGCACCATGCCTATGCCGAAGAACACGATCGCCGGGATCAGGTAGACGAAGGGCGGCAATGTCTGCATGAGATCCAGCACCGGACGCATGGCGCTGTAAAATCGCGGGCGGTGCGCCGAGGCGATGCCGATCGGCACGCCGATCGCCATGCAGAAGACGCAGGACGAAAGCACCAATGTGAGGCTCTCGGTGGTCTCTTCCCAGTAGTCCTGGTTGAGGATGAAGAGGAACCCCAGGACGATGAAGGCGCAGGTCTTCCAGTTGCGTTGGAACACCCAGGTCAGGGCCGCGAATACGGCCACGATCAGCAAGGGATGCGGTGTTTGCAGCACCCAGAGGAAGGCATCGATCAGCGCTTCCATCATCAGCGCCAGCGCATCGAAGAAGGCGGCCGCGTTGTCCTGAAGCCAAAGGAAGAACGCCTCCGCCGCGTCGCCGACGGGAATTTTCGTGTCAGTGAGCCAGGTCACGCGATGTCCCCCGGTTTTTCTTTTTCATCTTTGGGGAGGGGGCGCGGCGGCCTTTGGCCCGCGCCACCCCTCCCGGGACCGCCCCCGCCGAGGGGGCGGCAGGGCCGGGATTTCAGAGTCCCAGCTCGCCCTTGACCGCGGCCATCGCGTCGCCGCCGTCTGCGGTGGTCACGCCGTCGAGCCAGCCATCCAGAACGTCGGGGTTGTTCTTGAGCCACGCGGTCGCGGCATCCTCGGGATCGGCCCCGTCATTGAGGATCGCGCTCATGATCTCGTTTTCCATGGCCAGGGTGAATTCGAGATTGTTCAGGAATGCCCCTACATTCGGACATTCCTCGACATACCCGGCGCGGGTGTTGGTGTAGACGGTGGCGCCGCCCAGATTCGGGCCGAACCAGTCATCTCCGCCGGTCAGGTAGGTCATGTCGTGGTTGGCATTCATCGGGTGCGGCTCCCAGCCGAGGAACACGATCGGCTCGTCTCGGCGGTCGGCGCGGGCGACCTGGGCGAGCATCCCCTGTTCGGAGCTTTCCTTGACCTCGAACGCCTGCAGGCCGAAGGCGTCCGCGTCGATCATGTCCATGATCAGACGGTTGCCGTCATTGCCCGGCTCGATGCCGTAGATCGTCTCCTCAAGGGCCTCGGCGTGATCCGCAATGGCCCCGAAGGATGTGATTCCCAGTTCGGCACCGGCGGCGTTGGTGGCCAGCGTGTACTTGGCGCCCTCCAGGTTGGCGCGCACCGTGTCGACGGTGCCGGCCTCGCGGTAGGGGGCGATGTCGGCCTCCATGGTGGGCATCCAGTTGCCCAGGAACACGTCGATATCCCCGGCGGCCAGCGAGGTGTAGGTCACCGGCACCGAAAGCACCTTGATCTCGGTGTCATAGCCCAGGGCATCCAGGACCACCGTGGTGGCCGCGGTGGTTGATGTGATGTCGGTCCAGCCCACATCGGAGAAGGTCACGGTGCCGCACTCGGCCAGAGCGGGGCCTGCCGCCGCCGTGATGGCGAGGGCGGACAACGTTGTCTTGAGGGTCATTCTGTCTCTCCCTTGGATTTTCGTTTGGTAATGGAAAAGGTAACGCTGGCGCGATCCTTGCGCCAGCGTTCCTTTTCGGTCGGAAACTCAGGTCGGCGCGGCCGTCAGGCCAGCCACCAGCGCTCCATCCAGCGCTCGCCGTCCATTTCCCAGTTCGATGCCATCTCGCCATGGGCCACGTCGGGGCCGATGGCCTGGACGTAATTGGCGAACATGGGGATGCAGACACCGCCCTTGTTGGCCACGAGATCCTGCATTTCCCAGTACATCTCGCGGCGCTTGTCCTCGTCCAGCTCGGCGCGTGCCTTGATCATCAACTCGTCGAAGCGCTCGTTGCACCAGAAACTGTCGTTCCAGGCCGCGCCGCATTTGTAAGCCGTGGCGAACATCTGGTCCTCGACCGGACGCCCCCCCCAGTAAACGGCGGTGAACGGATCCTTCATCCAGACGTCGGACCAGTAGCCATCCTTGGGCTCGCGCACCACCTTGAGGTCGATGCCCGCATCCTTGGCGGAGTTCTGGTACAGCGTCGCCGCATCGACCGCGCCCGAGAATGCGGCATCCGAAGAATGCAGCGCCACCGAGAGGCTGTCCATGCCGGCTTCCTTGAGGTACCACTTGGCCTTGTCGGGATCGTAGGTCTTCTGCTCCAGCTCGGTGTTGTAGAATCGCTGTCCCTCGCCGATCGGGTGGTCGTTGCCGACCGAGCCGTAGCCGAACAGGATCTTCTCGACCAGTTCCTCGCGGTTTATGGCATATTTCAGGGCCTGCCGCACGTTGTTGTCGGTGTAGGGGTCCTGATTGGTGGACATCGCGAAGGTGTAATGTTGCGTGCCCGCAAGCGATTCGACTGTCACGCCGGGCTTGCGGCCCAGCAGGGCGGCGGCCTTGAGGTCCACGCGGTCGATGGCATGCACATCGCCCGAGACGAGCGCGGTGGTGCGCGCGTTCTGGTCCACGATCGACAGCATCTCGCAGCTGTCCACCCAGGCCACGTCATCGCGCCAATGGTTCGGATTGCGCTCGAACTCGGAACTGACGCCGGGATTGAAGTTCTTGAGGATGTAGCTGCCGCAGCCGTCGCCCGACTTCCAGTCGATGCCCTCGCCCTCGGCCTTGCAGATCGCGAGGTGATAGTCGCTGAGGATGAACGGGAAGTCGGCATTGCCACCGTCAAGCGTGAAAACGATGGTATCGTTACCCTCTGTGGTGATCTCCTGGATCGGTTCCACGATCGGACCGGCGGCCGAGGTCGAATCCTCTCCGCGATGGTGATTGATCGAGGCAACGACGTCCTCGACCGTCACCGGCTTTCCGGAATGGAAGGTGACACCCTGCCGGAGCTTGAAGCGCCAGACCGAGGCGTCGGCGGACGCCTCCCAGCTTTCCGCCAGCTGCGGCACGAGGCTGCCATCGGGCGCCACCTCGGTCAGGAATCCGTGGATGCCGAAGCCGAGCGCCAGCATGTAGCCGTTCTCCCACTGGCCGGGATCCAGCGTATCCGTGGTCTGGCCGTGGCCCTTGGCGACGCGCAGATGCCCGCCGCGCTTGGGTGCGGCGGCCGCGCCACCCAGCGGAAGGGTGGCCATGGCCGCGCCGGCGGCCGTCGTCTTGAGAAATCCGCGGCGGTCCAGAAGGCCGCCTTTGATAATGGACATGTTGGTGTCTCCCTTGGGTTGGTTGTCCTTGCCGAGCCGGTCGTTGCCGTGCCGGCACCGCGGTTCTGACCCGGTGCCGTTGTCGCTCCGGCGTATCGTCATTCTGTCCGGCTGCATGGTGCGAAGTTAGTATGACGTCTTCATGATGTGCAACGGCAATGTCGTTTTTTGATCGTGAAAGGTCTCCATTCCACTGTTTTTTATTGATTGACGAGTCAATTAAACACGGCTAGGCGGACGTGGCAAACCTTTTTCCGCTGGAGGCGAAATGCCGAAGATCGGGATGGAACCGATTCGCCGCTCTGCGCTTGTGGAGGCCACGATCCACGAGATCGGCGCCCGCGGCTCGCTTGACGTGACGGTCAGCCAGATCGCCCGACGCGCAGGCATGTCCCCCGCGCTGGCGCATCACTATTTCGGGTCCAAGGAACAGATTTTCGCGGCCGCGATGCGGCACATCCTTGCCCTCTACGGCGCCGAGGTGCGCGGCGCCTACACCATGGCCCACACCCCCCGCGACCGGGTCGAGGCGGTGATCCGCGCCAGTTTCAGCACCGCGCAGTTCCGCCCCGAGATGGTTTCGGCATGGCTCAACTTCTACGTGCAGGCACAGAAATCCGACGGGGCCAGGCGGCTTCTCAACATCTACCAGTGCCGCATGCGCTCGAACCTGCGCCACGCGCTGCGCCCGATCGCCGGCGCGGCCGCACCGATGCTCACCAGCGGCCTCGCGGCCATGATCGACGGGCTCTATATCCGT
Organism: Roseovarius sp. TE539; assembly: GCF_003298505.1. GTDB lineage: Bacteria > Pseudomonadota > Alphaproteobacteria > Rhodobacterales > Rhodobacteraceae > Roseovarius. The sequence continues at coordinate 27,652 of NZ_QNGB01000002.1, forward strand.
CAGGCCCTGCGAACCGACCCGATATCGCCGGATGCCGCGATCGACGTGTTGGTGCAATACCTCGATACCGCTCTCAAGGAGGCCCCCGAATGACCAGCCCCAACATCCTGATCTTCATGGTCGACCAGCTCAACGGCACGCTCTTTCCGGACGGGCCCGCGGCGTGGCTGCACACGCCCAACCTGGCGAAACTGGCCGAACGGTCGACGCGTTTCGCCAACGCCTACACCGCAAGCCCGCTTTGTGCGCCGGGCCGGGCGAGCTTCATGTCGGGGCTGCTGCCGTCGCGTTCCCGCGTCTACGACAACGCCGCCGAGTTCGCGGCCGACATACCCACCTATGCCCACCACTTGCGCCGGGCAGGCTACCGGACATGCCTGTCGGGAAAGATGCATTTCGTCGGCCCCGATCAGTTGCATGGCTTCGAGGAACGGCTGACCACTGACATCTACCCCGCGGATTTCGGCTGGACCCCCGATTACCGCAAACCGGGCGAACGCATCGACTGGTGGTATCACAACCTCGGGTCGGTGACCGGGGCGGGCGTGGCCGAGATCTCCAACCAGATGGAATATGACGACGAGGTCGCCTTCCACGCCACCCAGAAGGTCTATGACCTCGCGCGCGGTCATGATGCCCGGCCGTGGTGCCTGACGGTCAGCTTCACGCATCCCCACGATCCCTACGTGGCGCGCCGGAAATTCTGGGATCTCTACGAGGACTGCGCGCATCTCGAGCCGCAGGTGCAGGCGATGGACTACGCCGACCACGATCCCCATTCGCAGCGCATATTCGATGCCAATGACTGGCGGAGCTTCGATATCTCCAAACAAGACATCCGCAGGTCCCGCCGGGCCTATTTCGCCAATATCTCCTACCTGGACGCCCATGTCGGCGCGGTGATGGAGGCGCTCGAGGGCACCCGCCAGGACAAGGACACGATCATCCTGTTCGTTTCCGATCACGGTGACATGCTCGGCGAACGGGGGCTGTGGTTCAAGATGTCCTTCTACGAGGGCTCGGCACGCGTGCCGCTGATGATCGCCGCACCCGGCATGGAGCCGGGCCTCGTGACCGATCCGGTCAGCACGATCGACGTCTGCCCGACCCTGTGCGACCTGGCCGGCGTCAGCATGGACGAGGTCGCCCCGTGGACGGAAGGGCAGTCGCTCATGCCCCTTGGCCAGGGCGCCGGGCGGGAGGCGCCCGTGGCGATGGAATACGCCGCCGAGGCCTCGAATGCCCCGCTGGTGGCTCTGCGCCGGGGGCGGTGGAAATTCACCCGCTGCGCGCTCGACCCCGACCAGCTCTTCGATCTCCGCGACGATCCGCACGAACTTGCCAACCTCGCGGATGATCCGGCTCATGCCAACACCCTGAGACAGTTCAGCGACATGGCCCGCATGCGGTGGGATCTCGATGCCTTCGACGCCCAGGTGCGCGAAAGCCAGGCCCGTCGCTGGGTCGTTTACGACGCGCTGCGCCAGGGGGGCTATTACCCCTGGGACTATCAGCCGCTGCGCGATGCCTCCGAACGTTACATGCGCAATCACATGGACCTCAACGAGGTGGAAGAGAACCAGCGGTTCCCGCGGGGCGAATGATGGCTTCATCTTTCCACAATTACTCGGCTGCCGGCGCCCGCCGCCGGCCCGTTGCCGGGAAAGGGGCGCGATGATGGAAGCGGATTACGTCATCGTCGGCGCCGGCAGCGCCGGCTGCGCCATGGCTTGGCGCCTGTCCGAGGCCGGCCGGTCGGTCCTGGTGGTCGAACATGGCGGCACCGATGCCGGTCCGTTCATCCAGATGCCCGGCGCGCTGAGCTACCCGATGAACATGAAGCGCTACGACTGGGGCTACCGCACCGAACCCGAACCGCATCTCGGCGGCCGCCGTCTGGCCTGTCCGCGCGGCAAGGTGATCGGCGGCTCCAGCTCGATCAACGGCATGGTCTATGTGCGCGGACATGCCCATGATTACGACCACTGGCGCGACGAGGGCTGCCAGGGCTGGGGCTTTGCCGATGTGCTGCCCTATTTCAAGCGCATGGAGAACTGGACCGATGGCGGTCACGGCGGCGATCCCGCCTGGCGCGGTTCGGACGGCCCGCTGCATGTGGGACGCGGACGCATGGCCAACCCGCTCACCCGTGCCTTCGTCGAAGCCGGCACACAGGCCGGGTATGGCCGCACCACCGACTACAACGGGGAACGGCAGGAGGGCTTCGGCCCTTTCGAGATGACGGTCTTCCGCGGCCGGCGGTGGTCGGCGGCCAATGCCTATCTCAAGCCGGCGCTCAAGCGGCCGAATTGCGATCTCGTGCGCGGCCTCGTGACCCGGGTGGTGATCGAGGAGGGACGGGCCGTCGGTGTCGAGGCGACCCGAAAGGGACGACGAGAGATGATCCGCGCCCGCCGTGAGGTGATCCTGGCCGCTTCGGCGATCAACTCTCCGAAACTTCTCATGCTGTCGGGGATCGGCCCCGGCGCGCATCTCTCCGCGCATGGCATCGAGGTGGTTGCCGACCGTCCCGGCGTGGGGGCCAACCTGCAGGATCACCTGGAACTCTACATCCAGATGGCCGCCAGCCAGCCTGTCAGCCTCTACAGGTACTGGAACCTGCCCGGCAAGGCCTGGGTCGGTTTGCGGTGGCTGCTGGGCAGGCGCGGCCCCGGCGCCTCGAACCAGTTCGAAAGCTGCGGCTTCATCCGCTCGCGTGCCGGGGTCGATTATCCCGACATCCAGTTTCATTTCCTGCCTATCGCGGTGCGCTACGACGGGCGCGCGGCGGCCGAGGGGCATGGCTTCCAGGCCCATGTCGGCCCGATGCGCAGCGCGTCGCGCGGTGCCGTCTCCCTGCGCAGTGCCGATCCGGGCGACGATCCCGTCATCCGGTTCAACTACATGAGTGCCGAAAGTGACTGGACCGATTTCCGCCGTGGCATTCGCCTCACCCGCGAGATCTTTGCCCAGGACGCGTTCAAGCCCTTCCGCCGACATGAAATCCAGCCAGGCGAGGCGGTCCGGAGCGATGCCGCGCTTGACGATTTCATCCGCGAACATGCCGAAAGCGCCTATCATCCGTGCGGCACCTGCCGGATGGGCGCGCGGGACGATCCGCGCTCGGTGGTGGATCCGCACGGCCGCGTGATCGGCGCCGATGGCCTGCGCGTCGCCGACAGCAGCCTCTTTCCACGCATCACCAACGGCAACCTCAACGCGCCGTCGATCATGCTGGGCGAGAAGATGTCGGACCATATCCTCGGCCGCTCCCCCCTGCCGCCCGACAACGCCACGCCCTGGATACACCCCGAGTGGAAGACGGCCCAGAGGTGAGGGTGGGGCGCCGGCCCTGCGCGCCGGCCACGGCGGGCGCTGAGGATCCCGGTGCTGGCGTGCTGCGGATCACCCGCCGGGCTGCGCCGCGGATGACATATCCCGTCCGCGGGCCGGGTTTGATCCGTGTCAAGGACCGTCCCCGCCGGCGGCGATAGCAATGACCCGACAGGACACAACAAGGATTGCGCGATGACCCACACCCCGCACGAACTGCACGAGGAATTTCCCGAACACGCCGAGGCCATCAGCCGCCTCAAGCAATCGGACGCGCATTTCGCCCGTCTCGCCGAAGAGTACCACGAGATCAACCGCGCCGTGCACCGCGCCGAAACCAATGTCGATCCGGTCGAGGAACTCGCCGAAGTCGAGATGCGCAAGAAGCGGGCGGCACTGAAAGACGAACTCTACCGTATGTTGTCGGCCGCCTGACGCCCCGGGGCCGCTCTTTGGAGATCCTCGCGAGGCGCCACCGCGCGGGGTGCTCGTGATCCCTTCATCCTTTCCGTTCCGTGAGGATGACAGACGCGGCGGTTGCTGCTACCCAGTTCCGGAGCATCGGACACCGTCGCCGCACGGGAAGGGTCAGGTGCGTCAGCGGACAAGAGGGCGAATGAGGGCGAAACCCGCGCTAAACGGCTTTATCGGCACGGCGCTGCAATCCGCGGTCGCGGTTGTCGTCATCGGTGCCACCTCGGCCGCCTTCGCGATCTCGTTCGCCGCCATCGTCTACCGGGGGCCTCTCGAGCCCTATCTCGGCCACGGGATCGGGCTTGCCCTGCTCGGGGCTGTTTTCATGGGGCTGGCGGGGTCCGTGCTGTTTTCCTATCGCGGCACCATCTGCCAGCCACAGGACGTCACAGCGATCCTTCTTGCCGGTGCGGCCGCCAGTCTTGCCGCCGGCAGCCGGGCGGCCTCCGGGGACACGCTCTGGCCCACGGTTCTCGGGCTGATCATCGTGGCTCCTTTCGTGACCGGCACACTCACCTACCTTGCCGGGCGGCTGCGGGCCGGGGATCTGGCCCGGGTCATCCCGTTTCCGGTGACCGGCGGGTTTCTTGCCGCGTCCGGTTACATGCTTCTGTTCGGGGCGCTGAGCATGAGCCTGGGATCCGAACTTTCCGACCGAGGCCTGGTGGCGCTGGCCGATCCCGAACTGTTCGGGGACTGGGTGCCCTGGGTGGCGGCGGGCGCGGCCATGATGGCAATCACCCGCGCGACCGGCAGCAGCATGGTCATGCCGCTGGGGCTGGTCGTTATCCTGGTCGTCTTCTACGGGGGGCTCGCGCTTTCCGGCACCGGTCTGGCGGCGGCGCAGGCGGCCGGGCTGATGCTCGGGCCGTTCCACGCCGAGGGCCTTCTGCCCACTGACGCGCCGGCCCTTCTCGTCCGGGCGGACTGGGCGCTCATCGCCACGCAGGCGCCGACACTCGTGGCCATCGCCGGTCTCACGATCCTTGGTACATTGCTCAATTCGACGGGTACGGAAATGGCGCTGGAACGCGATCTCGACATCGCGCAGGATCTGCGCGCCACGGGTCTTGCCAATGTCGCGGGCGGTCTCGGAGGGGGGCTATCGGGGTTCCAGCTTCTTGGCGCCACCCTCTTTGCCACCCGGGTCGGCCTGACAGGTCCGGCCGCGGGTATCGCAGCCGCAGCTGGATCGGCCATTGTACTGGTCTTCGGAAGCGACCTTCTGGAACTTTTGCCAAGGGGGCTCTTTGCAGCGCTGGTCAGCTTTCTGGGCCTCAACCTGCTGTTCGACTGGCTGTGGGACGAAAGGCGGCGTCTTTCACCCGGCGACTACGCCATCGTCTGGCTGATCCTGCTGGTTGCCGCTTTTGCGGGTTTCATTGTTGCCTTCGCGCTTGGCGTGATGGTGGCGGCACTGGTCTTCATCCTCTCCTATTCCCGGCTGGACGTGCTGCGCATGCGGTCCACGGCGGCCGAACGCCGCTCGCGGGTCGAGCGCGGCGACGACGCGTTGCGGCTCCTGGCCCGCGAGGGCTCTGCCGCCGTCATCCTTGAACTCAACGGTTACCTTTTCTTCGGGACCGCCGACCGCCTTGCCCGCCGGGTCGGTGACGAGCTGTCAGTCAGCGATCCGCCGGCGCGGATCATCGTCGATTTCAGCCGTGTGCACGGGCTTGACGCGTCGGCGGTCTTTGCTCTGATCAAGATCGGCAAGCTTTGCCGGCGGCAGAACGTGACGCTCGTTTTCAGTGGCATGTCCGAGGAATTGCGCGCCACCTACCTGCGCCGCGCCGGACCGGATGAAAAGGCCCGTATCGCCGAGGCGCTCGATGACGCGCTCGAGGACTTCGAGGAAACGCTGCTCGGCGGCGCCGACGGCCTGCCCCCCGGCGAGGACGGGGCAGGCGGTCTTGCCGCCACGCTGACCGCGGCGCTGGATCGCGGCGACGCCCCGGATGCGCTCAGCCGCGTGACCCTGGCGCCGGGCGAGGTTCTGCTTGCCGAAGGATCGAATTCCGATGATGCCTTCATCCTGCTGTCGGGCAACCTGCGGGCCGAGATTGCTACCGACGAGGGCGAGAGGCTGCGTGTCGCGCGTTTCCAGCCCGGCGCGCTGATCGGTGAGATCGCCTATTTCGCCGGCAGTCCGCGCACCGCGACCATCCTCGCCGAAACGGAGTCCGAGCTGCTGTGCATCGTGCCCGGTGCCCTGGCCGAAGCGGCTCCGGAGCTGGCCGATCTTTTCCATCGAACCGCCGCCACGCATCTGGCCCGCAGGCTCGGCCGCACCACGCGCCTGTTGCGCGAGGCCGGTATCTGAGACCTGCGGGCGACCTGTCGGACCGGCCCGTGCCCGGCACCGATGCCGCGCACCTCAATCGACAGCGTAGGGAAGCACCGCGCGCGCGTCGGGGTCGATGCTCAATTGCCGCTCCAGCGGCGGGACTGACCGCTGGTGGCAATCGCGGCGCTCGCAGATCCGGCAGGATATGCCGATCGGCTCGTAGGCGCGGTCATTGCCCAGTTCCAGATCGTCGGCATAAACCAGGGCGTCGGCGTGGCGGACCTCGCATCCGAGCGCGATGGCGAACCGTCTTACCGGCGCCCCGAAACTGCCCCCCGGTTTCGAGACATCCCGCGCGAGGCTGATATAGCGCACCCCGTCCGGGGTTTCGGCAAGCTGGCGCAGGAAACGTCCGGGCGTTTCGAAGGCGCGGTGGACGTTCCAAAGCGGGCAGGCACCGCCGAAGCGTGCGAATTGCAGGCGCGTGGCACTGTGGCGCTTGGTGATCGTGCCGGCCTGATCGACCCGGACGAAAAAGAACGGGATGCCCTTGGCGCCCGGGCGCTGCAATGTGGAAAGCCGGTGCGCCACCTGCTCGATCGAGGCCCCGAAGCGGTTGGCAAGGATTTCCAGATCGTGCCGGCAGTCCTGCGCGGCCTGCAGGAAAACCCCGTAAGGCATCATGGCGGCCCCGGCAAAATAGTTGGCCAGCCCGATCTTGGCGATTGCACGCGCCTCGTCCGACTGGAACCGTGCCAGATCCAGCGTCGCTTCCAGAAGCTGGTCCTGGGTCAGAAGCGCCGCCTGCAGAAGCATCTGGAAGCTGCGCGATTCCGGTGCCGCGCGCGACGACAGGTGCAGCACGTTCGCGTCACGGTCGAAATGCCGCAGGTTGCCGGTGCTGCGTTCACTCACCGACACGCCGGCCACGGCCAACCGTTCGCGCGCCCGCGCCTCGATGCCGCGCATGTCCCCGCCGGGCAGGAAATGCTCGGCGGCGTGGTCCACCGCGTCGATGTAATTGTCGCAGTAGTGGAAAAAATCGCGCACCTCGTCCCAGGGGCTGGGCTGGGTGCGGGCATCCTCCCGTCCCAGGGCCTCGTCCAGCGATGCCAGCCGCTCGTGGGTTTGCCGGTAGGCGCTGTGCAACTCCAGGAAGGCGCGTGCCAGCGCCGGCGCGTTGGCGGCGGTCAGCCGCAGATCTGCCATTGGCGGCGGATCGTCGGCAAAGACCGGATCGGCAAGCGCCTCGCGCATGTCGCTGACCATCCGCTCCGCGTCACCGGTCGCCAGTTCGGTCACATCGAAGCCGAATTCCTGCGCCAGCGCCACCACCACGGTGGTGCTCACCGGGCGGTTGTTGTTCTCCATCTGGTTGAGATAGGGCAGCGACACGCCCAGCTTGGCGGCGAAATCCTTCTGGGTCAGGCCCAGCCGGTGACGGGTTTCGCGCAGCTTGGCGCCGACATAGAGTTTCTGCACAGCCATCCGTGACCCTTTTGATTTGCACTTTTGCTTCTCACGGAGGATAGGTTTGCAAACCATCGCGCACAAGCCCGTCCGGGCCACATCAGCCCTGCGCCAGCCGCGCCTCGCGCCGCATCACCAGCCGGATCGACACCACCGCCAGAATCGCTGTCGCCAGCATGATCCACAAGAGGGTCGTCGCCCCGGTTTCGGCCGTCAGCAACATCCCGGCCAGCGCCGACAGGCCCGCCCCGCCACCGATCATCAGCGCGCCCGACAATCCGCTTGCCGTCCCCGCGAGGCGCGGGCGCACGGAAAGCGCCCCCGCGGTGGCGTTCGGGATGGTCATGCCGTTGCCCAACCCCATCAGGATCATCAACCCGAAGAATACCACCGGCGTGCCCAGCCCGGCCCGGAAAAGCGCAAGGTTCAGTGCCACGCCGCCCGCATTGATCAGCGTGCCCCAGAGGACCATCGGATTTACCCCGACCCGGACCGAGAAGCGTCCGGACAGGTAGTTGCCCGCGAAATACCCCACCGATGGCGCCCCGAAGAACAGTCCGACCTCGGCCGGGCTGAGCCCGAAGATCTTTTCGCCCACGAACGGCGCGCCGCCCAGATAGGCAAAGAACGACCCCGATGAAAATCCCGCCGCCAGCGCATATCCCCAGAATCGCGGCGAGGTCAGAAGCTCGGGATATTCACGGAATTGCTGTGCCATGCTCTGGCCGCGTGCGGGGGCCGTCTCACCGAGGTCGGCCCATGTCAGCCAAAAAACCATCGCGCCCATCACCATCAATGCCCAGAAATTGGCCTGCCAGCCGAACGCCTCGTCCAGAAGCCCGCCAAAGGCCGGCCCGATCATCGGCGCCACCGCCATCCCCATGGTCACGTAGCCGATCATGCTCGCGGCCTCGCGTTCGGGTACCAGGTCGCGCACCACCGCCCGGCTCAGGACCATGGCCACCACGATCACCGCCTGCATCATGCGGAACGCCAGGAAAACCATCACGTTTCCGGCCATCAGGCAGCCCGCCGTCGCAACCACGAACAGGGCCAAGCCACCGAGGATGACCGGCCGTCGTCCCAGCATGTCCGAAATCGGCCCGACGACAAGTTGCAGAACCCCGTTCATCGCAAGATACAAGGCCACCGAAAGTTGCATAACCCGGTAATCGGTGTCGAAATGCGCCGTCATGCCCGGCAGGCTTGGCAGGAAGATGTTCATTGCCAAAGCCGATACCGAGGCCATCAGGACCAGGGTGAGGACGTGCGGCGGTGTACCGCGGTCAAGAAAGCGCACTACTATGGGGGCGTGGGTCATACCGTAGCGGTAGGAGGCTTTTCGCGGAAAGTCCATGCGGCGGCGGACCCGTCGGGTTGGCGGCCGGTTCGTCACCCTGCGGCACAACGCCAGGATGCCGGGGGGGGGGTGTTTGCAGATTTGCATTCGGAAAAATATTTGTTTGCAAAACTTTGCAAATTTGCCGAATTTTCCTTTTGCCGGCCCAATGCCATCCCTATGCTGCAAGAAAACCGCAAGGGGTGGACCATGAAAGATATCCTTCACGAACTCGAAAGCCGTCGTGCCGAGGCCCGTCTTGGCGGTGGCCGGAAACGGATCGACGCACAGCACGAAAAGGGCAAGCTGACCGCCCGCGAACGTATCGAGATCCTTCTGGATGAGGGCAGTTTCGAAGAGTTCGACATGTTCATGGCCCACCGATGCACCGATTTCGGGATGGAGCAGAATCGCCCCTATGGCGACGGTGTGGTGACCGGTTGGGGCACTATCAACGGCCGCATGGTCTGTGTGTTCAGTCAGGATTTTACCGTGCTCGGCGGCTCGGTCAGCGCCACGCACGCGCAGAAGATCTGCAAGATCATGGACATGGCAATGGAGAACGGTGCGCCCGTCATCGGCATCAACGATTCCGGTGGTGCCCGGATTCAGGAGGGCGTCGACAGCCTTGCCGGCTATGGAGAGGTCTTTCAGCGCAATATCGAGGCGTCGGGCGTCATTCCCCAGATCAGTGTCATCATGGGGCCCTGTGCGGGCGGCGCTGTCTATTCGCCGGCGATGACCGACTTCATCTTCATGGTCAAGGACAGCTCCTACATGTTCGTGACCGGGCCCGACGTGGTCAAGACCGTGACGAACGAGCATGTGACCGCCGAGGAGCTGGGCGGCGCCCTGACCCACACGCGCAAGTCGTCGGTTGCCGACGCTGCCTTCGAAAACGATGTCGAGGCCTTGGCGGAGGTGCGTCGGCTTGTCGATTTCCTGCCCCTCAACAACCGCGAGAAACCGCCGATGCGCCCGTTCTTCGACACGCCGGGTCGCCGCGAAGGCAGTCTCGACACGCTCATCCCGGATAACCCGAACACGCCCTATGACATGAAGGAATTGATCCACAAGGTCGCGGACGAGGGCGATTTCTACGAGATCCAGGCGGAATTCGCCCGCAACATGGTCACCGGTTTCATGCGACTTGAAGGACAGACCGTCGGCGTCGTGGCCAATCAGCCGATGGTTCTGGCCGGGTGTCTGGATATCGACAGTTCGCGCAAGGCGGCCCGTTTCGTGCGTTTTTGCGACTGTTTCGAAATTCCGCTGCTGACCTTCGTGGACGTGCCCGGTTTCCTGCCCGGCACCGGTCAGGAACTTGGCGGCGTGATCAAGCATGGCGCCAAGCTGCTTTATGCCTATGGCGAGGCGACGGTGCCCAAGGTCACCGTGATCACCCGCAAGGCGTATGGCGGCGCCTATGTGGTGATGTCGTCCAAGCATCTGCGCGGCGATTTCAACTATGCGTGGCCGACCTCGGAAATCGCAGTGATGGGCGCCAAGGGGGCCACCGAGATCATCTACCGGTCCGATCTGGGCGACCCCGAGAAGATCGCCGCTCATACCCGGAGTTACGAGGACCGATTTGCCAATCCCTTTGTGGCCGCGGAACGCGGTTTCATCGACGAGGTGATTCAGCCTCACTCCACCCGCATGCGCGTCAGCCGCGCCTTCGCGGCGCTGCGCAACAAGAAGAAAAGCGCACCGTGGAAGAAACACGACAACATTCCGCTCTGAGAAGAAGCCGTGGATCGCAAAGGCCGCGCCCGCGTGCGGCCGGTGCCGTCCTTTGCCCATCGCGAGGTCCGACAATGCGACGAGATGAATGGCATATCCTGCGCGACGGTGGCAGCCTGACGATGGCCCGCCACCTGCCAGTGCGTTTCGATGTCGCCGCCCGTACCGTGTTGCCGGGCCGTTCGCGGCTTCGCATGGCGCGGCAGGTGCGTCAGGATCTCTGGCGCGCCCTGCGGTCGTTGCGCGGGTTCTCTCCCGTGGTGCGTGTCAGTGCCACCCGGGCCGGTCTCGTGGTGACCGCGGGCGGCCGTGTCGAGGGGCCGCTTGCCCGCAGCGCGGTCGAGGCAAGGATCGACGCCTTGCTGTCCGATCCGGGTTGCCGCACACGTTGGAGCGGATGGGCCTCATGACCGGTGATCACTTCAGAATCCCTGTTCAATGTCGTCGTCGCGTTCAGACCCCGTGGCGCGGCGCGACAGCGGGCGCAGTTGGCCACCGGGCTGGCATGTCAGCGCGGCAATGGCCATTGCCGGAGTTTATCCACAGGCCGGATGGTCATTGCATGGCCTCACGCCGTGGTCTGTATATGGGCAGGATTCTGCCTTTGCCACAATATCTTGCGCAACGAAGCTCAAGTTTCACGACTTCTGAGGCTTTCGAGTCACAGACATTCAAGCGCCGCTCTTGTGGATATCTTTACGGTCCGATTTCGTCTATTTTTGCGTGTGGTTGTATTCGCGCAACCCTTACCTCGCAAACCGGACGGGCCCGGGATTCCAAGCCGCGCCCGGCCGCCGAAAGTGACAGGAGAAACGCATGTCGAACAGCATCAAGGGCCTTGTTTCATTGGGTCTTGTCGGGCTCGTGGCCGCCTGTGCCCAGCCTGCGGAAGAAGAGTATGTCGTGGTCGAGCCCGAACCGATCACGGTCGAGCCGGAGCCGACCGGCAAGTACGACGGAAAGTACAGCGGCTCGTAAGAACCGCGGAAATATCTGCGCCGGGCCGGTCCCCGGATTGGTCCGGCGCAGGATTCTCCCCTCTTTCAGGGAGGGGGCGGGATGTTGAAACATCGCGGTTTTCCGGGCCGTCTGCCCGGGACGGACTACCAGTTCACGATACGCCGCGCCAATCCCAAGGGCGCAACCCCGCTCACCCGGCGCGAACGCTACCGCGATCGCCGCCCCGCGGACCGGCGCGCCGACACGGCGTTCGTGGCGGCACTTTGGGCCCATTTCGGCAGTCAGCCCTTTGATCGCGGAAATCTCGATGCCGGTCGGCTCAGCTGGCTTTTTGGCCGAGAGGTTCTTCCGGCGGAAGACCCCTTCGATCCCGAGAGCTACGAGGCGCTCCTGGTGCTGGATGAAGCCGCGGCGCGCGCTGCGTTCCCGGACGCGTTCGTCCGGGAGGAACAACCGTGATGTGTCGTGATGACATGAAAGCGGGCGTCCTGTCCGCGTGGCCGGCACGATCCCGCGCAATGCCGCCTTTTCTACGCGGAATGCAGCCGACCGCCGGTCTCGTGGCCGATGACCCTTGGTGGTGCAAGCAATTGCGTGCACCGTTGACATCATCGCCCGGTTTCGTTCCCGATTCTTCCGGGCGGATGGTCTTCAATGTTACCCTTCCCCTGAAGGGCGGTATCGCAGCTTCCTGTGTGCCGCCCTTTTTTTCGATTGCCGCGTCTTGCCCCTCGTGTTCGTCGCGGCACGCCTCCCGTCATTCAACAATGCGCTTTCCGCCGACCCGGTGGTCAAGCACAGCCCGGCCCGGCTTTGACACCGCCGCCCGGACGTCACAGCCCGTGCGCCTTTCCGCGCGCCCAGGAACCGAAAGAAGAAGGGACGACAGATGTTCAAGAAGATCCTGATTGCCAATCGTGGTGAAATCGCCTGCCGCGTGATCAAGACAGCACGCGACATGGGCATAGAAACGGTCGCGATCTACTCGGACGCGGACCGTAATGCGCTGCACGTGCAGATGGCCGACGAGGCGGTTCATATCGGTCCTCCCCCCGCGAACGAGTCCTACATCGTCATAGACAAGGTGATGGAGGCGATCCGGCGGACGGGGGCCGAGGCCGTCCATCCGGGGTACGGGTTCCTTTCGGAAAATTCGAAATTTGCCGAGGCGCTGGAGGCCGAGGGCGTGGCCTTCGTCGGACCGCCCAAGGGCGCGATCGAGGCCATGGGTGACAAGATAACATCCAAGAAAATCGCGCAGGAGGCCGGCGTCAGCACGGTTCCCGGGGTCATGGGCCTCATCGAGGATGCCGAGGACGCGGTGAAGATCAGCCGGGAAATCGGTTATCCGGTTATGATCAAGGCCTCGGCCGGCGGCGGCGGCAAGGGCATGCGGATCGCCTGGGACGATGACGAGGCGCGCGAGGGCTTCCAGAGTTCGAAGAACGAGGCGGCCAGCAGTTTCGGCGATGACAGGATCTTCATCGAGAAGTTCGTCACCCAGCCACGGCATATCGAGATCCAGGTGCTGTGCGACCAGCACGGCAACGGGATTTACCTGGGCGAACGCGAATGCTCGATCCAGCGCCGGAACCAGAAGGTGATCGAGGAGGCGCCGTCGCCTTTCCTGGACGAGTCGACCCGCAAGGCCATGGGCGAACAGGCCGTCGCACTTGCACAGGCGGTCGATTACACCAGTGCCGGCACCGTGGAGTTCATCGTCGATGGCGACAAGAACTTCTATTTCCTCGAGATGAACACGCGCCTGCAGGTCGAGCACCCGGTGACGGAACTGATCACCGGCGTGGATCTGGTCGAACAGATGATCCGCGTGGCCAATGGCGAGGAGCTGGGCATACGACAGGCCGACGTGACGCTGACGGGCTGGGCGATCGAAAGCCGCCTCTATGCCGAGGATCCCTATCGCGGGTTTCTGCCGTCTATCGGGCGGCTGACGCGGTACCGTCCGCCGCAGGAGCTTTCGGTCGAGGGTGCGGTGGTCCGTAACGATACCGGCGTCTACGAAGGGGGCGAGATCTCGATGTTCTACGATCCGATGATCGCAAAACTCTGCACCTGGGGGCACACGAGGGGCGAGGCCATCGAGGCGATGCGCAACGCGCTCGACGCCTTCGAGGTGGAAGGGATAGGCCATAACCTTCCGTTCCTGAGCGCGGTCATGGACCATCCCCGGTTCATTTCAGGCGCCATTACGACGGCATTCATCGCCGAGGAGTATCCGGACGGTTTCCATGGGGTCGAACTGCACGAGGACACGCTGCGCCGCATCGCGGCCAGTGTCGCGGCGATGCACCGGCTGGCCGAGATCAGGCGATCGCGCGTGTCGGGGCGGATGGACAACCATGAACGCCATGTCGGCACGGACTGGGTGGTGACCCTGCAGGGCATGCGCTTCGCGGTCACGATCAAGGCCGACAAGGAGGGGTCGACCATCCGCTTCGAGGATGGAGGCCAGCTGCGCGTCAGCAGTGACTGGACACCCGGCGACCAGTTGGCGGTGCTGGACGTGGATGGCGCGCCGCTGGTGCTGAAGGTCGGCAAGGTGTCGGGGGGCTTTCGCATCCGGTCGCGCGGGGCTGACCTCAAGGTGCATGTGCGCACCCCCCGACAGGCGGAACTGGCGGCGTTGATGCCCGAAAAACAGGCGCCGGACACGTCCAGGATGCTTCTTTGTCCGATGCCGGGCCTGATCGTGAAGGTGAACGTCGCAGAAGGCGAGGAAGTCCAGGAAGGTCAGGCGCTTTGCACGGTCGAGGCGATGAAGATGGAAAACATCCTGCGGGCTGAAAGAAAGGCGGTTGTTGCAAAGGTGAATGCCGGGCCGGGTGACAGCCTGGCCGTCGATGACGTGATCATGGAATTCGAGTAGGGAGATGCCGGAATTGCCGAATGTCGGGCGACTCTGTTCCGTCGGGCGTAGCCCTGGCGGCGAGGGAAGGGCAGGGTGCGTTCAGCTGTCCCCGCTGCGCCGCTCCTCAACCTCCTGCTGGCGCATCGGCAACTTGTCGATGGTGCGGGAAATCTCGCGCACGTCCCAGGGAAGCGGCTTGCGCAGGTATATCGTCCCGTCCTTGCCGATCAGCACCAGCATGAAACCGCGCGGATGCAGACGCTCACGCAGGGCGCTGTCAGCGTCAGGGTCGGTATCGGTGAGTACGACGACATCGCGATCTTCCAGATCCTCGAGCCGATCCGAGATGTATTCCATCTGCTGCACGTATCGAGGGTCGGCGGGGCTGTCGGCAAAGACCACAAGCGGGCGTTTTATCCACTTGAATTCGCTCAAATCCGCTGTTTCCCCCGACATGATGATCGAGGGATCGGCGCTGTCCTCGGTTTCCTGGGCCTTGGCCGGGAAAGCTGCAAGCGCAAGTGCGAAAAGGAAAAAGACAGGTTTCATGTGCCCTCCTGATGAGCAAGATATAGTGGTGTTGGCCCCGATTGCGAAGGCAAATCCGAGTGAGAACCGCGAAAACTTGCCTGTTAATCCGCTCTTGGCAAACGGGAATGCAGAATGCCGCCCCTGACCTTTCTTGAACCGCTCGCCGCGGTTCTGCGGCATGAGGCGCATAAAGCCATGGACATCATCCTTCATCTCGGGGCGCACAGGACGGCCACGACCAGTTTTCAGCATTTGATACGAGAAAACCAGGCGCGGTTCGAGGCCGAGGGCCTTGGCTTCTGGGGGCCGCGCCGGACGCGGAACGGGCTGCTTACCGGGGTCATTCCGGTGCCGGGGCCGCAAAGCCGGGATGCGCAACTGCAGCGCGCCGCGGGACGCATTTCGCTGGCGGTCGAACAGGCCGCCCGGCTGGGGCTGCGTCAGATCCTTGTCAGTGACGAGAACATGATCGGCACGCCGCGGCGCACCCTGCGTGATGGATCGCTTTATCCGGACATCGGGGAGCGTATGGCGCGTTTCGCAAGGGCGTTCGGCGGCCGTATCGCCCGGGTATCGCTTTCGATCCGCGGCCAGGACAGCCTGTGGCCGTCGCTGATGGCCTTTTCGGTGGCGCGCGGCGCGCGCATTCCAGATGATTGCAGGCTTCGCCGGATAGCGGATTCGCGGCGGGGCTGGCGTGATGTCATCACCGATCTTGCCTGCGCGCTTCCCGATACGCCCATCCAGATATTCCCGCATGAAATCCATGCAGGCACACCCGAGCGCAGGCTCGCTCTGATGACGGGGCGCGAGCGTCTGCCGGCGTGTCCTCCCCCGGAATGGCTCAACCGCACCCCGGACCTGTGGGAGTTGCGCCACCGGGTGGCCGAACGCGGTGGCGACCCCGAAGCGTTGCCGCCCGGCCCCGGCCGGTGGCAGCCCTTCGGGCAGGCGCAATGCGCCGCGCTTGGCGAATTGTATGGGGACGATCTTTTCTGGCTACGTTCCGGTGCGGACGGGCTGGCCGAACTGACAGAGGAAACCGACCGGAAAAGTGCGCTCGGAAAGGCGCCGGCCGGTCAGATGAGAAGAGGACGACCAAATGGCTTCGAAGAAAGACGATTGGCGTGATATTGCCGAAAAGGAATTGCGTGGCCGGCCGCTGGAGGATCTGACCTGGAAGACGCTGGAAGGCATAGATGTCCGCCCGCTCTACACCGAAGAGGATGTGGCCGGGCTCGACCATCTCGGCAGCATTCCGGGTGACCAGCCCTTCACGCGCGGGGTCAAGGCGACGATGTATGCCGGCCGCCCCTGGACGATCCGGCAATATGCCGGGTTCTCGACGGCGGAGGAATCGAATGCCTTCTACCGTCAGGCCCTCGCGAACGGGCAGCAGGGCGTCAGCGTGGCCTTCGATCTGGCCACCCATCGCGGCTACGACAGCGATCACCCCCGCGTCGAGGGGGATGTCGGCAAGGCCGGCGTGGCGATAGATTCGGTCGAGGACATGAAAGTGCTCTTTGACGGTATCCCGCTGGAGAAGGTCAGCGTTTCCATGACGATGAACGGTGCCGTGATTCCCGTGCTTGCCAGTTTCATCGTCGCTGGCGAGGAACAGGGCGTCTCGCGGGCTGATCTATCCGGGACCATCCAGAACGACATCCTCAAGGAATTCATGGTGCGCAACACCTACATCTACCCGCCCGAGCCCAGCATGCGCATCGTGAGCGACATCATCGAATACACCAGCACCGAGATGCCGCGCTTCAACTCGATCTCGATTTCCGGCTACCACATGCAGGAGGCCGGGGCGAATCTTGTGCAGGAATTGGCCTATACCCTTGCCGACGGCCGCGAATACGTGCGCGCCGCGATCGAGGCCGGCATGGACGTGGACAAGTTTGCCGGCAGGCTCTCGTTCTTCTTTGCCATCGGCATGAATTTCTTCATGGAGGCGGCCAAGTTGCGGGCCGCGCGGCTTTTGTGGCACCGGATCATGACCGGGTTCGGCGCGCAGGAGGACCGGTCGAAGATGCTCCGCACCCATTGCCAGACAAGCGGTGTCAGCCTGCAGGAACAGGATCCCTACAACAATGTGGTGCGTACCGCCTATGAGGCGATGAGCGCGGTTCTGGGCGGCACCCAGTCCCTTCATACCAACGCGCTCGATGAGGCGATGGCCCTGCCCACCGATTTCAGCGCCCGCATCGCGCGGCATACACAGCTGATCCTGCAGGAGGAAACCGGTGTGACCAACGTGGTCGATCCGCTGGCGGGCAGTTATTATGTCGAAAGCCTGACCCACGAACTGGCCGAGAAAGCCTGGGAGCTGATCGAGGAGGTCGAGGGGATGGGCGGCATGACCAAGGCGGTGGCCTCCGGCATGCCGAAGCTCAGGATCGAGGAAACAGCCGCGACCCGGCAGGCGATGATCGACCGCGGCGACGAAGTGATCGTCGGGGTCAACAAGTATCGCCGCGACGAGGAAGACCCGATCGACATCCGCGATATCGACAACACCAAGGTGCGTGAAGGCCAGGTCGCGGCGCTCCAGCGGATCCGCGCGAACCGTGACCAGGCCGCCTGCGACGCGGCTCTGGACAACCTCGCGTCCTGCGCCGCCGGGGGCGGGAACCTTCTGGAAGCGGCCGTCGAGGCCGCCCGTCATCGTGCCACCGTGGGAGAGATCAGCATGGCCATGGAAAAGGTGTTCGGCCGCCACCGCGCCGAGGTCAAGACGCTCGCCGGGGTTTACGGCGCCGCCTACGAAGGGGACGAGGGCTTCGCCGCGATCCAGAAATCGGTGGAGGAGTTCGCCGAGTCCGAAGGCCGCCGCCCGCGGATGCTGGTGGTCAAGATGGGCCAGGACGGGCATGACCGCGGCGCCAAGGTGATTGCCACGGCCTTTGCGGATATCGGTTTTGACGTGGATGTCGGCCCGCTGTTCCAGACTCCGGACGAGGCCGCGCAGGATGCGGTTGACAATGACGTGCATGTCATCGGGATCTCCAGCCAGGCGGCCGGTCACAAGACGCTTGCGCCGAAGTTGATCGAGGCCCTGAAGCAGAAGGACGCCGAGGATATCATCGTGATCTGCGGCGGCGTCATCCCGCAACAGGACTACGAGTTCCTGAAGAAAGCCGGTGTGAAGGCGATCTTCGGCCCCGGCACCAACATACCGGAGGCCGCGCAGGACATCCTGCGGCTGATCGGCGACGCGCGCGGCTGAACCGGCCGCGGGCCGTCGTGGCCTGTTGACAGGTTCGGTGTCCTGCCCCGAAAGTCGCACCACCGCGGTGGTCGAAAGGCAGGTGCATGGGCAGGAACGCAGCAATCACGGTCGCAATGGCCGGGGGCCTGGTCTGGTCGGTGGCCCTGCTCTGGAGTGCGGCGCGCTTTGTCGAGATCCCGGTCTTCACCCTGATGCCGACGATCATGACCGCGTTTCTGACTCCGGGGCTTGTGATGGCGGCCATGATCGGGTGGATCGCGCGGCGCCGGTTCGGTGACGACAAGATCATCGGGGCGCAGTCGCCATCCGGAAACGCCGGGATTGACCGCCGGATCCTGTCGACCGCGACAGAGCAGTTGGTGCTCGCCTTGTGCATCTGGCCCGGTGCGGCGGTGATACTGGGCGGTGCCGGCCCCGGGGTCATCGTCATGCTCGGGCTCGGCCTGGCCTTGGCGCTGATTGTCTTCTGGATCGGGTGCCGCATCTCGGTTCCGCTGCGCGTCTTCGGACTGGTCGCCAGCTTCTGTCCCACCGTGCTGGTGGCCCTGTGGGCCATGTTGTCGCTGTCGGGCCTGTTTCCGGGGCGATGAAACACTGTCGCAGTTGCTTGTTCCACCGGATCGAAAGCTGTGATTAAGAAGGGCCATGGCCGGCACGGGGTACGGCGAAGTGACAGCGGGTGCGGGCGATGTCCGAGATCGGTGAAGGTTTCCTGCATGCGTTCCGGCTCATTGTCGGGCTGGATCCCGAATTGGTGGAAATCGCCCTGAGGTCGCTTTTCGTCACGCTGACGGCCCTTTTGATCGCGTCTGTGATCGCCTTGCCGATGGCCGCGCTCCTGGCGGTGCGCCGGTTTCCGTTCCGCCGGGTGACGATCGCGACATTGAATGCCCTGATGGGGTTGCCGCCCGTGGTGGTCGGCCTGCTGGTCTATATCCTGCTGTCGCGGGGCGGACCGCTCGGGGTTCTTGGGCTGCTCTTCACGCCGGCGGGAATGATCATCGCGCAGGTGATCATCATCGTGCCTTTGGTGGCCTCCATCGCGCACCAGTCCCTTCGCGATCTCTGGGCCGAGTATCACGACCTGCTCATTTCCATGAACACCACGCAGGGGCAGCGCATCGCGACCCTTCTCTGGGATGGGCGGCGGGCGCTGCTGACCGCCTCGCTGGCCGGCTTCGGGCGCGGCATCGGCGAGGTCGGGGCGATCATGATCGTCGGTGGCAACATAGATCATGTCACCCGGGTGCTGACCACGGCGATCGCGCTGGAAACCGGCAAGGGCAATCTGGCGCTGGCTCTCGGGCTGGGCTTCGTGCTGATCGCGCTGGCGATCTCGGTCAACCTCGCGATCCACTGGCTGAGCCGCACAGAGCGCGGAGGCCGGTGGTGAGTGTCCTGCTGCCACTGGAGGTACGCGGCGCGATGGTGCGCCACCGCGGCAAGGTCCTCATCGGCCCGGTGGACCTGACGCTTGCCGGCGACGGTCTGAGCATCGTCATCGGGCCCAATGGCGCCGGCAAGACCAGCCTTCTCAAGATGCTGCACGGCATTCAGCGGCTGAGCCGGGGCGAGCTGAGCTGGGCCTGCGGGCTGGAGGAGGCCCGGCGCCGGCAGGCCTTCGTCTTCCAGACGCCGGTGATGCTGCGGCGCACGGTTCTTGAAAACCTGATCTACCCGTTGCGGATCGCCGGTATGACGCGGGCCCAGGCGCGGCCACCTGCGCATGACTGGTGCGCACGGATCGGCCTGGAGGCCGCGGCGACACGGCCGGCGACAATGCTATCCGGGGGCGAACGGCAGAAACTGGCCCTGGCCCGAGCCCTCATTGCCGGGCCGGACCTGCTTTTCCTGGATGAACCCTGCGCGTCGCTCGACGGGCGGGCAACGCGCGAGATCGAGGCGATCCTCCTCGCCGCGGCGGCAAAGGGCACACGTATCGTCATGTCCACGCATGACATGGGGCAGGCGCGCCGGCTGGCCGACGAGGTTCTTTTCATCCTGAACGGGCAGGTGCACGAACGTGTCGGCGCAGAAGGCTTTTTTGCCGGTCCCGGAACTGCCGAGGCGCGCGCCTTCCTCAAGGGTGATATCATCGACTGACCGCAATGGAGGATCTGCAATGCTGAGAAAAACGTTCATGGCGCTGGCCGCGCTGCTCATGATGACGGCCGCCGCAGCCGCCGAGGAAATGAAGATGGCGGTGACGACCTCATTCCACAATTCGGGGCTGGCCGACGTGCTCCTGCCGGAAATCGAGGCCGATACCGGGATCACGGTGCACCTTCTGGTGGTCGGAACCGGGCAAGCGTTGAGGCTTGGAGAGGCGGGCGACGTCGACGCGGTGCTGGTGCATGCGCGCCGGGCCGAGGAGGCGTTCGTTGCCGCCGGGCACGGCACCCACCGGCGCGAGATCATGTACAACGATTTCATCATCGTCGGCCCGGCGGAGGATCCGGCCGGCGTGGCCGCTGCCGGTGATGTGCTCGACGCGCTGGAGCGTATCGCGGATACCGGTGCGGCGTTTGTCAGCCGCGGGGATGACAGCGGCACGCACAAGAAGGAAATGGCGCTCTGGCACGAGACCGGCATCGCCCCGGGGGGTGATTGGTACCGCGCCGTGGGCGCGGGCATGGGTGCTGCGCTCAACACCGCGTCGGGCATGAATGCCTACATCATGGCGGACCGGGCCAGCTGGCTCAATTTCGGCAACAAGGGCGATCTGGAGCTTCTTCACGCGGGCGATCCGCGGCTGTTCAACCAGTATGCCTACCTGCCGGTGAACGCTGAGCGGCACCCCCATGTGAAGGCCGACGCGGCCCGAAGGCTGGAGGATTGGCTGACCTCGCGGCGTGCGGCCGAACTGATCAATGGCTACCGGCTGTCGGGTGAGCAGTTGTTTACCTTCAATGCGGGTGCGGGAAGTTGAGAAGCTGAAAGCGCTTCGCGCCGGAAGATCACGACGCAGGTCCTCCGGTGTAAGCGCTGTGGCGGATCCACTCTTCCCAGACGAACGGGTAGCACCATTCGCAATCATGGCTTTCGGCCAGCTGGCGCCTTATCGTGTCGCGTTCGGCAACCAGGGCCTGCTCGAAAAGGTGGAACTGAACCTGCAAGCGCCGGATCCGCCGTATGAACCCGCCATTGATCAGGGCCGGCAAGAGATCATATTCACCCCCCTCAATGTTGCATTTGGCCAGGTCGATGCCGGAAATTTCGTTTGAACCGAAGAATTCCGTCACGGACATGACCCTGGCCTCGAAACCTCCTTCGTGACCGGCCACCGCCGAGGAGGCATCGCCGGCATCCGACAAGCGCAGTGTGCCGTCCCGCGATCCGAGGGCGAAACCATGGACGAACACCCGGCTGTCGCCACGGTATTTCGTTACGAGCCTCTCCGCAAAGCCGGGATGCGGCTCGAACACATGGATCGAGCATTCCGGCTGCTGGCCAAGCACGGTGTCCGTCCATTCGCCCTTGAACCCGCCGAAGTCGAAAACCACAGCCCCCTCAGGAAGCCCATTGTAATCAAGCAGCCGGGATTGCCCGTTCTCCTTTTTCCACAGGCGGAAGGCGTCGTGAAAGACGCCCCTCCAGGGATTGCGCCGCCGATCTTGCCATTTCTTGAAGGATGCCATTGCCACTCGGGGTTTTCGGCATGTTTACAATTCCCGGCGCGACGGCACAAGGCGATAGGGCGCGTGCGATCCTGCACTCACCCCGGCCCGGCGCGCCTGAGCATGCCGAACAGGTCGCGCGGATCGTCCGGGTCGGCCAGCAGGTCGAGATCGAGGTAATAATCGGTGCCGCCGATATGGTCGCGGATGTAGCGCAGGGCGCTGAAATCCTCGATTGCGAAGCCGACACTGTCGAACAGCGTGATCTGCGCGGCGCTCGTCCGGCCCGGCGCGGTGCCGTTGATGACTTCCCACATCTGGGTGACCGGATGATCGGGCGGCATCTGCTGGATTTCGCCCTCGATGCGGGTCTGTTCGGGGTATTCGACGAAGATGTCGCTGCGGTTCAGGATGGCCGGGGCAAGCTCGGTCTTGCCGGGACAGTCGCCGCCGATGGCGTTGATATGTACCCCGCTGCCCACCATGTTGTCGGTGAGGATGGTGGCGTATTGCTTGTCGGCGGTGCAGGTGGTGATAATCTGTGCGCCCTCCATGGCGTCCTCGGCACTGCCGCAGGTTGCCACGTCGAGGCCCATGCCGGAGAGGTTGCGCGCGGCCTTGGCGGTGGCGGCCGGGTCGATGTCGTAAAGGCGCACGGCGCGGATGCCGCAGATGGATTTCATCGCAAGGCTCTGGAACTCGGATTGCGCGCCGGCGCCGATCATCGCCATCGTGTCGGCGCCCTTCGGGGCCAGGTGGCGGGCGACCATCGCCGATGTCGCGGCCGTGCGCAGGGCCGTCAGGACCGTCATCTCGCTGAGCAGCACCGGATAGCCGTTGCCGACATTGGCCAGAAGGCCGAACGCGGTAACGGTCTGAAGCCCGGCGCGCGTGTTCTTCGGGTGCCCGTTGACGTATTTGAAGCCATAGACCTCGCCGTCCGATGTGGGCATCAGTTCGATCACGCCTTCGGCGGAGTGGCTGGCGATGCGCGGGGTCTTGTCGAACAGCTCCCACCGGCGAAAATCCTCCTCGATATAGGCGGACAACCCGCCAAGCATCCTCTCGATCCCGATGTGATGCACGAGGTTCATCATGTTCTCGACGCTCACGAACGGCACGAGCGCCTTGTCGGACGGCTGGGTGTTGGACATTGTCGCGTCCCTTTCTTCAGGCGAATGCGTGCGTGGGGCGGTCGAAAACGCGCCGCCCCATGGCCGAAGCCGCCAGATCGACCATCACCTGTGCGGTACGCCCGCGGTCGTCCAGGAACGGGTTGAGTTCGACCAGGTCGAGGGATGTCATCAGGCCGCTGTCACTGATCATTTCCATTACCAGGTGCGCTTCGCGGATGGTGGCCCCGCCCGGCACCGTGGTGCCCACGGCCGGGGCGAAGGACGGGTCGAGGAAATCCACGTCGAGCGAGACATGCAGCGCGCCACCGGCATCCGCGACACGGTCCAGAAACGCCGAAAGCGGCCGCGCGATGCCGGACTCGTCGATTTCCCGCATGTCGTGGCGGCGGATGGCACATTTCTGTAGCATCTCGCGTTCCGGGCCGTCCACCGAACGCAGGCCCATGATGCAGATATTCTGTTCGGGGATGGGGGGGATGACCACGGGAAATCCGTCAAAGCCGCCATGACCGGTGACATAGGCCAGTGGCGTGCCGTGCAGGTTTCCTGACGCGGTGCTGTGCGGTGTATGAAAATCGCTGTGCGCGTCCAGCCAAAGGACGAATTGTGGCCGTCCTTGCGCCGCGGCATGGGCCGCCGCACCTGCCACCGATCCGAGCGACAGCGCATGATCGCCCCCCATGAAGATCGGAACGCCATCCGCCATCGCCTCTTGTCCGGCCGCTTTCAGCCGCGTGGTCCAACCGATGGTTTCGGCCGGAGCATGGACGTGGTCCGGGGTGGTGGCCGGCGTTTCGATCTCGTCCGGGATCAGGTTGCCGAGATCGCGGACCTCGTGACCGAGTGTCGCGAGCGCCTCTGCAATGCCGGCGACCCGGTAGGCGTCAGGGCCCATCAGGCAACCGCGGCGCCGCTTGCCGCTATCCACGGGAGCCCCGACAAGAATGCATTTTTTTTGTGACATGACAAATTCGCCTTGCTTTTGCGTGCCGCCATGATTCTTTCGGAATGGGGTGGATTGAACCCATCACTTTGAACTATTCGTGCAGTGAAATTTCGAAACGGACGCAAGGAATGCCGATTTGGATGAAATAGACTGCCAGCTCATATCTGCGCTGCGGCATGACGCACGCGCGTCGCTTTCGGAACTCGCCCTGGCCTTGGGTGTTTCGCGCACCACTGTGCGGGCACGGATCGACCGGCTCAGGCGGTCGGGCGATATCGTGGGGTTCAGCGTGGTGCTGAAAGGGGACGCGGTGCGCGATCCGGTGCGCGGGCTCATGATGCTCGGGATCGAGGGGCGCGGCACCGACCGGATCCTGCGGCAGCTCAACGGATTGAGCGCCGTGCGCGAGACGCACACCACCAATGGACGTTGGGACGTGATCGTCGAGATCGGTGCCGCCACACTCGAGGAGTTCGATACCATTCTCGCGCAGATCCGCCGCTTTGACGGGATTGCCAACAGTGAAACCAGCCTGCTTCTGAGCACCCGAAAATCAGCCCGGTAATTCGTTCCGAACTGCCCTAACCGGTGCGCGCGGCCATAAACCAGAGCACCGCCAGGCAGAGCGCCGCCAGCGCGTTCCAGCTGGCCATCGAAAGCCCCAGCATTTCCCAGGCGACTTCATCGCACCGTACCAGGGGGGCCGCCATGATCTGATCGAAAAGCTCGTCGGTACTCACGTCACCGGTTGTCGGGGAACTGCAGGTGCCCGGCCCCTGCCAGGCACCACGCTCGACCCCGGTATGGTAGATCCCGATGCCGGCTGTCGCAAGCGCGGCGGCGCCCCCCGCCAGCGGCAGCAGACGCCCGGGCAGAACCAGCGCCAGGCCCCCGATCACGACCGCCGCCGCGTGCGGCCAGCGCTGCCAGAGGCACAACTCGCAGGGGGCCAACCCGCCGAGGTGCTGGAAAGCAAGAGCGGCCCCAAGCAAGAAAAGGGATCCGCCGGCGGCGCATAGGATCAGAACGGTCCGGGACAGTGCCATCACAGGTGCCTCACAAGGTAGAAGCCGCCAAACAACAGAACAATGAAGAGCAGTGTCATCAATCCGAGGCGTCTTTCGATGAAACCGCGAATCGGGGTGCCGAATTGCCACAGAAGTCCGGCCACGATGAAAAAGCGCAGTCCGCGGGCCAGAACCGATGTCGCCATGAAAACCCCGAGCGGCATGGCCGTCCACCCCGACATGATGGTGATGACCTTGTAGGGAAACGGGGTGACACCCGCCGTGAGGACCGCCCAGAATCCGAAATCGTTGAACCGTTCCGAGAAGGCCTCCATCGCCGCGTCCTTGCCAAGCGCCTCGAGGATCGGTCGTCCGATCTGTTCGTAGGCCAGAGCGCCGATTGCGTATCCCAGGAGCCCGCCAAGCACGGAGGACACAAGTGCCACCCCCGCGATCAGCCAGGCGCGCGATGGACGCGCCAGAATCATCGGGATCATCAGGACGTCGGGCGGTATCGGAAAGACGGAACTTTCGATGAAGGCCACGAAGGCAAGCACCCACAGCGCCTGCGGATGGTCCGCCATGCGGATCGTCCAGTCATATAGGCGTCTCAACATTCGGCGGATGCTCCACTCGTATGGGTGGCTCGTCAGAGCATGGGCCGCCATGACGGTCAAGTCCCGTGGCGCCTGCGAAACCGCGCGAACGCAAAAAATGCAGCCCGATATCTGGACGACGCCCCGGGCCTTCGCTACAGGTGAAAGCAATGCCCGAGTGGTGGAATGGTAGACACGACGGATTCAAAATCCGTTGCCCTCGCGGGCGTGCCGGTTCGAGTCCGGCCTCGGGTACCAAAAGCGGCAACACTCACCGGCGCTCGGCGATCATGGCAATGTTGTTGGCGGGCATTTCGACAACCTCGACCATGCTGAGCCCGTTGCCCTGAAGGTGATCCACCACATCGAAATCATCCTTGTATCCGATCGCCGGATCCGTTGCCCGCAGGCTGGCATGGAAACGCGCGTCGCCCTCTGATGTCGTTTCACCGTCGCGCAGGAACGGTCCGTAAACCACCAGCCGACCGCCCGGCACAAGCGCCACAGACGCCTCGTGAAGCAATGTCCGGGTTTCGGTGTCGCTGATCAGGTGCAGAAGATTGATGACCACGATCAGGGTCTGCCCGGATTGTACCGAGTGCCAGTCCGGCGTCGTCGCATCCAGATGCTGTGCCGGCATGAGATTGGGCAGCGCGGCCGAGGCGGCCCAGGCATTGATGCTGGCCATGCGGGCGGGGTCGATCTCGCTGGGCTGCCATGTCAGGCCGGGCAGGGCGCGGGCGAACGAGACGATGTGTTGCCCGGTCCCGCTGGCGATCTCGAGGGCCCGTCCGCGGGGCGGTGCGACGTCGCGCAGCAGGTCCGTGATCGGGCCCGCATTGCGCTCTGCTGACGGGGCGTGCAAGCGACCGTCCTGGCCGGGTGTCGCGACCGATGCATTGTCGGGGAGATTCAGGCGGCGTACCATTCATGCCTCTGCTCGGGGGGGGCAAGTTGTGCCATGCGGTGACGGGACCGCTGCAGGGCCGGTCCCGTCAAAGGGCGCGGATCACTGCGGAATTTTGCCCGAAATCCCCTCGACATAGAAATCCATGCCCAGAAGTGTGCCGTCATCTGCCGTCTCGCCCTCGGCCAGCCACGCAGAGCCGTCCTGCTTGTTCAAGGGTCCAGTGAAGGGATGATAGTCGCCGGATGCGATCTCGGCCTTGAGCGCCAGCGCCTGCGTTTTGACGTCCTCGGGCACCGCGTCGGTGATTTCACCGATTTCCACCATTCCCTCGTTTATGCCGTGCCAGACCTGCTGGCTTTCCCACGTTCCATCCATCACGTCTTGGGTGCGTTCGATGTAATAGGGCGCCCAGTTGTCGATGATGGAACTGACACGGGGATACGGCTTGTATTCGGCCATGTCCGATGCCTGACCGAAGGTGATGACATCGCCGGCCTTTTCGGCCGCGGCCTGGGGGGCCGTGGAGTCCGTGTGCTGCAGGATCACGTCGGCGCCCTGTTCTATCAGGGCGGTCGCGGCATCGGCCTCCTTGGCCGGATCGAACCATGTATAAGCCCAGATTATCTTGAACTCGACATCCGGATTGGCCTTTCTGGCGTGGATGTAAGCCGCGTTGATGCCGCGGATAACCTCGGGGATGGGGTAGGAGGCAATATAGCCAATGACATTGCTTTCCGTCATGCTGGCGGCGATATGGCCCTGTATCGCACGTCCTTCATAGAACCTGGCGGAATAGGTGGACACGTTATCGGCGGTCTTGAACCCTGTCGCGTGTTCGAACTTAACGTCGGGGAATTTCTTGGCCACGGTGATCGTCGGTTCCATGAAACCGAAGGAGGTGGTGAAAATCAGGTCGGCACCGCGCAGCGCCATCTGCGTGATGGCGCGTTCGGCATCCGCGCCTTCGGGCACGCTTTCCTGGAATACCGTCTCGACCTTGTCGCCGAAATGCTCTTCCACGGCCAGCCGCCCCTTGTCATGTTCATAGGTCCAACCGCCATCGCCGATCGGGCCGACATAGATGAATCCCACCTTGGTGGGGTCCTGCGCCGCGGCCGGAACGGCCAGCCCCGCGGCAAGGATTGCTCCGGCCAGGATTTTTTCGAGTCTCATGATTTTCTCCCTGTTTTGTACTTTCTAACGTCTTATCCGGTCGCATGGAAGATACGCCCCAACGACCCTGGTGCCCGAGATCGGTCGGCGGACATGATGACCAGCACCAGTATCGTGATGAGGTAGGGCGACATCGAAAGGTATTCGACCGGAATTGCAACCCCGGCCGCCTGCAGGTTGAGTTGCAGAACCGTCACGCCACCGAACAGCCATGCACCGAGCAGGACACGCCCTGCCTTCCAGCTTGCGAATACCACCAGCGCCAATGCGATCCAACCCGCGCCGGCGGTCATGCCCTCGGTCCATTGCGGCACCCGGATGAGGCTGATGTAGGCGCCCCCGAGGCCCGCGCAGGCACCGCCGAACAGGATCGCCATCACCCGGACCCGTACAACCTTGTAGCCGAGCGCATGCGCGGCGTCGTGGTTTTCGCCGACCGCACGCAGGACAAGCCCCGCGCGGGTATATTTCAACATCGCCCAGATCGCCGCGCACAGCCCGAGACCGACATAGACCATCACGTCATGTCCGAAGAGGATCGGGCCGAGGATCGGGATATCGCCAAGGACAGGGATGTCGAGGCGCGGAGTCGGAGGTGGTTTAACACCCACGTACCCCTGACCCATGAGCGCGCTCAGCCCGAGCCCGAAAAGGGTGAGGGCAAGCCCGCTGGCAACCTGGTTGGCCAGGGCCACCTGTGTCAGGCCCGCAAACAGCAGGGATAGCACCGCACCGCCAAGTGCCGCGGCGACGAACCCCGCGAAGGGCGAGCCGGTTTCGACCGCCGCCGCGAAACCGCAGATCGCTCCGGTGATCATCATTCCCTCGACCCCGAGGTTCAGCACCCCCGACCGCTCCACCACCAGTTCCCCGAGGGCGGCCAGCAGGATCGGGGTTGCCGCCACCATGAGCGACGCGAGCAACAGGACGGGGCTTATCGAGGCGAGGTCCATCACGCTGTCTCCGGCCGGATCACGCGTATGCGGAAGTTGGTGAAAAGGTCCACGGCGAGCAGGAAGAACAGAAGCATTCCCTGAAACACCTGTATCGCGGCGGCAGGAAGGCCAAGGTTGGATTGCGCGATCTCGCCGCCGATATAGGTCAGGGCCATCAGAAGCCCCGCCAGGAGGATGCCGACCGGATGAAGCCGCCCGAGGAAGGCAACGATGATCGCGGTGAATCCGTAACCGACGTTGAAATCAATGCTGATCTGCCCGGCCGGGCCGGACACTTCGAACATTCCGGCCAGACCGGCAAGCGCACCCGACATGCCCAGACAGAAAAGAACCAGCCGTTTCGGGCGAACGCCCGCGAAGCGCGCGGCACGAGGCGCCTGCCCGGTGAGGCGGATATGATAGCCCAGCACATGGCGGTTGAGCAGGACATAGGCGAAAATGACGGCGATCAGGGCCGCGACCACCCCCCAGTGCATCCCTGTCCCCGCAACGAGCTCGGCATTGTGGGCCGGGGCATACTGCTGAAGGTTGCGGGAGCCGGGAAAGCCGAATCCGTCAGGGTTCTTGAGCAAACCCAGTGACATCGCCGCCAACAATTGTTCGGCGACGTAAACCAGCATCAGCGACACCAGGATTTCATTGGTTCCGAAGCGCAGCTTCAGCAACGCAGGGATCATGGCCCACGCCCACCCGCCGGCTGCTCCCGCCACCACCATGACCGGAAAGACGACCCACAAATCCGCCGGGTAGAAGGCCAGACCGGCGCCCGCCCCGGTGATCGCGCCGACGATATACTGTCCCTCGGCACCGATGTTCCAGATCCCGGCCCGGAAGCCCAGCGAGAGACCGATCGCTATCAGGATCAACGGGGCGCCCTTCACCAGAAGCTGAGGCCCGTAATAGAAGGCGAATTCGCCAAAAAGGGGTTCCCAGAATATCGTCGCGATTGCCTCGACCGGGTTCTTGCCGAGAAGTGCGAAAAGCGCCCCTCCCGCGATCATCGTCACGGCAACCGCGAGGGGCGGGGTCAGGTAGGTCCACAGGCGCGAAGGCTCGGGGCGCTGTTCCAGTTTCAGCATTGTGCGCGCCCCATGTCCATCGCCAAGGCATCGCTTGGGAAGAAAGTGCAGGAGGCCCCCGCAGCGAGATGCCTCGAAAAGCGAAGGGGCGGCGGACAGCCGGTCATGATGTGCCCAACAGTCCGGTGCCGGATCGGACGCGGGCGGCGCCAAGGTTCAGACATGCGCCACCTCCATGCCGTGGGCCCCGCCCATCATCAGACCGATTTCCTCCACGGTCAGGCCGCGGGCAGGACGGATCTCGGAAAGGCGCCCCTCATTCAGCGCGCCGAACCTGTCGGAGATTTCCATCAGCTCGTCCAGGTCCTGGCTTATGCACAGGACAGCGGTGCCGTTGGCGGCCAGATCGAGAAGTGCCTGCCGGATCGCGGCGGCGGCGGCCGCATCCACGCCCCATGTCGGCTGATTGACGACAAGCACGTCGGGGCGTTGAAGAACTTCCCGGCCGATGACGAACTTTTGCAGGTTGCCGCCGGAAAGGGATCTTGCCGCGTTGTCCGGGCCGGGGGTGCGGACGTCGAACGCCTCGATGATCCTGCGTGCGAACCCCTCCGCGGCGGCCCATCTCAGGAAACCGTGACGCACGAGCCCCTCGCGTTGCGCCGCCGTCATCAGGGCATTCTCGGTCAGGGTCATGTCCGGGGCCGCGGCATGGCCCAGCCGTTCCTCGGGGGCTGTCAGAAGGCCCATTGCCCGCCGTTCGGCCGGTCCATGCCGCCCGATCGGCCGGCCATCCAGCGTGATTGCGTCCGCCTGGCTGCGGATTTCCCCCGAAAGGGCCGCAAGAAGCTCATCCTGTCCATTACCGGCAACGCCACCGATCCCGAGGATTTCGCCCTTGCGGACGGTGAAATGGATGTTGCGCAGCGAGGTTCCGAATGCCCCGGGAGACGCCAGCGAAAGCCCAGTTACATCCAGCGTCACCTGCCCGGGGTCGCGCCCGGCGCTCTCGGGCTGTTCGAAGGCGCTGCCAACCATCATCTCCGCCATTTCCCGCGCCGTCGTTTCCGACGGTACGCAAGTGCCCACATTCCTGCCCAGCCGAAGGATAGTGGCATGGTCGCAAAGGGTGCGGATCTCGTCGAGCTTGTGGGAAATATAGAGGATTGCAACACCTTCCGATGTCAGTTTCCGCAGCGTCGCAAACAGGATCTCGACTTCCTGAGGTGTCAGGACGCTGGTCGGCTCGTCCATGATCAGGAGCCGTGGATCCTGAAGCAGACAGCGGATGATCTCGACGCGCTGACGTTCCCCGGCGGAAAGATCGCCCACGATACGGTATGGGTCCAGCGGCAGCCCGTAGCTTTCGGAAACCTCCCTTATGCGATGTGCCAGATCGCGCATCCGGGGCGGGGTTTCCATGCCCAGAGCGACGTTCTCGGCGACACTCAGCGCATCGAACAGCGAGAAATGCTGGAACACCATTGCAACACCGGACGCGCGCGCCGCACGTGGTTCCGAGGGGGCGAAGGGCTGGCCGCGCAGCGCCATCGTTCCGCTGTCAGGCTTGACGAGCCCGTAGATCATCTTGACCAGGGTCGATTTTCCGGCGCCGTTCTCTCCCAGGAGCGCGTGAACCTCACCCTCCCGTATGCTGAAAGACACCGTGTCATTGGCGATGACACCGGGGTAGGCCTTGCTCAGCCCCGATATGTTCAGAAGTTCTGCGCCCACCGTGTTCACCCCCCGCCGCGTCCTTGAACGGCCCGCCGGTCATGTGAGCGCCAGTGAAATGCCAATCCCCCGGTCATGCAAGCCGGGATTTGCATCGCGGGCCATAATCAGCGTAACGGAATATTTGAAAATCCTTTTGTCCGAATTGCGGGCGTATCCGCTCCGCCCCCGGCATCTTGGGGCTTTCCCGCCGCGTCGCCAGACCATACCCTGCCTTGCATGACCAGCACACCCCGATTCATCCATTTGCGCGTGCACAGCGAGTATTCCCTGCTGGAAGGAGCCGTGCGACTGAAGAAACTGCCCGGTCTTTGCCGCGATGCGCGGATGCCGGCCGTGGCGGTCACCGACACCAACAACATGTTCGCCGCGCTGGAGTTTTCGGTTGCCGCACAGAGCGAGGGCATCCAGCCCATCATGGGCTGCCAGATCGACCTGTCCTACGCCTCCGCGGCGCCCGGAGATCGGCAGACCCCGCCCGCACCGGTGGTGCTGCTGGCCCAGAACGAGCAAGGTTACCGGAACCTGATGAAGCTCAATTCACGCTTCTACCTTCGTGGCGACGGCCAGGCGGGTCACGTCACGATGGATGAGCTGGCGCAGCTTGGCGACGGGTTGATCTGCCTGACCGGCGGGCCGGACGGGCCGGTGGGACGCCTGTTGCGAGCCGGGCAGCGCGCGGCGGCCGAAACCTTGTTGAGCCAACTTTCGGGCGCGTTCGGCGACAGGCTGTATGTCGAGTTGCAGCGGCACCCGGGCGAGGAGGGCCCACCCGAGGCCGAGCGTCTGAGTGAGCGCGGCCATGTCGAGATGGCCTACGCGATGGACCTTCCGCTGGTGGCCACGAACGATGTGTATTTTCCGGAGTCCGGAATGTTCGAGGCCCATGACGCCATGCTCTGCGTCGCCGACGGCGCCTATGTGGACCAGAACGAACCGCGCCGGCGCCTGACGCCACAGCATTATTTCAAGACACAACAGGAGATGGTGCCGCTTTTTGCCGATTTGCCCGAGGCGCTCGAGAACACCGTCGAGATCGCAAGGCGTTGCGCTTTCGGGGCCTACCGGCGCGACCCGATCCTGCCGCGGTTTGCCGAGGACGAGGTCGAGGAGCTGCGCCGCCAGGCCAAGGAGGGTCTGCAGGCGCGTCTTGCCGTGATTCCCCATGCGGCACCGGTCGAGGATTACCAGACACGGCTGGAATTCGAGCTTGGCGTGATCGAGAGCATGGGGTTCCCCGGTTACTTCCTGATCGTTGCGGACTTCATCAAGTGGGCCAAGGGGCGCGACATTCCCGTCGGTCCGGGACGCGGATCGGGCGCGGGCAGCCTGGTGGCATATGCGTTGACCATCACCGATCTGGATCCGTTGCGCTACTCGCTTCTTTTCGAAAGATTTCTGAACCCTGATCGGGTCAGCATGCCCGACTTCGACATTGATTTCTGCATGGACCGCCGCGAGGAAGTCATTCAGTACGTGCAGGAGAAATATGGCCGCGACCGCGTCGGACAGATCATCACCTTCGGTGCGCTTCTGTCAAAGGCGGCAGTGCGCGATATCGGACGGGTGTTGCAGATGCCCTATGGGCAGGTGGATCGCCTGTCCAAGATGATCCCGGTCGAAGGGGTCAAGCCCGTGAGCATCGAAAAGGCTCTCGCCGAAGAGCCGCGCCTGCGCGAGGAAGCCCGGAACGAGGAGGTGGTGGATCGTCTTCTCACCTACGGCCAACAGGTCGAGGGGTTGTTGCGCAACGCGTCAACCCATGCGGCGGGGGTCGTCATTGCCGATCGCCCGATCGACGAACTGGTGCCGGTGTACCAGGATCCCCGCTCGGAGATGCCGGCGACCCAGTTCAACATGAAGTGGGTGGAGCAGGCCGGCCTGGTGAAATTCGATTTCCTGGGGCTCAAGACCCTCACGGTGATCCAGAACGCAATCGAGCAGATCCACGGCGCCGGGCGTGACCTGCATGTCGCCCAGGATGGCGCGCTTATCTACACCCCCAACCCGGGTGCGGAAAACGATATCGGACAGATCCCCCTGGATGATCCGAAGACTTACGAACTTTATGCCAGGGCCCGCACGGCGGCCGTGTTCCAGGTGGAAAGCGAGGGCATGCGCGACGCGCTCAAGCGCATGAAACCGACCTGCATCGAGGATATAGTGGCGCTTGTCGCGCTCTACCGTCCCGGGCCCATGGAGAACATCCCCAAATATTGCGAGGTCAAGAACGCGCTGAGCGAGCGCGAATACCTGCACCCGTCGGTCGATCACATTCTGGACGAGACGCAGGGTATCATCGTCTATCAGGAGCAGGTTATGCAGATCGCGCAGGAGATGGCCGGGTATTCCCTCGGTGGCGCCGACCTTCTGCGTCGCGCCATGGGCAAGAAGATCCAGGCGGCGATGGACGCCGAACGCCCCAAGTTCATCGCCGGCGCCAAGGCCAACGGGGTGGATGACGCCAAGGCGCTTGAGGTGTGGAACCTTCTCGACAAGTTCGCCAATTACGGTTTCAACAAATCCCATGCCGCGGCCTATGCCGTGGTCAGCTACCAGACCGCCTGGCTCAAGGCCAACCACCCGGTGGAGTTCATGGCCGGGGTCATGAATTGCGACATTCACCTCACCGACAAGCTGAGCCTGTATTTCGAGGAAGTCAGAAAGGGGCTCGGCCTGCCCTGGGCGCCACCCTGTGTGAACCGTTCGGAGGCCACATTCGCGGTTCGCGACGGGGTTCTGCACTATGCCCTTGGTGGGTTGAAGAATGTGGGTGTGGAGGCGATGAAGCTTATCACCCGGGCGCGGCGCGAAGCTTGTCAGCCGTCACCGGCTGCCGCGCCCGGCAAGGGCGCACCCGGGCCAGCCACCGGGCCGGACGAACGGCCCTTCGCCACGCTCCATGATTTTGCCCGCCGCGTCGATCTCAAGCGGATCGGCAAGCGCTCGCTGGAAATGCTGGCACGCGCCGGGGCTTTCGATGCTCTGGATCCCAACCGGCGCCGCGTTTTCGAAAGCCTGGAAGCCCTCTTGAACTATTCCACCGCCATCCAGGAGCAGAAGAATTCCAGCCAGGTTTCCCTCTTCGGGGAGGCGGGCGAGGATCTTCCGGAGCCGCGCCTTGCCGCGGTGGAGGACTGGCTTCCGGCGGAGCGGCTGACCGAGGAATTTCGCGCCGTGGGGTTTTACCTGTCGGGTCATCCGCTGGATGACTACATGGCGGCGCTGCGGCGCAAGGACGTCAAGACCCTGGACGAGGTCACCGCGATGGCCGCGACCGCGCCGGTTGTCGTGAAAATGGCGGGCGTCGTCGCGGGCCGTCAGGAGCGCAAGTCCGCGAGGGGTAACCGCTTCGCGTTTGCACAGCTTTCGGACACGACCGGCGGGTACGAGGTAACCATCTTCTCGGATACGCTGGAAACCGCGCGCGAACATCTTGAGACCGGCGCGCAGGTGGTCATTACCGTCGAGGCGTCGATGGAAAGCGAGCAACTCAAGCTGCTGGCGCGATCCGTGCAACCCGCCGATGGCGTGGTGGCCGATGCGGGCATGGCGGGGCTGCGTGTTTTCGTCGAAAAGCAGGAGGTCATCGCCTCGGTCGCGTCAATCCTTGAAAACGCCGCCCGCACGGTCAAACGTGGCGGTGCCGGCCCGGTCAGCTTCTGCCTGCTGGACCCGGATCTGCCCGGCGAAGTGGAGGTGGCCACGGGCCGCGAATTCCCTGTCAGCCCGCAGGTCAAGGGTGCGATCAAGAGCCTGAACGGCGTGGTGACCGTCGAGGAATACTGAGCCGTCGCGCGCCGCCCGCCTTACCAGTGCGGCGGTGGCCGGTTCGTGTCGGCCCCGCTATCCCCCTCGCCGGTGGCGCGCGCGGCCTCGCGTGACATCAGCAAGTCGAGACGTGTTCTCAAAGCGGCGATCTCGGTTTCCTGGCGGGCGACGGTGTCCGACAGGTCCTCGACCGCGCGGGTCAGGTGGGCGATCTGCTCTTCAATCTCTCTCATGAGCGCAGATAGGCCGCGCCGCGCGGCTTGGTCAAGTGTCCGGTCGCTTGCCCCCGCCGCGCCCTTCGGCTAGACCCCGCGGCGAACGTCCCCGGCAAGGATCCCGCCATGGCCAAGACCAGGAAACAGCCCCGTCCCAAGGCCGAGACACCGAAGGGATTCCGCGATTATTTCGGCGCCGAGGTGACCGAGCGCGCGGCGATGCTCGACGCCATTGCGGCAGTCTACCACCGCTACGGCTTTGACGCGCTGGAAAGCAGCGCGGTCGAGACGGTCGAGGCGCTTGGCAAGTTCCTTCCGGATGTGGACCGGCCCAATGCGGGCG
Organism: Roseovarius sp. TE539; assembly: GCF_003298505.1. GTDB lineage: Bacteria > Pseudomonadota > Alphaproteobacteria > Rhodobacterales > Rhodobacteraceae > Roseovarius. Next base: position 63,319 of record NZ_QNGB01000002.1, read on the forward strand.
TCTTTGCATGGCAGGAGGATGACGAGGGCGGCAAGGGTGACTGGCTGGCGCTGCGCTATGACCTGACCGCGCCGCTGGCGCGGGTCTACGCGCAGCACCGCAACGAGCTGCCAACACCCTACCGGCGCTACGCCATGGGCCCCGTCTGGCGCAACGAAAAGCCCGGGCCGGGGCGGTATCGGCAATTCTATCAATGCGATGCGGACACGGTGGGCAGCGCCTCGATGGCCGCCGACGCAGAGATCTGCGCGATGCTCGCCGACACGCTGGAAGCGGTCGGCATCCCGCGCGGGGATTACGTGGTGCGGGTGAACAACCGGAAGGTGCTGAACGGGGTGCTGGAGGCGACAGGCGTCTCTGACCCCGAGCAACAGGCCGCTGTTCTACGTACCATCGACAAGTTCGACAAGGTGGGCGAGAGCGGCGTGCGCGAGTTGCTGGGCAAGGGGCGGCTCGACGCCTCGGGGGCCTTTATCGATGGGGTGGGCCTTAGTGACGCGCAGGTCGAGACTGTAGTCTCATTCTTAATGGCGCGCCGGGATATCCCTAATTTAGAAGAGTTGGCAGTGGAATCAGCAATCAGTGCACATCGCGGAATAGGTTACGCGGCCAGCATTGTTGAGGCCTTTCACAGAGTCGATTTGGGGAATCTCGACGCCGGGATGGAGTTGAACGTAATTGTCCTAAACAAGCTTTTGGATGTTGTGGGAGACTCAGAGATAGGGAAGGAAGGCGTTCAAGAGCTGGCGCAAATAACGAATTTCATGATTGCTCAAGGCTACGGCCCAGACCGCATTGCCATCGATCCCTCCGTGGTGCGCGGCCTTGGCTATTATACCGGCCCGGTCTTCGAGGCGGAGCTGACCTTTGAAATCCTTGATGAAAAAGGCCGCAAGCGGCAATTCGGCTCGGTTGCGGGCGGGGGGCGGTATGATGACCTCGTGAAGCGGTTCACAGGACAGGCGGTGCCGGCAACGGGCGTCTCCATCGGGGTGGACCGGTTGCTTGCAGCGCTGCGCGAAAAGGGGCGCATGGGCGGTGCGGCGCAGGGGCCTGTCGTGGTGACCGTGATGGACCGTGCGCACATGGCCGATTATCAGGCCATGGTTGGTGAGCTCAGGCAGGCGGGAATTCGCGCCGAGGTCTACCTTGGCAACCCCAAGAACTTCGGCAACCAGCTCAAATACGCCGACAAGCGCGGCAGCCCGGTGGCAGTGATCGCGGGCAGCGAAGAGTTCGAGCGCGGCGTGGTTCAGGTCAAGGACCTCGTGCTCGGCGCGCGGATCGCCGAGAACGCGACGCTTGAGGAATGGAAGGAGCGGCCCAGCCAGGTCGAGGTTCCGCGCGATCAGCTCGTGCAGAAAATACGGGACATCCTGAAGGAGCAGGGCGGATGACCGACCGCGCCGAGGTCCGCCGCGAGGCCGCGCGGCTGCGGGCCCTTTTCGAGAATGCAGGCGCCCGCCCGGTCGAGACGACGATCCTGCAGCCTGCCGAGGTGCTGCTTGATCTTTATGGCGAGGACATGCGCGCGCGGGCTTATGTCACCTCGGATGCGCTCAGGGGCGAGCAGATGCTGCGGCCGGATTTTACCGTTCCGGTCGTGCAGATGCACATGTCTGACGGCGCCGAGCCGGCGCGCTACACCTATGCGGGCGAAATCTTTCGCCGGCAGGAGGATGACCCGGACCGGGCCAACGAGTATTTTCAGGTCGGGTTCGAGATCTTCGGGCGTGACACGCCGGCCATGGCGGATGCCGAGGTTTTTTCACGGATATTCAATATCCTGAAACCGCTTGGCCTGCGTGCGGCGACGGGTGATATCGGTATTCTCATGGCGGCGGTCGAGGGCTTGCGGACAACTGCCCGGCGCAAGGCGGCACTAAGGCGGCATATATGGCGGCCACGGCGCTTTCGCGCCTTGATCGACCGTTTCGCCGGACGGGCGCCGGTGCCTGCGGCGCGGGCGGCGCTGCTTGACCGGGCCGATCCCATGGCCGCCGCCGGACCCGTGATCGGGTTGCGGGGAGAAGAGGAAATAATGACCCGTATCAACGCCTTGAAGGAAGATGCGGCGACCCCGCCGATTTCGGAAAACGAGGTGGCGCTTCTGGATGCGATCCTTTCAGTGCGTGAAACCAGCGACAATGCCATCGAACGCCTGCGCGATATTGCCGTGGATCTGCCCGCGATCTCGGCTTCTGTGGACCGCCTGGCGGATCGGCTGGAGGCGCTGGAGGCGCGGGGGATTGCCGCCCGAACACTGGATTTCGAAGCCAGCTACGGTCGCGCCCAGATGGAATATTACGACGGTTTTGTCTTTGGATTCTATGCCGAAAGCAGGCCGGATCTGCCGCCGGTGGCGACCGGTGGACGCTATGACGCGTTGACCCGGCAACTGGGCGGCAGCCGCGAGATCCCGGCCGTGGGCGGGGTGATCCGCCCGGGGCTGGTTCTGAAGCTGGGAGGCGCGGCATGAGCATTAAACTGGGCGTGCCGTCCAAGGGTCGGCTGATGGAGAAGACTTTTGACTGGTTCGGCGCGCGCGGGATCACATTGGGCCGGGCCGGGTCGGAACGCGAGTATTCGGGATACGTTCAAGGCATTGATAACGTTGATCTTGTTTTGCTTTCTGCGGGTGAGATCCCGCGCGAGTTGGCCGCCGGCCGGATCCATCTGGGCGTCACGGGCAGTGATCTGGTGCGCGAGAAGCTGGGCCAATGGCACACCCGTGTCGAGGAGCTGGCGGAACTGGGGTTCGGGCATGCGGACCTGGTTCTGGCTGTGCCCGCGGCGTGGGTGGATGTGAGCGTGCTGGACGACCTTGATGCGGTCGCTGCAGCTTTCCGGACAAGGCACGGATTTCGCTTGAGGATTGCCACCAAGTATCACCGGCTGGTGCGGGAGTTCCTGCGCGAAAACGGAGTCGCGGATTACCAGTTGGTGGACAGCCAGGGCGCCACCGAGGGCACGGTCAAGAACGAGACCGCCGAGGCGATCGCCGACATCACCTCCTCGGGAGATACCTTGCGGGCCAACCATTTGAAAACGCTGGAAGACGGCCTGATCCTGCAATCCCAGGCCACGCTTTTCCGGTCGCGCGCCGCGGCGCTGGACGAGGGCGGGCGGGCCACGCTCGGGGCGTTGCTGCGCCGGCTTTCGGCGGATTGAACGGCGGGCCGGCAGCCCCCGGCTCCTGAAAAATCCGAAGATCATGTTCCGGGGTCTTTAACGATGAAGCGGGCGATGGCCCATCATGCTGGTCCTGCCCCGGAAACCGGGCCTCGATCCGGGTCGTCGCGGGTCTTGCAACCGGTTCCGAGCGCTTCGGGCTTGGCGGCCCTTTTTGTGTTTCGCGTTGCGGCGAGGCGGCCCCTGAGGCCGCTCACAGCCGCGCGCCGGTGCCCTGCAGGACGCCGTGTTCCATCGCGTAGCGCGTCAGGCCCGCGGTCGAGGAAATTCCAAGTTTGCGCTTGATGTTCTTGCGATGGGTTTCGACGGTCCGCACGGAAATATCGAGTTCGGTGGCGACTTCGCGGTTGGAGCGGCCCTGAGCGACCTGCAGCAGGATCATCTGCTCGCGGTTGGTGAGCTGTTCGCGACCGTGCCCGTCCTGCGGTGTCAGCGAGCCCTGGGCGCCGGTGCAAAGATAGCGCTCTCCCGCCAGCACCTTGTCGATGGCGTGACGGATCTCCTCGGTCGGGACGTCCTTGAGAACATAGCCCATTGCGCCGTGGCTCAGTGCCGAGGTGATGTATTCCGGGCTGTCATGCATGCTCAGGACGAGGATGCGGGTTTGAGGGCGCCGTTCGAGGATGATCTCGGTGGTCGACAACCCGCCTATGCCGGGCATGTTGAGATCCAGAACGATAAGGTCCGGGTCGAGTGTGCCAACCCGCTCGATTATCTCGCTGCCGCTTGAAAGGGTGGCAATGACGCGAAAGTGATCGTAGCTTTCGAGGATTGCCTGTATACCCTCGGCGACCATCGGATGATCGTCGACGATCACGATGCGCGCGGGGCGGGCTGGGGACGGCGCGGGGCCGTGATCCGGTTCCGGGGTCATGCGTGGGCCTTTCTGTCGGGTTCGGCGGCGTCCTGCGGCGCCAGAAGGTGGCTGAGCGGCACTGTCGCTTCGATCACGGTGCCGGTGCGGCCTGACTGGATCGTCAGGGTTCCGTCAAGCTGTTCGATGCGTTCCTGCATGTTGCGCAGGCCGAGCCCCGTTGCCGGCCCATCGCGGTTGCGCCCGCCCGCGCCGATGCCGCAACCGTTGTCGGCGACCCTGAGCGTGGCACCGCGAAGATGGCCGCGGATGTCGATCGAAACGCGGCTTGCGCCGGCATGGCGCTCGATGTTGGTCAGGGCCTCCTGCGCGACGCGGTAAAGCGCGATCTTGGCGTCATCGTCCAGGCGGTTTCGGAACACCGCGGTGTCGAATTCGGTGGCGATTCCGGTACGGGTGCCGAAATCCTCGGCAAGTGCCTTGAGAGCGGGGCCAAGCCCCAGATCATCAAGCGTGCCGGGACGCAGGTCGCGGCTGATGCGGCGCACTTCCTGTATGGCGCCGGACAGGTGCGCGATCCCGTTTTGCAGGTTCTCCGAGGCGCGCGCATCCCCGGTCTCGAGACGGCGGCGGGCGATATCGAGCGCATAACGCACCCCGACAAGGATCTGGCTGATGCCGTCATGCAGTTCGCGCGCCACGCGTCCACGCTCTTCTTCCTGGGCGTCAAAGATCCTCTGGGTCAGCTTCTTGAGCTTGGCATCGGCAAGGCGGCGCTCGCGGATATTGATGAAAAGTCCCGATATGAAGACCAGGAGAAGTGCCGCGAGGGTGATGCCGCCGATCCACAGGAAGGTGCGTTGCATGCGGGCCTCGACCCCGGCGCGCGCGGCACCGACAGTGTCCAGCGCGTCGTCGATGAATACGCCGGTGCCCACGGCCCACCGCCAATCCTGAAGACCGATGACATAAGCCACCATCCGGTCCTCCTCGCCGGTCGAGGGCTTGGGCCACTGGAAACTGTGGTACCCGCCACCCGAGCGTGCCAGCCGGATCAGTTCGTCAGTGACCGGAGTGCCTTCGCTGTCGGTGAGTCCGCGCCATTCGCGCCCGATCAGTTCGGTGCGGCGCGGGCTGACAAGGTTCCTGCCATCGTAATCGAACACGAAGAAATAGCCGTCCTGCCCGTAAAGCAGCGCCGCGAGCGTCCGGGTCACGGCCAGTTTGGCGGCCTCGTCATCAGGCGCGGCGCGGCCGTAATCGTTCATTATGGCACCCCTTGCGATCGACAGGTAGTTCCTGAGTTCCGCGCGCTTGGCCGCGATGAGCTGTTCCTCCAGGCTGCGAATCTCCCGTTCGGTCAACTGCCGCGACTGCACCGTCACAAGTACCGATATCGCGACCGCCGAGAGGATGAGCGGCAGCGTTGCCATCAGGAAAAGCTTCTGGCCATACCCAAGGTCGAGACGGTCGAAAAAGCGTCGCATGTCGCTTCGATACGTCGAATCGAAGCCGAATCCCAGAGGCACGACATCCCGGCGCGCCCGGCAGGGGCATCCTTCCCCGATGGGTGCTGCAATTCGTATCACATTCTACGCATAAATTGGTATTCCCATGTGCCGGAGCGGACGCTAGGTTCATGGCACTTGCAATGGCTTGCGCAAGGTTCGGGAGAGGCCCTTGCGCAAAATCACCAATACGGGAGGAACAGATCAAATGGATCGTCGCTCATTTCTGAAGAATTCGGCACTCGGCGGCACAGCCGCCGCGGCAACCACGCTGGCCGCGCCGGCCTATGCGCAGGGCAAGCGGACACTTACCATGGTCACCACATGGGGGCGTGGGCTGGCCGGTGTGCATGACGCCGCGCAGTACTGCGCGGACGTGATCACCGAGATGTCGGACGGCAACATCACCGTCGATCTCAAGGCCGGTGGCGAACTCGTCGGCGCGTTCGAGGTGTTCGACGCGGTCTCGGCCGGTCAGGCCGACATGTACCATGCCGTGGATTACTATTTCCTCGGGCAACACCCGGCGCTGTCGTTCTTCAGCCAGGTGCCGTTCGGGATGAACTTCCAAGAATACAACAACTGGTTCTACCATGCAGGTGGCCGCGAACTTGCGGACGAACTGTATACGATCTTCGGTCTCAAGTGTTTCCCAGCGGGCAACACCGGTCCGCAGTCCGGCGGCTGGTTCAGCAAGGAAATCAACAGCCCCGACGATTTCCAGGGCCTGAAGTTCCGCATGCCGGGCCAGGGTGGCCAGGTGCTGGGCAAGCTGGGCGCGAGCGTCCAGAACCTGCCCGGTTCGGAGGTGTATCAGGCGCTTGCTTCGGGTGCGATCGACGGCACCGAGTGGATCGGACCGTGGGCCGACGAGAAGGCCGGGTTCCAGGAGATCACGCAATTCTACTACACTGCTGGTTTCCACGAGCCGGGTCCGAACCTCAACCTGACGCTCAACCTCGATGTGTATGAAAGCATGACGCCGGCCCAGCAGGCGATCGTCAGCAACGGAGCGCAGGCCGCCAACATCTGGTCGATGTCGCAATTCATGGCCAATAACGGGGCCGCGTTGCAGCGCCTTCAGTCGGGGGGCGTCAAGGTTCTGGAATTCCCCGACAGCGTGTGGGACGCCTTCGGCGCCGCCTCCCGCGAGGTCGTGCAGGAGCCGATGGACGACGATATCTACAAGACCTGTTACGACAGCTACATGAAATCGCTGGAAAGCTCGGCCGGGTGGGGCAGCCGTTCCGAGGGCGCGTTCACCGCGCAGCGTAACCGCGTGATGGGTATCTGACCCACGCCTGACACCATAAAGGCCGCGCCCCCGAGCAGGGGGCGCGGCCGGCGTGGCGGATGCAGGGCCGGACCCGATGCGGGCGGCCGTGACATGACTGCGGTCTGGGGGTTTCCATGGAGAATGAAAGAAGCGCCGGCCTGATCGAGATTCTGACGGCCGTTGGCAGCGGCCTCTTGTGGGTTGCCCAGTCCGTCGCGATGGCCTTCTACCACATCGTTTACGCTGTCACCCATCCACAATTGTGGCTGGACTGGACCGACAAGGAAGCGATCATGAGGTTCGTCTATTACGGCGGATCGGTCGAATTCTTCTTTGCCGTCTTCGCGATTTTCCTGGTGGTCACCGGCGTGGGCCTGTGGCGCAACGGTTTCATGTGGGGCTGCGTTCGCGTGCTGGAGGGGTTCGCCAACACCGTTGGCCACCTTTTCGCCTGGGCCGGCCTGATCATGGTGATACAGCAGATCATAATCGTCTTCATACAGCGCATTTTCGCCCGCCCTGACATCGTGCTGGGTTTCGGCATCCCGCTGGAGATGGACATCAGCTGGTGGTCGGAGGAACTCAAGCTCTACAACGCGATGGTGGTTGCGCTGTGCTGCACCTATACCTTCGTGCAGGGCGGGCATGTGCGGGTCGACCTGATCTATTCCGCGCTGCGGTTCCGCTCCAAGAAGGTGATCGACATGGTGGGGTCGGTCCTTTTCATGATGCCGATGGCCGTGCTGGTGTGGATGTACGGCTGGTTTTTCCTGTGGCGTCACCTGATCACACCCAAGCCGTCCGCCAGCGACACGCTGGACCGGCTGATGCTGAAATCCCGCGCCGTGCGCTGGAATGTCGAGACGATCGGGTTCAGCCCCAACGGGTTCAACGGCTATTTCCTGTTCAAGGTGCTGCTGGTGGCCTTCGCCGGCATGGTCTTCCTGCACGCGGTGGCATTTCTCTACCGCTCGTTCCTGGAATGGAAAGAAGGCGAGGCGAGCGCCAACAAGTATCTCGACCGTGACAATCTGGGCGAAGACGACGACGCCTACGAGGGCGCGCATTAAAGGGGCGTTGAGACATGCTATTCGGACTAGACGGCGTCGAAATCGGCCTGATCATCGTTTTCCTGTGCCTGTTCGGCGGCATCCTTTCGGGGTTTCCGGTGGCCTTCGCGATAGGTGGGGCCGGGGTGGTGTCTTTCGCGATAATCGCGGCGCTGGACAGCGCCGGGTTGCTGATACACCAGGCGATAGATACCGGCAGCCAAGCTTATGATGCGCTGATCGCCGCGGGTGTCAAACCCGACAGCATTTCCGTTTTCCGATACCCCGAATTGCCGCGATTGGGCGAACCTGTCTTTCCGCGTGGCTGGGAAATGGCGCTGGACCGCAACATCAGCTTCATCGTCAACCGCATCAACGAGCGGGTGCTGGCCGGACAGTCGATAGAAACGCTGCTGGCGGTGCTGATGTTCGTCATGATGGGCATCACGCTGGAACGCTCCAACATCGCCGAGGACCTCCTGACCACCATGGCACGGGTCTTCGGCCCGCTGCCCGGCGGGCTGGCCGTGTCGGTCGTCGTCGTGGGCGCGTTCCTCGCCGCCTCGACGGGCATCGTCGGCGCGACGGTGGTGACCATGGGCCTGCTGAGCCTGCCGACCATGCTGCGCAACAACTACAGCCCCGAGATCGCCACAGGCGTGATCTCGGCCTCGGGCACGCTGGGCCAGATCATCCCGCCCTCGATCGTGATCGTTCTTCTGGGCGCGCTGGCGGGGGATCTCTATTCCGCCGCGCAGGAGGCGCGGGCACAATCGGTGGGGTGCTCGGACGCGCTGACCTACCTGGGCGAGCCGGCGGTGGTATCGGTGGGCACCCTGTTCCAGGCGGCACTTTTGCCGGGGATCCTGCTGGCCCTTCTCTACGCGGGTTACGCGTTTTCCTATGCGCTTCTGAACCCGTCACGCGCCCCGGCGGTGGAACTTGGTGGCAGCGCGGGCGCGGTGCGCACGCGGGGTGAAACCTTCACGTGGTTCATCGGTGTGCCGGCGGCCCTGATCGCGGGCACCATGCTTCTGGCGCAGGTCAACGTGGTGGGCTCGCAGAACCTGGTGGTCGACAGCTTCACCGATGCCGGCGAGACCGCTTCACTGCGCACCAACGTGAGCGAGGAATGCAAGGAGGCCATGATCGACCTGCACGGCCAGGCGGCCTGGGACGAGGCCGTGGCCGAGCAGGAAGCCATTCAGGAGGCCGGTGGCGTCGAGCAGAGCGTCAAGCTTTCGGAAGAGCAGATCGCGGAGCGCATCGCCCAGAAGGAAGCAAACGCGGCACCTATCGGCTCCGGCGTGGCGGTGATCATGGTGGTCCTGTCACTGATCCTCGCACTCGGGCGCGGGATCAACCCCGCCGCCAACCCGCAACCCCTGCTTGTCGGGGCGGTCGGCGTTGTGCTGGGCCTCGCGGTGGACATCCTTCTCATCGCGCCGTCCACCGGATCCGGGGTATCGCTGATCCTGCTGCTGATTCCCTACGGAATGGCACTTTATGGCTGCGCGCACGCGGCCGGGCGGCTGGCCGCGAACGATCTTGTCCGCGTGGTCTTTCCGCCGCTGATCCTGATTGTCGCGGTTCTGGGGTCTATTCTGGGCGGGATCACGAATCCGACGCCTGCGGCAGCCCTCGGGGCGGGCGGTGCGATCATGCTGGCCGCCTATCGCCGTCTCAAGGACGAGCACAGGGAAGGCAAGATCATCATCTGGTCGACGCTCGCGATCGTGGTTTCGATCCTGATGGGAATCAATTTCGACCTGCGCATCAACCAGGAGGAGGTCGGGTTCGAAAGCTGGACTGCCTTCTTCATCGCCTATGCCGCCTATCTGTATGCGGCATTCGGGCTGTTCTATTCCTGCTGGGTTCTGCTGCGTGCCGGGATATTGCCGCCGGTGGTGCGCGAGACCGCCAAGGTCACCTCGATGGTGTTCACGATCCTGATCGGCTCGCAGCTTCTGAACCTCGTGGTGATCAGCTTTGGCGGGGAGCATTACATCCAGCAGTTCCTGCGCAGCTTCGACAACGAGTTCAAGATTTTCCTGATCGTGATGCTGGTGCTGTTCATCCTCGGCTTCGTGCTCGATTTCCTCGAGATCATCTACATCGTGATCCCGATCGTGGGGCCTGTCATCTACGGCGGTACCTTCGATCCGAAATGGGTGACGATCATGATCGCGGTGAACCTGCAGACCTCGTTCCTGACTCCGCCATTCGGCTTTGCCCTGTTCTACCTGCGCGGGGTGGCGCCCCCGGAGGTGACGACCGGCCATATTTATCGCGGTGTCTTTCCGTTCGTGATCATTCAGGTGGTGGGGCTGTCGATCCTGTGGTTCTTCCCGGGTATCGTCACCATCGTGCCGCAGCTGATCGGGAACTGATACCGCGCCCGCCGGTCAGGCCGGCCAACAGGGGGTCGCACCGGCCGATTGCAACCGGATCGTCCGGGCAAGACCGCGGCAATGTCCGGGGGCAGGGAGCAGAATCCGGGCGCCCGGCGCCACCCTGCATCGCGTCAGCCGCGTTTGGGGCGCAGCGGACGGCCGTCGGGCAGGCTGATTTCGGCCACTTGTTCGGAAATGGGTTCGTTGTTGAGCGGGTGCGCCTTGGCGTCGTAATCGGCCGGGTCGCGCATCCGTTCCCATTGACCGCCCGAGTAGACTTCGAGCCCCGAGAATGCGGCCTTGTAGCCCATCTTGGGACTGCCGGGCACCCAGTATCCCAGGTATACGTTCGGGGTTTCGATCTGGCGGGCGATCTGGATGTGATCGAGGATGATATAGGTGCCCAGCGACGCCTTTGGCCGATCCGGGTCGTAGAAGGAATATACCATGCTCAACCCGTCATCGAGCACGTCGGTGAGGCACACCGCCACCAGCTCATCGGTTTCGGCATCGGTATATTCGACGATCCGGGTTCGAATCGGCGTCTCTTCGATCATCGCGGCGAATTCGAACGCGTCCATGTCAGCCATGCCACCGGTGGCGTGGCGGCTTTCGAGGTACCTGCGGAACAGCGTGAACTGTTCTTCGGTTGCCCATGGCGATGCGGTGCGGCGCTTGAGCATGCGATTGCGGCGCAGCGTGCGTTTCTGGCTTTTCGACGGGGTAAAGGCATCCACGTTGATCCGCGCCGAAAGACACGCCGCGCAATCCGCGCAGGAGGGTCGGTAGAGCACGTTCTGCGAACGCCGGAACCCCTGTTTGGAGAGGCTGTCATTGAGGCGCTGCGCGCCCTCGCCCTGCAACGCGGTGAACAGCTTGCGCTCCATCCGGCCCTCCAGATACGGACAGGGTTGCGGGGCCGTCACGTAGAATTGCGGCGCTATCGGAAGTGTATGGCGCATGCGCCCCCTGCTGGCTTGGTCCGGACGTGACGATAGCAACGATCTGCGCACCCGCCAAGGGGGCATTGGCGGGGCTTTCAGGTCGCCGCACGGCGGTTGAGGGCGACCGTGCCCAGCAGGTGGTCGCTCAGGCCCTGGCCGCGTGCAGTCGTGAGCATCAGCACGATCGAGATGACCTGAAGCACCGGGAACGCAAATGACACTGTCAGCCCCAGCGTGTGCAGGAATGCCATCGACAAATCGAACCGGGCGCCGGCAAGCGTGCGGAACTCTATCGCCATCAGGCGCATGCCCCATGTTGCCGATCCGTTGGCGATGGTCACGACCCGGTAGCCGAACCCCACCATCAGAAGCAGGACGGGAAAGAAGAAAATGCCGGTGAAGGCAGTGAAGGGCAAAATCGCCACGCAGATCAGCACGATCAGAAGCGTATCCGCCACCCACGCAACAAGGCGCTTCACGGGCACGTCGGAATAGAAATCGGGCTGGGTGTCCGGGTCGGGTATGTGCCAGTTGTAATGAGTCATCCTGCTTCGGGGCCATACATGAGCGTGGCCGGTCCGGAAATACCCGGACCGGCCTTCGTTGCAGTGCGATCAGACATTCGCCCGATCAGTCGGGGTGTCTGCGGCGGCCCGGGCGCGTTCATCCATGAACTGATCGAACTCGGCCTTGTCCTTGGCCTCGCGCAGGCGATGCAGGAAGGATTCGAAACTCTCGCGCTCTTCTTCCAGCCGACGCAGCGTTTCGGCGCGGTAATTGTCGAATGCGGTGTTGCCGGTGGTGCCGGTCATCGGTACGGCATCGCGCCGGTTGCGGCGGGATTTGCAGGGCATCTTGTTACTCCAGATCATGTAGAAAAGCAGAGCCAGGCCGACGGGCCAGACAAGGACGAAGGCGATTACCATGGCGGCGATCCAGGCGCCTTTACCCTTTTCGTCAAGCCAGCCTTCGGCCCGGCCCAGCCAGCCCAACGGGCCGCAGGCATCGGAATTGCGGGCGAGCGTTGTCATACGGGACTTCCTTTCCTGTTGCGTGAACCTGAATGTGAACATCATTCACATTGGTAAGATCGGTATGCCCGACCGCTCGCGCAAGGGGGTATGTAAAAGAAATTCACATTTTTTCCTGGGCGCCGGTGAAATCGGCCAGGCGCGCGCCAGAAACACGCAGAAGATCGCCCGGATGTACAGGGAACACATGGCGCGGGGTGCCCGCGGCGGCCCAGACCTGCGCGAAATCCAGCAACCGGCGGTCGAAGAAGGCGCGTGGCGGGCTCAGATGCCCCACAGGTGCGACGCCGCCAATGGCAAATCCCGTCTGTGCCCTGATCAGCGCCGGGTCCGCCTTGCCAAGCTCCTCACCGGCCAGCGCGCTGGCCCCGGCGCCATCGACGCGGTTTCCGCCCGCGGTGATGAACAGCAAGGCTTTTCCGCTGTCCAGCCCGCGGAACATGATCGACTTTGCGATCTGGTCAAGCTCGCACCCGGCCAGGTCCGCAGCCATTTCCGCGGTGGTCGCATTGCCGATCTCCACCGGGTTGCTCGTCAATCCCGCGTCGCGCAGTGCCGCGGTGACACGCTTCAAACTCTTGCTCATTCGATGCCCCTTCCGATCATCGGGAGTATTCCAACTCGTGCGCCCATTGACCATACCCGCTGCGCGCGTATCACTGCGGGATATGGATTTCGCATCACGCATCACCCGCATCCCACGGCCCTACGAACCCGAACAGGGGGGCGAGGCGCGGGCGCTTTTCGGCACCCTGGATGGACCAACCGGTGATCTGATCGAGGGCGCCGCGGGATGCAGCCCCTACCTGAAGACGCTGATGAACGCGGAACGTGACTGGTTGCCCGATGCCTTGCAGGCTCCGGAGGATGCGTTTGCCGGGGTTTTGGCGGATTTGCAGGATGTCGCGGGGGCCGGGCTTGCGGATGCGCTGCGGCAGGCCAAGCGGAGGCTGGCGCTGCTCATCGGGCTGGCCGATCTGGCCGGGGTCTGGCCGCTGGAGGACGTGACGGCCCGGCTGACGGATTTCGCCGGAACGGCCTGTGATCTGGCGTTGCGGGATGCGGTGGGACGGGCCATCCGGCGCGGAAAACTGCCGGGAATGGACGAAGCGGATGTGCCGCGGGCGGCGGGAATGGTTGTGCTGGCCATGGGCAAGATGGGTGCGCATGAACTCAACTACAGCTCGGATATCGACCTGATCTGCCTTTTCGACGAGACGCGCTTCGACGAAGACGGGTATCACGAGGCGCGAGCCGCTTTCGTCAGGGCCACGCGGCAGATGGCGGCCACGCTGAGCGACCGTACCGCCGAGGGCTACGTTTTCCGTACCGACCTTCGCTTGCGCCCGGATCCCGGGGTGACACCTGTGTGCATGTCGATGGGTGCCGCCGAAACATATTACGAAAGCCTTGGGCGGACATGGGAAAGGGCGGCCTACATAAAGGCCCGGCCCTGTGCGGGGGACATTGCCGCCGGCAAGCGTTTCCTCGATGTGCTCAGACCGTTCGTCTGGCGCCGGCACCTGGATTTCGCCGCCATAGAGGACGCCCATAACATGCGGCTGCGAATCCGCGCGCACAAGGGGCTGGGCGGACCGCTGACCCTGCCGGGTCATGACATGAAGCTGGGACGGGGGGGGATCCGCGAGATCGAGTTCTTCACCCAGACACGGCAGATCATCGCCGGCGGGCGCGATGCCGATCTGAGGGTGCGCGGGACGGAAACCGGGCTGTTCCGACTGGCCGAGAAGGGGTGGATACCGCAGGACACTGCCGATCTGCTGACCCGCCACTACAGGTTTCACCGCGAAGTGGAGCATCGCTTGCAGATGCTGCGCGACGCCCAGACCCATGCCCTGCCGTCCTCGGTGGCGGAGTTTGACCGTCTGGCCGCATTCATGGGGCGCGACACCTCTGACCTTGAAACCGAACTGCTGGAGCGCCTTTCGGAGGTGCATGAAACGATCGAGAGCTTTTTTGCACCGGGCATGACGGGCGGTGCCGGACACGCGGAAGAGGGGCAGGACACCGAAGGCATCCTCGACAGCGACGTGATCGCGCGCTGGCCCGGGTACCCGGCGCTGCGTTCGGCCCGGGCCGTCGAGATCTTCGGACGTCTGAAGCCCGAGATCCTGTCCCGGCTCGCGGGATCGGCCCACCCGCAGGAGGCGCTCCTGGCCTTCGACGGGTTTCTTGCGGGTCTGCCGGCGGGGGTTCAGGTGTTCTCGTTGTTCGAGGCCAATCCGCAGCTTGTCGACCTTCTGGTGGACATCGCCGGCACCGCGCCGGCGCTGGCGGCGCATCTGTCACGCAACGCGGATGTCTTCGACGCCGTGATCGCGGGAGATTTCTTTGCGCCCTGGCCGGGGCGCGCGGCGCTGGAGGAGGGGCTCGATGCGAGGATGGTCCGCGAGGACGATTACGAGCGCCGCCTCGATGCCGCCCGCCGCTGGCACCGGGAATGGCATTTCCGCGTCGGTGTGCACCATCTGCGCGGGTTGATCGGGGCAGGCGAGGCCGGCCGGCAATATGCCGAGCTGGCCGAGGCGGTGATCGCGGCCCTGTGGCCGGTTGTGGTGGCACATTTCTCCGAACGCCACGGCGCGCCGCCGGGCCGCGGAGGCGTGGTTGTGGGCATGGGATCTCTGGGGGCGGCGCAGCTCAATGCGCGTTCTGACCTGGATCTGATCGTGATATACGACGCGCAGGACGCCGAAGGGTCGGACGGGCACCGCCCGCTGGCCGCGCGGCCCTATTACGCGCGCCTGACGCAGGCGATGATCACCGCGTTGACCGCGCCGATGGCCGAGGGTCGCCTTTACGAGGTCGACATGCGCCTGCGCCCGTCGGGAAATCAGGGCCCCGTGGCCACGGCCTGGCCTTCCTTTTGCGAGTATCAGCGCCACGAAGCCTGGGTCTGGGAGCATCTGGCGTTGACACGGGCCCGGGTTCTCGCTGGTGATGCCGGCCTTGGCGCAGATGTCAGGGAGTTCCGGGCCGGGCTGCTTGCGCAGGCGCGCGCCCCCGGGAAGGTGATGGAAGAGGTTTCCGCGATGCGGGCCCGGATCGCAGCGGCGAAGACACCGGACGGTGCCTGGGACGCGAAGCTGGGTCCGGGGCGCTTGCAGGATGTCGAGATGCTGGCGCAGGCCGCCACGCTGATGGCGGGGCAGGCCAGCCGGGACATTCCCGCCGGGCTGGATGACGGTGTCGCAATCGGATGGCTTGATGACGCGGACAGGGCGGCGCTTGGCCGGGCGCATGCGCTTTGCTGGCAGGTGCATCAGGCCGCGAAGCTCCTGAATGACAGGCCCCTTGATCCGGACCGGATCGGGGAAGGGGGGCGGCGGTTCCTTCTGCGGGAAACCGGGCATGACAGCGTCGAGGCGTTGCTGCATGACCTTGAAACGGCGGCCGCGCGGGCGGCGACATGCATCGACGCGGCCCTGCAACGGACGCCGGAGGAGAAAACGATTGGAACGTGATCCGCTTGACCCCAAGGGCCTGATCCGCGAGGCGTATCGTATCGACGGTATCGGCATAGAGGAATGCCGCTCGATCTTTCTGGACTGGGCCCTGTCGCAGGATGGCGACACGCAGGCCGCGATCGCCAGGCTGATCGCGCGCCACCACGCCGATCATCCCGATCATCCCATGACGCGCGTTCTGCAGGAGGGGGCCGAGAAGGCCGCCACACCACGGCGGCGCGGCGGATGGAGGTCACGCGACCGTGGTTGATGGCGGTCTGGCTGCCCGGAAAACGAGCGCGCCGTGCTGAAATGATGCGCGATTGATGCCCCAAAGGCGCCGCAATTTTCCGACACTTTCCTCCCGACAGTGAATGACCGCGACCGCGGAGGAGTGTGAGATGAGGATCCTGAGGACGATTGCAATGCTGACGCTGGGCCTGACCGTTTCGGCCTGCGCGACAGTGGAGACGGCGACACGGAACGTGCCGCTTGACGCAACCAGGACGGTTGCCCCCCTGAGCCTGAGCGTGAACGAGGTGCGTGTGAGCGTGCCGCGTTCCCTGCAGGTTTCGGAGGCGAACAGGTATTACCCGGGTGGCGATATCGTCTGGCGCGAAGACCCGGCCGGCGATCGCCACGAGCAGGTGCGCAAGATTTTCGAAGCCGCCATGGTCAAGGGCGCGCGCGGCCTTGACGGGGGTCACCGGGTCGATCTGGATATCGAGGTGACGCGTTTCCACGCCCTGACCGAAAAGGCACGCTATACAATCGGCGGGGTGCATGCGCTGCAATTCAAGATGCAGTTGCGTGATCCGGAAACCGGCCGGGCGCTTGGCGATCCGCGCCTGGTGAAGGCGGATCTGAAGGCGTTCGGCGGGGCCAAGGCCATTGCCGCGGAGCGCGCGGGCAAGACGCAGAAAGTGCGGATCACCAACCATCTCGCCGGCGTGATCCGAAAGGAACTGAACGATCCGGGCAGCCACCGCGCGGCCGGGCTGGGCCTGATCGGGGTGATCAACCAGATCTGAGCTTTTCCACCGCCGGCAAACATCGTAAGGGGACGGCATGATGTCGTCCCCTTTGCCTGTTGTGCGCCTCAAGCCCCGGGCCGATGCCCGCGCCGTCCGTCACGGCGCGCCGTGGATCCATGCCGACGATCTGGTGGCCGACCGGCGCACGCGCGCACTGGAGCCCGGGACAATTGCGGTGCTGGAAGATGGCGCGCGCACGCCGCTGGCCTGCGTTGCGGTCAACCCGCGTTCCAGGCTAATGGCGCGGGTGCTCGATTCCGATCCCGGCGCCGGGATCGACCGGCACTGGCTGGCGCGGCGATTGCGGCGGGCGCTTGACTTGCGCGCGGCACTTTACGACACGCCATTTTACCGGCTGGTCCATGCCGAAGCGGACGGCCTGCCCGGCCTTGTGATCGACCGGTTCGGGGACACGGCCGTTGTGCAGCCGAACGCTGCCTGGATCGAGCGGCTTCTGCCGGAACTGTGCGAGGCGCTCGTGGACGTCACCGGTGTGCGCGCCGTCCTCAAGAATGCCGGGGGCCGGACCCGGGCGGCGGAGGGGCTCGACGATGAGGCGTCGATCCTGTCCGGGTCCGTGCCCGAGGGTCCGTTGCCGGTGGTGATGAACGGCGCCACCTACATGGCCGATCTTACCGGCGGTCAGAAGACCGGCCTGTTCTATGATCAGCGTCCCAACCACGCCTTCGCGGCCCGGCTTGCGCGCGGCGGGGCACGGGTGCTGGACGTGTTTTCGCATGTGGGCGGGTTTTCCCTTGCCGCCTTGGCGGGCGGTGCGGCGCGGGCCACGGCTGTGGACGGCTCGGCGCCGGCCCTGGAGCTGGCGCGCGAGGGTGCGGTGCGCAGCGGGGTCGCGGACCGGTTCGACGACCGGCGTGGCGATGCATTCGACGTGATGGCCAAAATGGCGCAGGCGGGAGCGCGGTTTGACCTCGTGATCTGCGATCCCCCGGCCTTCGCCCCCTCGAAGAAGGCGCTGGAGCCGGGGTTGCGCGCCTATGAGCGGGTCGCGAAGCTGGCTGCGCCGCTGGTGGTCGAGGGCGGGTTCCTTGGCCTGTGCTCGTGCTCGCACGCGGCGACGTTGCCGAAGTTCCGCGGTGCATGCACGCGCGGCATTGGCCGGGCGGGGCGGGGCGCGCAACTGATCCATTCGGGGGGTGCGGGCCCCGATCATCCGCAGCACCCTCAACTGGCCGAATCGGGATACCTCAAGGCCCTGTTCTTCCGGCTGTCATGAGGGCGCTTCTGGATACCTGCGTGATCTATCCCACGGTGATGCGCGAGATGCTTCTGGGGGTGGCAGCGCAAGGGGCCTTCACGCCGGTCTGGTCGGCGCGGATCATCGCGGAATGGCTGCGTGCGGCACGCAAGCTGGGGCCGGCGGGGCTGGCTCAGGCGCAGGGCGAGGCGGCGCTTTTGGCCAAGGAATGGCCGGAGGCCGAAACCGGCTGGCCGCCATCGCTGGAGGCGCGGCTGTGGTTGCCCGACCGGGGCGACATCCACGTGCTGGCTGCCGCGGTGGCGTCGTCCGCCGATGTGATCGTGACGTTGAACGCCAGGGACTTCCCCCGCAACATTCTGGCCGAGGAAGGGCTTTCCCGAGCCGACCCTGACGCGTTCCTGATGGGGATCTGGAAGGCGCAGCCGGCAATGGTGGCCGAAGTGGGGGCCCGGGTGAGTGCCCGCGCCACCGAGATCGACGGCGAAAAGCGGCCTCTGCGCGCGCTCTTGAAAAAGGCGCGGCTGCCGCGTCTGGCCAAGGCATTGGCGGGCTGACGATCTTCAGCGCGGTGCCACCGCCCATTTGCGTTCCAGTTTCTCGATGGCCTTGATCCGCTCCTCGGTTTTGGGGTGGCTCATCAGCCAGGCCGGCATCGCGCCGCCGCGTGACTGGGTCAGTTCCTCAAGCTTGGTGAACAGCGATTTCTGAGCCCCGGTTCCGATGCCGGCCTTGCTGAGAAGGGCGGCGGCGTATTCGTCGGCCTCGTATTCGTCCCCGCGCGACAGGCGCGCGGCCAGAAGCGTGGTGATGCCGTTGGCAATCCACACGCCGATGCCGGGCAGGAAACGCGACAGGATCATGCTGAGCGCGGTACGCAGGGCGTTCTGGCCCGAAAAATCGATCATGCGGCGCCGTGCATGGCCAAGCGCCACATGCCCGAGCTCATGTGCGATGACACTTGCCATTTCCTCGGCCGTGACCTCTCCGTTCTGGAATTTCCTGTAGAACCCGCGGGTGATGAAGATCCGTCCGTCCGGCGCGGCGAGGCCGTTCACCGGGTCGATCTCGTAGATATGCACACGGATGCGTGGCAGGTCGAGCGCCGCCGCAAGCTGATCGTTGAGGCGCTTGAGCCGGGGGTCCGCAAGTTCCGTGGAGCGCTGGTCAAGCTCGCGCGTGGTGCGCCAGACCGAAAAACGGTACATCACGAAGGCGTAGAGCACTGCCAGCAGGATCGGGGTAAATCGGATCATGGGCGCAATATGGGGCGGCCGTGGCGTTGCGGCAAGCGCTCATCGGACCTTTCGGTCCGCCTTGCTGGTGGAAGAGACAAGGCCACCGAATACGACAGGCGTCACCGCACCAGCAGATCGAGCGGCTGACGTGACAGGCGTTCGGCGCCCTGATCGGTGACCAGTACCGAATGCCCCGGGCACATCGCCAGCCCCTCGGTTTCATCCATCAGGATCATGTGCAGGAAAAAGACCTGACCCGCCTGCATGAGCAGCGGGTTGCCTTCGTAGAACATCGGGAAATCCACCCAGATCGGAGTGTAGGCGGCGCCCATACCATAACCGCAGGCCTGCATCCGGGCCTCCTTAAGGCCGAACGCGTCAAAGACCTCGGCATGCGCGTCAAAGACATTGCCCATCGGGGCGCCAGGACGGATTGCCGCCTCGCAGGCTTCGAGAGCGGCAGTGGCGGCCGCATGCATGTGGCGCTGCCGGTCATTGGGGTGGCCGATGATCACGGTGCGCATCATCGCGGCGTGGTAGCGCGCATGGACACCGGCCCATTCCCAGGTCATCTGATCCCGGGCGTCCAGGTGCCGGCGCCCGGATTGATACCGGCACAGGAGCGCGGCGGGGCCGGACCCGATGATGAATTCGTTGCCGGCATAATCGCCGCCGCCGCGCAGCACCGCGCCCTGCATGGCAGCGAGGATGTCACCCTCGAAAGCGCCGGCGCGGGTTTCGGCAAGACCCGCATCCATGGCGTCGTCGGCAAGGCGGGCGGCATGCCGGTGCATTGCGATCTCCGCGGGGGATTTCACGCGCCGCAGGGCCGGGACGAGGTCCGACCGGTCCTCGAGCCCCGGGAAGGCGGCGCGCAGTCGCTGACCGTTGGCATCGGTGAGGCCGGCGGTTTCGGACTCGAAGCCCAGCCGGCCGGACGCCAGCCCGAGATCGGCGACAAGGTTGCGCAGGTGAAGGGCCGGATCTGACCCCTCGTATTGCGGCCATACATGCACGTGGTCGGCGTCGAGCGTGGAGGTGTGCAGCGCCTGAAGCCTGTCCGGCTTCCTGGTGAGCAGGTGCAGATCCCCGCGAGCGGTGAGCACCATGGCCTGGAACATGGCAAAACCGAACGTGTCGTAACCGCAGATCCAGTAATGGCTCTCGGGGGCGAACATGATCAGGGCATCCAGCCCCTCCGCGCGCAGGGCCCGCGTGGCGCGGGCCTGGCGGGCGGAATATTCGGCGGCGTCGAAATGAAAAGGCATGGCGCGGCTCCGGTGATGACCAGGGAACTGGAAACCGGGGCGGTTGCGATTGCAAGTGCTTTGACGGTCGCTGTCAGTGCCCCCTTGGCGCGGATTTCCGGTTCGCGAGCACCGGGAAAAGACGAGAGGGACCTGCCGATAAAAGTGGCGCGGGGGCCGGCGGCCATTGTGCGCGAGCGGGCGCATGTTAGGATTGCCGACGGGCAAGCAGGCCGGCATGGGCCGGGCACACCGCCCCGTCTGGAGGACAGTGGCATGGTTTCGCGCGTGATTCCGGTTGAACCGTTCGACCTGGTGGTTTTCGGGGGCACCGGGGATCTGGCGCGGCGAAAGATCCTGCCGGCGCTGTTCCGGCGTTTCCGCGCCGGGCAGATCGGCCCCGATGCGCGCATCATCGGCGCCGCCCGCAGCGAACTTGAAGACGCAGAATACCGGGACTTTGCCGCAGAGGCGATCACCGAGGCGGGTTACGACGCCGGGTGCGACGATGATGCTTCGGAAATGTTGTCGCGGTTTCTTTCAATGGTGGCCTATGTGACCCTCGATGCTCGTGGTGACACCGGCTGGGACGATCTGGAAACCTTGATCGGCGGCCCGCACCCGGAGGCGACAGCCGAACGGCGCGTGCGGGCGTTCTACTTCTCGGTCGGGCCTGGCCTTTTCGGAGATCTGGCGGAGCGGCTGCATGACCACGGGCTTTCGGATGCCGAGAGCCGGATCGTTGTCGAGAAACCGTTCGGGCGCGACCTGGCCTCGGCCCGGGAGCTCAACCTGGTTCTGGCGCGGCATTTCGACGAGACCCAGATATACCGGATTGACCATTATCTGGGCAAGGAGACAGTCCAGAACCTGATGGCGGTGCGGTTCGGCAACATGCTGTTCGAGCCCCTGTGGAACAGCCAGTACGTGGATCACATCCAGATAACGGTAGCCGAGGACGTGGGGGTGGGCGGACGCGGCGGCTATTACGACCGCTCGGGCGCGATGCGCGACATGATGCAGAACCACCTGATGCAGCTTCTGTGCCTGATCGCGATGGAACCGCCTGCGAAGTTCGACCCCGACGCGGTGCGCGACGAGAAACTGAAGGTGATCCGGGCACTCGACCCCGTGACGCCGGGAGACGTGGTGCGCGGACAGTACACGGGCTCGGACGGGCGCCCCGGCTATCGCGAGGAGGTGGGCGACCCCGAGAGCACGACCGAGAGTTTCGTGGCCCTCAAGGCACGTATCAGCAACTGGCGGTGGGCCGGAACCCCCTTCTACATGCGCACCGGCAAGCGCCTCAGGGAACGCGCGAGCGAGATCGCGGTGGTGTTCAAGGATACACCGCATTCGATTTTCGGCGTCGAAGGCGGGGATCACCGCAACATCCTGACCATCAAGCTGCAGCCCAACGAGGGGATCGAACTGGGTGTGACGATCAAGGAGCCGGGGCCGGGCGGCATGCGCCTGGTCGACGTGCCGCTTGACATGACCTTCGCCGAGGCCCTGGGCCCCGACAGCGCCGATTTCCCGGATGCCTACGAGCGGCTGATCATGGACGTGATCCGCGGCAACCAGACGCTGTTCATGCGCGGCGACGAGGTTGAGGCGGCCTGGGCCTGGACCGATCCGGTGATCGAGGACTGGCAGACGGGCGGTGAGCCGCCCCTTGGTTATGAAACCGGCAGTGCGGGGCCGGATGATGCCTTGATGCTGATGCATCGCGACGGGCGCCGCTGGAGGGATATAAAGGCATGAATATCATCGAATACCCTGACGAAGAGATGCTGGTGATCGACCTTTCGGACAAGCTGGCCGGAGAGTTGCGCACGGCGCTGGATCACCGCGAGAGGGTCCTGTTGGTGGTGCCGGGCGGTACCACGCCGGGGCCGGTTTTCGATGCCTTGTGCGCGGTCGATCTGGATTGGGCGCGGGTGGACGTGCTTGCCAGCGACGAGCGCTGGCGCCCGGAGGTCCATGTGCGTTCCAACACCCGGATGCTGCGGGAGCGGCTCCTGGTGGAGCGGGCCGCCGCGGCGCGTTTCCTGCCGCTTTATGCGAAGGCGGAGACGCCCGAAGCGGTGTTGCCGGAACTGGAAAGCAACATCCATCCAAGCCTTCCCATCGACGTGCTGTTGCTGGGGATGGGGGCGGACATGCATACCGCTTCGTTGATTCCGGGGGCGGACCGGCTGGACGAAGCACTGGAGCCGCACGCGCCCATCCTGATGCCGATGAGGGTGCCCGATGCGCCGGAGCCGCGCCTCACCCTGACTGCCCGGGTGCTGAATACGGCGTTGTCCAAGCATTTGATGATCACCGGCCAGGCCAAGCGCGCGGCGCTGGAGCGTGCCAGGGGGTTGGGCATGCGGGAAGCGCCGGTGCGCGCGGTGCTGGACGACATGACGGTCCATTGGGCGGCCTGAGGCCGGGGGCGCTGCCCCCGTCCCGGACCGGGGTCCGGGACTCCCCCGGGATACTTGAGGCCAGAAGAATGAGGGTGACATGTGGGAAGAGGTGACGGCGCATCGCGGGGCGCGCATCGCCGATCTGCTGGAGGACGAGGGCCGTGCGGAGGATTTTTCGGTGCGGTTCGATGGAACCCTGTTCGATTACTCCAAGACGAGCATGACGCGCCCGGCGCGCGCCGCGCTTGTGAAACTGGCCGAATCCCGCGGTGTTGCCGAGCGGCGCGACGCGATGTTCGCGGGAGAGCCGATCAACGAAACCGAAGGGCGGGCGGTCCTGCATGTCGCGCTGCGCAATCCCGGCGGCGGGCCGGTTCGGGTTGGTGGACAGGACGTCATGCCCGGGCTGCGCGCGACCCTGGCGCGCATGGAGGCCTTTGCCGGGGCGGTGCGCGACGGTCGCTTTGCCGGGCAGGGCGGCGCGATCACGGATGTCGTCAATATCGGCATCGGCGGGTCGCATCTTGGCCCCGAGATGTGTGTGCGGGCCCTGCGGCCGTTCCACGACGGGCCGCGTTGCCATTTCGTGTCGAATGTGGACGGGGCCGATATTGCCGACACGCTGGCGGGGCTCGACCCGGCGACGACCCTTGTGATCGTGGCCTCCAAGAGCTTAACCACCATCGAGACGATGACCAATGCAGAAACCGCGCGACGATGGATGGCGGGGCCGGTGGCAGAGCCGGCGGCGCAGTTCGTCGCGCTGTCGACGGCGGACGCGAAGGTGGCGGAGTTCGGGATCGCGCCCGAGCGGATCTTCGGGTTCGAGGACTGGGTCGGGGGCCGCTACTCGGTCTGGGGACCGATCGGGCTGTCATTGATGATCGCTGTCGGGCCGGCGCATTTCCGGGCGTTCCTGGACGGTGGGGCGTCGATGGACGACCATTTCCGCCACGCGCCGTCAAAGGAAAACATGGCTGTGATGCTTGCGCTGACGGGCATCTGGCATCATCAGGTCTGCGGGTATCCGACCCGCGCGGTCCTGCCGTATGACCAGCGTCTGGCCCGCCTGCCGGCCTATCTTCAGCAACTGGAAATGGAGAGCAACGGCAAGGGGGTGGCCATGAACGGTGCCACGCTGGACGGGCCTGTGGGTCCGATCGTCTGGGGAGAGCCGGGCACGAACGGGCAGCACGCCTTTTACCAGCTGATCCATCAGGGCCGGCAGGTGATACCCTGCGAGTTCATGGTGGCGGCCGAGGGGCACGAACCGGACCTTGCCCATCATCACCGTCTTCTGGTTGCGAATTGCCTGGCGCAATCGGAGGCGTTGATGCGCGGGCGGTCCGTGCAGGAGGCCCGGGCGCTGATGGCCGAGGCCGGAATGACCGGCCCCGAGCTTGAGCGGCAGGCTGCACACCGGGCGTTTCCGGGAGACAGGCCGTCGACGACGCTGATACATGACCGGCTGACGCCGCGCCGCCTGGGCCAGATCATAGCGCTTTACGAACATCGGGTTTTCGTGGAGGGGGCGATCCTGGGGATCAACTCGTTCGATCAATGGGGTGTCGAGCTTGGCAAGGTGCTGGCGCGGGACATGGTGCCGCTTCTTGACGGGGAAACCGCCCGGCACAAGGATTGTTCGACCCGCCAGCTGATCGCGTATATCCGGGATCACGGCGGCGGGTGAGCCTTGCGGGGCGGCGCGCCAACGGGCAGGGCACGCAGATCCGCAAGCAGCGCGCGGCACCCGGAGAAGCAAGGACGACCGGCCCGCGCCCTTCGGAGGGAAAGCCATGGAGAAGGGCCGGCCGCCCCGCCCCGCGCGCCAGCTCGGGGCGGGGCGCGGTGTCGCGGTGTCAGGCGATCATTCGGGCACGAGCACCGTGTCGATCACATGGATGACGCCGTTGGACTGGTCCACGTCGGAAATTGTTATGCGTCCGGCCTGGCCGGATTCATCGTATATGTAAAGCGCGCCTCCCTTTACCTGCGCCGAGAGCGCATCGCCCGAGACGGCCTCGAAATGGTAGAAATTGTCGGGGCTGTTGAGGGCCTGGCTGCGTATCGCGCCCGCGGACCAGTCACCGGCCACGACGTGGGCCGTCAGGACCTTTTGCAGCATGTCTTTGTTCTCGGGCTTGAGCAACGTCTCCACCGTGCCTTCGGGCAGCTTGGCGAAGGCCGAATCGACCGGCGCAAAGACCGTGAACGGCCCTTCGGAATTGAGCGTTTCGACAAGCCCGGCCGCCTTGACCGCCGCAACGAGGGTCTTGTGATCCTCCGAGTTGACGGCGTTCTCGACGATCGTCCTGTCGGCATACATCGGCGCGCCGCCCACCATCGGATTGGCCGCGAATGCCGCGGTGGCGATGGCTGCTGCGGTGCCGCCTGCAAGAAGAGTGGCAAGTTTCATGTCTGGTCTCCCTTTGTTGATGCCCGGCCTTGCGGGGCGTTGCGACCACAGACACGAGCGGATCCCGCCGGGAGTTTCATCCGCCATGAATTTTTTTTGCCCGTTCTCCGCGCGGGGGTGTCGATCTCCGGTTTGGCCATCGCGGACATGGGGGTGATGCCGTGCGCACCGCCCCGCTGCCAATCGGCAAGGAGTTGCCGAGGCGGGCGTCCTGCTTTGCGTCCGGGACAATGCCGGCACAGGGTCAGGGGAGCGAAGCCCGACGGCTTCGGCATGCTCAAAGGAGGTTGCAATGAGACACCGCACACTTGCCCTTGTCGGCAGCGCGATCATCGCCCTGGCGGGCTGTACCGGCATGACAACCGAGCAGCGGACCGTGGCCGGAGTCGCCGGCGGCGCTGCTGCGGGGCTGATCACTGCGGAGGCGCTTGGCGCCAGCGACAACTGGCGGCTGATCTCGGCGCTGGCGGGTGCTGCCGCGGGCACCGTGGTGGCCCGGAACTCGGAGACCGGCCAGTGCGCCTATGCGCGCGGGGACGGCACGTATTACAAGGCGCCGTGCCGGTAAGCCATCGCGCGGATGCGGATTTGCCGGGGCATGTCGCCGGTCTTAGCCGCGCAGCACGGACCGGCCGGCATAGGTGGCTGTTTCCCCCAGTATTTCCTCGATCCGGATCAACTGGTTGTACTTGGCAAGCCGGTCCGAGCGGGCAAGGCTTCCGGTCTTGATCTGGCCGCAATTGGTGGCGACGGACAGGTCGGCGATCGTGGCGTCCTCGGTTTCGCCCGAGCGGTGCGACATCACGTTGGTCATCCGTGCCCGGTGCGCCATATCCACCGCCTGAAGCGTTTCGGTGAGGGTGCCGATCTGGTTGACCTTGACCAGCATCGCGTTGCCGGCACCGCGGCGGATGCCCTCAGCCAGACGCTCGGGGTTGGTAACGAAGAGGTCATCGCCTACCAGCTGGACCTTGTCGCCGATCGCCTCGGTGAGCGCGGTCCAGCCGTCCCAGTCATCCTCGCTCATGCCGTCCTCGATGGAGATGATCGGATAATCGGAGACAAGAGCCTGAAGATAAGCGGCGTTTTCCCCCGGGGTCAGGGATTTGCCTTCGCCCGAGAATTCGTAGCGCCCGTCGCGAAAGTATTCGGTTGCGGCACAATCGAGCGCCAGGAAGATGTCCGCGCCCGGCGTGTAGCCGGCCTTCTCGATGGAGCGCAGGATGAAATCCAGCGCCTCGCGCGTGGAGCCCAGATCGGGTGCGAAACCGCCTTCGTCGCCCAGTCCGGTTGAAAGCCCCGCGGCTGTCAGCTCTTTCTTCAGGGTATGGAAAACCTCCGATCCCATGCGCACGGCGTCGCGGATATTGCCGGCGCTCACGGGCATGATCATGAATTCCTGAATGTCGATCGGATTGTCGGCATGTTCGCCGCCGTTGATGATGTTCATCATCGGCACCGGCAATGTGCGCGCCGATGTGCCGCCGACATAGCGATAAAGCGGTTGCGTCGTGAAATCGGCGGCGGCCTTGGCGGTGGCAAGGCTGACCCCGAGAATGGCATTGGCGCCGAGACGGCCCTTGTTGGGAGTGCCGTCGAGTTCGATCATCGCCCGGTCGATGGCCACTTGTTCCGTCGCGTCGTATCCCAGCAGCTCCTCGGCGATCTCGCCATTGACCGCCGCAACCGCCTCGAGAACGCCCTTGCCATGGTAGCGGGACTTGTCGCCATCGCGACGTTCCACCGCCTCGTGCGCGCCTGTGGATGCTCCGGAGGGGACGGCGGCACGGCCCATTGTGCCGTCCTTGAGGATCACGTCCACCTCGACGGTCGGATTGCCGCGGCTGTCAACGATTTCGCGTGCGTGTATGTCGATGATGGTGCTCATGCTGATGTCCTTCGGAAAGTTATCGGGCGTTGGGTGGGCTCCAGGTGCCCTGTTGCCGCCCCCTTAGCAAATCCGGCGGGGAATGGGAACTGTTAATGATAGCGCTAACAAATCCGGATTTTGCATTTCGCAGGGTCAGGGACGGCGTCTGCGCAAACGCGCGAGGCGGCGTTCGCGCAACAGGGTGTAGAGCCCGGAGGCAATGATTATCGCGGCGCCCGCAAGGGTCCAGAAATCCGGACGTTCACCGAAAAGGGTCATGGCGATGATCAGTGCAAAGATCAGCCGCGTGTAGCGGAAGGGGGTGACGAAAGACACTTCACCAATCCGCATCGCGGCGACGATCGCATAATAGGCGGCGACGCCAAGCAAGAGTGCGAAGGCCAGATCACGCCAGTTGGCGGCGTCGGGCGCGACCGGGGCACCGGTGATCACCAACAGGATAGCGCCGGCGGGCACGACGGTGGCGAATCCGTAGCTTGAAAGCTGCATCGACGAAACGGTGGCGGGCACCGCGCGGGTGGCCAGAT
The DNA here is from genome assembly GCF_003298505.1 of Roseovarius sp. TE539. Taxonomy (GTDB): domain Bacteria; phylum Pseudomonadota; class Alphaproteobacteria; order Rhodobacterales; family Rhodobacteraceae; genus Roseovarius. Next base: position 90,979 of record NZ_QNGB01000002.1, read on the forward strand.
CGCGGATCGCCAACCCGATCACCGCCTGCACGGCAAAGAGCGAGGCCGGCAAGAACCCTTCCAGCCCCGGGCGGATGACCATCAGGACACCGGCAAAACCGACAAGAATGGCGCTCCAGCGGCGCCAGCCCACGGCCTCCTTCAAGAAAAGCGCCGCACCCAGCGTGACGGCCAGCGGTGTGGCCTGAAGGATCGCGGAGGCCGAGGACAACGGTGTCAGTGCAAGCGCGGTGACGAAGCCGATGGTGCCGATCAACTCGCCGAGATTGCGCAGCAGCACCGGGCGTGCCAGCAGATCGCGCGAGAACAGGCGATGCCCGCGTGCCAGTGCGCCAAGTCCGAAGATCACCGCACCGCCTGAGCCAAGAAGAATGAGGATCTGCCCTATCGGCAGATCGAGGGAAAGGCGTTTGATGAACATGTCCTCAAGCGCGAAACCAGCCATGGCCAGAACCATCAGAATGCTGCCGCGCAGGTTTTCCATGCCGATCCTCGGGGTTGTGCGGGGGGCGTGCCGCCTGGCGTCCGCGGACGGTGATCGGCAAGCGGCGGGTGTTCAGATGTCCAGCGTGATCCAGACCGGGACGTGATCGGACGGTTTGTCGCGCCCGCGCACATGCTTGTCGATCTGGCAATCCGTGAGCAGGTCGGCCGCCTGCGGTGTCAGCAGGAAATGGTCGATGCGGATGCCGTTGTCGCGTTGCCAGGCGCCGGCCTGGTAATCCCAGAACGTGTAGTGCCCCGATCCCGGATGACGGGCGCGGAAGGCATCGGTGAACCCAAGGTTGACTATCCGGCGCCAGGCGGCGCGGGTTTCGGGCAGGGCCAGTGCGTCATCGGCCCAGGCTTCGGGGTTGCGGGCGTCCTCCGGCGCGGGAATCACGTTGTAATCCCCGGCCATCAGCGCCGGCTCCTCAGCGTTCAGAAGTTCGCGGGCACGGGCGCGCAGCCGTTCCATCCAGTCGAGCTTGTAATCGTATTTCGGCCCCGGTGCCGGGTTCCCGTTGGGCAGGTAGAGCCCGCAGACCCGCACCGCGCCCGAGTCGCCGGTGACCGTGGCCTCGATCCATCGCGCTTGGGTATCGCTGTCGTCACCGGGCAGGCCGCGGCTGATATCCTCAAGCGGCCGGCGGGACAGGATGGCCACACCGTTGAACCCTTTCTGCCCGTGGGTTTCAATGTTGTAGCCGCGATCCTCGAACGGTTCGGCGGGAAAACCCGCATCCTGAGACTTGATTTCCTGCAGCAGGACGACATCGGCATCGGCCTCGTCCAGCCAGTCGCACAGTGCCTGATGGCGGGCCTTGATGCCGTTGATGTTGAAACTGGCGATCTTCATGTCCGATGCTCCCTGGTGCGCGGCCCCCTCTATCACCCAGCCGCGGGTCTTAGACAAGGGATGCCCCCGTTTTTGGCAGGTCCGGTCGTGCCCGGAGGCGCGAATCATTCCGTCCGATTCCATCGGCACAATCCCTCTGCACGCTTGGGTTGAACATCCTCCGGGCCATCCTCGTCTTGGGATTTCGTCCTTCTTGACGCCCTGAGGTTGTGGATTTTGGGTGATCTGAAAGTTTTTCAAAACACCTAAAATTCAGCCTGCTGGCGGGAATTCCTAAAGTTGTGGGCCGAAGTAAAGCACAACTTAAAAAAGAAAACCTATTGGCAGAACACGTAAAACGTGCAAGCGTTTGAGTGTCTGCAACTGGAAACTGGGGAGAAGAACGATGCTTACTCAACTTAAAGAAGAACAGTTCGTCACATCAAAGGCAAACAACGTGCGGGGCGGTGCAGCGGCAAGCCTGCATGACGGGACCGCGGTCGAGGCCTTCACGTCGTCGCTGGCACCACACGCGTCCATCGCGCAGGACGTCGGAGAGGGCCTGGAGATGTTCACGTCCTCGCTGGCACCCGCGGCAAGGGCCGAAACCTCCGCCGGGGATGCCGTCGAAATGTTCACGTCCTCGCTGGCGCCAAGCGCCCTTGCCGGGGAAGGTGACGGCGTGGAGATGTTCACCTCCTCGCTTGCACCACGCCTGAGCGTGAGCGCCACCGGCGGTGATGCGGTGGAGATGTTCACGTCGTCGCTGGCCCCGGCCGCGTCGGGCGACACGGCGACCGGCGATGCGCTTCATGCGTTCACCTCGTCGCTGGCGCCGGCCAATGATGTTGCCGCAAACGCGGGCGAGGGTGTGGAAATGTTCACCTCGTCGCTGGCGCCTGTTTCGGCAGCCGATACCACCACCGGCGAGGCTGTGCAGGCGTTCACATCATCGCTTTCGCCGCGGGTGACCGTCGAAACGGACGGCGACGGCGTGGAGATGTTCACCTCGAGCCTCTGAACCCTCTGGCGGAACGGGGCCCTGGGCCCGATTGCATGAAGGAGACCTGAAAGATGGAAAATGTCGTCCAGCTCAATGTCCCGTTCCGGCAGCACAGCAGCGCCGATCGCCAGGCGGCGCTGATGGCCTGCTTTGCACAACATCGTCGTTTCGGCGATGATGTGTTCTGGCTCAAGGAAAATGCGGAGCTTCTCAACATCATGGAATCGACTGGCGCCGAGCCTGATGGCGCGGCGCTGTCGGTGCATGACGAGTTCTACCATGACATCGAGAAGCGCATGGGCTTTTTCCCGCAGTATTACCGGTTCCTGCTGTCGCTTTGCCTCGATCTGGAAGATCTGGGCATGCCCGGTGAGAAAGGGGCGCAACTTGCCCATTGGGTCGGCTTGCAGGGGTTGGCCGAGGCGGAGCTTTCGGATCTTCAACGGGCCGAGGCGCGCAGACTGTGCGCGCGCAGGGATGTCGATCCGATGGCGGACGATACCGGACTGGATGACAGGCTGCGGCGCTTCGCAAGGCGGTGCGAAACCTTTTCGATGCCCAACAAGAAAGCCGCCTATGAACTGACCCACATCGTCTTTTACCTGTCGGAATACGGTCGCCGCGATCCGGTGCTCGATGCCGAGACACTGGACAGCCTGAGCTTTGCCGGAACCCTGGCCTTTCTTGATCTCAATGTCGATCTTCTGGCCGAGATATGCATCGCCCTGCGTTTTGCCGGGCAGGAACCGCCGCAGATATGGGAAAACTGGCTGGTCGAGCATGCCGCCACATTCGCTCTGGACGCCGATCCGCAGGTCGACATTCAGGACGATTATCATGAGTTCCTGATGTGCAACTGGTTCATGGGCGTGTCAGGGCGGGGCGGGTTCGCCCAGCAGATCGCGCCGGGGCGCGTGGCGTTCCGCGGTGCGCGGCCCGGGTCCGGACCGTTGCGGGAATTGTCGGAATGCATGTATCGCATGGACGGAACGCGCAGCGGTGACTGGCAGGTAATGCGGTCGCGCGTGGCTGACCGTCTGTCCAACGAGGCGCAGGCGGTGCTGATCGCGGCCGAGGCCGCCAATGAAAGTTTTGACAGGTTTTTCGCGGGCTTCGCCCGTGTCGGCCTGCAGGGGGCGGAGGCATGACCGTAGCGGTGCGCCGCCATGCCGTCGTGGCCGGACCGGTGATCGCGGGAGCCGGACTCACGGCGTGTTACACGTTCCTCATTTCGGGGGCGGACGCGATCACCAAGATGTTCGCTGCGGGGTACGCAGCGCCGCAGCTCTTCGCTCTGTCAGGGGCAATCGTCGCGGCGCTTTGCATCCTGTTCGACCGCCTTGGACGCAGGCCCAAGGGGTTGCGCACCCGCTGCCCCGCCGCGATGACGGTACGGGTGGTGGCGACCGTGGGCGGCACGCTGGCCTTTTTCCACGCGTTCCGCCTGCTGCCCTTCGCAGAAGTCTTTGTTTTCATAGCCATGATTCCGCTTTTTGCGGCGCTTGTGTCCGGTCCGGTCCTCGGCGAGCGGGTGCGCCCGCAGGCATGGGCTGCGCTGTGTCTCGGGGCCGTCGGTGTTATCTGTCTGTTCCCGGGCGGGATCGACAGTGTGGGCACCGGGCATCTTGTGGCGCTGACGGCCGTCCTGCTGGGAACCGTGTCAATGGTCGCGTCGCGGTATATCGGCACGCGCGACCCGAATCTTCTGACCCAGGTCTTCTATCCGAACCTCGGGCTGATGCTGGCAATGGGGCTGGCGCTACCCTTCGTTTTCACGCCGATGACAGCGGCCGATCTGGGCTGGGCGGTGATCTATGCAGGGGTGCTCTTCGGCGCCCGGTGGGTGCTGGTGGCGGCGTTGCGGTTGATGCCGGCTTACGTGGTCACACCGCTGATGAACCTCCAGTTTCTCTGGATGGTCGCGATAGGCGCGGTGGTTTTTGGAGAGATGCCTTCCGCAGTGGTCTACCTCGGTGCTGGGATCGTGATTGCCGCCGGTGCCTGGCTGGTATGGGACCAGGCGGTCCCGCGGCCGGTAACATCACGCCGGACAGGTCGGCGCGTCGTCCCGGCCGAATGAGCCTGCCAGAAGGGCCATTCCGATGATCGCGGGACAGGGCCGTGCCGTGCTTTCGGTCAGGTGTTTCCCGCTCAAGCTGCGCCCGCCAACCCCTGTGCCGCGGTCATTCTAGATCGAGAAGGAGGTGCCGCAGCCGCATGAACTGCTGGCATTGGGATTGTCGATGATGAACCTGGCGCCGATGAGTTCCTCGGAGAAGTCGATGCGCGCGCCGGTCAGAAATGGCAGCGACACGCTGTCGACGACCACGCGCTCGCCGTTTCCCTCCAGCACCAGGTCGTCCTCGGCGGGTTCATCGAGACGGATGTCGTATTGAAACCCCGAACAGCCACCGCCCTCGACGGCTATGCGCAGCGCGTGGCCCTTTTCGCCGGCACCGATCTCGGCCAGCCGTTCGAAAGCGCGGTCGGTCACTTGAGGGGGCATGTTCATGGTCAACTCCGGCGGGTTTGGGCAAGGATCAAGGCGGTTTCATTGTCTGTCGAGTATCAATATATGAGGGACAGGGACAGGCGACAAGGATATCGGTGATGGCGGCGGCCTATGCCTCTGATCCGTCCGCTTCGCGCGGCCGGCTCGTGCAAGAAGAGGAAAGCGCGTTCCGCTCCTGCTATCAGCGGGACCGAGACCGTATCATCCATTCCAGCGCCTTTCGCAGGCTCAAGCACAAGACCCAGGTTTTCGTTGAGCACGAGGGAGATTATTATCGGACCCGGCTCACGCACTCCATAGAGGTGGCGCAGGTGGCGCGCACGATATCCGGCGCGCTCGGGCTCAACGAGGAACTGACCGAGGCGGTTGCGCTGGCCCATGATCTGGGACACACGCCGTTCGGGCATACCGGCGAGGATGCGCTCGATGCCCTGATGGCGCCCTTCGGAGGGTTCGATCACAATGCCCAGGCGGTGCGGATCGTCACCGCGCTGGAGCGCCATTACGCCGGCTTCGACGGGCTCAACCTGACCTGGGATACCCTTGAGGGGCTGGCCAAGCATAACGGACCGGTAACGGCCCCGAATGACGGGAACTCGTCCAGCGGCTCTCTTCCCTGGGCGTTGGCCGAATATGACAGGATCCATGATCTGGAACTGGGAACCCATGCCAGCGCCGAGGCACAGGTCGCCGCGCTGTCCGACGATATCGCCTACAACAATCACGATTTGCATGACGGGTTGCGCGCCGGCCTGTTCGACGAAGAGGAGATCGCGGCACTGCCGATCGTCGCGGACTGTTACCGCGAGGTGGATGCGCTCTACCCCGGGCTTGATTCCTACCGGCGGCGCCACGAGGCGCTGCGCCGGGTGTTCGGCATCATGGTGGCGGACGTGATCGAGGAGTCCCGCGCGGTGCTGGCGGCGGGCGGCTTCGGTAGCGCTGATCAGATCCGCGGCGCCGGTCGGTCCGTGATCCGGTTCTCGGACGGGCTGCGCCGCGACCTCGACGAGATCCGCAGGTTCCTGTTCAACCGGATGTACCGGGCGCCGGCGGTCATGGCCAAGCGCGCCGAGGTCACGACTGTGGTCGAGGATCTGTTCCCGTTCTTCCTGCGCGAACCGGGCTACCTGCCCGGCCGGTGGCAGGCCGAAGTGACCCGGCTGGCCGGGGACGAGACCGGGCTGGCCCGGTTAGTCAGTGATTACATCTCGGGCATGACCGACCGTTTCGCGCTTGACTGCCACGCCCGATGGCTGGGCGGACCGGAAAGCTGCGGACCCGGATGCTGATCGGGTATTGAAGGAGGGCGGGCATGGCGATGGACGTGGCGGTTGCGGGTGCGGGCGGGCTGCCCCCGGTGATGGCCTTCGCGCTTGTGGGGGTGCTGGGCGTGGGCGCACAATGGATGGCCTGGCGCCTTCAGATGCCGGCAATCGTGCTGATGCTGGTGGCCGGGCTCGTCGTCGGGCCGGGTCTGGGCCTGTTCGACCCGGCGCGCGACATCGGTCCGCTCATGAAGCCGATCGTTGCGGTCGCGGTCGCGATCATCCTTTTCGAAGGGGGCCTGACGCTGAGCTTTCACGGGTTGCGGGGGGCCGCGGAAGGTGTCTGGCGGCTGGTCATCCTTGGGGCGCCCCTCGGGTGGCTGGGCTCGGCGCTGGCATTGCATTACGTGGCCGGCCTGGGCTGGGCCACCGCCTGCGTTTTCGGGGGCATCATGATCGTGACCGGCCCCACGGTGATCGCTCCGCTATTGCGACAGGCGCGATTGCGCCGGCGCCCCGCCCAGCTGCTTCAGTGGGAGGCGATCGTCAACGATCCGATCGGGGCGCTGGCGGCGGTCCTGGCATTCGAGATCGTGCTCGTGCTGCAGGCCGCGGAAAGCCTGGAGATGGCGGCCTGGAGCATGGTGCGCGGGATCGTGGTGGCCACGGTCCTTGGCGTCGCCGCGGGCTGGCTGATCGCCGAGGCGTTCCGCCGCGCCTATGTGCCGGAATACATGAAGGTGCCGGTGCTCTTTGCAGTGTTGCTCGGGGTTTTCGCGGTCGCCGACAGCGTGTTGCACGAAAGCGGTCTTCTGACCGTGACGGTGATGGGGGTATGGATCGCCAATGCCGATCTTCCCAGTTATGCGGAAATGCGCAGGTTCAAGGAACACGCCACGGTGCTGCTGGTTTCGGGCGTCTTCATCCTGCTGGCGGCTTCCATGGATCTGGAGACGCTCGCGCTTCTGGACTGGCGCGCGGTGGCTTTCATCGTCGTGGTGGTCCTGGTGGTGCGTCCGGCCACCGTTCTTCTGTCGCTGGCCGGGACAAGGGTTGCGATGCGCGAGCGGCTGCTTGTCGCATTCACCGGCCCGCGTGGCGTGGTGCTTGTGGCGGTGGCGGGTCTGTTCGCCGAACGACTGGTGGCCGAGGGGGTGACGGACGCCGCGTTGATGGCCCCGCTGGCTTTCGGGCTGGTGGCCGCGACAGTGGTGCTGCACGGCTTCTCCCTGCGTCCGCTGGCCCGTCTCCTGGGTTTGGCCGGAGGCGAAACACCCGGTGTGATCATCGTCGGCGGATCCCGGTTCGCGGCCGCTTTGGCCGCGGCGCTGCGGGATCTGGACGTGCCGGTTCTGGTCGCTGACGCCAACCGCACGAGGCTGCGCAGTGCCCGGCGCGAGGGCCTGCCGGTTTTCTTCGGGGACATCCTTTCGGAGGCGGCCGAACACGGTGTCGAGGTCATGAGTTACGGTGTGGTGATCGCCGCGAGCGACAATGACGCCTACAACACTCTGGTTGCCACCGATCTGGGCCCGGAATTCGGCCGTGAAAACGTCTTTCAGTTAAGGCGTGCGAAGCAGGAAAGCCGCCGCCACGCATTGCCGGCCACCCTGGGAGGGCGCGATTTCGGGGCCGGCCTGCGGTATTACGAGATCGCACGGCTTATGGCCGAGGGATGGCAGGTACGTTCCACGAGCCTGAGCGAGGATTATGGAGTTTCGGACTGGACGGCAGACAACCCCGAGGCGTTGCCACTGATCGAGGTGAGTGCAAAGGGCGTTCTGAGGTTTCCGGACGAGGAAACAGGCCCGGAGGGCGGCGACGGTACGCGGGTTGTCGCGTTGCGACCGCCGGATGCGCCGAAGCCGGATGGTCAACCGAAAACCACGAACGGCGCTTGAAGGCGTGCGGGTACGGCCCTATCCTCGGGTGTCGCCGCGTCGAAAGAACCGTTTCCTGTGCCATTCCTCAGCCAATTCGACGAAAAGGTCGTCCTGATTGCCGGGGCGGGTGCGCCAATGGGGGCGATGCTTGCCGAAGGATATGCGGCGGCCGGCGCACGGGTGCTGGCGCTGGATGTGGACGAGGCGGCGGCGATGAGCGCCGCGCGGCTGCACCCGGACAGGATCGAGCCGCTCTGCCTCGACCCGTTGCAGCCTCACCACATCCGTCAGGTCGGGGCGATCTGGGAGGCGGAGGCGTTGCATGTTCTCGTGCATCTTCAGTCCCTGCGGGAGCCGCGCAGACCCGGTGCGGTGCTGAAGGCCGTGCCGGCCTTCACGCGGAGCTTGCAGGCAGGGCTGGCTGCGGCGCGGGGACGGGTTCTGTCTATCCACGAAGGGGCAACACCCGCGGACCGTCCCGAGACGCAGGCCCATGCCGCGGCGATGTCGCGGCTGACGGTTGCCATGGATACGACCTTGCGCGCGGCCGGTGTGCGCGTGAACGCCCTGGAACTGGGGCAGGGGCCGCAAGGGGCGGCTCTGGCCGGTTCGGTGCTGGCCGCCGCGGACTACCTGACCGGACCGCGCGGGCGCGGCATCGGTGGTGTGGTTCTGCCGGTGACGACACCCGTGGACTGATCCTGCATGCCGGCCCTCGGAGCGTGGTCTTGACACCGGAGGGGCCTCTGGTATGCGCGAGACCAATCTGGAGGCGCGACATGAACCCATTTTCCGACATCAGGGACCTCGTGACCGGGGCGCTTTCGGCTATCACTGCCGAGGGGCATCTGCCGGCGGGGCTGGATTATGCCAATGTCACGGTCGAACCGCCGCGCGATCCCGCCCATGGCGACATGGCCACCAATGCCGCGATGGTCCTGGCCAAGCCCGCAGGGCTGAAACCGCGCGATATCGCCGAAACGCTGGCAGGCAAGTTGCGGGCGGATGACCGGATCGCAAGCGCCGAGGTGGCTGGTCCGGGGTTTCTGAACCTGCGGCTGGCGCCGGGCGTCTGGCACGAGGTGCTGCGTGCCGCATTGACCGAAGGCAATGATTTCGGACGCTCCGCAATGGGGCATGGCATGCGCGTCAATGTTGAATATGTCAGCGCCAATCCCACCGGGCCATTGCATGTTGGCCACACGCGCGGCGCGGTTTTCGGCGATGCACTGGCCAGCCTGCTGGATTACGTCGGCTACGAGGTGACGCGCGAATACTACATCAACGACGGGGGCGCGCAGGTGGACGTGTTGGCGCGTTCGGTTTACCTGCGCTACCTTGAGGCACATGGACAGGCCGTGGCGTTCGAGGACGGGACCTATCCCGGTGATTACCTGATCGCCGTTGGCAAGGCCCTGCGCGACGAGGTTGGCGCGGCCTATGTGGACCAGCCCGAGGCAGTGTGGCTGGCCGAGGTGCGCGCCTTCGCCACCGAGGCGATGATGGAACTGATCCGTGCCGACCTCGAGGCGCTTGGCGTGCGGATGGACGTTTTCTATTCCGAGAAATCCCTTTACGGAACCGGCCGGATCGAGGAAGCACTCGGTTTCCTGAAGGACAAGGGCCTCATCTACGAAGGGGTGCTCGAGCCGCCGAAGGGCAAGGCTCCCGAGGATTGGGAACCCCGCGAACAGACGCTTTTCCGCTCCACCGTTCATGGCGACGACGTTGACCGCCCGATCGCCAAATCCGATGGAAGCTGGACCTATTTCGCCCCCGATATCGCCTATCATTATGACAAGATCGCGCGCGGCTACGACGTGCTGATCGACGTTTTCGGAGCCGATCACGGCGGATATGTGAAACGGATGAAGGCGGCTGTCAGCGCCCTGAGCGACGGGCGCGTGCCACTTGAAATCAAGCTGTGCCAGCTTGTGAAGCTGTGGAAGAACGGCGAACCCTTCAAGATGTCCAAGCGTGCGGGCACCTTCGTGACGATGCGCGACGTGGTCGATCAGGTCGGCGCGGACGTCACCCGTTTCGTGATGCTGACGCGCAAGAACGACGCGCCGCTTGACTTCGATTTCGACAAGGTGATGGAGCAGTCCAAGGACAACCCCGTCTTTTACGTCCAGTATGCACATGCGCGGGTTTGCAGCGTTCTGCGCAAGGCGCGGATGGCGGATATCGACGTGGACGACGCGGCGTTGGCAACGTCTGATCATTCCATACTGACCCATGAGGCCGAGTTGGCGGTGCTCAGGAAGCTGGCGGAATGGCCCCGCCTTGTCGAGATCGCCGGCCGTACCAACGAGCCGCACCGCCTGGCATTCTACCTTTATGATCTGGCCAGCGAGCTGCACGCTTTGTGGAACCGCGGCCATGACGAGCCCGCTTTGCGCTTCCTTCAGGAAGACGATGCCGACACCAGCCGCGCCAAAATCGCCCTTGCCCGTGCCGTAACCGTTGTTATTTCCGCCGGTCTTGGTATTCTCGGCGTAACCCCGGTCGAGGAAATGCGATAGAAAGTCGCGCGCTCCGGGGGGATTGAGGCAGACAATACTCCCTGGCGGCAATGTATCGCCGGTGGAAAGCGAGGCGAGACATGGCAGATATGTATGCGGCACAGCAACGCTCCGTGCCTGAACAAGTCAATCCCATTGCAAGACTTGCTTATGCAGCCGGGGCGGTCGTTTCGATTGCCCTGACAGTAGGCATGGGTGTCTGGGGGTATCAGATACTGGTGCGCGACGTGAGCGGTGTCCCCGTGATCCGGGCGGCGGAGGGGCCGATCCGGGTTCAGCCCGACGACCCGGGCGGTGAACAGGCGTTGCATCAGGGGCTCTCGGTGAATGAGGTTGCCGGGTCCGGGGCAGTGTCCGGACCGGTGGAAAAAGTGATCCTCGCGCCTGATCCGCTTGAACTGGATGCTGCGCCGGTCCGGTCCCGGCAGGGGGCAGCGGATGCCGAGGCCGACACCACCGACGGTGAAACAAACGGCGTTCGGGTGGCCGCCGATGCAGGTGGTGCGAATGACGAGGCAGCGCAGCGACGCGCCGTCGAGGCGCTGGCCGACAAGCTGGCCGAGGGCGAGGAGCCGCTTCAACCATTGGCGGATGAGCCACCGGAAGCCGACGCGGTCGCCCGTCAGGCGACCGGCGAGGATGATGTGCCCGGGCTGGGGCGATCCCTGCGCCCGAAGATCCGCCCGGCCGACCTGACCAATCTGCGCACCGTATCGGCGGTGGCTCCCGCCGGGCCACGTGACGTGGACCCTGAGACGATTCCGGCGGGCACGCGTCTGGCGCAGTTGGGTGCGTTCGCGAGCGCCGAGGTCGCACGCGAGGAATGGGCCCGGCTTTCGAACCGCTTTGATGAGTACCTGTCCTCCAAGGACCGGGTGATCCAGCGCGCCGAAAGTGGTGGGCGGATCTTTTACCGCCTGCGTGCCATGGGCTTTGACGACCTGAGCGATGCACGGCGTTTCTGTTCGGCCTTCATTGCCGAGAATACCGAGTGCATTCCGGTGGTTACCCGTTGAACGGCTTCGGGGCAACGATCCTTGATGCCGACGGTCCACGCCTGAGTGCCGAAGAAAGGAAGTTTTTCAGGCAGGCCGATCCTTTCGGCTTCATCCTGTTCGCCCGCAACGTGGAGAACGCCGCACAGGTGCGCGCGCTTTGTGACGAGATGCGCGAAACCGTGGGACGCGAGGCGGCGATATTCGTGGATCAGGAAGGCGGACGGGTGCAGCGCCTGCGTCCGCCGTTGGCGCGGGACTGGCCACCGCCATTGCGCCAGACCGCGGCTGCCGGTCCGCATGGCGCACAGGCAATGTATCTGCGTTACAGGATCATCGCGGCGGAGCTGCGTGCCCTCGGGATCGATGGAAACTGCGCGCCACTTGTCGATCTGGTCGGGCCGGAAACGCATGATTTCCTGCGCGACCGATGCTATGGGGGGGCGCCATCGGAGGTGGCCGAGATCGGCAGGGCGGTTGCAGATGGCCTTCTGGCAGGAGGTGTGTTGCCGGTGCTCAAGCACATTCCCGGGCATGGACGTGCCGCCGCCGACAGCCATCTGTCGCTTCCCGAGGTGACAGACCCGTGCCCCGTCCTTGAGAGCAGTGATTTCGCCCCCTTCCGCGAGCTGGCGGACTTGCCCCTGGCGATGACGGCGCATGTTGTCTACACGGCCATTGACAGCCTCCCCGCAACGATCTCGCCGGCGGTGATGCGCCTGATCCGTGAGGATATCGGTTTCGACGGGCTGATCATGACCGATGACATCTCGATGAAGGCACTGGCGGGCCGCCCCGATGATCTGGCGCGCGCGGCGCTCGATGCCGGCTGTGACGTCGTCCTTCATTGCAACGGGACACTTGAGGCGCGGCGCGCGGTTGCCGGGGCCGCTGGCCGCATGGACGAGGCCGCTCAGGCCCGGGCCATGGCGGCGCTGTCGGCGCGCACCCCCCCTGACACGGTTGACATTTCCGTCCTCGAGGCAAATCTGGAACGGCTGATGACGGATGGACCCGGCGATGGATGAGCATGATTTCGAGGAGGATTTCGAAAATGCCGATGGTGCCGGCGGCGTGACCAATGTGGCCGACCGCATGGCGGCCGAGGCATTGATCGTGGATGTGGACGGGTTCGAGGGGCCGCTGGACCTGCTTCTTACCATGGGCCGAACCCAGAAGGTGGATCTGCGAAAGGTCAGCATCCTGGAGCTTGCGAAACAATACCTCGCCTTCGTTGAGACGGCCCGCGAAATGCGTATCGAATTGGCCGCGGATTACCTCGTGATGGCCGCTTGGCTGGCGTTTCTGAAGTCGCGCCTCCTGTTGCCGCCAGATCCTACCGACGAGGGCCCTTCCGGAGAGGAGTTGGCGGCGCACCTCGCGTTTCAGCTTGAGCGGCTCCAGGCCATGCGAGAGGCGGCCGCGAAGCTGATGGCGCGTGACCGCCTGGGCCAGAACTTCTTCGCACGCGGTCTGCCCGAGGACGTGACGCGCCTGCGGCGGGTACGTTATATAGCCACCCTGCTGGACCTCATGCAGGGGTATGCGCGGATCCGCACGCGGGACGAGTTCCGCCCCTACGCGATGGACCGCGAGGCGGTATTCTCTTTGGAACAGGCACTGGAGCGCATGCGTGGCCTGATTGGGTTCGCAGGGACATGGACAGAGATCTCGGCGTATCTGCCCGAAGGATTCACCACCGATCCGAAGCGCCGCCGCTCGGCCACGGCGTCCACCTTCGCGGCGGCGCTGGAACTGGTGCGCGAGGGCCGGATCGACCTTCGCCAGAGCGAAACCTTCGCGCCGATCGAATTGCGCCGAAGGGATTGAGGCCATGCCGGAAGATACCGAAGACGAACATGAAAGCCTGTTCGCGGCCCCGCCGATGGCCGAACAGGAGCGCATGTGCGAAGCGATCCTGTTCGCGACAGCCGAACCCGTGACGGTGCGGGAGATCGAGAGCCGGATGCCCCATGGCAGTGATGCCGCCGAGGCGCTGGCACATCTGCGCCGGCGCTATGAAGGCCGCGGGGTGCATCTGGTCCGGGTCGGGGATGCCTGGGCCATGCGCACCGCCCCCGATCTTGGCTTTCTCATGCAACGCGAGACTGTGGAAACCAGAAAACTGTCCCGCGCGGCGATCGAGACATTGGCGATCATCGCCTATCATCAGCCCGTCACCCGCGCCGAGATCGAGGAGATTCGCGGCGTTTCGGTCAGCAGAGGAACCGTGGATCAGCTGCTTGAACTGGAATGGATCCGTTTCGGTCGCCGCAAGATGACCCCGGGACGTCCGGTGACGTTCGTCGTGACCCAGGGGTTTCTGGATCATTTCGGGCTCGAAAGCCCGCGTGATCTGCCGGGGCTGAAGGAACTGCGTGCGGCGGGGCTGCTTGAAAACCGCCCGCCCCCGGACCAGATGCCGTCTCTCGGAGAGGGCGAGGACGACGCACGGGAGGACGGTACGGACGCGAAGGGGCAGGATGAACTGTTCGGGGAATGATGCCGGACATGCCCTTAAATTTTCAAGATTCAATGCTATCTCGGTGGCAAATCAGACAGGCAGGGAGAACGCCATGAATGCCGGAAACATTGTGAACATGGTCGTCAGGCTGGTGATGCGCCAGGTGATCGGGCGCGGTATCAACAAGGGAATCGAGGTGGTTGGTGACCGCATGAACAAGGGCAAGTCCGCCGAGGAACAGGGGCAGCCCCCCGAAAGTGGCAAGACCAAGCAGCGCATGCGCCAATCTGTCCGCATGGCGCGTCGGTTCGGGCGGTTCTGAGGAACCTCAGCCGCTGAAATGTTTGGACAGTTTCAGCCCCTGGCCCTGGTAGTTGGAGGCGATGCTGGCCCCGTAAAGCTGATCGGGTACCTGGCTCATCCGTTCGTAGACCAGCCGCCCGACAGTCTGACCATGTTCCAGGACGAACGGCGCTTCGTGACAGCGCACTTCAAGCACCCCGCGTGATCCATCTCCACCGGCCGCATCATGGCCGAAACCGGGGTCGAAGAACCCCGCGTAGTGCACCCGGAATTCTCCGACCATGGCAAGGTACGGCGCCATTTCGGCCGCATGAGAGGGAGGGATATGGACGGCCTCGCGGCTGACGAGGATATAGAAGGCGCCCGGGTCCAGGATGATACGCCCGCTTGCGGAATGCACCTCTTCCCAGTAATCAGCGGCACTGTAATGGCCCACCCGGTCAAGGTCGATGACCCCGGCATGGGGTTTGGCGCGGTAGCCGACCAGGGTGCCATCCCGCGGCAGCAGATCGACCGAGAACCCGAGCCCGTGGTCGATGACCGGGTCACTGTCCACCAGCGGGTTTTCGCGATGAAGCGTGCCAAGTTCCGCGTCGGTCAGTACCGCGTCTCCGCTGCGGAATCGGATCTGGTTGAGGCGCATTCCGGGCCGCACAAGTACCGAGAAGGAGCGCGGGCAGATCTCCGCGTAAAGCGGGCCGTGATATCCGGGTGCGATCCGGTCGAATTCCGTGCCGCCATCGGTAATCGCGCGGGTCAGGAGGTCCAGTCTGCCTGTCGATGATTTCGCGTTCGCCACGGCGCGTATATTCTCTGAGAGGGCAAGCCGCTCCTGCAACGGGACGACGTAGACGCACCCCTTTTCCAGCACCGCGCCCTGCGAAAGATCGATGCGGTGCATCTCGAATTCCGCCAGCCGGTCGGCGACGGGGCGGTCCTTTCCGGCAAGAAAAGAAGCACGCACCCGGTAGGCCGTTCGACCGAGGCGCATATCCAGGCTTGCCGGCTGTACCTGTTCGGGAAGAATGCAGGGATCGGCGGTGATTTGACCATCTTCGATCATTTCTACAAGCTGCTGGCTGGAAAGCACACCTGTCATGGCCGCGCCTCCGTTGCGCATCCGCTTTCTGTGTAGCTTGGATTGGTCGGGCTAGCAGGACTCGAACCTGCGACCTTCCGTCCCCCAGACGGACGCGCTACCAGGCTGCGCCATAGCCCGACGATTGAGCTTACATACCTGTTTTGGGCGTGGGGACAAGGGGGAATTCCCAAAATTCCGCTACGCTCCGTCCTGTGGCGCGGCCTTGTCGCGCAGGGCCTTCAGGCGGTCGCGCACCCCGGCCAGGCGGGTGGCTGTCTGGGGCGCGAGTGGACGCTCGATGAGGGCAAGACCCCCCAACAGGCCGGGCGCGGCCGGCGCATCGTCGGGCGGATCCTCGCCGGTGTCGACGGGTTCCGGCGCAGGTGCGGACTCCTCTGCGGGGGGGCTTTCCGGCGCGGGTGTATCAGACGCGGCGGAAGCTTCCTCGGACAGAGGGGGGCGGGCCACATCGTCCAGCCGCGATTCGTCCTGGTCATCGTGGCGTTCCGCGGCATCTTTCTCCGCCGCCCTTGACGTGTCTTCCGGCGATGTCATGTCCGGCCGGTCTGCCATTTCGTCCCCGTCCGGGACGGTGTCTGTCTGAGGTGAGGTTGTGACGGGTTCCTCAGGCGCCGTTGGGTCCATCACAGGGTCCGTGCCTTGCGGTGAGCCGTCACTTTCCGCGCCGGCGGGCTTGGAGGGCGGTGCCCCGGCCGCGGGCGCATCCTCTTCGCGTGCCGGTGGTTCAGGGGTGACGGCGCCCGCGTCCGACGCGGGGGCCAGCTCAGGCTGCG
This sequence comes from Roseovarius sp. TE539, assembly GCF_003298505.1. Taxonomy (GTDB): domain Bacteria; phylum Pseudomonadota; class Alphaproteobacteria; order Rhodobacterales; family Rhodobacteraceae; genus Roseovarius. The sequence goes on from NZ_QNGB01000002.1 coordinate 107,125, forward strand.
CGACGTTGCTGTCGCGTACATCGCCAGGGCCGGGCGGGTCGCGCTGAAAGCGCACCACGGTGCCGCCGTCGGTCCCGGCCTCGGTCACCACGTCGAGCGATATATCCTCGTCACCGACGATGTCATCAACCGGGTGCGACAAGCCAGCGACATGGCGAACCCCTTGATCACGCAATACTTTCTGAACGCCCTTTATGGTCATCCCGTCGTCGTGAAGCAACTTGCGAATCCCGCCGAGCAACTTCATGTCGGCAGGCCGATAATACCGTCGCCCGCCGGCGCGCTTGACCGGTTTGACCTGCGTGAACTTGCTTTCCCAGAAACGCAGCACATGTGCCGGCACACCAAGCCAGTCAGCAACTTCGCTGATGGTGCGGAAGGCATCGGCGGATTTGCCCATGGCGGACCCGACCTCAGCGCTTGTTGCCCGCGGCAACCCGGTCCTTCATCAGGTGCGAGGGACGGAAGGTCAGAACGCGGCGAGGGTTGATGGGTACCTCTTCGCCGGTCTTGGGATTGCGTCCGACGCGGGCCGATTTGTCCCGCACCGAGAAGGTTCCGAACGACGAGATCTTGACCTGTTCGCCGCGCACGAGCGCATCCGACATATGGTCGAGAACGCTTTCGACCAGTTGGGCGGAATCATTGCGCGAAAGGCCGACTTCGCGAAAGATCGCCTCGCTGAGATCCATTCTTGTGAGTGTCTTGTTGGCCATTATTATCCCCCGCATTTCCACATGATACTAGGGCGGAAGATTTTTGCGAGTCAATATCAATGACTTGCAATGAACTTTTTATGCAGGGAATCAAGTGCCGGCAACGCCCTTACCAGCGCAACGCGACCGCCCCCCAAGCCAGGCCACCGCCAATCGCCTCGCTCAGCACGAGATCGCCCTTCCTGATCCGCCCGTCGGCCGCGCCCACCGACAGCGCCAGCGGGATCGACGCGGCCGACGTGTTGCCATGATCCTGAACCGTGAGGATCACTCGATCCATGGGGACGCCCATCTTCCTGGCCGTGCCCTGAATGATGCGGATATTGGCCTGATGCGGCACGATCCAGTCCACGTCACTTCCCGAAAGGCCGATTTTTTCCAGTGCCACATCGGCCGTTTCCGTCAGCTTCTCGACCGCCTGACGAAACAGCGGATTGCCTTGCATGCGCAGTTTTCCGGCATCGCCTGTGGTCGACACGCCGCCGTCCACGTACAGCATCTCGCGGTAACGCCCGTCGGAGTTGAGATCGGCGGACAGGATGCCGCGATCATCCGGGGTGCCGTTGCCTTCCTGTGCCGAAAGCACCACCGCGCCGGCGCCATCGCCGAAAAGCACGCAGGTCGATCGGTCCTGCCAATCCATGATACGGCTGAAGGTCTCGGCACCGATCACCAGAAGGCGGCGGGCCTGCCCGGCGATGATGAGGGCATTGGCGTTGGTCAGCGCATAGATGAATCCCGCGCACACAGCTTGCACATCGAAGCCAAAGCCATGTGTCATGCCAAGGTCGCGCTGTACCATCGTGGCGACCGAAGGGAACGTGAGGTCGGGGGTGGATGTGGCGACGATCACGCCGTCGATGTCGTCCACGTTCAGGCCCGCAGCGTCAAGGGCCGCCCGCGCCGCGTGTGTCGCAAGATCCGATGTCGCTTCGTCGTCCGCCGCAAAGCGGCGGCGTTCAATTCCCGAGCGACTGCGAATCCATTCGTCAGAGGTGTCCAGCCAGCCCTCGAACCAGCTGTTCGGCACAACACGTTCGGGCAGGTAATGCCCGGCGCCTTCGATCACCGCCCTAACCGTCATCAGCTTTCTCCTCCCGCCGTGCTCGGGCCGGAACCGGCCTCCCGCGTCGGAACCGACGCCGAGGCGACCCGGGCCGCCAGCTTCTGCGAGAAACCGGTCTGCGCCAACTGGAAAGCAAGCTTGACCGCCGCGGAAACACCGGTCGCGTCGGCCGAGCCATGCGATTTCACGACCGTACCATTGAGACCGAGGAAAACACCACCATTGGCACGGCGTGGATCAACCCGTTTCTTGAGGCGCCGCAAAGAGGTGTAGGCCAGCACCGACGCAAGGCGCGACAGCGGTGTATATGCAAAAGCCTCGCGCAGCAGGTCGGTAATGAGCTTGGCAATGCCCTCGCCCGTCTTGAGAGCCACGTTGCCGGTGAACCCGTCCGTAACGATCACGTCGCAGGCGGTGCCCGGAAGATCGCGGCCCTCCACGAAACCGACGAATTCGAACTGCGAATCATCTGCGTTGGCCGCGATCAGGTCGTAGGCTTCCTTGAGTTCTGCCCGGCCCTTGTGTTCTTCGGTACCCACATTGAGCAGCCCGATGCGCGGCCGGTCGAGCCCGAAGCCGTTGCGCGCATAGGAGGCGCCCATCAATGCATATTGCATCAGGTCCTTGGCATCTGCGCGGATATCCGCACCGCCATCCAGCATGATGTTGAATTTCTGCGGGTTGCGGGATGGCCACATGACGGCGATCGCCGGCCGGTAGATCCCCTGCAGCTTGCGCAACCGCATCACGGACATGAGCATCAGCGCGCCGGTGTTGCCGCAGGATACACAGACCGTCGCCTCTCCGTTGCGCACCGCGTCCAGCGCGGACCACATCGACGTCTCGCGGCCCTGCCGCATGACCTGGCTTGGCTTGTCCTCCATCGACACGACATCACTGGCATCGCGGATCTCGCAGCGCCCGGCCAGGTTCTTTCGTCGCGCGACGAGCTTTTCGAGTTCGCCGCGCGGACCATGCAGGAGAAACCCTATATCGGGGTTCTTCTTTGCCGATCTCGATATGCCCGCCACCACGGCTGCCGGTCCCTGATCACCGCCCATGGCGTCGACCGATATGATGATGCGCCCCGAACCCGCCGCTGGATTTTCCTGGTGCGCCGTCATCCGGGCAGCCGTCCTTTTTCGATTCAGGCCGCGTCTTCGTCCAGATCGACCTCGTCCGCCATGGCAACGACCTCGCGGTCGGCGTAGTGGCCACAGGCGACGCAGACATGGTGAGGGCGCTTCAACTCACCGCAATTGGGGCATTCGTTGGGGTTGGCGCCCGTCAGAGCGTCATGCGCGCGGCGATTGTTGCGGCGCGATTTCGATACTTTGTTCTGTTGGACAGCCATGTCGCAACCTCGATTTGCAGTGGGCTCGTTCGCCCGGTTTACGGGTGTCCGCGGCTCATAGTCCGTACGGCGCCGACGGTTCAACCCCAAATTCCGATGAAAGCGCGAAAATACAGCGATTTCGTGCCGGGGCAAGCGGTTTTTCCGCTACTTCTCATCCCCTTTCAGCCGCGCCTTCAGGTCCGCCAGGCCGGCGAAGGGGCGGGTTTCCTCCTCGCGCAAGGGGGCGACCCCCGGCGCGGCATACACGGCAGTGCCCAAAGTGGCGCCATCGGCACGGGGATAGTCCGGCAGCGAAAGGGCGAGTGCCTCGATCATTACGCGCTCAAGGTCGATCGGGTCTGTCAGTGGCTCGGCGCTGGCATCCTCGGGCATCTCGATTTCTTCCGCAGGATCGGGATCGGGCATATCGGCAAGAAACCGCCGTGTCACGACCGTATCGATCCGCGTCGTCACGGGTGCGAGTGTGACCACGCAGGATTGAACCACCGACGCGCCCAGGGTGGCCTCGAGCCGCCAATCATGCGGCCCCTCCGCGGTGATCGTCCCGCTGAACGAAAGTTTGCGAAGATCCACAAGCCCCAGGTCGGAAGCGATCCTGTCGCGTGCTTGCGCATCGGGGGCCAGGCCGAATGCCGTCGGGTGGCGCACCGAAAGTTCATTCAAGCGCAGCGTCGTGTGATTTTGCGGGGCCTGGGCCATGGTGTGATGTGCTTCCTTCCTTGAACCATCCGGGCGGGGTGTTGTAATCGGGATAGACGGCCCGGGAGGCCGGGATCAAGAGGGTTGGCATGGCAGGGATCGGAAACAGGCTGAAAACGGCCTTCGTCGTGGTGTGGCTCGTGGCCCTCGCGGCATGCAGCGCGACCTACCAGAACCATGGATACGTTCCGCCGGATTCGGATCTTGAGGAGCTTGTGGTGGGTGTGGATACCCGTGCGACCGTCGATGACACGATCGGACCGCCCTCGACATCGGGAATGCTGGGCGGTGGCGATTACTACTACGTGCGTAGCCGCTTCAAGACATTCGGGCCGACCCGACCTCAGGAAATCCGGCGCGAAGTTCTGGCGATAAGTTTTGACGGCAACGACGTGATCGCGAATATCGAGCGTTTCGACCTTCAGGATGGACATGTGGTGGCGTTGTCGCGTCGCGTGACAAGCTCTTCGGTCCAGGGCAACGGCTTCCTGAGGCAGATGCTTGGCAATATCGGCACCATAGATCCAGGTCAGGTCTTTTAGTGATTGACGCAGACGCGTCACGAGGCTGTCATACGGGCGGTGCTATAGCACCACGCAGATCAGCCGTTTCGCGCAGGGAGTAATGGCCATGTCAGGGCTTGCCAATGGGCGGTACGTGACCAGGGTGGCCGAGACTCAGGGCGATGTCCGCGCCGCGCAGCGGCTCAGGGCGCGCGCCTTTGCGGCGGCCGAGGATGAGGCGGCTCTGGATGCGGATGAGTTCGACGACATTTGCAAGCACATCCTTGTTGAAGAAACGGAGGGCGGGCGGATCGTATGCTGTTTCAGGATGCTGCCCCTGACTCACGGCTCGGAGATAGGGCACAGCTATTCGGCGCAATTCTACGAACTGTCCGCGCTTGAGGACTTCGATGGCCCGATGGTCGAGATGGGGCGCTTCTGCATCGACCCGGATTGCCGGGACCCGGATATCCTGCGGGTGGCGTGGGGCGCGATGACACGCTTTGTGGATGATAACGGTGTCGAGTTGCTTTTTGGCTGCTCTTCCTTTCAGGGCACCGAAGCTGAGCGGTATTTCGATGCTTTCGCGATGCTGAAGGACCGTCACCTGGCGCCGCGCCGCTGGTTGCCGCGGGTCAAGGCACCATCGGTTTTCCGATTCGCACAAAAGCTGCGCCGCCGCAAACCGGACGCAAGGCTGGCAATGCTGCGGATGCCGCCGCTTCTGCGCACGTATCTGCTGATGGGGGGATGGGTGAGTGACCATGCGGTCGTCGATCGTCAGATGAACACGCTGCATGTTTTCACGGGGCTGGAAATCCGGTCCATTCCGCCAGCAAGAAAGCGCCTCCTGAGGACTGCGGTGCAGTAACTTGACCCGCCCGGCGGGGCGGGATAGCCCGCTGGCATGGCACAGGCACCCCTTTTGCAACTGACGGACATTTCGCTCACTTTCGGGGGCGGGCCGATCCTGTCGGACCTATCGCTGGTGGTTCATCCCGGTGATCGCGCGGCGCTTGTGGGCCGAAACGGATCGGGCAAGTCCACGCTGATGAGAATCATGGCCGGTCTTGTCGAGCCCGACACCGGATCACGAACCCTAAGTCCCGGCACGAGCGTTGGATACATGGAGCAGGATCCCGAGATGGCGGGGTTTTCCACGTTGGGGGATTTTGCCGCCGCGGCCCTGGAGCCGGGCGAGATGTACCGCGTGGAGATGGCGGCGGAAGGATTGAAGTTCGATCCTGCGCAAGCGGTCGACACGGCCTCGGGCGGGGAGCGCCGGCGTGCCGCTTTGGCGCGCTTGATGGCCGAGGCGCCGGAATTGATGCTGCTGGACGAACCTACCAATCACCTCGACATCACGGCAATCACCTGGCTCGAACAAGAATTGAAACAGACCCGTTCGGCCTTTGTACTGATCAGCCACGACCGTGCGTTTTTGCGTGAACTTACGCGCGCAACCCTCTGGATAGACAGGGGAATAATGCGACGACAAGAGAAAGGTTTCGAGCATTTCGAGGAATGGCGTGACAAAATCTGGGACGAGGAGGACCAGAGCCGGCACAAGCTGGACCGGAAGATCAAGGCCGAGGCCCGCTGGGCCGTTGAGGGCATTAGCGCCCGACGCAAGCGCAATCAGGGACGTGTGCGCGCCCTGCAGGCGCTGCGTGCAGAGCGTGCCAGCCAGATCCGCCGGCAGGGCACGGCGGCGATGGCCCTGGAGGCGGGGCCGAAATCGGGCAAGAAGGTTATAGAAGCCAGAGGAATTTCAAAATCTTATGGCGGTAAACTGATCCTGCGGGATTTCTCGGTAAAGATTCAGAAAGGTGACAGGGTGGCGTTTGTCGGACCCAATGGCGTGGGCAAGACAACGCTGCTGAAGATTCTTCTGGGCGAGGTGACGCCGGACAGCGGGGAGGTCATCCGCGGTACCAACCTGATCCCGGCGGTTTTCGATCAAGCGCGATCGAAGCTGGAGCCGGAAAAGAGCTTGTGGGAGAATTTGTCGGGCGATGCCGAAATCGGTGTTTCCGGCCGGGCGGATCAAGTCATGGTGCGCGGACAACCGCGCCATGTCGTGGGCTATCTCAAGGATTTCCTGTTCGATGAAAGACAGGCAAGAGCGCCGGTCAAGTCCCTGTCAGGGGGTGAAAAAGCGCGATTGTTGCTGGCTCGCATCATGGCCCGGGAAAGCAACCTTCTGGTGCTGGACGAGCCGACCAACGACCTGGACATCGAAACTCTGGACCTGTTGCAGGAACTGCTGGACGACTACGATGGAACCACGCTTCTGGTAAGCCACGATCGCGATTTCCTGGACCGCGTTGCCAGCGTGACAATAGCCATGGAGGGCGACGGGCACGCCATTGCCTATGCCGGCGGCTGGAGCGACTATCGCGCGCAAAGAGGGGAAGAAGGAGCCGGAGCGCCGGCGAGCAAAGACAGGAAACCCGCAAGGACACGCACCAAGAAGGAAAACGCCAAACAGGGTGGCAAACCCGGCAAGTCCGGGCTGACCTTCACCGAACGCCACAGGCTGGAAAATCTGCCCGCTGAAATAGACCAGCTGGAGGCGGAGATTGCCAAACTGGAGGAGTTGCTGTCGGACCCGGAGCTGTTCAATCGCGAACCGGTCAAATTCCGCAAGGCGACAGATGCGTTGAAGGCGCGGCAGACGGCCCTGAACTCGGCCGAGGACGAATGGCTGACGCTTGCGGAAAAGGCCGAGGCCGAGGGCTGAATTCATGGTAAAGCGGATGTATGAGGGCCGGAACCGCGCAGGCGTGCACCGGTTCCGATCGCCTTCAATTTCGGTGCCGCGCGGGACGATGGCAGGATGAAGGACAGGATCAGGCTTCTTTACGAGGGGCGCTCGAAAAGGGCGACGCGATTTCGTTACGGCCTTTTGATATTCGACGCGGCGTCGATCATTTTCTTTCTGGCAACCGCGGCGGCAGTGCTGACCCCCGCGATCCTCGTGGTCGATGCGGTCGTGGGCACTGTCATTCTTCTGGATCTCCTGGCAAGGCTGTGGATCGCGAAAAACCGGTTTCGCATGCTGCGGCAGGTTCACGTGATCGTGGACATCATCGTTCTGGCGTCGCTGGCATTGGCGCCATTCATCGGGCAGGGATTGGCGATACTCAGGGTCATTCGATCCCTCCGGCTGATCCATTCCTATCACCTGCTCAAGGATCTGAGGCGGGATTCGCGGGTTTTTCGCCTGCATGAGGACGGAATCATCGCAGCCGTCAATCTGCTGGTTTTCATCTTCGCGATGACGGCGCTGGTTTTCGTGCTGCGCGGCGGTGACGAGCCGGGGCTGACCAGCTATGTGGACGCGCTGTATTTTACCGTTGCGACCCTGACCACCACCGGGTTTGGCGATGTAACCATGACCACACCCACCGGTCGGCTTCTTTCGGTCCTGATCATGGTTGTCGGCGTGGGCCTGTTCCTGCGGCTCGTGAAGGCAATATTTTCGCCTGCCAAGGTCCGGCATACCTGCCCTGAATGCGGGCTGACCCGGCATGACCGTGACGCGATCCATTGCAAGCATTGCGGCAACGATCTGAAGATCGAGACCGAGGGTGCGGAATAAGGTCCGGCGCCCCCGGCGCGTCCTCCTTGCCCCCTTGATCGGCAATCACATCCTCTGTCGAGCGGGCGCTTTCAGACGACGAATCCCCCCGGGGGCGCCGAATTCTGCAGGGTTGCCGGGGGCGTGAGGCGCACAGGCGACGGATCCCGGAGCACGGCCGCCCCTTCGATGATCGCCGCGGCACCGATCCGGCGCGCGACGTACCGTCCCGCGGGGCCGAGGATGCGGGATTGTACGGATCACCGGTTCGAAGAAGACTTTCAAAGGCGCCGGCGGAGCCAGGATGCGCTGAGCGAAAGGCCCGTCACGGTCAGCAGGATCCGATAGACATGGTGCAAGGTGACGAAGGCGGGGTTGGCCTCCAGGCTGAGCGCGACAAGTGCCATTTCGGTCACGCCGCCGGGCGCAAAACTGATCAGCAGGACATCGAGAGGCTCGTCCGTCAGGGGAATCAATGCCGCCGCGGCCAACCCCGCGAGGATCAGCATCGCGCCAACCGAAAGAAGCGATAGGCCGATACCGCGAAGGATTAGGCGCCGGCCGAGGCCGTTGAAACGCATCCCGAGTGCCGTGCCCACCACGATCTGTGCCAGGTTGACCAGCCATTGCGGTAGCGCCAGGTCAAGGACACCGCTGAGCGACAGCATGGCGGCGATCGCGATTGGCCCGGTGATCTGCCCTGCGGGAAGACGCAGGAGACGCGCGAGGATGAGGCCGGCCGCGGCGGCGGCCACCAGGATCGGCAGATCCTCCCATCCCGCCGTGGTGGTGGCCAGGGTCATGCCGCCGGCGCTGCCCACGGCTTCGCCCAGCCATAGGGACAAACCGACGGGCAGTGCCGTGACCACCACGATCACGCGCAGGAATTGTTGCAGCATCAAACGCGGCAGATCGGCGCCCGCCTCGTCGCCCAGGGCAATGGATTCGAACAACCCGCCCGGCGTGGCGGCATAGAATGCGGTGGCGCGGTCGTACCTGCCCAGGCCGCGGAAGATCGCGTAATTGAGGGCATGCGCGCCAAGGGTCACCGCGGTCAGGGCCCCGAGGCTGAGCGCGAGGCGCGACACATTGGCGAAGAGTGCCGGGCTGACCTGCGCTCCGATCATCAAACCGATCACCGCGATGAAACCAAGGCGGAGCCAGGGCGGAAAGCCATACCCGTCCGGCAACCGGTGCGGCAGCAGCGTTGCCACCAGACCCGCGGCGATCAGTGGCCCCAGCAGGAAGGGCAATGGCAGGCCGATCCACAGCGCCAAGGCCCCCACGGATGTGCCGAGCGCAAGGAGCGCACAGGTAACGGCGGTGTGGGATGCGGGGGGCATGGCCCTTTCAAGCACCGTGTCGCACCGGGGGCAAGGGCGCGGGGGCGGCTTCCGGCCGCCGGTTGCGCGTCAGGCGAAGGCAACCTGGCGGGAAAACGGCATTTCCCGCAAACGGGTCCCCGTCACCGCGAAGATCGCCGCCGCCAGTGCCGGTGCGGCGGGCGGCACCGGCGGTTCGCCGATACCGCGGATCTTGTCGCCGTTTTCCAGACCGCGCACAGAGATTTCGGGGCACTGGCGCAGGCGCATCCCTTCATAGGCGTGGAAATTGTTCTGGTCCGCTACGCCGTCGGTATAGGTGATTTCGCAGTTCATCGCATGGCCGAGCCCGAATATCACCCCGCCCTGCACCAGGTTCCGGAAGTTGATCGGGTCGACGACCAGGCCGACCTCGGCGGCGACCCAGACCTTGTCGATCGAAATGCCTCGGCCGGTCCCGGTGACCTCGATCACCTCGGCACAGGGCACCCCGAAGGAATATGTGAGCGCCACCCCCCGGCCTCGTCCGTCGCCGGGCGCCGTGCCGTCCCAGGCCGACATTTCCGCCACCGCCTCGAGAACCTTGCGCGCAAGCGGGTCGTCGCAAAGCCGCAGCCGTTCCTCCATTGGGTCGGCGCCTGCCGCGTGAATGAGTTCATCCAACGCGGCGTTGTAGAAAAAACCGTTCGTGGACGCCCCGACAGAGCGCCAGGAGCTTATCGGTGCCAGTTCAGGAGCCCGGTAGCCGGTGACCCGTTGGTTGGGAACCGCGAAGGGCTGGTCCCAGGCACCGGCCACGATTTCACTGTCGGGACCGGGGACAGGCTGGTCCTGGCGGCCCATCTGCGAGGCAATTACCGAGGGCATTGCGATCCCCAGATCCAGCGTATCGACCTGGCCGTCGCGTACGCTGCCCCGCAGCCGCGCCATGGCGATCTGACGGGTGAATTCATGGCTCATGTCCTCCTCGCGGGAGTAGGTGAGCTTGATCGGCGTGCCTGGCAACTGCACGGCCACCTCGGTTGCGCGGCGAACGATCTCGTCCTCCAGCCTGTGACCGAAGCTGCCGCCAATGTATTCGGCATGGACGGTGACCGCCTCGAACGGGATGCCGGCGATGTCGGCGACATTGCCCTGCACGAAGCGCGGTATCTGGGTGCCGGTCCAGACTTCGGCGCCACCGTCATTGACCTGGACGATGGCGCTGATCGGCTCCAGCGGGGCGTGGGCGAGGTAGGGCGCGCGATATTCCGCCTCGATGATGCCGTTGTTCTGCAGACGGTCGGCCACGTTGCCGTCATCGCGCTTGCGGCTGTCGATACGATCCTCGGTGAAGGCATCCGACAGGGTTTGCCAGTGCGCCTCCATTGTGGGCGGAAACGCGGCCTCCCCCCACTCCGCCTGCACCCGCCGCGCGGCCTGGATCGCCCGCCAGGTGTTGTCGGCCACAACGGCCACACCCCCGGTGACGGGCAACACTGCCTTCACGCCGCGCATGGCCCTTGCCTCGCTGGCGTCAAAGCCGTGGCGCGCGCCGCCCTGCGCGGGGTTTAGCAGGACGGTGGCATGGGCCATGCCCGGTACCTCGCGATCAATACCGTAGGTCAGCGTTCCGGTGGATTTCGCAATGATGTCGATGCGCTGCATCGGCTTTCCGATCAGGCGCCACTCGCTCGGTGCGCGCAAGGGCACGTCCTGGACCGGTTCGATCCGGGCCGCCTGGGCGGCGAGGTCCGTATAGGGGATGCGTGTGCCGTCGGGCAGTACGACCGCGCCTTCACCGGTGCTCAGCCTGTCGCGGGGCACGCCGTGCCGTTCCGCGGCGGCCGCCTTCAGCGTCTCCCGAGCCGAGGCTCCGGCCGCGCGCAGCTTGGTGAAGCTGTCGGCGACGGTGGTGGAACCGCCGGTGATCTGCATGCCGGCGAATTTCATCATCGCGTCTAGCGTGCCGTGCGCGGCACTGTTGATCAGGCCGTCACCCGGGGCGGTGAAATCGGCCACCATTTCCGAAAGCGCGGTATTCCAGTAAGCGCGGGAAGGCGGACCGGGATCGACGCGGATCTGCTCCAGCGTGACATCAAGTTCCTCCGCAATGAGGGCTGCCTGGGCCGAATAGGCCCCCTGGCCCTTGTCCGCGCGTGGCGTGATCAGGGTGATGTTCCCGGACTCGATCAGCACATACGGGGTCAGCGCAGCCGCGCCGGTTGGCAACCCTTCGTGCAAAGGATTCGCGTAGGGCGTTCGGTAGCGCCAGGTTCCGAAGGCCACACCGCCCGCCACGGCGACCGACCCGATGAGAAAACTGCGACGCGCGATGCGGCCGATGCGTCCCATTGTTCAGCCCCCCCGAAGCCGTTCAGCAGCGTCTCGAACCGCGTCGCGGATGCGAGGGTAGGTGCCGCAGCGGCACAGATTGCCGCTCAACGCGTCGTCGATGTCGGTGTCGGTCGGATCAGGGGTGCGGGCAAGGAAGGCGGCGGCGGCCATGATCTGCCCTGATTGGCAATACCCGCATTGGGCCACCTGATGTTCGATCCAGGCGGCCTGCACCGGGTGGGGCGCGTCCGGAGTGCCCAGGCCTTCAATCGTGGTGACGTCGCCCCATACATCGGCGACCGGCAACTGGCAGGATCGCATCGCTTCCCCGTCGACATGGACGGTGCAGGCCCCGCACTGCGCGATCCCACAACCGTATTTCGGGCCGGTAATGCCAAGCTCGTCGCGCAACACCCAAAGGAGCGGCATCCGTTCTTCGACGTCGACCTCGTGGAGGGTTCCATTGACTGTCAGTCGCATGTTCAGCTGCCCTGCGGTTCGACGGCTCCGATCGTATCATGCCGGCGCGGTTTTCGTGGCGTCATTCCGCGCATCCGGCGCGAGGAACTCCCCTGCGCGACAGGTCGGAGGGCGGGCGATCACCGGGTGGTGGAAAACCGCACGGAGAAGCGCGGCTTCCCTGAAAGGCTGGAGCGGGTGAAGGGAATCGAACCCTCGTATGCAGCTTGGGAAGCTGCCGTTCTACCATTGAACTACACCCGCAGCGGATAGATGGATACCGGACGATCGGTCCGGGCGCAACATCAATCGTGGTGCGTGACCGCCCTGTCAGGACGGGGCATTAACCCGGGTTGTTTTCCCCAGGAGGGAGGGCGCCCCGCCGCGCGACAGAACGCCCTGACCCGAGACTCAACCCTGTTCGGGCCCCGCCAGTTTTGCCGGTCCGTGCGGGTTCAACCGTCGCCGCCGTCGTCCATCCCGTCCGAGAAGGTGGCCAGATATGCAGCAAGATCCATCGCATCCTGCTCGTCGCGAACCTTGTAGGCCATCTTGCCCCGCCCGGAACTTTCGCCGGTATATTCGCGCAGGTAGCCGGTTGGATCCTGAACGTATGCCGCGAATTCGGCCTCGTCCCACTCCAGCCCGGCCTCTCCCGCGGCGGCAAGCAGGTCGGAATACCGGAAATCCTCGACGCTGCCGGCGGTGCGGCCGATCACGCCATAAAGGTTCGGTCCGACGCGGCCACCACGGACAATGTTGTTGCCCTCGTCATCCACGATCATGTGACAGGATTTGCATTTCCGAAACTCCTTTTCACCCGCAGCGGCATCACCGCCCGAGTGGTTGTCGGCGAATGCGGGGGACGCAACGGACAGCGCCGCCACGGCCAGAGACATACGAACATTCATGGTCAACCTCCTTTGAACAATGTCCCCGTAGGAAGTAGCGGCAGGGCGGGTATGTCAATCCTCTGATCGCTTGCTGAGGCAGTGAACCGCAGCCGTCCACGCGCCACCGACACTCCGGAGCATTTCGCGCAGCGCGGTTTCCTGACGTTACCCAACACCGGAAAGGCCGGAGGCAAACGGCCTGTGGCGCGCAAATCGCGTTGCAAGGAGGGTAGCACGGGTATTGACGGCCGGCAGGGATTCGTTCCGTTCCGAATTCATCGGACGGCTGAACTGGCCTGGAATTCTGCGTGAATGCCTTGGACAGCAGGGCGGCGCATTTGCAAGCGACGATTCGCACGCCGTCACCCGCCCGCCGCCAGTGCAGCGGGCAGGGACTGTTTCATCGCGCTTGCGGTTACTGCGCGCTCAGGTGGTCGGTGGTGAAGAGCATGTCATCACCTGCGCCGGAATGGCAGGCGATGCATCCCTGGTCCGCACCCTTGGCGACCTTGCCGGCAAGGCGCATGCCCTTGGGGTTCTTGTCCAGAGAGCCGTCGGGCAGATACTTGACCCAGAACCAGTCCGCATTGTCCGAATCGAAACCCGCCTCGCGGCGGAACATCACCGTGACGGCGCCCAGATGCTTGCCCGGATCGTCCAGAACCTCGCCGGCGCTCACGCCTTCGGGGCCGTAGTTGCGCTTGATCACCAGATCCCCGGTATGCCCGTCGACAGTGGCCGAGGTGTAGAGGGTCTCGAGCATCATGCCATGCGGTGCCATGCCCTCGTAGGGGAAGCTGCGGACCATGCCGTCACCGGCCATGTCCATGTCCTCCATCACCGACCAGAGCTTGGCGGCGTAGTCCGCGTCGGCGTCGGTGCCGAATGGTTTGTCCTGTGCAAGCGCAGCCCCTGCCGTCATGGCGAGCACCGCGACCCCGGCTGTCAAAAATCTTTTCATGCCTATGTCTCCTCTCCGAAGTTTGGGTCTTTTTGGTTCCCGGCGGAACCCTAACGTGTTTCCCGCTCCGCCGGGGTCACAATGCGATCACCTGTTTGTGTAGAAACTTTCCCGGCCCGGGGTTTGACCGCGCCGGCCCGGAAGACGAAACATTTCAGGCAAAACCGGAGGGTAATCGATGAGGAAATGGGTAATAGGTCTGGGGATCGCGATGGCGGGGCCGGCGATGGCCGCTGATGACGGGGCTGGTGATGCGACGGCCGGAGAGAGGACATTCAAGCGCTGTTCGGCCTGTCATCAGGTCGGCGAGGGGGCCAGCAACCGGGTCGGTCCGGTGCTGAGCGGTGTCATCGGCCGGCAGGCTGGCAGCTACGAGGGCTACCGTTACGGCGATGACATGATCGCGGCCGGCGAGGCGGGCCTTGTCTGGAGCGAGGACGCGCTGTTCGAGTACCTTGCCGGGCCGCGGGATTTCCTGCGCGCCTATCTAGATGACCCCGGCGCCAAGGCCAAGATGCGCTTCCGTCTCAAGGACGCGCAGGACAGGCGCGACGTAATCGCGTATCTGGCCACGTTCAGTGACGCGCCCGCAGCGGCGGAGGAAGAGCAGGCATCGGCCGGCGTGGCCGCGCCGGAGGCGCAGACCGCCGAGACGCGGCTTTGCGTCCGCAACCGCAACACGCACGAGCACTTCTTCGCGGTCGAGGCGGATGGTGCCGAGCGTCGCACCGGGTTCCTCGCCCCGGGCGAGAAACTGTGCATCGAAGGCGCCCCCGGCGCCACCGGGACGGTTTCTGTCTACGAGGAGGCGGACGGTTTCGAGGGATGTTCGCGTCTTGTGCCGGTGGGAAAGACCGAGGACATGCTGAAATACGTCGATTTCGACCGCTGTTTCTGGAGTTCCAACACCTGACCCGATACCTTACTTGGTGGCCGGGTGCATCGGCAGCGCGGTGCATGGGTACCGATCGCCGGCATGTGCGGTGTTCGACAGGGCCGGAATCGTTTGCGTTGCGCCGGATCGGAGTCACACGTCCGTCTGCGGACCGTTTCCGATTGAATGCAACACGCTACAGCGCCGGTATCCTGCCGGTGACGGTAAAAGCGTCACGCACTGACGCCCGGCAGGGACGGCTCGGCCGCCGGTCGTTTTTTGCCCCCGGTCAGATTGTTTGCCGGCGGACGTTCCATCGTCAAACCTTGCGGCGACGCCGGCGGCGCCCTCCCTCCGCGCCGTCCCCGCCGCTGCCGGTGTTGAAGCTGACTTCGGGCAACGGCGCGATCTTCTTGAGTTCCGGAAACGGGTCGGTCTTGTGCGGGATCGCGTTGGCGGCGACGAAATGTTCCTGGAACCGTGGCTCGATGGCCGTTTCGACCTTCGTGATCTGGCGCACGACGCGTTCGATCTCGATCCGGGCACCGACATTGCAAAGCGCGATGCGTGCGCCGGTGCCCGCGGCATTTCCGGCACTGGTGACCTTGTCCAGGGGGACATCGGGGATCATGCCCAGTACCATCGCGTGTTTGGGGCTGATATGGGCACCGAATGCCCCGGCGAGAACCACGCGGTCCACCTTGTCGACCCCACGCTCGTCCATCAACAGCCGTGCACCCGCATAGAGCGCCGACTTGGCAAGCTGTATGGCACGGATATCGCCCTGGTTGACGGTGATGCGCGGCCCGCCTTCGGCGCTGGCGTCGTGAACAAGGTAGGCATGTGTGCGCCCCTCGGCCACGCAGCGGGGGGTGCCGGTGGCGGCGGCTGAACCGATCAGTCCGCTGTCGTCCATGAGCCCGGCCATGCGCAGTTCCGCCACCGCCTCGATGATGCCGGATCCGCAGATGCCGGTAATGCCGGTGGCGGCTGTTTCCTCGGCAAATCCATCCTCGTCGGACCACTTGTCGCTGCCGATGACCCGGAACCGCGGTTCCTTGGTTTCGGGGTCGATGCGGATAGCCTCGATCGCGCCGGGCGCGGCACGCTGACCCGAGCTGATCTGCGCGCCCTCGAAGGCCGGCCCGGTGGGCGACGAGCAGGCCAGCACGCGCGATGTGTCGCCAAGCAGGATCTCCGCGTTGGTGCCGACGTCGACGACCAGAACCAGATCCTCGGATTTGCCGGGTTCTTCGCTCAGCGCCACGGCGGCTGCATCCGCGCCGACATGCCCGGCGATACAGGGCAGGATGTAAGTCCTTGCGCGCGGGTTGATGGCTGTGAGGTCCAGATCGCGCGCATCCATCGAGATCGACTCGGAGGTGGCCAGCGCGAAGGGCGCCTGGCCAAGTTCCACCGGGTCGATCCCCAGCAGAAGGTGATGCATGACCGGGTTGCACACGAAAACCGTCTCGACGATGAGATGCGGCTCGATCCCCGCCTCGGCGGAGATTTCCAAGGCAAGCGTGTTCAGGGCATCGCGCACGGCGGCGGTCATTTCCCTTTCCCCGCCGGGGTTCATCATCGCGTAGCTGACCCGGCTCATCAGGTCCTCTCCGAAACGGATCTGCGGATTCATGATGCCCGCTGACGCCTTTACTTCGCCGGTGTCGAGATCGGTGAGGTGCGCGGCGACGGTGGTGCTGCCAAGGTCGATGGCCAGACCGTAAAGCCCGCTTTCATGAAGGCCGGGCCAGATCTCGACCACGCGAGCGATTGTGTCGGTGTGGGATTTGTGCAGTGCCACAGTGACCTGGAACTTGCCCTTGCGCAGCACCGGCTGAATCCGGGTGAGAAGGGTCTGATCGCAGCGGATCGCCTCGATACCCCATTCGCGCCGGAGGGCGCGTTCAAGCCGCTCCAGATCGCCCGTGGGCTCATGCATGTCGGGCTCGTCGACCTCGACGAAGTAAAGCCGCGTGGCCGGGTCCATGGCGATCACGCGGGCCGAGGCCGCCTTGCGCACCACCTGGCGGTGCACCTGGGATTCGGGCGGTACGTCCACCACCACGTCGCCCATGATCTGCGCCTGGCAGCCAAGGCGGCGGCCCGGTTTCAGGCCGCGCTTCTGGTCATACCGTTCTTCGACCTTGTTCCAGTCCGAAAGCGCGTCCTCGTGGACCGTCACGCCATGCTTGGAGAATTCGCCGTAGCTTGGCGTAATCTGACACTTCGAGCAGATGCCGCGGCCGCCACAGACCGAATCGAGGTCGACACCGAGTTGCCGCGCGGCGGTCAGGACCGGCGTACCACTCGGAAAACGCCCGCGCTTGCCCGACGGGGTGAAGACGACGAGAGGATCTTGCGACATTGGGGCCTCTTGCTGTGGCGGATACTGGGGGCGACCATAAGGTTTTCGCGGCGCCCGAACAGCCCGCAACCGTCAAAATATGGTGACGGAGCGTCACCGGGGCGGTACGCCCGGACGCGAGGGGCGTCTCATGCCTGACGGGCATGGAAGATGAACCCCAGCATGTTGAGAAGCAGTTGCGCCGCGAGAATCGAGGTGCTGTCGGTCGGGTCATACACCGGGGCGACCTCGACAAGGTCGATCCCCGTCACTTCGTGATCGCGTGCCACGATCTGCAAGAGTTCCAGTACCTCGTAATAAAGGAATCCGCCATGGCTGGGCGTGCCGGTGCCTGGCGCGATGGAGGGGCAGAACGCGTCGATGTCGATGGTGATGTAGAGCCGCGCGCCCCGGGGGATGCGTGCCGCGGTGGCGACGGCCCCGAGCGCCCGGACCTGCCGCACCGAAAGGATATCGGCGCCCATGGCACGCGCGTCGTCATAGCCCTCTTTCGCGGTCGAACTGACGTTGCGGATGCCAAGTTGCGTCAGGCCGGTGACAAAGCCTTTCTCGGCAGCGCGCCGCATCGGGTTGCCGTGGCCGAAACGCACCCCGTGTCGTTCATCGACAAAATCCAGGTGGGCGTCGATCTGAAGTATGTGGATGTCGCCCTGATCGTCAAAGGCGTTTACGCAAGGTATGTTGATCGAATGGTCGCCCCCTATGGTGACGGGCAGGGCCCCCGCGGCAAGGATGGCGCGCACCCCGGTCTCTATATTGGCGTGACTGCGCATCGTGTCGGTATGGATGATGTCGGCATCGCCGATATCGACGATCCGCACGTCGCCGGGCAGATAGGTCACGTCATCCTCGTGATCGTAGGCTCCGGCATGTCCGAAGCTGAAAAGCGTGCTGGCCTCGCGCACGCCACGCGGTCCGAACCGGGCGCCGGGGCGCCACTGCGTGCCGGCATCGAAGGGTGCGCCGAGGATCGCGGCATCGGCGTCTATCGACGTCCAGTCGGCGATGTGCGGGCGCTTTCCGAACGTCGGGATGCCCACGAAGGGCAGGTCCAGCCGTCCACTCTCGTATCCGTGCTCTGCCATGACTGCGTCCTTTCCCGGCGGTTGCGCGAGAAGACTGGCTGGTTTCGGTGCGACCGGCAAGGCACGAATTGGGCTTTTACCCGCAGGCGATCCATGCAATAGGGAACCGCCAAACGATCCCAGCCCCGGAGAAGCGCCGATGGAGATTCGAGAGGCCCTGACATTCGATGATGTGCTGCTGGTTCCGGCCGCGTCGAGCGTTCTTCCCAACACCGCCGACACACGCACCAGGGTGACACGGCGCATCGACCTCAACATCCCGCTGCTGAGTTCGGCGATGGATACCGTGACCGAGGCCGGAATGGCCATATGCATGGCGCAATTCGGTGGCATGGGGGTAATTCACCGCAATCTCGAAATCGAGGATCAGGCAAGGCAGGTCCGGCGCGTGAAACGGTTCGAAAGCGGGATCGTCTACAATCCGATCACCCTGACACCGGACCAGACGCTGGCCGACGCGAAGGCCCTGCAGGCGCGCTACAGCGTGACTGGCTTTCCGGTGGTGGATGACAAGGGCCGGGTTCTGGGCATTGTCACCAATCGCGACATGCGTTTCGCGGAAGATGAGGCGACCCCGGTGTCGGTGATGATGACATCCGAGAACCTGGCTATCCTCCAGGAACCCGCGGATCGGGAGGAAGCGAAATCTCTGATGAAGGCGCGCCGCATCGAAAAGCTGCTGGTCACCGACCGGGACGGCAAGCTGACCGGGCTGCTGACCCTCAAGGACACCGAGAAGGCGGTTCTCAACCCGTCGGCCTGCAAGGATGAACTTGGCCGGCTTCGGGTCGCTGCGGCCTCGACCGTCGGCGAGGCCGGGTACGAGCGCAGCCGCGCCCTGGTGGATGCGGGCGTGGACATGATCGTGATCGACACCGCGCATGGCCATTCCGAAGGGGTGGCGACCGCGGTGGAGAAGGCCAAGACACTCAGCAACGAAGTGCAGGTCGTGGCCGGCAACGTGGCCACGGCGGAAGCAACGCGCGCCCTGATCGGAGCCGGTGCCGACGCGATCAAGGTGGGCATTGGGCCGGGCAGCATCTGCACCACGCGCATGGTGGCCGGCGTGGGCATGCCCCAGCTTACCGCGGTTATGGATTGCGCCACCGCGGCAGGGGACGTGCCGGTGATCGCCGACGGCGGTATCAAGTTCTCGGGTGATTTCGCCAAGGCGATTGCCGCGGGCGCGTCCTGCGCGATGGTCGGCTCGATGCTGGCGGGCACCGACGAGAGCCCGGGCGAGGTGATCCTCTACCAGGGCCGCAGCTTCAAGAGCTACCGCGGCATGGGAAGCCTCGGTGCGATGGCGCGCGGCAGTGCAGATCGCTATTTCCAGAAGGACGCGGCCAGCGACAAGCTGGTGCCCGAGGGGATCGAGGGGCAGGTGCCCTACAAGGGGTCTGCCGGCACCGTGTTGCATCAGCTGGTGGGTGGCCTGCGCGCCGCCATGGGGTACACCGGTTGCGCGACGGTCGAGGAAATGCGCACGGACTGCGATTTCGTGCGCATCACCGGTGCGGGCCTCAAGGAAAGCCATGTGCATGACGTGCAGATTACCCGCGAAAGCCCCAACTACCGGATCGGCTGACGACGTTTCCGAACAGTGTGCACCCAGCGGATCGCTGCATAGGCCGCGAAGGCCGCGAGGATCCCGGGCAGGGCCTTGAAGACCGCATCGTCATGGCCGGAATTGTGCCATAAGATTACTGCTGCGAGCCCTGCCGCCATGGCTGCAAGGCCGGTCCCCGAGGGCATCGGATAGCGGAACAGCCGCAGGAAAAGGACCGGACCCAACGTCGCGGCCAGCCCCGACCAGGCGATGAGCACCAGGTCGAAAACCGTTTCCGGAGCCATCAGCGCCACCGTCAGGGCCAGTGCCAGCACCGCACCGGTGGCCAGCTTGGAGGCCAGGTAGTTCTCGCGCCAGCGCGGCATCATGTCCTGGGTGATCACGCCCGAGCACAGGATGATCTGGCTGTCCGCGGTCGAGACCGTGGCGGCAAACAACCCCGCCAACGCAAGGCCCACGAATATGTCGGGCAGCAGTTCCATCGTTACCAGCGGCAGCGCCAGTTCGGTGGGGTCGGGCACGGCATCGGTTCCGGGCAGGCCGGACAGATCGGGCAGGACCGCCCGGGCATAGAGCCCGACCGCGATGCAGGCCGCCCAGAACGGCACGAACCAAAGGAAGTAGAAAACCCGTGCATGGCGGATGCCGCTTGTATGATCCATGGCGATCAGGCGTGTCATCAGATGCGGCTGCCCCAGCGTTCCCAGCCCCGCGAAAACGAACCCCGCCACGAACAGGACCGGACCGAACGTCATGTTCTCGGGCCAGACCGACAACAGGGCCGGATCCAGCGCCTGCAACTGGGTGGCCAGCTTCCCGGGACCGCCGACCTCGAGGAATCCGGCCGTGAGAATGAGCACGATCGAAACGAACATGATCGCCGATTGTGCCGCGTCGGTCCAGATATCCGCACGTATGCCCCCGGCGAAGGAGTAAAGGATCACGATCACGGCGCCGATCATGACACCGGTCGCGGGATGCCAGTCGAAAAGCGCGTGAAGGGCTGTGCTGCCGGCCTTGAGCTGTGCCGCGGCATACACGCCCAGAAAGATGAAGGTCAGGGCACTTGCCGCCACCACCAGCGACCTGCGCGGCCCCTCCGGGCCCGTTGCCAGGATGGCGGTCACGGTGATCGTTCCGGCCGCGCCGGACCGTGCCCTGAGCCGGGGATAGAGCCGCCACCAGGCGATCGCATCACCGATGATCCAGCCGAGCATCATCCAGACGGTCTCGATCCCGACGCGGTAGCTTGCCGCGATCATGCCGATGAACATGAAGCCGCTGTTGTTGGTCGCGACCGTCGACAGCGCCGTGAGCCATGGCGGGATCGAGCGGCTGGCGAGCAGGTAGTCCTCGGTCGTTTCACGCTTGCCGATCACGGAAGCCGCGCCGGCCATGGTCACGGCGATGGTCACCACGACGAATGTCACCACGGTCACGGTCATCCGGACGCTCCTGACGGGGGTCATCAGCCTTGCCCGGACCGGATACGCGGGACAGGGTATCATTGCAACAACCGTTCGGGAAAGGCTGGGCAAGTGCTGCGGCTTTGTCTACGGAGGGCGGGCATCATGATCGCTGCCGCATCTGCCTTGGAGGTTGCCATGTTTCCATCTCCGACCCGGTCGCGAGGGCTAGGCCCATGAGGCCGGGTGCGCTTGTGGCGGCTGCCATCGCGGTGCTCGACGAGATCGGGGGCGGCGTTCCTGCCGAAAAGGCCCTGACCGGGTGGGCGCGTCGGTCGCGCTTTGCCGGATCGGGGGACCGCGCGGCGGTGCGTGATCATGTCTATCAGGTGTTGCGTTGCCGGCGCTCATGCGCCTGCCTTGGCGGCGGGGAGGATGGCCGGGCGCTGATGATTGGCCTGCTGCGCGCGGCCGGTGAAGACCCGCAAGCCTTCTTTACCGGGCAGGGCCATGCGCCGCCCCCCCTGAGTGCCGCGGAACACGATGCCGGCGCGCCACCGGTGACCGACGGGGATCGGATGGATCTACCTGACTGGCTGATCGAGCCGTTCAGGGCCTCGCTGGGGAAAGATGCGCAAGCCCAGGCCGAAGCATTGCGGGGCCGGGCACCGGTGATGCTGCGTGTGAACCTGCGGCGCGGGAATACCCGGCACGCGCGCACGGCGTTGGCCGAGGAGGGGATCCTGACCGACGCCCATCCTGTCGCGGAAACGGCCCTGAAGGTAACCAGTGGCGCGCGCCGATTGGCCAACAGCCGTGCCTTTCGCGAGGGGTTGGTCGAACTTCAGGACGGCTCGGGACAGGCGGCAATGGAAATCGTCGGCGTACCTTCGGGCGCGCGGGTGCTGGACTACTGCGCGGGCGGCGGCGGCAAGACCCTCGCACTGGGCGCGCGTCTGGATGCGGACTTCTTTGCGCATGACGCAAATCCCCGTCGCCTCACCGACATTCCGGCCCGCGCCGCGCGGGCCGGTCTGAATGTGAAGGTGCTGGCGCAGCACGAACTGTCTGCGCATGGGCCATATGATGCCGTGATCTGCGACGTGCCCTGTTCGGGAAGCGGAACCTGGCGCCGCACGCCCGAGGCCAAGTGGCGGCTCAGCGCGGAAGGGCTCGCCCGGCTCCTCGTCACGCAGGACGACATCCTTGATGCAGCATGGCGGCTTCTGGCGCCAGGCGGTGTGCTTGTCTATGCGACCTGTTCGCTGCTGGAAGACGAGAACGAGGCGCGCGTCGGGGCATTCCTGCAAAGAACGCCGGGAACCCGCCGCGTGCTGCAAAGACGGTGGCCGGTTTCCGACGGAGGAGACGGCTTCTTTGTGGCACTCGTGCAGGATGATTCAACGGTGACACAACCTTGACGTGTAACCACGGATGCCGTTAAGTCACGTTTAAGGCTTTTCCCTCAGGTTGCGGGTAAAGCAGTAGCGGGACGGGCGCGGTTCTTGGCATTCGCGACACATATCGGCGGGCCGATCGGCGTGGCCGCGGCTCGGCTCAGACCGCGGGCGGGGCTGGTTTTCCTTGCGGCAATGCTTTTTGCCCTCTCGGGGTGGGTTCTTTCTGACAAGCGGTTGGGCCTGGCACTGTTCGCGGTGGCGCTGATATTGGCGGTGGCGGCTGCCTGGATCGTGGTACTGGATTGGCTGGCGGGGCTGTGGCGCCGCCGCAGGGCCGGCGCCATCGCCGCATTGGTTGCCGGCGATGCGGTGCCAAGCCTCTTGACCGATGCGCAGGGCAGGATCACGTATGCCAATGCCGCCGTCGCCCGCGATCTGGGCGATCCGGGCGGGGACAGAACCCTCGCCGCGTTGCTCGAATCCTGGACGGCCCGGCCCGGGGCATTGCTTTACCGTTTGGAAAACCGCGCGCGTGCGACAGGCGGTGACGATGCCGATTGCGCGCACGAGGATGTCGTGACACGCGGTGGAACTTTCCGTATCGGCCTGCGGATGCTTGACCCGGACCGCCTGTTGTGGCGCATCGAACGGACCGTCCTGCCGGAGCCTCGAAATGGCGATGCGGTGCCTTTGCCGATGCTGACCCTCGGGCGCAACGACGCCATCCTGTTCATGAACGCGGCGGCCCGTGATCTTGTCGGGGAAAGGGTGCGCAACCTTGACCGCCTGTGTGCTGATCTTCCCATCCGGTCGGGCATGAGGGCCGACATCAGCACGGCCTGCGGACCGGTGCGCTGTCTGGTGCTGGAGCTGGAGGCGTCGGCCGGACGGCGTGAACTGTTCCTGCTGCCCGACGAGGCCGCGGCGGAACGGGCGCCGAACGGCTGGGCCTTCTTCGACGAGTTGCCCGTGCCGTTGCTGAAGCTGGACGTCTCGGGACAGTTGCAATTGTCCAATCGTCCCGCGCGCGATCTGCTTGGTATCGACATTGAAAGACACACCTCGCTTCAGGACCTGCTTGAAGGATTGGGAAGGCCGATCGCGGACTGGCTGGCCGAGGCGGCCGCGGGACGCGGCGGACGGCGCTCGGAGTTTCTCAGGGTGCGCCCCGCAGAGCGGGAAGTTTTCGTTCAGGTCACGCTCAACCGCGCAATGGAAGACGGGAAAAGCGTTCTGATCGCGGTGCTCAACGATGCCACGGAACTGAAATCGCTGGAACAGCAGTTCACGCAGAGCCAGAAAATGGAGGCGATCGGACAGCTTGCCGGAGGTGTGGCGCATGATTTCAACAATCTGCTCACGGCGATCAGCGGCCATTGCGACCTGCTTCTTCTGCGACATGACCGGGGGGATGCGGATTACGCGGACCTGGTCCAGATCGCCCGGAATTCCAACCGGGCAGCGGCGCTGGTGGGGCAGCTGCTGGCCTATTCCCGCAAGCAGACTTTACGCCCGGTCGTCATGGATCTGCGCGATTCGGTCTCCGACATGATGCATCTTCTGAACCGGCTGATCGGCGAGAAAGTCACCCTTACCCTGCGTCATGATCCGGAGCTCGCACCCGTCCGGGCCGACAAGCAGCAACTGGAACAGGTTCTGATGAACCTGGTTGTGAATGCCCGGGATGCGATGCCGCAGGGCGGGGACATTGTCATCGAGACCGAGAACATGTGCCTTGACCGGCCGCTGCGCCGTGACAGGGCGGAGGTGCCGGCCGGCCGCTACGTGGCGGTGCGGGTGATCGATCATGGCACCGGCATTCCACCCGATCGTCTTGACAAGGTGTTCGAACCTTTCTTCACCACCAAGAAAGTCGGGGAGGGGACCGGGCTTGGCCTGTCGACGGCATACGGGATCATAAAGCAGACCGGCGGCTTCATATTTGCCGACAGTCCTCCGGGCGCCGGCACCCTCTTTACCATCATGCTGCCGGTCCACGAAACACGGTCCGACACACCTGAACCGGTGGGAAAAGGCCCGTCACGCTTGCCGGTCGAGGGGGATGCCGTGGTTCTGCTGGTGGAAGACGAGGCGCCGGTTCGTGCCTTCGCTGCCCGCGCGCTGCAATTGCGCGGCTTTACCGTGCTGGAGGCCGGATCGGCCGAAGACGCGCTTTCTCAGCTGGAAGATCCGGACGTGCATGTGGACGTTTTCGTCACCGACGTGGTCATGCCGGGAATGGACGGACCGGGATGGGTGAAGACGGCACTGGAGACACGGCCGGATGTGCGGGTCGTGTTCATGTCGGGTTATGCCCAGGAGAGTTTCGAGGACCTGCAACGCCGTGTGCCCGCATCGGCATTCCTGTCCAAGCCCTTTTCGCTCAACGACCTGACCCAGACGGTTCAGCGGCTGGTCGCCTCGGGCGCCGGCAGCGGGCGATAGGCTCCGTCACTGCCGATGCCTTCCCAAAGGTCGAACTCGGCGCCGCACTTGCGCCGCAGGCGCGCTTCGGTCGCTTTGGAGAGGTCCAGCGGCATGCGCGGCGATTCGTTTTGGCGTTCCGTGCCCGGCAGGTCCCTCCCGAGCCTCGCGCTGAGAAACCGCGCCAGGCCGTCGGGATCCTCGTAACGGAAAAGATGTGTCACCGCGGTGCCGTTGCGTTGCGGCTCCAGGAACTTGGCCTGGGAGCCGACATTGGCGAAACCGGGCTTCCGGCCCTTCATGTAGGACAGCACGAACTCCTCGAAACTGATGTCGTGCGTTGCATTCGTCCGGCCCTTCATGTAGGGCCGACGACGATACCTGTACCAGCTTCCCAGCCAGCTGATCGGTTCACGCATCACGGCCAGAACCTCGATCTCGGGGCCAAGAAACTTCTCCAGCGCAGGGCGGAAGAAGCGGTTGTAGCGAAACACCGGGGCATGCTTCAGCTCGGGCGGATCCGAGATGACCATGGATGCAAGGGGCGCCAGCGCGGCCTCATGCGCCGTGGTTCCCGTCTTCGGTACAGACAGAAAAACCAGTTTTGCTTTTGAAAACACAAGCATGGACACTTCGCCCCGTTATTGCCGCTGCGCGTAAACTACTCTTTAACCCTTCCGGTAAAAAGTGGAAACCAGAACAATCTTCTTGAAATGTTCTTGTTCTGTCTTCATAACGAAACAGAACACAGAGTGAACATTCGCGGTGATTGCCGCGCCTGACACGATATGAAATAAGGACGTGAACGCAATGGCAACGGCAGACCTTCTTTCCATGGACAGCAAGAAAAGCGCGGACAAGCAGAAGGCGCTGGACAGCGCCCTGGCCCAGATCGAACGGCAGTTCGGCAAGGGGTCGATCATGAAACTTGGCGGTGACAATCCCGTCAAGGATATCGAGTCGACATCGACCGGCTCGCTCGGCCTGGATATCGCGCTCGGGATCGGCGGTCTGCCCAAGGGGCGGATCGTGGAGGTTTATGGCCCCGAAAGCTCGGGCAAGACAACCCTGACGCTGCACTGCGTCGCCGAGGAGCAGAAGAAAGGCGGTGTATGCGCTTTCGTGGATGCCGAGCATGCGCTGGATCCGATCTATGCCCGCAAGCTGGGCGTCGATCTTGACGAACTTCTGATCAGCCAGCCCGATACGGGCGAACAGTCACTGGAGATCGTGGACACGCTGGTGCGCTCGGGCGCAGTCAGCATGGTTGTCGTGGATTCCGTTGCCGCGCTGACGCCCAAATCCGAGCTGGAAGGCGACATGGGCGACAGCAATGTCGGCGTGCAGGCCCGGTTGATGAGCCAGGCGATGCGCAAGCTTACCGGATCGATCAGCCGCAGCAACTGCACAGTGGTCTTCATCAACCAGATCCGGATGAAGATCGGCGTCATGTTCGGCAGCCCGGAAACGACCACAGGCGGCAACGCGCTGAAATTCTACTCTTCCGTCAGGCTTGACATCCGCAGGATCGGCGCGCTCAAGGATCGTGACGAGGTGGTCGGAAACGCGACCCGGGTCAAGGTCGTCAAGAACAAGGTCGCCCCGCCATTCAAGCAGGTCGAGTTCGACATCATGTACGGCGAAGGCATCTCCAAGAACGGCGAGCTTCTGGATCTCGGCGTGAAGGCCGGCGTGGTGGAAAAATCGGGCAGCTGGTTCAGTTACGGCGACGAACGTATCGGCCAGGGTCGCGAGAACGCCAAGACATTCCTCAAGGAAAACAGTGCCATCGCACTTCAAATCGAGGACAAGATCCGCGCCGCCCACGGGCTGGAGTTCAATATGGACGATGGCGGGGATCAGGACGGGGAAAGTGGTGTCGTGGAAACCTGACCTGACACGGCGCATTTTTGCAAGGCCCGGGCAGTGCCCGGGCTTTTTTCTTGCGGTGGACTCGCCGCGCCGGCACGGCTAAATCAGCGGAACGCAAGGCCAATCACCCCGAAAGACACCTCATGCCGACGCTGAACGAAATCCGCTCGACCTTCCTGGACTTCTTTGCCAGGCACGACCACGAGATCGTCGAGAGTTCTCCTCTGGTACCGCGCAACGATCCGACCCTGATGTTCACGAATGCCGGCATGGTACAGTTCAAGAACTGTTTCACCGGTGTCGAGCACCGGGACTACAACCGCGCCGCCACGTCCCAGAAATGCGTGCGTGCGGGTGGCAAGCATAACGATCTGGACAATGTCGGTTACACGGCCCGGCATCATACCTTTTTCGAGATGCTGGGCAATTTCAGCTTCGGTGATTATTTCAAGGAGGCTGCGATCCCGTATGCCTGGGATTTGCTGACCCGGGACTTCGGACTGGACCCTGAAAAGCTCCTGGTCACGATTTACCATGATGACGAAGACGCCGCGTCAATCTGGAAGAAATACGCGGGGCTGGATGACGGGCGCATCATACGGATCGCCACGGAGGACAATTTCTGGTCCATGGGGGCGACGGGTCCATGCGGCCCCTGCACCGAGATCTTTTATGATCACGGTCCGGAAATCTGGGGTGGCCCGCCGGGCAGTCCGGAAGAGGACGGAGACCGTTTCGTCGAGATCTGGAATCTCGTCTTCATGCAGTATGAACGGTTCGGGGACGGTACCCTGCAAGATCTTCCGAACCAGTCAATCGACACCGGAATGGGACTCGAACGGATCGGTGCGCTACTGCAAGGCAAGCATGACAATTACGACACCGACCTGATGCGCAGCTTGATCGAGGCGAGTGCGAATGTAACGAATTCCGATCCCGACGGTGAGGGCAACGTGCATCATCGCGTAATCGCCGATCACCTGAGATCCACCTCGTTCCTGATCGCCGATGGCGTGATGCCCAGCAACGAGGGCCGCGGGTATGTTCTGCGCCGGATCATGCGCCGGGCCATGCGTCACGCGCATCTTCTTGGCGCGAAGGATCCGGTGATGCACCGACTGGTACCGAGCCTCGTGGCGCAGATGGGCCAGGCATTTCCTGAACTTGGCCGCGCTCAGCCGCTGGTTGAGGAAACCCTGAAGCTGGAGGAAACACGCTTCAAACAGACACTGGAGCGTGGTTTGCGCCTTCTGGAAGAGGAACTCGGCGCGTTGCCCCCCGATGCGGCCTTGCCCGGCGAGACGGCCTTCAAACTCTATGACACATTCGGCTTTCCGCTTGACCTGACACAGGACGCGCTGCGCGAGCGGGACCGCGAGGTGGACATATCCGGGTTCGATGCGGCGATGGCGCGACAGAAGGCGCAGGCGCGGGCGGCCTGGGCGGGCTCGGGAGAGTCGGCCGATGCAGCGATCTGGTTCGATCTCGGAGAGGAGCACGGGGCCACCGATTTCCTTGGCTACGATACCGAAACGGCAGAAGGTCAGATCATCGCGCTGGTCCGGGACGGCGAAACCATCCCTTCGGCGCAGGCCGGCGAGACCGTGCAGATCGTTCTCAATCAGACGCCCTTCTATGCCGAAGCCGGCGGACAGGTCGGCGATACCGGCAGCCTGACGGTCGAGGGAGGGCGCGCGCGCATAACCGACACGCGGAAGGTGGCGGGTGTCCATGTTCATTACGCCGAAATCTCCGATGGAAGGGTCGGCGCGGGGCAGGCGGCAGTGCTGGAGGTGGACCATGACCGGCGCCGCGCGATACGGGCGAACCATTCTGCGACCCATCTGCTGCACGAGGCGCTGCGATCATCTCTGGGCGAACATGTGGCACAGCGGGGGAGCCTGAACGACGAGTCGCGCCTGCGTTTCGATTTCAGCCATTCCCGGCCGCTGAGCGTTGACGAGATCGAAAGGATAGAAGCCGAGGTGAATGCCCTTATCCGCCAGAACGCCCCGGTTGAGACCCGTGTCATGGCCCCGGACGATGCGCGTGACCTGGGCGCGCAAGCCCTGTTCGGAGAGAAGTATGGTGACGAGGTGCGGG
Source organism: Roseovarius sp. TE539 (assembly GCF_003298505.1). Classification (GTDB taxonomy): domain Bacteria; phylum Pseudomonadota; class Alphaproteobacteria; order Rhodobacterales; family Rhodobacteraceae; genus Roseovarius. The sequence continues at coordinate 136,105 of NZ_QNGB01000002.1, forward strand.
TTGTTTCCATGGGGTTTGAGGACGGGTCCGGCAAGGGCCTGGATGGCCGTACATACTCGATCGAGCTTTGCGGAGGCACACATGTCGACCGGACAGGCGACATCGGCGTTTTCGCCCTGACATCCGACAGTGCGTCAAGCTCGGGCGTGCGTCGCGTCGAAGCGTTGACGGGGGCGGCCGCGTTCGATCATCTGAGCCGCCAGCGTGCGCGCATTGCGGCGCTGGCCGAGGACCTCAAGGCACGGCCCGATGAGGTTGTCGAACGTGTGCGCGGGGTGGTGAACGAGCGCCGGACCCTTGCCAACGAGGTTTCGCAGCTGCGCCGTGAACTGGCCATGGCCGGTGGCGCGGGGCAGGGCGAAGCGCCGGCCGTGGAAGAGATCGGCGGAATGAAATTTCTGGCCCAGGTCCTTCAGGGCGTGTCCGGCAAGGACCTGCCGGCGCTCATCGACGAACACAAGGCACGGCTGGGGTCGGGCGCGGTGCTGTTGATCGCCGATGCCGGTGGCAAGGCGGCCGTTGCGGCCGGGGTGACAGAGGATCTTGTCGGAACCGTTTCGGCAGTCGATCTCGTGCGCGCAGCCGTGCCGAAGCTGGGCGGAAAAGGTGGTGGCGGTCGACCGGACATGGCGCAGGGAGGCGGACGCGATGCCGCCAACGCGGAGGCCGCCATCGATGCAGCACGAAAGATCATGGGAGGATAGGAAATGCCGGCACTCTGGATTGCGCATGTGACAGTTACCGACGAAGAGGCTTACGGCAAATACGCCAAGCTTGCCGGCCCGGCGATCGCCAAGCATGGCGGGCAGTTCATCGCCCGCGGCGGGCGCTATGTGCAGCTTGAGGGCAAGGACAGGCCGCGCAACGTGGTGGCACGTTTTCCGTCGGTCGAGGCGGCCGAGGCGTGCTACCATTCGGCGGATTATCAGGAGGCGTTGAGCCACGCGCGTGGCGCCTCCGAACGTGAACTCCTTATCGTGGAGACATCGGAATAGCCGATTTTCTCGGCCCCGACGCCCGCATCTGCGAATCGGCACGCGCCGCCGATTGTTTCCAGTTCAACTGATCGGATATCGTTTCGACGAAACTGTTGATGTTCCATTAACAGTGACGTTTCAGTGACTTGCCGTTATTATGGCAAAACTATGGCCTTGACGCCACAATTCCAGCAAATTTTAGGAAAAACCGGCGCTTTCCGTGCCTGCCACGCGCGAGCGCCCTGATTTGAGGTCGCGGCATGAGGGCGCAAGTGACTACACTGCCCGTGTTAATTCAACATGGAGAAGTAACATGAAGACCATTATGATCGGTGCGATCGTCGCCATGGGTGCCGCCGCCTCGCCTGCACTGGCCTGGGAAGGGCAGAAAGTGGCTTGCTACGACAAGGTCTGGGTGGAAACGACCTATACCGTAACCAAGGAACTCGAATATCCGTCGAAGAAGAAGTGGGAACATCACGACGGCCAGATGGTCAAGATGTATTACCCGCCGATCTACATGGAAAATCGCCATGTGGACACGCCCGGCCATTACGTGCTGCGCAAGGCGCCCTGCAACTGAGACATGCGGCGTCCACGGGATGTGCGGTGGTTTCGCTGCGCATCCCGGCCCTGGCGCGATGTCTGTGCGCCAGACGCGATACCCGCGTATCGGATATGAAATCCGGCGCCGGTCCGCGAACCGTCAAACAGTTTTCCAATTAATGCCGCAATGGCGTGCCACCTTCTGCCGGCAGACGGCATGAAGGAGAGCAGTCATGAAAATGTCCCTTGCGGCATTGGCCGGGGCGGTGGTGCTGATGGCGGCATCCGATGCGCGCGCGCAGGAGCCCACACAACGGGAAAGGCTTCTTGCCTGTTACAAGCAGGTGAAGGTCCCGGCGAAATACAGCGTCAACAAGGTCAAGATCAAGGAGGCCGAGCGCAAGTACATCCGGCGCAACAACCGGATCGAGCTGGTCGAGTACCCGGCCGTCTACCGGGAGGACAGGACCCTCGTCGAACCTGCGCATGTCGTGATGCAGGAAATTCCCTGCGACTGACAATGGCGCCCGGACTCAGCCGGCCTTCGCCATGCGTTTGCGCTCGTGAGGGTCCAGGAACCGCTTGCGAAGTCGAATGGCATTCGGCGTCACCTCGACAAGTTCGTCGTCGTCGATATATGCGATCGCCTCTTCAAGGCTCATCTCGACAGGTGGGGTCAGGCGTACCGCCTCGTCGGTACCGCTGGCGCGGACATTTGTCAGTTTCTTTCCCTTCAGCGGGTTGACCTCAAGATCATTCTCCCGGCTGTGTTCGCCGATTATCATGCCTTCATAAACCTTTTCCTGCGCCCCGATGAACATGCGCCCGCGTTCCTCGAGGTTCCAGAGCGCGTAGGCGACTGACTCGCCCTTCTCCATAGAGATCAGGACACCTGCACGCCGCCCCGGGATCGGTCCCTTGTGGGGCACCCAGCCGTGGAAGACACGATTCAGCACCCCGGTCCCCCGTGTATCTGTCAGGAACTCGCCGTGATACCCGATGAGCCCGCGCGAGGGCACCAGCGCGACGATGCGCGTCTTGCCGGTGCCGGCAGGTTTCATCTCGGTCAGTTCGCCCTTGCGCGGCCCGGTCAGCTTCTCGATCACGGCACCGGAATACCCCTCGTCGACATCAATGGTGACCTCCTCGACCGGCTCCAGCGTCTCGCCGTTCTCGCCTTCCCTGAGCAGGACCTGCGGCCGCGAGATCGACAGTTCGAAACCTTCGCGGCGCATGTTCTCGATCAGGACACCCATTTGCAGTTCCCCGCGCCCGGCGACTTCGAAAGCTTCTCCGCCGGGGGTGTCATCGACGCGGATCGCGACGTTGGACTCGGCCTCCTTCTTCAACCGGTCCCGGATGACACGGCTCTGGACCTTCTTGCCGTCGCGCCCGGCAAGCGGGCTGTCGTTGATGCCGAAAGTGACGGTGATCGTCGGCGGGTCGATCGGTTGCGCGGCAATCGGCGTGTCCACGGCAAGCGCGCAGATCGTGTCGGCCACCGTTGCCCTGGACATCCCTGCAAGGCTGACAATATCGCCGGCAACGGCCTCGTCTATTTCCTGCGGAGCGAGGCCGCGGAAGGCCTGGATCCGCGCGACGCGGAACTGTTCGATCTTCTGCCCGACCCGTGACAAAGCCTGCACCGTCGCGCCGACCCGAAGGCGCCCGGATTCCACCCGCCCGGTCAACAACCGTCCGACAAAGGGATCGCTGCCAAGGGTCGTGGCGAGCATGCGGAAATCCTCGTCCTGCCGGGCCTGTTGCCTGGGGGCCGGCACATGGTTCACGATCAGGTCGAAGAGCGCCGAAAGGTCTTGCCGCGGCCCGTCAAGTTCATGATCGGCCCAGCCTGACCGGCCGCTTGCATACATGTGCGGAAAATCAAGCTGGTCGTCACTGGCGTCGAGATTGGCGAAAAGATCGAAACATTCGTTGAGCGCGCGGTCCGGTTCCGCGTCCGGCTTGTCCACCTTGTTGAGCACCACGATCGGCCGCAGCCCAAGAGCCAGCGCCTTGGAGGTGACGAACTTGGTCTGCGGCATCGGGCCCTCGGCCGCGTCGACCAGCAGCACGACACCGTCCACCATGCTCAGGATCCGTTCGACTTCGCCGCCAAAATCGGCGTGGCCGGGTGTATCGACAATGTTTATGCGCGTGGTCTTCCACTCGACGCTGGTCGCCTTTGCGAGGATCGTGATTCCACGCTCACGCTCAAGGTCGTTGCTGTCCATGGCCCGTTCATCCACGGCCTGGTTTTTCCGGAAGGCGCCGGATTGCTTGAGCAATTCGTCCACCAGAGTGGTCTTGCCGTGGTCGACATGGGCGATGATCGCGATGTTGCGCAGGTCCATTTGCGGGGGTTCTCCGGATGTTTGCCCGCGCCCTATACCGATGCCCGGACAAATACCAGAGCCAATGGAGCCTCCCTGGCGGTTTCACGCGGGACCCGGCCCGCGGGCGAGGCGGCGCCGGCGGATGTTGACCCCGGAAAAGTGCAGCATGGTATGCCCCAGCGGGCGGACAGTCGCACCGCAGCCGATCTTGAAACGCGCCAGGCCGGGCGCGGAGTCGGTGTTTACGACACCGAGGTCGAACCGAATGTAGCCGCGGGCCGCGAGCCACTCCGCCGCCTCCCAGATCAGAAGGTTGTGGGCCGAACGGCGTCGTCCCTCCGGCCCGGTCCAGCCGAGATGATAGGTTGCGCAGGGCGGATGGAGCAGCAACAGGACGAAGGCAACGCAGTGTCCGCGATGACAGGCGGTGAGCAGGTGGGTTGCCTGCGGCTGCCGTCTTGCCCAGGCAAGAGTGAATTCCGGTGGCAAAGCGCTGTAGCCACGCGCCCGACGCTGGATCGATTCACGGGCAATGAGGGTTTCGTCACGACCCGATTGAAAGGGTCGGCTCCCGACGTCCAGCCCTGATCGACGGGCATGGCGCAGACGGTTGCGCCATTTTCCCGTCTGGCGCGCCCACCGATCTGCGGCGGGTCTTGCAAGGTCAAGTTCCGCAACGTGCTGTGGGGCCACGAGCCGTTGACATCGCAGGCCGGCGTAAAGGGCGCTGTCGGCGGCGTCTTCGGCCTGCACCAGCAGAAAACCCGATCCGCTCCGCTCGACCAGGAGACGCGACAGAAGGCCCTGCCGGATGTCCGGCGGTGTTCCCGGGTGCCATACGGGGCCGCGCGGCAACCAGTGAACGCGGATCGGACCAAAACGGCGGCCCACGATTTGCGCCTGCGCCGCTTGGCCCGGGCCACATCGAAGCCGATGATTATGAACTTGCACACCCAGGGCCGAGAGGGCACGGCCGTAATTGGGATGCTGATGCAGAGCGACGGGCACCTTGTGCGACCCGGTGTCGAAGTCGGATGAAATCTCCATGCGCCGATTTAGCGGGGAGGAAGCTAAATCGTCGTAAACACTGGCATGAAAAGGCCGTCCTGGATCTGCCCGAGCAGCTTGCCCTCACACGGACAGGGGGCAGGGCCGGTCAAAAGCGTCGCGTATCAGAACGGGATTTCGTCGTCGATATCGTTGCCCGCTCCGCCGCCCATACGGTCATCGGGTGCGGGCCCGCCGCCGCCATACCCACCGCCGCTGCCGCCGCCATAATCCCCTCCGCCGCCACCGCTGCCGCCATCACGACCGTCAAGGAACGTCATTTCGCCGGCATAGGGCCGCAGCACGACCTCGGTCGTGTAGCGATCCTGACCGGATTGGTCCTGCCACTTGCGGGTTTCCAGCTTGCCTTCGAGATAGACTTTGGAGCCCTTGCGAAGATATTGCTCTGCCAGCCTCACGAGCGCCTCGTTGAAGATCGCGACGCGATGCCATTCGGTGCGTTCGCGCCTTTCGCCGGTATTGCGATCCTTCCAGTTTTCGGATGTGGCAACCGCCAGGTTGCAAACCTTGCCACCGTTCTGGAACGTGCGCACCTCGGGATCGCGGCCAAGATTGCCGATGAGAATTACCTTGTTTACCGATCCGGCCATGTGATCCTCCGATAGATTCCGTTTTCCCTGCTTACACCACCCCAACAGGATGAAGGAAAGGTAAATTTGGGCCCGGGCGGGGTGAACCGCCGGTCTTGCCCGCGCAACGGAATGCCGACCGGCACGCCGTGGTCGGCACGGCTCTGGATATCCGGCCGAGAATCAGTAGAATGGCGCCAGTATTTCGGGGGACAGTGCGACATGCGCAGGCTGACCATCGCGTTGACCGGTTTTCTGGTAGCCGCCGCAGGGGGTGTTCATGCGGATATCCTGTCAACCAAGAGCCGGACATCCGTTTTCGCGTCGCAGGCAGGGGTGCTGGACAAGCGCGCCTCGGCCAAAAACAAGGCGTCCATCAAGCTTGATGCGCCCGAGATACGCACGCCGACCAAATGGGGAACTGCCAAAGCCTATGACGGGCGGTATCGCGGGCGTTACCTGTCGCTCGCGCGTGCGGCGGCCCGAAAGTACGACGTGCCCGAGGATCTGTTTCTGCGTCTTGTTCAGCAGGAATCCAACTGGAAACCGTCGGCCAAGTCCCACAAGGGCGCCATCGGCCTTGCACAGTTGATGCCGGACACGGCGCGGCGTTTGCGTGTCGATCCGCATGATCCGCGGGAAAACCTTGACGGTGGCGCACGTTACCTGGCGCAGCAATACCGTGAATTCCGCTCCTGGCGGCTGGCGCTCGCGGCCTATAACGCGGGTCCGGGCGCGGTGCGCAAATACGGCGGCGTGCCGCCGTTCCAGGAAACCCGGAATTACGTCAAGATCATCTGGGGAAACAGCTGATCCCTCACGGTTCAGGCGGCGAAGCCGATCTTGTAAAGGTGGATCTCGTTCGATGGGTGACGGTCGGCATTCACCAGTGTTCCGTTGTGGTGATTGTAGAGAGCCCGCCAATAGGGCTGGATGATGACGCCTTCCTCGCGCAGGAGTGTTTCCAGCTTCGCCATCACGTCGCGGCGGCTGTCGGCATCCGCAAGTGACATGGCCCGGTCCAGCAAGGCATCGAATTCGGCATTCTCGAACCCGGTCTCGTTCCAGGCGGCGCCGGACCGGTAGGCGAGGGCCATGACCTGAATCTCGAGCGGGCGGTGATTCCACTGGGTGGACGAAAAGGGGTATGTTCTCCAGTTTTGCCAGAAAATGGCGCCCGGCAGGATCGTGCGCCGCACCTTGAGACCGGCATCGCGCAACTGCGCGGCCACGGCATCGCCGGTGTTGCGCTGCCATTCATCGTCGATGGTGATGAGGTCATGTTCGAAGTCCTCCAGGCCGGCCTCCTGCATGCCCTGCAAGGCTGCGCCCGGGTCATGACCTGCGGGACCGATATCAGCATAAGCGGGATGAATGGGGCTCACATGATGATCGGCCGCGACCGTACCGCGCCCCGAGTGGCCAAGTTCCAGGCAGATGCCGTTATCAACCGCCATCGCAAGCGCCCGGCGAACCCGTTTGTCCGCGTAGGGCGTGATCTCGCCGACCTGTGCTTTCTGATGGGAACGGATCACTGTGGTGGCTGCGCTTTCGGTGCTGGTGCCCGTCCACCCAAGGGCATCCATCACGTCGATGAAAGCGCCGACGGTTTCGTACAAGAGATCTATTTCACCTGCTTCCGCCGCGGCGATCCACGTCGACGGATCGGTCCCGTAGTCAATGAACTCGACCCTTTGCAAGTAGGGACCGCCAAGGACCTCGCGGCCCCACCACTGGTGATCGTCGGCGCGTTCGAGAACGCATTTTTCCCCGATGGTCAGGCTGACCGGCCGGAAAGGACCGGTGCCGATACCATGCGCGAAGACATCCCCCCCCTCGTAACTGGCATGGGTGATCGCGGCGGGATAGTCGGACATGTTGGCGATGATCGCGACATCCGGCGCTGAAAGCGACAGAACGACGGTCCGGGAATCGGGGATGGTGATGGCCCCGTCGCGGACCTTTCCGGTCGCCGGATCAATCAGGGCCGACATTCGGCTCGCCATGGAATTGCCCTCGGCAGTGCTGTCGCACCACCGGGCGATGTTCCGCGCGACATCCTTTGCCGTGAAGCTGTCGCCATTCTGCCAGGTGACTCCGGGCCGCACCTTCAGCGTGTAGGCGGTGGCATCATCGTTGACCTCCCATCCTTCCAGGAGCATGCCGCGAAAAGTGCCCTCGCGCGTGTATTCCACCAGGTATTCCAGAAATCCGCGAACCTGATTGCCCATTTCGCTCCAGTCGAAGCTGCGGGGATCATTCACGGGTTTCACGCTTTGCTGTATACGCAGGGTTCCGCCCGGCGCGATGCGTGTCTGTGCGGCGGACGGGCAGGGCAGACCGGCAAGCCCCATCGCGACCACGGGGGAGGCGCCAAGGCTTGTCGCCCGGGCGAGGAATTCCCGCCTGCTGATCTTGCCGGCGGCCAGGTCTGCCCGGTGGCACGCGATGGCCGGATGCTGCGTTTGTCGCCGGATCGGAGTGTCGGTCATTGGGAGGCCCTGGTCGGAACGGTCATTGCCTGTCGAGGATACATACCGTGTTCCCCTGCCGCCAGTGCAAAGCCGTTTGAAATCGCTTTCAGTCCCGATTGCGAGCCCGCTTTCGCAAGGCCGAAGGGCTTTGCCCCGTGTGGTGCAGGACGAAGCGCGAAAAATAGGCAGCACTGGCAAATCCCAACTGTGCCGCGACGTGGCGGATCGGGTCTTCGCCATCCTCGATCAGGCACAATGCGGCGTGAAGAGTCCGTTGGGTCAGGAGCTCTGCCGCCGTCAGGCCGGCGCACTGCCGGCAGCTTCGCGTCAGGTGCGTCGGGGTCACGCCCAATGCCCGGGCGTATTCGGCCATCGGCTTGCCACTGGCGTAGTCGCGTTCCACCAGGGCGCAATAGGCCATGATAAGCCGTTCCGCGGCGGTCTTGTGTTGCGCGGCCACCCCGTGGTCGATCATCGCACGGCGCAGCCAGACGGTCATCAGTGTTGCATGCGCCTGCAGCGCCTCGTCATTGAAGGGGCGCGCAAGTGCCTGCTCGCGTTGCATCGCGTCGAGCATGGCCGTCAATTCGGCCTGTGCATGCACCTCGCGGACGCGCAAGTGCTGTGGTGTGTCCGGCATCAGGACCGGTCCGCCCGGCGGAATCAGGCATACAAGGCCGAAATTCTGGCTTCCGGTATCGAGTGAGAAAAGCGTGCCGGCCGGTATGGCCAGAGCATTGTGCACCCCAAGCCCGCGCCGCAGACCCTCAACCGTGAATCGGCCCTGGCCGCGGGTAATCCAGACCAGGGCATGACACGGGCTGCTATGTGGCAGCTCCACACGCCAATCGGCACCTCTGGACCATTGGGCCAGTGTCAGGATCCTCAACTTTTCACTCATGAAGGAAAACCCGGTCAAAATCATTTATTATGAAATTTTGGCAGAAAGTTTCCTCTCTGTCAGGATCAATTGTTGATAAATCAAAAGTTTTTGCATTGCGGCGGAGTTATCCACAGCCAGTCCGACATGCGCGAGCGAAACCAGCTCCGTTGGCGCTTGGCATATTGGCGCGTGGCAATGGTGGCGGCTGCGCGTGCCTGATCCAGACCGGTCTCGCCACGCAGATGGGCCACCAGCTCCCGTGCGCCAATGGCTTTGGATGAAGGGTGCGCCGGATCCCAGCCCGGCAGGTTGGCGCGCACCTCGTCCAGCGCGCCTTGCGCGAGCATCCGGTCGAACCGCTGTTCGATCCGCGGCGTGAGCCACGACTTGGGCGCATCGATCACCAGCGGCGTGCAGTTCCGGACCGAAAGTGCCGGCGGCGGGGTTTCGTCCTGCCATGCGGCCAGCCCGCGGCCGGTAGCGGCCTGCACTTCCCAGGCGCGCTGAACCCGGGCAGGATTGAGCGTATCAATCCGGGCTCGTGTTGCGGCGTCCAGCTCGCAGAGCAACGCTCCGGCGCCTTCTGCGGCAAGCCGTTCATCGGCCGCGTTTCGAATCGATGACGGAACGGCGGGAATCTCGGCCAGGCCCTCGGTGAGGGCGCTGAAATACAGGCCGGTTCCGCCAACGATGATCGGCCTTTCCGCTTGATCTAGCAGTGGCGCCATTTCGCGCAGCCAATGACCGACGGAATAGGGCGAATGGCCCGGGACGTGTCCGTAAAGCCGGTGGGCAACCCGCGCCAAGTCGGCCGCTGACGGGCGGGCCGTCAGGATGTGCCAGTTCGCGAAGACCTGGATCGCATCCGCGTTGATGACCACGCCGCCTGATTTCTCGGCAATGCGCAGGGCCAGCTCCGATTTGCCCGAGGCGGTTGGCCCCGCGATCAGGACCGGGCCCGTGGAGGGGATTTGAGGCAAGTCATCCATCGGGCCAGTGAGATACGCCAACTCGGACCGGATTGCGAGTTCCCCATCCGTGTTTTCACGTCGGCCACGGTTTATGTGATTGAACCTGAGCGGGATTTGGGACATTTTGCGCCCGATTGCCCCACGGCGCCAACGGAGCCCGTCCAATGACCGATGCCGATCCTGCGACTCCGAAGTTCAGCCGGGTGATGCTGAAGATATCGGGAGAGGCGTTGATGGGGGATGCGGGATACGGTCTGCACCCCCCCACCGTGGAGCGCATCGCGCAGGAGGTGGCGGCTGTTCACGAGCTTGGGGTCGAGATCTGTATGGTGATCGGGGGAGGCAACATCTTTCGCGGCTTGCAGGGGTCGGCACAGGGCATGGAACGGACGACCGCGGATTACATGGGCATGCTGGCCACGGTGATGAATGCCCTCGCCATGCAAAGCGCGCTTGAGAAGCTGGGTGTCTTCTGCCGGGTGATTTCGGCGATAAGAATGGATGAGGTGGCGGAACCCTATATCCGCCGGCGGGCCGTCCGGCATCTTGAAAAGAAACGCGTGTGCATTTTCGCGGCCGGAACCGGAAACCCCTACTTCACGACGGATACCGCCGCGACGCTGCGCGCCAACGAAATGAATTGCGACGCGATCTTCAAGGGCACCAAGGTCGACGGCGTCTATGATCGCGACCCGGTCGCATGCAGCGAGGCGCAGCGCTACGACCGCGTCACTTATGACGAGGTGCTGGCCAGGCATCTCAAGGTCATGGATGCCAGCGCGATCGCATTGGCGCGGGACAACGACCTGCCGATCATCGTGTTCAGCCTGGACGAGCCGGGTGGCTTCAAGGGTATTCTTGCCGGGCAAGGGGCTTATACAACGGTGCATGGCTGACTCATGGTCACGCGCGGGTGCGTGGCTGGCGGGCTGAAAGGGAAAAGATCATGGCTGAAGAGATTGAAATCGACACCGACGACCTGGAACGCCGCATGAAAGGCGCGCTCGGCTCGCTCGGCAGCGAGCTTGCTTCGCTGCGTACGGGGCGCGCCTCCGCAAGCATGCTGGAACCGGTCATGGTCGATGCCTACGGGCAGAAGACCCCGATCAACCAGGTGGGCACGGTCAACGTGCCGGAACCGCGCATGGTGACTGTGAATGTTTGGGACAAGTCATTGGTTGGAAAGGTTGAAAAGGCAATTCGCGAAAGCGGACTCGGGATCAACCCTCAACTCAACGGCACGATCATCATGTTGCCGATCCCCGAACTGAACGAGGAGCGGCGGCGTGACCTCTCCAAGGTGGCGTCGCAATATGCCGAGAACGCCCGTGTCGCGATCCGCAATGTACGCCGCGACGGCATGGATCAGATCAAGAAGGCCAAGAGCGATGGCATGTCGGAGGATGATCAGAAATTCTGGGAAACCGAGGTGCAGAACCTGACCGATGAATATATCGCCTCGGTGGACGATGCGCTTGAGAAGAAGCAAGCAGAGATCATGCAGGTTTGATGGATGACGGCGCCCATATGAAACCCGGCCCGCCGTGCCGGAACGGCCCATCCCATGTTGCGATCATAATGGATGGCAATGGCCGTTGGGCACAGGCCCGTGGACGTCCGCGGCTCTATGGGCACAATGCCGGCGCCAGAAGGGTGCGCGAGATCGTTGAAACCTGTCCCGAACTGGGCGTGAAGTACCTGACCGTTTTCGCCTTCTCGACCGAAAACTGGAAGCGGACCCAGACCGAGGTCGCCGGGCTGATGAGCCTGTTCCGGCGTTATATAACCCGCGAAGCCCGCGTTCTGCGCGATCAGGGTGTTCGCGTGCGTTTCATCGGTGATCGCCTGCGCCTCGACAAGAAGCTGGTGACCCTTATGGACGAGCTGGAAGAGATCACGGCGAACAACGATCTTCTTCACCTGACCGTGGCCCTCAACTACGGAAGCCGAGACGAGGTGGCCCGCGCGACCCAAAGACTTGCCCGGGATGTCGCCGCAGGGCGACTGAATCCTGACGACGTGAATGAAGAAACGCTGCCAAAATACTTGGATACTTATGTTTTACCGGATCCGGACCTTGTCATCAGAACCAGTGGTGAGGCGCGGATTTCCAATTTCCTGTTATGGCAGTCTGCTTACGCGGAATATGAATTCGTCGATACGCTGTGGCCCGATTTCAACCGCGACCTCTTCGCGCGTGTCGTACGCGCTTACGGCCGCCGCGAGCGGCGGTTCGGCGCCGTGACCGCATGAGCGCCGACGCCCGGTGGGCTGATCTGCTGCCGCGGCTGCTATCCGCGGCCGGCCTGATCGTGGTGGGCCTTGGCGCGGTATGGGCAGGGGGTCTGGTCTTCGCGGCGGCGCTTTGGGTGCTCGGCGGCCTGATGATTTGGGAACTGACACGCATGATCGCGCCCCATGCGCCCGCTGCGGCAACACGGCTTGGTGCGCTCGCGTCCGGCGTTCTGGCCGCGACATGGTTCCTGCCGGCCATCTTCCTCATTCCCATGGTTCTGGCCGTGGCACTTGTCGGTGCGGGGCAGCTGGGCCGGGAGCGTGCATGCTTCGTGGTCGGTGCCGCGGGCATCCTTCTGGCATGCCAGATGGCCGGGATGTTGCGGGTCGAAGGTGGTCTGGCACTGTTCCTTTGGCTGGTCGGCGTGGTCGTGATCTCGGACGTGGCGGGGTATTTCGCCGGGCGCATCATCGGAGGGCCGAAATTCTGGCCACGGATCAGCCCAAAGAAAACCTGGTCGGGGACCATAGCGGGCTGGATCGGCGCGTCGATTGTTGGCCTTGCATTTTCCGGACCTTCGGGACTTGGACAGGCTCTGGTTCCGCTTTCGGTTCTCGTCGCGCTTGCCGGACAGATGGGCGATCTGTCCGAGAGCGCGCTGAAACGCCGCCTCGGCGTCAAGGACAGTTCGGGTCTGATCCCGGGGCACGGGGGGGTGCTGGACCGGTTCGATGCGATGTTGGCGGCCGCGCTGCTTGGCGGTTTTCTGCATGTGGCCGGGCTTCTTCCGGGGGCGACATGAAACGGATCTCGATTCTCGGCTCGACGGGCTCCATCGGGCAAAATGCGCTCGATCTTGTCAGGCAAGCACCCGGGCAATACCGAGTGGTTGCTTTGACAGGGGGGGACAACATTTACCGGCTTGCGTCGGACGCGCGCGAGTTCGGGGCGGAAATCGCGGTGACGGCTCATGAAAACCGCCTTGCGGAGCTGCGTGACGCCCTCGAGGGCAGCGGCATCGCGGCAGCCGCGGGGCGAAATGCACTGAACGAGGCGGCGGCGCGTCCTACAGATTGGGTTTTGTCCGCGATCGTCGGGGCCGCCGGACTAGAGCCGGGACTGGCCGCGCTCCGGGACGGCGTGACACTGGCGCTTGCCAACAAGGAATCGCTGGTCTCGGCGGGGCCGCTCCTGATGAGTGCTGCCGCGCGCAGCGGGGCGCGGATACTGCCCGTGGACAGCGAGCATTCCGCGATCTTCCAGGCGCTTTCAGGCGAGAATACCGCCGCGGTCGAGCGGGTGATCATAACCGCCAGCGGTGGCGCATTCCGCGATTGGCCGTTGCAGGGACTGGCCGAGGCGACAGTGGCGGAAGCGTCGCGGCACCCGAACTGGACAATGGGGCAGCGGATAACGATAGACAGCGCTTCGATGTTCAACAAGGCACTGGAAGTTATTGAAGCAAGGGAATATTTCGGATTTCATCCGGACCAGATCGAGGTTCTGGTGCATCCGCAGTCACTTGTCCATGCACTGGTTGGTTTCAGGGATGGCGGGCTGATGGCCCATGTGGGGCCGCATGACATGCGGCATGCGATCGGATATGCGCTCAATTGGCCGGACCGGTTGGTGCTGCCGGTCGATCGTCTGGATCTGGCCGCGGCGGGGAGCCTCGAATTTTTTAACCCCGATAATGCGCGCTATCCGGCGCTCGGGCTTGCACGCCAGGTGATGGAGGTGCGCGGCCTGAGTGGCGCCGTGTTCAACGCCGCGAAGGAGCGTGCGCTCGATCATTTCATTGCCGGAAACCTGCGTTTCACTGACATGCACGGAGTTGTCGCGGGCACACTGGACCACTTGTCGTCAGAACCTGGTCTTATTGACGCCGAAATTACACTTGATAGCGTACATCGTCTGGACCATCTGGGACGTATTGCCGTCGATGATCTGGTCGGCAGGAAACCGGGATAGGTAGGGTCAGTGGATATTGCAGCGCTCATTCCGCAATTCGGAAATTTGTTCATGGTGCTTCTCGCCTTCGTTGTTGCGCTGTCGATCATCGTCGCAATCCACGAATACGGTCACTACATCGTCGGTCGATGGTGCGGGATCGAGGCGGATGTATTTTCCCTCGGGTTCGGCCCTGTCCTCTGGTCACGCCATGACAGGCGCGGCACCCGCTGGCAGGTCGCGGCTCTGCCCTTCGGCGGATATGTGAAATTCCGCGGCGACGCCGATGCCTCGAGCGGGCAGGGCGACGCAACCCTCAAGGCAATGTCGGACGAGGAATTGCGGCACACGATGCACGGCGCCCCGCTTTGGGCACGCACGGCCACCGTTTCGGCAGGTCCGCTGTTCAATTTCGTCCTGTCGGTGCTGGTGTTCGGAGCCGTCATGATGGCGCAGGGCAAGATGGCCGAACCGATCGCGATCGGGGAGGTCAAGCCGCTTCCGGGTGACGAGATCAACTTGCGCGCCGGTGACGAGCTTCTTTCGATCGCGGGCACTGCCCTGCCGGATCTTGATGAAACCGACGGGCTGGACGAATTCGTCAAGACCCTGCCGATCGCGCCGCGACTGGATTACGGCGTGCGCCGGGACGGGCGCGAGATGACGGTTTCCGGCCCGTATCCCCTGCCACCGCTGGTCACGCAGCTCGCGCCTCAATCGGCGGCCTATGAAGCCGGCATGCGGGTCGGCGACGTGATCATCGCCGTGGACGGAAGCCAGATAACGGCCTTTTCGGAACTCAAGGAAATCGTCGAAGGGTCCGGTGGCCGCGCCCTGGACCTGACAATCTGGAACCAGGGCGAGACCCGCCAGTTGACATTGCGACCCAAGCGGGTGGACGAGCCTCAGCCCGATGGCGGGTTCCGCACAGCGTTGCGGATCGGCATTGCCGGTGGACTGGCATTTGAACCCGCCACCACGGCTCTTTCTCCTGTTGAGGCGCTTGCCGGCGGCGTCACACAGACCTGGCGCGTGATCACCAACTCCCTGTCGGGCCTGTTTCACATGATCACCGGAGCCATCAGCAGCTGCAACATGTCCGGGCCGATCGGAATCGCCGAGGTCTCGGGCGCGATGGCCAGCCAGGGCGTGGAGAGCTTTGTCTGGTTCGTCGCTGTTCTTTCGGCGGCAGTCGGCTTGCTCAACCTGTTTCCGATCCCGGTTCTGGATGGTGGGCACCTAGTGTTCTACGCCTTCGAAGCGGTGGCCGGACGCCCGCCAAGCGACACAGCGCTCAAGATCATGATGACCGTCGGGCTGACACTCGTGCTGTCGCTCATGGCATTTGCCCTGGCCAACGACATTCTGTGCCCGTGACGTTCGTACCCTGAGAGCGAATGGCCATCAATTCGCCGCAATTTGTGGCCAAACCGGCCATATTCGGCAGCCATGTTGCACGATAACGGAATCACGGAGGTGAGCCATGCAACATATCATCGGCGGATATCGCGGCCTTAGTCTTTTGTTCAACCTGAACATGGACCTGATCGTCTATATTTCCACGATCGTGATTGCGTTGCTCGCAGGGGCATTCATCGGCTCCTTGTGATCCGGTCTTTCGTCGTTGCAACACAGCGTGCGGAAACCGGCCCCGCGCCCCATTGGTATTTTGACAAGACCCGTCGGACGGTTTACTGAATTCCCCTACTGGGATGTCTGATCGGGTTACAGAAATGCATAATTATAAGCTGGGGCCGCACACACGGTCCGGGGGCGCAGTATCGAAACCGGCAAAAGCGTTTTTCTTCTTTTTTTGCATGCTTTTGCTGTCCACTGTTATGTCTTTGCCAAACGCTGCCGAGGCGCAGACTTATCGTTTCACCTCCATCACGGTTGCGGGAAATGAACGGGTCGAGCCGGGCACGATCCTGACCTACGCGGGAATCGAGCAAGGAGAGGCCGTCAGCGCCGGAGAGCTCAATGCCGCGTACCAGCGGATTCTCGGCAGCGGCCTGTTCGAAACCGTCGCAATCGAACCGGAGGGCAACCGGTTGCGGATCGTTGTGGACGAATACCCGACGATCAACCGGATCGCTTTCGAGGGCAACAAGCGTCTCAAGGATGACGAGCTTGAGGGCTTCATCGAAAGCAGTCCGCGTCAGGTCTTCAGTCCTGACAAGGCCGAACGCGATGCCGCCACCTTGTCGGAAGCGTATGTGCAGAACGGGCGCATCTCCGCGCGGGTCAACCCGCGCATCATCCGCCGCAGCGACAACCGCGTCGATCTTGTCTTCGAGATTTTCGAGGGCAAGAAGATCGAAGTGCAACGGATAGGGTTCGTCGGCAACCGCGCCTTTTCGGATCGGCGGCTTCGCCGGGTCCTGCAGAGCAAGCAGGCGGGCCTCCTTAGGGCGCTGATCGAGAAGGACACGTTCGTCGAGGACCGGATCGCCTTCGACAAGCAGGTTCTCACGGATTTCTACCAGTCCCGGGGGTATGTCGATTTCCGGGTCACCGGCGTCAATGCCGAGCTGGCGCGCGAGCGCGACGCCTATTTCGTCACCTTCAACATTCAGGAAGGCCAGCAATTCACTTTCGGTGATCTCACGACGACCAGCGAGATGTCGGGCGTTGAGTCCGAGCCGTATCATGACACGCTGAAGATCCGGAAAGGTGTGACCTATTCGCCGACCCTGGTCGAGAATGCCATCGCCCGGATGGAGCGCCTGGCGATACGGAATGGCCGTGATTTCCTGCGGGTCGAACCGCGCATCGACCGTGATGACCGTGATCTGACCCTCAATGTCGATTTCGCGCTTACGCGTGGACCGCGCGTTTTCATCGAGCGCATAGATATCAAGGGCAATACCACGACACTGGATCGCGTGATCCGGCGGCAGTTCGACTCCGTGGAAGGCGATCCGTTCAATCCGCGCCAGATTCGCGCCGCTGCCGAGCGAATCCGCGCGCTCGATTATTTCCAGACCGCGGAAGTGGACGCCCGCGAAGGATCACGGCCGGATCAAGTGGTCGTCGACGTCAATGTCGAGGAGAAATCGACCGGAAGCCTGTCTTTCGGGGCCAGCTTTTCTTCCAGCGTGGGCCTTGGCATCCAGCTGGGGTTCAAGGAACGCAACTTCCTTGGTCGCGGTCAGAAGCTGGCCGCGTCGATCGCAACCACCGACTCGGCGCTGAACTTCAATATCGACTTCACCGAACCGGCCTTCCTTGCGCGCGACGTGGCCTTCGGCCTGAATTTCGGCTACACGGAAACAGACAGTGATTTCAACAACTTCGACACGACACTGGGGCGTTTCCGGCCCAGCCTGACCTTCCCGGTCAGCGAGAATGGCCGTCTGTCCGTGCTCTACAGCGGTGCCTATGAGGAAATGAACGATTTCAATGGCCTCAGCGGCGTCCTGGCTGCGGAAACCGCGCAGGGTGATCGGATCTCTAGTGGCGTGGGATATCAATACACATATGACACGCGCCGCACTGGCCTGAATCCGAATGCCGGCGTGCTGCTGTCTTTCGGCAACGAGATTTACGGTCTTGGCGGCGACAATGAATATCTCAAGACGTCGGCACGCGCAGTCGCGCAGACCAAGGTGCTGAACGAGGAGGTGACTCTGCGCGCAAGCCTGGAGGGTGGGGCGCTGAACTTCAACAGCGGGCAGGAAAGCCGGGCGATTAACCGGTTCCAGAGCCAGATCATGCGCGGGTTCGAGCCCAACGGCATCGGTCCCACCGAAACCAACGCGGGCCTTGTCGAACATCTTGGCGGCAATTTCTTCGCGGTCGCCAAGTTCGAGGCCGAATTCCCGCTGGGTCTTCCCGAGGAATACGGTATTTCCGGCGGCGCATTCTATGACGTTGGCTCGATCTGGGATGTCGACACCTCGAACGCCACCGGGACGATCGCATCCGAAGGCTTCAATGCGCGCCATGTCGTTGGTGTTTCATTGTTCTGGAAATCACCTTTCGGTCCGCTGCGGTTCAACTGGTCGGTGCCGGTGGTCGACGAACCGGGTGACGTGACGCAGAACTTCGATCTGACCGTCGCTTCGGATTTCTAGAAATGGCATCACTGGGGAGCAGCCTGCGGCTCGCCGTCCTGATTGTCGGCCTTCTGGCCTCACCGGCGACGTCCCAGAGTTTCGGCGTCGTCCAGAACGATGTCATCGTTCTGGACACTGACAGGCTTTTCAACGAGTCCCGGTTCGGTCAGCGCATGATTGCCGATTACCAGAGGCAGCGCGAGGCGTTGATCGCGCGCAACCGCGAGATCGAGGAACAACTGAAGGCCGAGGAACAGGACCTTACAGAAAAGCGCGGGACAATGCCCGCCGACGAATTTCGCGATCTTGCGGATGCGTTCGACGAAAAGGTACAGGGCTTTCGGGAACGGGCCGAGCGCAAGGCGCGTGACCTTGAACGCCGTCGCGAGCGTGCTCCGGTGTCCTTCATGCGGACAATCGAACCGGTGCTTGTCGAGTTGATGCAGGATTCTGACAGCGACATCATACTCGAAAAACGGCAACTTCTCCTGGCGACCGATGTGATAGATGTGACCGATCTTGCAATCTCGCGCGTTGACGAGGCCCTTGGCGAGGGTCCGCCGGACGTGGGTGGAACTGCTGGCGGGCAGGCCCCGGAAGCCGGCGAAGAAAGCCCCGGAGAGAACTAGGCGCGCTTGCCCATCGAGGGCCGAGTTGCTAGGGATCAGCCCCACGGCGCTGGCGAAAGAGGACACCTGATGAACGAACCGCTGAGAAGCGCGGATATCCACCTGATCCAAAGGCTGATCCCGCATCGCTACCCTTTCCTTCTTGTTGACCGGGTGGTGGATATCGACGGCCATCAATCGGCGCGCGGCATAAAGAATGTGACCATGAACGAGCCGCATTTTCAGGGGCATTTCCCGGGCAAACCGATCATGCCCGGGGTCACGATCGTGGAAGCGATGGCGCAGACAGCGGCAGTGATGGTCGGCACCTCGCTGGGCATGGAGGACCGCAACATGCTGGTCTATTTCATGTCGATCGACAGATGCAAGTTTCGGCGCATGGTGATCCCGGGAGACGTGTTGGAAATGCAGCTGCGGACACTGCGCGGCAAACCCGGCGGCAAGGTCTGGAAGTTCGCCGGCATTGCCGAGGTCGAGGGAGAGATGGCAGCCGAAGCGGAATTCACCGCGATGATGGACCTGCCGGAAACCTGATGTCCACCATGTCCGGCAAAGAAACAGAAACCCGGGTGCACCCTTCTGCGGTCGTCGAAGACGGCGCGGAGCTTGGTGTCGGCTGTTGGATTGGCCCTTTCTGCCATATCGGTCCTGGCGTGAAGCTCGGGGATCATGTCGAGCTCAAGAGCCATGTTGTCATTTCCGGCCGAACCGAGATAGGTGCCGAGAGTGTGGTTTTTCCTTTCGCGTGTATTGGCGAGATCCCCCAGGATCTGAAATTCCGCGGGGAAGAGACGCGGCTCGAGATTGGTGCGCGGGCGCGCATCCGCGAACATGTGACGATGAACACCGGGACCGAAGGTGGCGGCGGTTTGACCCGCGTGGGGGATGACGGCCTCTTCATGGCCGGATGCCATCTGGCCCATGACGTGCGGATCGGCGACCGCGTGATTATCGTGAACAATGCCGCGCTTGCCGGTCACTGCGTGCTTGAGGATGACGTGATCATCGGCGGCCTGTCGGGCGTGCATCAGTTTGTACGCATCGGACAGGGTGCCATAGTTGGCGCGGTCACCATGGTGACACATGATGTCATTCCATATGGTCTGGTGCAGGCGCCACGAGGCGAGCTGGACGGTCTCAACCTTGTGGGGTTGAAACGCCGCGGTGTCGGCCGTTCGGACATCACCGCGCTGCGGGCCGCCTTCCAGATGCTCGCGCAGGGCGAGGGTGCGTTCCAGGACAGGGCGAAACGCCTGGGCGAAGAGACCGAGAGCGCGTATGTGCGCCAGATCGTCGAGTTCGTCACCGGGGCGAGCGACCGCTCGTTCCTGACCCCCGGAACGGATTGAGCGCATGGCGGGCCGGCTTGGCATCGTTGCCTGTGGTGGCGGCCTTCCGGTGGCGATTGCGGCGGCGCATCCCGAAGCACTGCGGATCACGCTGGCGGGTGTTCCGCATGACCTGGGTGAACAGGTATGCGAACTGCACCTGGAGAAGCTGGGCGAGATCTTCGCGGCTTGCAGAAACGCGGGTGTGGATCGCGTGGTTCTGGCCGGTGCGTTGTCCCGGCCGGTCCTGGACCCTGAACAGTTCGACGACACGATGCGTCTGGAAGCGCCGCGGCTGATGGCCGCCATGAAAGAAGGCGACGACTGCCTTTTGCGGCAAGTGATAGATGTGTTCGAGAAGAACGGCTTTCAAATCGTCGGCGCCCATGAGCTTTTGCCGGAACTGACGGCGCCCGAAGGGCATCTGGCCGGGCCGCCGTTGACAGCGCAGGATCAGGCCGACGCGGCGCGGGCGATCGAAATCCTGATGGCGCTTGCAACCGTCGATGTGGGGCAGGGCTGTGCGGTGGCAGGTGGTCAGTGCCTGGGCATCGAAACCTTGCAGGGCACGAATGAGACATTGCGCTTTGCGAGTCGCACACCAAGCGACCTACGCAGGGGGTTCAAGGGCGTGTATGTCAAGGCTGCGAAACGCCAACAGGATCTGAGGGTCGACATGCCGGTTGTCGGGCCCGAGACGATTGCGGAAGTTGCGGCCGCGGGGCTGTCCGGTTTGGTGATCGAAGCCGGGCGCGTGATGGTGCTTGACCGCAAGAAGACCTTGCAAACCGCGGAAAATGAGGGAATTTTTCTTTCATCAAGAGGTCTGTGATGCGGGTCTTCATGGTTGCGGGTGAAGCATCCGGCGACCGCCTTGGCGGCGCATTGATGGCCGGCTTGAAAAAGCTTGAAACTGTGGAATTCCAGGGTGTTGGCGGCCCCATGATGGAGGCGGAGGGCCTGACAAGCCAGTTTCCGATGGACGAGTTGAGCCTGATGGGGCTGGTTGAGATCCTGCCGCGCTACCCGCATCTGCGCCGGCGACTGCACCAGACGGCCGAGGCAGTTCTGGCAGCGCAACCGGATGTCCTGATCACCATCGACAGCCCGGACTTCTGCCTTCGTTTGGCCAAGCTGGTCAAGAAGAGAAGCAGTGTGCGAACCGTGCACTATGTTGCCCCCTCGGTCTGGGCCTGGCGTTCGGGGAGGGCGCGCAGGATGGCACGCCATGTCGATCATGTCCTGGCTCTTTTGCCCTTTGAGCCGCCGCTCATGGAGGCGCACGGAATGGCCTGCGATTTCGTGGGTCATCCGGTTGTTGCAGAAGCCGTACCGACCGGGGCGCAGATGGCCGGATTCCGGGCCAGGCATGGCCTGGGCGAGGCCCCTTTTCTGTTGGTTCTCCCGGGCTCGCGCCGCTCCGAGGTGGCGCGCCTGGGACCGATTTTCGGACAGGCCCTGCGCACGGTCCTTGACAATAACCCCGATCTGGAACTCGTCGTGCCAACCACCGCGGCCGCCGAACCGGTGTTGCGCGAGACCTTGCCAAACTGGCCCAAACAGCCGGTCGTGCTTTCACCATCAAACATTAAAGGTGACCAGTATAATACTGATAAAAAATGTTCATTTCATTGTGCCGATTGGGCGCTTGCGGCCTCGGGGACAGTTTCCCTGGAACTGGCTGCGGCAGATACGCCGATGGTGATCGCCTATGACGTACACCCGTTGAGCCGCGCGATCATTGCGCGGATGCTGAAGGTGGACACTCTGACACTGGTCAACCTGGTCAGCGAAACTCGCGCCGTGCCGGAATTCATCGGCAAGGCGTGCCGGGCCGATTTGATCGGGCCTGCCGTGCTGCGGCTGATGGATGATCCGGGGGTACAGATCGCGGCGATGCGATCCACGATGCAGAAACTGGGACGCGACCAAGAGGCACCGGGCCTCCGGGCCGCCCGCGCGGTGCTGGCGGGACTGTGACGTTTGACCAGCTTCAAGGCCTGAAAGAGGGTTGTTGCAAGCAAATCCGCCTGCGGTCAGCCCTTCCAGATCCAGCCACCGCCGAGCACACGGCTGCTGTCGGCTTCGTAGAACACGCAGGCCTGCCCGGGGCTGACCCCCTCTTCGGGAGTGAGAAGCTCGACCTCGGCGCTGTCCGGACCCAGTGGCCGGATCACCGCGTCAGCCGCTGGACGTGTGGAGCGGACCTTGACGGTCACATGCCACTCGGGCGCTGACGCGAAGGCCGCGTCACCCAGCCAGTTGACCTCGCGCACCGGCACGGTGCGGGTCGCGAGCATCTCTTTCGGGCCGACGATGACGCGCCGTTCCTCGACATCCAGTTTCACCACGTAAAGCGGTTCGGACAAGCCGCCGATCCCCAGCCCGCGGCGCTGACCGATGGTGTAGTGGATCACGCCCTCATGGTGCCCGAGGACGCGGCCGCGTGTATCCACGATCTCGCCGGCGTCGGCAGCGCCGGGGCGCAGCTTCTCGATGACCGAGGCGTAATCACCATTGGGCACGAAACAGATGTCCTGGCTGTCGGGTTTGTCTGCCACCCCGAGCCCGTATTTCGCGGCAAGCGCACGGGTGGCATCCTTGGACGGCAGGTGACCAAGGGGAAAGCGCAGGTAATCAAGCTGTTCGCGGGTTGTGGAAAACAGGAAATAGGACTGATCGCGCGCAGCGTCTGCGGCACGGTGCAATTCGGGTCCGTTGGCGCCCGCCTTGCGGCGGATATAGTGGCCGGTGGCCATGCAATCCGCATCCAGATCCTTCGCCGTTTCCAGCAGGTCACGGAACTTCACCCGTTCGTTGCAGCGAATGCAGGGCACCGGCGTTGCACCGGCGAGATAGCTGTCGGCGAACTCGTCGATCACCGCATCGCGAAAGACGTTCTCATAATCCAGCACGTAATGGGGAAATCCCATCTCGCCGGCGACTCGCCGGGCGTCGTGGATATCGCGGCCCGCACAGCACGCGCCTTTCTTGGCCAGTGCCGCGCCGTGATCGTATAGCTGCAGGGTGACGCCGACCACGTCGTAGCCTTCCTCGGCCAGTTGTGCGGCCACGACGGAACTGTCGACGCCACCGGACATGGCCACGACGACGCGCGTCTCGGCAGGCGGCTTGGCGAAGCCCAGCGAGTTCGGTTCGGTATTCGTGTCCAGTGCCATGGCGGCCCCTCAATGCGTTCCGGCGGAATATAGGAAAATCCTAAGCACTCTCAAGCCCGGGTTTCACAGGCCCTTAAGAGCGATTTCGGCAGTGTGGCCTCCGATTTACGGAGGGTGAGTGCCATGTATCTGAAAAAACTTGACGCGCCAAGGGCGGTAACGCTGCCCGATGGCACGGTCCTGACACAGTCGGATCTGCCGCCCGCGGACACCGAAAGGTGGGTCGCGTCGCGAAAGCTGCTCGTGGTGCGCGGTGTGCTTTACGGCCTGATTCCGCGACACGAGGCGCTGCGCCGGTACCGGCTGAGCGAGGAGGAATTTTCCGAGTGGGTGCGCGGCGCCCGGATCGGCGGTACGTCCGGGCTGAAGGCGACGGTGCCACACAGGACACGGGACCGTGATCACTAAGTCGCGGAAAAGTACAACCTGAAATTGAATTCGCGAAATGTTCCTGTATGGTAACGGGTAGTTAACCAAATTTGGCGAGGCTGGAGTCGAACAAGTGATCACTAGCGGAGAAACCTGATGCGCGTGCTCTTGGTGGAAGACGATCCAACGACCTCGAAAAGCATAGAGTTGATGCTGACCCATGCGAACCTGAACGTCTACACGACCGAATCAGGCGAGGAAGCGATAGATCTTGCGAAACTCTATGACTACGATCTGATCCTTCTGGATCTGAACCTGCCGGACATGAACGGGCATGATGTGCTGCGCCAGCTTCGCCTTGCAAGGATCGAGACACCGATCCTGATCCTGTCGGGCGAGCTGGATACCGACAACAAGATCAAGGGTTTCGGCTTCGGCGCCGATGATTACCTGACCAAGCCGTTTCACCGCGAGGAACTGGTGGCACGCATCCATGCCATAATTCGCCGCTCCAAGGGGCACTCCCAATCGGTGATCCGGACCGGTCCGATCAACGTCAACCTGGATGCCAAGACAGTGGACGTGGCGGGCAAGGGGGTGCATCTGACCGGCAAGGAATACCAGATGCTCGAACTGCTGAGCCTCAGGAAGGGCACCACGCTGACCAAGGAAATGTTCCTCAACCACCTTTACGGCGGCATGGACGAACCGGAACTCAAGATCATTGACGTGTTCATCTGCAAGCTGCGCAAGAAATTGTCCGAGGCCACAGGCGGGGAAAATCATATCCAGACGGTCTGGGGCCGTGGATACGTTCTGCGTGATCCCGAACCGCGCGATGCCGACGAGGAGCGGTTGGCGATCGGCGCCTGACCGGATGTTGACCAAGACGGTCCCGGTGACCATGCGCCACTGCACCCGATGTCACCTTTGACAAGGCGCGAGGCGGCTGGACCTCGGGGCCGGTGCGCCCTAACACTGTGATCCGCGGGCGCGATGCGGCGCCCGGCGTTCACAGGAGGCGCGGATGACCGGGACAGTCGCGGCTGAGGATCTGGACAGGGCGCAGGCGCGGGCCGAACTGGCCCGTCTGGCCGAAGAGATCGCCCGCGCGGACCGGGCCTATCATACCGATGACGCCCCTGTGATGAGCGATGCGGATTACGACGCGCTCAAGGCCCGCAATGCCGCCATAGAGGCGCGGTTTCCCGACCTGAGACGGCCCGACAGCCCGAGCGGCCGCATCGGCGCCACCCCGGCCGAGGGCTTTGCCAAGGTCACCCACGCGCAGCGCATGCTGAGCCTTGAAAACGCCTTCTATCCGGAGGAGATCACCGAGTTCGATGGCCGGATCCGGCGCTATCTGGGGTTGGGCGCGGACGCGCCGTTGCGGTACACGAGCGAGCCCAAGATCGACGGGTTGAGCCTGAGCCTGCGCTACGAGGACGGGCACCTGGTGCAGGCGGCAACCCGCGGCGACGGCACGGTGGGCGAAAACGTGACCGCCAATGCCCGCACAATCGATGACATCCCGCAAACCCTTGAGGGCGCGCCGGCGCTTCTCGAGGTGCGCGGCGAGGTTTACATGAGCCATGCCGATTTCGCGGCGCTCAACGCGCGGCAGACCGAAAGGTCTGACAAGCCGTTCGCCAATCCGCGCAACGCAGCCGCGGGGTCGCTGCGGCAGCTCGACGCCGAGGTCACCCGGGCCCGGCCCTTGCGATTTTTCGCGTATGCCTGGGGAGAGCTTAGCGAGCCTCTTGCAGAAACGCAGATGTCGGCGATCGGGCGGTTGTCTGCGCTCGGCTTCGTCACCAACCCGCTCACGGTGCTTTGTGACGGGCCGGCGGAAATGTTGGCGCGCTACGCGGAGATCGAGCAGCAGCGCGCGACACTGGACTACGATATCGATGGCGTCGTCTGCAAAGTCAACGATCTGGGCCTGCAGGCGCGGTTGGGCTACAGGTCCACCACCCCCCGCTGGGCCATCGCGCAAAAGTTCCCGGCTGAACTGGCCTGGACCCGGCTGGAGGCGATCGACATCCAGGTCGGGCGCACTGGCGCGCTTAGCCCGGTGGCGCGTCTGACCCCGGTGACCGTGGGCGGGGTGGTGTTGTCCAACGCGACCCTGCACAACGAGGATTACATCGCCGGGCGTGACGCGAATGGCACTCCGATCCGCGATGGCAAGGATGTCCGCGAGGGCGACTGGGTTCAGGTCTACCGTGCCGGCGACGTGATCCCGAAACTGGCCGACGTGGATCTTTCCAGGCGGCCCGGGTCGGCCGTGCCCTTCGCTTTCCCGAAAAAATGCCCCGAATGCGGTTCGGACGCGGTGCGCGAGGCCGGTGACAGCGTGCGCCGTTGCACCGGCGGGCTGATCTGCCCCGCGCAGGCGGTCGAGAAGCTGAAGCATTTCGTGTCCCGCGCGGCCTTTGACATCGAGGGTTTGGGCGCCAGGCAGGTGGAGCAGTTTTATCGTGACGGATGGATCGCGGAGCCGTCGGACATCTTCGAACTGGAGGCGCGTTACGGCCCGGGCTGCCTGACGCAGTTGCGGAACCGCGAGGGCTGGGGTGAGAAAAGCGCCGCGAATCTCTTTCGTGCCATCGACGAAAAACGGCGCATCCCTCTGGAAAGGCTGATCTTCGCCCTCGGGATCCGTCATGTGGGCGAGGTGGCCGCGGCGGATCTGGCGCGTCATTACGGAAGCTGGGAGGAGTTTGCGGCGGCTGTCGATGCCGCCATCCCCGCCGCCGCCGCGCATCGGGCGGCGGAAAAGGCTGTGGCCGCGGAACAGCGCGCCGCGCAGGCCGGGGAGCGCCGCGCGCAGAGCGCGGAGTCGCGGCGCCGGGCATGGGAGGAGGCCGCCCTTCCGGAGGGGGCGAAAGCGGCCTGGGAGGATCTGGTGGGCATCGACGGGATCGGTGCCAGCGTGGCCCTGTCGCTTGCCGACAGTTTCGCACAATCCGCCGAGCGTGCCTCGATCGACCGTCTGATCGGGCATCTGGACATCCTTCCACCCGAGCCGCGTGCCACCGCCGACAGCCCTGTGGCGGGCAAGACGATCGTCTTCACCGGCAGCCTTGAA
Source organism: Roseovarius sp. TE539 (assembly GCF_003298505.1). GTDB lineage: Bacteria > Pseudomonadota > Alphaproteobacteria > Rhodobacterales > Rhodobacteraceae > Roseovarius. Next base: position 162,769 of record NZ_QNGB01000002.1, read on the forward strand.
AGAATGACCCGTGCCGAGGCGAAGGCACGGGCGGAAGAGCTGGGGGCGCGGGTTTCCGGATCGGTTTCTGCCAGGACTGATCTGGTGGTGGCCGGCCCGGGAGCGGGATCCAAGGCCCGCAAGGCGACCGAACTGGGGATCGAGACGCTGGACGAGGACGGCTGGCTGCGGCTGGTCGGCGACGCATGAGCAGCCGGCCGGAGGCGCTTTATCCGCTGTTCGCGGGGCTCGAGACGCTGGAGGGAGTGGGCGCCAAGACCGCCGCGAACCTTGCCGCGCTGGAGGTCGAGAAACCCCGCGACCTTCTGTTCACACTTCCTCATTCCGGCGTGGACCGACGCCGGCGGACCACCGTGCAGGGCGCGGAGATACCCGGCGTGGTAACGGTGGAGGTCGTGGTGGGCCAGCACCGGGCGCCGGCCCGGCGCGGCGGGGCGTACCGGGTGATGGCCGAGGATGCCGCGACAAGCTTCCAGCTGGTTTTCTTTCATGCGCGCGAAGACTATCTGCGCCGGGTTCTGCCGACCGGCGCGCGCCGGGTGGTGTCGGGGCGGGTGGAGCTTTTCGACGGGGTGGCGCAGATGGTTCATCCCGATCATATCCTGCCCCCCGACGAGGCCGGCACGATTCCCGCTTTCGAACCTGTCTACCCCCTCACTGCCGGGGTGACGCAGAAGGTCATGGCCCGCGCGGCGGCGGCCGCCCTGGCACGCGCGCCGGACCTGGCGGAATGGATCGACCCGGTGCAGAAGGCGCAGGCGGGCTGGCCGGATTGGCGGGCCGCGATCATGGCGGCCCATGCCCCCGAAGAAGCGGCGGACCTGAGCCCGGCGCACCCGGCGCGGGCCCGGCTGGCCTATGATGAATTCATGGCGCATCAGCTCACGCTGGCGTTGGCGCGGGCCCGGTTGCGCCGCGCCAAGGGGCGCTCCACGGTGGGCACCGGCAAATTGCAGGCGAAGGTGCTGGATGCGCTGCCCTATGCGCTGACCGGGGCGCAGACCCGGGCCATCGCCGAGATTGCCGCCGACATGGCTGACGAGCGGCGGATGAACCGCCTGTTGCAGGGTGATGTGGGCGCGGGCAAGACGTTGGTGGCGTTCAAGGCACTGCTGATCGCGGTGGAGGCCGGAGGGCAGGGGGTCATGATGGCCCCCACCGAGATCCTTGCGCGGCAGCATCTGCAAGGGCTGCGCCCGCTTGCCGACCGCGCCGGCGTGAAGCTGGAAATCCTCACCGGGCGGGACAAGGGCGCGGTGCGGCAGGCCAAGCTGACGGCACTCAAGGCAGGCGAGATCGGTATCCTCGTGGGCACCCACGCGGTTTTCCAGCGCGATGTGGATTTTGCCGATCTGCGCCTTGCGATCGTGGACGAGCAGCATCGTTTCGGGGTGCGCCAACGGCTGGAACTGGGCCGCAAGGGGGCGGGGGCGGACGTTCTGGTGATGACCGCGACGCCGATTCCGCGCTCCCTGTCGCTGGTGCAATACGGCGACATGGATGTTTCGGTTCTCGACGAGAAACCGCCCGGCCGCCAGCCGGTGACCACCGCGCTGGTCAGCCAGGGGCGGATGGACGAGGTCGTCGATCACCTGCGCCGGGCGGTGGCCGAGGGGCGGCAGGCCTATTGGGTTTGCCCTCTGGTGGAGGAAAGCGAGACGGTGGACCTGTCGAGCGCGGTGGAACGGTTCCGGCGCCTGCGCGCGGCGCTCGGGGAGGCTGTCGTGGGGCTTGTCCACGGGCAGTTGCCCCCCGAGGAGAAGGACGCCGCGATGAGCGCCTTCCAGGCCGGGGAAACGCAGGTCCTGGTGGCGACCACGGTAATCGAGGTGGGGGTGGACGTGCCCAATGCGTCGATCATGGTTATCGAACGGGCCGAGAGTTTCGGCCTTGCGCAGCTTCATCAATTGCGTGGCCGGGTGGGGCGGGGCACCGCGCAATCGACCTGCCTTCTGATGTACCAGCCGCCGTTGAGCGAGGGCGGACGGCGGCGCCTGACCGCGCTGCGCGACACCGAAGACGGGTTCCGTATCGCCGAGGTGGACCTGGAGATGCGCGGCGCCGGCGACGTGATCGGCACGGCGCAATCCGGTCTTCCGCGGTTTCGGGTGGGTGACATGGAGGCGCAGGCGGGGCTCATGGCCGTGGCCCAGAGCGACGCGCGCCGTCTGCTGCATGACGATCCCGAACTGAAGGGTGAGCGTGGCCGGGCCGCACGGGTCCTGTTGTGGCTGATGGAACAGGACGCCGCGATCCGTCTTATTTCGGTCGGCTGAACTGTGGGTAAATTTCGCGGTGTTTCCAGGTGTTTGATCGAAAAATCCCCAAATGTTCACGAAAGTTCTTAAAAAGTTCTTTACAGCTGTGGATAAATGTGAGAACAAAGAGGCAACACGAAACATTGACGGAGGACACCATGCTTGACCGGATCAGAACAGCCGCCACACGATCTGGCGATACGCTGCTGGCCGATGCGCTTGGCGCCGCCGCCCTGATGATCACACTGGTGGCGGGGCTGCACCTGCCGGCCCTGCTGTAGAGAGGACTGCCTGCGACGTTCCGTGCCCGTTCGCGCCCGCATCTCCTGTCCCCAAGCCGATGCGACGCGACCGACGCTGCCTGTTCCCGAAGTCCGCCGGGGTTTTCTGCCTCATGCGACCCCGGATGGCGCGACGGGCAAGATCGGAACCGAGCCTTCCTGCCGCCGCCGCTCAGCCGAGCGCGCGGCGGTTTTTTTATTCGGACTTCGAAGGGCGGTGCAGCCAAACCGGCACGATGAAGCAGATACAGGCGACGAAGAAGGCAAGGCTTGCAAGAAGGCCGATGACGTCGCCGGCGCGCCACGCGCCCCATGTGAAGAAGATCGCCGAAAGGGTGAAGAGGATCCAGCCGGTGAAATTGAAATTCCAGACGGTGCGGGGGGCCATTTTCGAACCTCGGAACAGAGCGCGCCAATGCGTCGCGGTCAGGCGCAGGGCGAGGAGGCGCAGGCGCTTTCGAGCGCTTCGACCGACGCATCGAGGCTGAGCAGGATGGACGCGTGGCGGTTCTTGTAATCGCGGGCCGGGCGCAGAACCTCGAGCCCGTCAAAAGGTGCGGGCGGGGTGGGGCCGTCGGACTTGAGCATGTCGCGCAGGGCGTCTCGGGCGGTGGTGACCTGATCGAGATCGCACCCGACGATGTTGGCGCCCACCACCGAGGCGGCGGCCTGACCGAGGGCACAAGCCTTCACCTCCTGCCCGAAATCGGAAACCTTTCCATCCCGGCAGGTCACATCAACTGTCACGGTCGACCCGCAGAGAGGTGCGCGCCGTTTCACGGTGGCGTCCGGTGCGTCAAGGCGGCGCAGATTCGGGATCTCCGCGGCAAGTTCCAGAATGCGGCCCGAATAGAGCTTGATCAGATCGTTGTCGCCACTCATCGCTTTTCCTTTCCGCCCGTTCCTCATAAATAGGCAGGCGTTGCCGGGATGCAAAAGGAAATTGCCGCAATGAGCTTTGATCCGCAAACCCTGAAATACGATGCGCGCGGCCTGATCCCGGTGGTGGCGCAGGATCACGCCACCGGCGAGGTGCTGATGCTGGCCTGGATGAACGTTGAGGCGGTGGCACGCACGCTGGAGACGGGGCGCGCGACATACTGGAGCCGTTCGCGGCAGGCGTTCTGGATCAAGGGCGAGACGTCCGGGAACGTTCAGCGGTTGGTGGAGATGCGCGTGGATTGCGACCGCGACAGCCTTCTTCTGCTGGTCGATCAGACCGGGCCGGCCTGTCACACCGACAGGCGGAGCTGTTTTTACACCGCGCTGCGCGATGGCGGGGAAATCGAGATCATGACCCCCGAGGCGGGCTGACATGTTCCGGGGCGTCCGGTGTTGGTGCGACCATGCGCCGGATGTCGATGGGTGAGAGACCTGCCGCCCGGTAGGTCGAAATGGCGCGCGCATCGTCGCGCTTGGCCAGCCGCCGGCCGTTTTCGTCCCGGATCAGGCGATGATGGCGGTAGACAGGCACCGGCAGTCCAAAGAGCCCCTGAAGCACGATGTGAATCGCGGTGGCGTCGAAAAGATCGTGGCCGCGGATCACATGGGTGACATTCTGATCCGCATCGTCGAGGACCACAGAAAGATGATAGGAAGCGCCGAGCCCGGGCCGCGCGAGCGTCACGTCGCCCACCGAGAAAAACAGATCATGCGGCGCGATGCGCCCGGTTTCGCCCCTTGGCCCGGTGCCGGTTTCGATGAATTCGACAGGCGCGGACAGGGCGGCCATGGCGCGCGCCATGTCAAGCCTGAGAGGCAGATCGGGCATCGGGCCGGTCGGGGGCCGAGCGGGCCGGCAGGTGCCCGGATAGACGATGCCGTCGGGGCCGTGGAGAGGCGCGCCTTCCTGCGGGGCGGACGCGGCGGCGCGGATGTCGGCACGCGAACAGCGGCACGGGTAAAGCAGTCCGCGCTCCCACAGGCTCCCGAGGGCGCCGCGATAGCGCGGCAGGCGGTCGGATTGCCGCATCACCGGCTCGGCCCAGGCGAGACCCAGCCACGCGAGATCCGCGAATATGCGCGCCTCCCATTCCGGGCGGCATCGGGATTGGTCAAGATCGTCGATCCGCAGCAGGAAAACACCACCCGCCGCGTCGGCCGCATCATGTGCGCAAAGCGCCGAAAAAGCATGTCCCAAATGCAGCGGCCCGGTGGGAGATGGCGCAAAACGGGTCGTGAAAATCACGTTTTCTCAATTATGTATACTGTGGAGTTGATGTTTCTTTCCGGAAGATGCGGCCCGTGCTCGCGAAAATGCAGGCGGGCCGCGCCGGGATCGACCCAAGCGTTCACGCGCCCCTCATAGGCCGGATCCTGCAAGGTATGATCGTTGAAGGAGAAGGCGAAGAACCCGCCTTGCGGCAGAAGCCGCATGAGCGTGTCGAAAAGGGTGACCGGGGCCGCGCCTGAGCCGATCACGCCGATGGCCGTGATCAGCGGGTAGATCCCGGCCTCGAACGGATCTCCGGCATCGGGATCCACCTGCCAGAGGTCACGGTAAAGCTCTTTCCCGCGCGCCAGTTCCAGCATGTCCGCCGACAGGTCCGCGCCGTCGATCGTCCGGAATCCGGCAAGGCGCAGTGCGAGGCCCGATAGCCCGGTGCCGCAGCCGAAATCGAGAAGCGGCGCCTCGGGGTTGGGGGCGACGGCATGCAGCGCCCGCGCCACCCGTTCGGGCGTGGCATAGCCGTTCTCGGAAACTTCGGCGTCATAGCTGGCCGCCCAGTCGTCATAGAGCCGGCGGGTGGCCTCGGTGCCTTCGGTATCATAGGCGTGATCGAGAAAGTTCTTGCTCATGCAAGACAGGATAAGCGCCGGGATCAGGCCGCGTCCAGTGCCGATTGCGCCAGCCACTCGGCCCAGAGTGCCTTGGCCCGGTCGGTATAGGCCTGGTAGCGGTCGCGGCGTCCGCGGCGCCCGGACTTGAACCCCTCGACCGGGGGAAAAAGGCCAAAATTGACGTTCATGGGCTGGAAGGTCTTCGCCTCGGCGCCACCGGTGATATGGGTGACGAGCGCGCCGGTGGCGGTTTCGGGAGGCGGGGGCGGCATGGTCTGCCCGCGGGCCTCGGCAGCCGCAAGCCGTCCCGCCAGCAGCCCCATTGCCGCCGATTCGACATACCCCTCGACGCCTGTGATCTGCCCTGCGAAGCGGATGTTGGGCCGCGACCGCAGGCGCAACTGCGCGTCCAACAGGGTGGGCGCGTTCAGAAAGGTGTTTCGGTGAATGCCGCCAAGGCGGGCGAATGCGGCATCCTGGAGCCCTGGAATCATTTTGAAAACATCGACTTGGGCACCATATTTCATCTTTGTCTGAAAGCCGACCATGTTGTAAAGCGTGCCGAGCGCATTGTCGCGCCGAAGCTGAACGATGGCGTGCGCCTTCACATCCGGTTGGTGCGGGTTGGTCAGGCCCACCGGCTTCATGGGGCCGTGACGCAGGGTTTCGCGGCCGCGTTCGGCCATCACCTCGATCGGCAGGCAGCCATCGAAATAGGTGGCGGTCTCACCCTCGTGAAACTCGGTCTTGGGGGCGGCGATCAGCGCGTCGATGAAGGCCTCGTAAGTGTCACGGTCCATCGGGCAGTTCAGGTAGGCGGTGCGCTCGGCCTCGGTCTCGCCCTTGTCATAGCGTGACTGGAACCAGGCGCTGGACATGTCGATGCTGTCGAAATGCACGATCGGTGCGATGGCATCGAAGAAGGCGAGCGCGTCGCGGCCCGTTTCGTCGGCGATGGCCGCCCCCAGCCCCTCCGAGGTAAGAGGCCCCGTGGCGATGATCCACCGGCCCTCGCCGGGCAGGGTGGTTACTTCGCCGGGTTTTACGGTGATGTTGGGATGAGCGCGCAGGCGGTCTGTGACGGCCCGCGCGAAGGGGTCCCGATCCACCGCCAGCGCCCCGCCGGCGGGCAGGCGATGGCGATCGGCCATTTCCATGATCAGGCCGCCGGCCCGGCGCATTTCCCAGTGCAGAAGGCCCACGGCGTTCTGTTCATCGTCGTCGGAGCGGAAGGAGTTGGAACACACCATTTCCGCCAGATCCCCGGTCCGGTGGGCGAACGTGCCGGTCCGGGGGCGCATTTCGTGGATGGTGACACGAAGCCCGGCCCGGGCAGCCTGCCAGGCGGCCTCGGACCCGGCCATGCCGCCCCCGACGATGTTCAGATCAATGGTCATGGCACATGACCTAGGCGATCATTGCAGGTTTGGAAAGGGTCACTCGCCCCGTATCGCCACCATCTGGCCCGGATCCAGCGGCAGCCCCGAGGGCACCTCGGCGGGCGCGCCCAACCGGCCTTCGCGTGCCGACGGATCGGTCAGCGCCTCCAGAAAAGCCAGGATCGCGTCGACCTCTCGGTCGTTCAGCGCGACCGGCGTGATGTCGACGGACATGCCGATGCGCAGCATCTCGTCGAAATCGGCGAGGGCCTCCGTATCCGACGCCGGCATCGCGAAATCGGGCAGCCGGGCCTTTTCGGGGGTATACTCGGCCAGCATGGTCAGCGGATCGAGGTGGTGGCGGACCATGTCCTCGAGCCGGGCATACGCGCCGTTGTGGCCGTAAGGGGCCGTGAGGGTCACATTGCGCAGGCTGGGGGTCCGGAAACGGTAGCGATCCCGAGGGTCCGCGGTCACGGCGCCGCGCCCGTGATCGGCGTATCCCGCGCGCCCGTGCCCCTTGCCGGGACCGAGCGGTGGCAGGCCGATGGCATGGAAATCGTGATCCGTCTGGAACGGGCCGGAATGGCAGGCCGCGCAGCCGGCCTTGTTGTAGAACAGGTTCATGCCGTGCAGTTGCCGATTGGACAGGGCCGCGTCGTTCCCGTTGAGGAAAGCGTCGAACCGGCTGTCGGTGCTGCGAAACTCGAAGGTGATGAAATCGGCGATCACGCCGGCGATGTCGGTGATGTGTACCGGCTCCGCCGGTCCAAGAAGCCACGCAAAGCGCCGGCGGTATTCCGGTATCGCCGCCACCCGCCCGGCCAGGATCTGCCAGGCACCGTCAAGTCCGCGGATCCGGCCCGCGGCCGCGGCATCTGCAACCGGGTTTTCTCCGGGGTGGCCCGCCATCTCGTCGGCCGAGACGAGCGGCATGAGCGCCTGCGCTGCCAGGACCGATGGCAAGGGCCGTTCCAGCATCGCCCCTTCCGGCATGCGAATGTTGAACCGCGCATCGTCATCCGCCTGTACCCGGCCGTCATGAAACAGCGTGGTGAACCCCCGCGCCCCGAGATTGAAGAGCGCCGGCGCATGGCGCGGCACCCGCGCCGGCGGCAGGTTGGAAAGGCCCGGCCGGCGATCGCTGCCAAGCCCCTGGCCGCCTTCGCCAATTCCCAGCGATACCGCGTCTCCCGACCCCATATCGGGGTGGTGGCAGGTGGCACAGGAAATGTTGCGGTTGCCGGACAGGACGGGATCGAAGAAAAGGTCGCGCCCGAGAAGCACCGCTGTGGCTCCGGGCACCGGGAAGTGGTCCGGGGTCACCGCCTCGGGCAGCGAGTCGGCCAGAGAGAGGCTGGCCTGGAGGGATAGGATGCCGGCGGTGACCCACGTTCTGAACACGACCCGAGTACTCCACTCATGATCTCGGATCAGACCTTACCGATTGAAATGCGGCGGAAAAACGGCAAATGTGGAAAAAATGCGGCGCAAATTTGGAAACATTCCACAGGGTTTTGATTCCAATATATTTTTGAGCGCCGCACCCGGTGTCACTGCTGCCATTCGGGGGGGCGTTTTTCCAGAAACGCGCTGATGCCCTCGGCCGTGTCGCTGTCGAGCATGTTCTCGACCATCACGGCACCGGTATGGGCATAGGCCTGATCGAGTGGCATCTCGAGCTGGTCGTAGAAGGCGCGCTTGCCGATCCGCACCGCGCTGCCCAGCTTGCCTGCAACAGTTTCCGCCAGCTCCATCGTGGCGGCGTCAAGCTGGTCATGCGGGACGGCGCGGTTGATCAGGCCCAGCTCGCGCGCCCGGCCGGTTTCCACGAATTCTCCGGTCGTCAGCATCTCGAAGGCCTGCTTGCGGGGAATGTTGCGGGAGAGCGCGACCATCGGCGTGGAGCAGAACAGCCCGATATTCACACCGTTGACACCGAATCGGGTGCTCTCGGCGGCCACGGCCATGTCGCAGGAGGCGACAAGCTGACAGCCGGCGGCGGTGGCGATGCCGTGCGGCGCGGCGATGACAGGTTGCGGCAGGTTCCGGATCGCTGTCATCACGCTTGTACAGCGGCTGAAGAGATCGGCGAAATAGGCGCGCCCCCCGTCCTCGGACTGGCGACCGGCCGTCATTTCCTTGAGGTCGTGCCCGGCGCAGAAAGCCTTTCCGGCACCGCCAAGGGTGACGACGCGGATCGCCGGCTCTTCGGCAATGCGGTCCAGTTCGGCCTGCAGTGCGGCCAGCATCGCGTCCGACAATGCGTTGAGCTTGCCGGGATCGTTCAGGATCAGGCGGGCCACGGGCCCGTCGTCGGTGCGGTCGAGAATTGCCATCTTGTATCTCCCAGATCGTTGTGGCCATGTCTAACCGCGATTTGACGGAGAGAAAAGCATGGGTCTGGAAATGACCGCCGAAGAGGTGATGGATTTCATCGACGAGGTGTTCCCGCAGGTCTCGGGCGAATTCACCATCGAGGCTCTTGAAGAGATGCGAATCACCGTGCGCCTCAATGTGGGCGAACGGCACCTGCGGCCCGGCGGCACGGTGTCGGGGCCGTCCATCTTCGCGCTGGCGGATGTGTCGGTCTACATGGCGATCCTGGCGATGATCGGCCCCCGTGGCCTTGCGGTGACCACGAGTTCCAGCATCGATTTCATGCGCAAACCGGCCGCGCGCACCGACCTGATCGCCGAGTGCCGGTTGCTCAAGCTGGGCCGGGTGCTTGCGGTCGGCGATGTGCTGATCCGCTCGGACGGGACCGACGCCCCGGTGGCGCGGGCCAGCCTCACCTATTCCATCCCCCCGCAGGGATCCGGGTGAAACGCGGCGCCGCCGCTTCATCTTTCTTCCAATACTCCCGCCGGAGGCATCCGGGGCAGCGGCCGGAGGCCGGTGGCGAGAGGCCCCGCGCGCACCCGCGGCGCGCTCCTTTGCAAAAGGGGCCGGGGGGTATCGCAGTGCATGGGGTATTATGATACCGAAATTGCAACCTCCTGCAAACACGCAACAAATTCTGATCCCGGCAACTTGACCTGCCGGGTGCAATGTTTATAACCCGCCCATCCGCCGACCGGGAGCCGCCTCACGGGCACCGCGGCGCAAGATACACCGTCAGCCAAAGGTTTCACCTGACATGAAGACATATTCTGCAACACCGGCAGATATCGACAAGAAATGGATCCTGATCGACGCCGAAGGCGTGGTTCTGGGACGTCTCGCCTCGATCATCGCCACGCGCCTGCGCGGCAAGCACAAGGCCGGTTTCACGCCCAACATGGACATGGGCGACAACGTGATCGTCATCAATGCCGACAAGGTCCAGCTGACCGGGCGCAAGCGCGAGAACCCGAACTACTGGCACACCGGCCATCCGGGCGGCATAAAGTCGCGCACCACCGCCGAGATCCTCGAGGGTGCCCACCCCGAACGGGTGGTGACGCAGGCGGTCAAGCGGATGCTGCCCGGCAATCGGCTGGCGCGGCGGCAGATGACCCATCTGCGCGTCTATGCCGGCACCGAGCATCCCCACGAGGCCCAGGGCCCCGAGGTGCTCGACGTCAAGAACATGAACTCGAAGAACACGCGGGTGGCTTACTGATGGCTGAAGAAATCAATTCCCTCGAAGGTCTGGAAGCGGTCGCCGAGGGCGTCGCGGCGCAGGCCGATACCCAACCCGCCCGCGAGCCCGTCCGTGACGAGCTCGGGCGGTCCTATGCCACCGGAAGGCGCAAGGACGCCGCCGCGCGCGTCTGGATCAAGCCCGGCTCGGGCAAGGTCAGCGTCAACGGCAAGGAAATGGGCAAGTATTTCGCCCGCCCGGTGCTTCAGATGATCCTGCGTCAGCCCTTCACCGTGGCCGGTGTCGAGGATCAGTTCGATGTCATGGCCACCGTCAAGGGTGGTGGCCTGAGCGGGCAGGCGGGGGCCGTCAAGCATGGTATCTCCAAGGCGCTGCAGCTTTATGATCCGTCGCTGCGCGCGCCGCTCAAGGCGGCCGGGTTCCTGACCCGTGACAGCCGCGTCGTCGAGCGCAAGAAATTCGGCCGCGCCAAGGCCCGCCGGAGCTTCCAGTTCTCCAAGCGCTGACCGCGCCCCGGATCGAGCATTTGTTGGGCCGTCCGGAAGGGCGGCCCTTTTTCTTTCGCCGCCGCGGAACCGCACAAGATCTGTCACAGCTTGGTCAGACGGCTGTCGCACGCATTGCGCGGATGCCCCGATGCAACGCCCGGACCGGGACGGGGAGGGCGGCAAAAGCGGCGGCGCGTGACGGGCTGTGGCGGCGCGCAGCGGGTCCTCTTGCGCGCCGCGGCGGGGGTTGCTATCTGCACCCGCAGTGTAACCCGATCAATTTGATCGGAAAAAGCGGAGCCCGCGTTGGAGCCCTCTATTCCCAGGCTGGAAACCCGTCACCTCGTGCGGCGCTATGACGGGCGCACCGTGGTGGATGACGTGTCGCTGCAGGTACAGCCCGGGCAGGTGACCTGCCTGCTGGGGCCGTCCGGCTGCGGCAAGTCCACGACGCTGAGGATGATCGCCGGGGTCGAGATGCAGGACTCGGGCGAGATCCTGGTCGATGGCAACCTTGTTTGCGACACGGTTTTCCGGGTGCCGCCCGAACGGCGCCATATCGGCCTTATGTTTCAGGACTTCGCGCTTTTCCCGCATCTAAACGTCGCCGACAATGTCTCGTTCGGGCTCAGCGGTGACAAGGCGGCGATGCAGGCCCGCGTCGGGGAGCTGCTGGAGCGGGTGGGCATGAGCGATTACCTTGAGGCGTGGCCGCATGAGCTGTCAGGCGGCGAACAGCAGCGCGTGGCACTGGCCCGTGCGCTGGCGCCACGGCCGCGGATCATGCTGATGGACGAACCCTTCTCGGGGCTCGACAACCGTCTGCGCGATGGCATCCGTGACGAGACCCTTGATATCCTGCGCGAACAGGACACTGCCGTCCTGCTGGTCACCCACGAGCCCGACGAGGCGATGCGCATGGCCGACGAGATCGCGTTGATGCGCGGCGGACGGATCGTTCAGCAGGGGGCGCCCTATAATATCTACAACGCGCCCGCGGATCGCGACGCGGTGGCGTTTTTCAGCGATATCAACGTGATACGGGGCCGGGTCGAGGGATCGTTGGTGCAGACCGCCTTTGGCCAGTTCCTGGCGCCGGGGGTGCACGAGGGCAACGAGGTGGATATCGTGGTGCGCCCGCAACACATAAAGATCGACTTCGACCGGGGCGGGCGCGGGCCCGATCCCACGATCGAGACGGGCACCGCCGCGCGCGGCGTCGTACAGCGGGCGCGTTTCATGGGCTCGGAAAGCCTGGTCGAGTTTCGCATGGATCATGACGGGTCGATCTTCAAGGCGACGGTGCCCAACGTGTTCCTGCCGGCCAGGGGCAAGCCGTTGTGGCTGATGATCCGGCGTGAGCGCTGTTTCGTGTTTCCGGTGGAGGATGGCGCATGAACCGCCGGGGGAGAGCGCGATGCGGGATTTGACAGGGCGCCGCGCGCTGGTTACGGGCGGCGCCGGGGGCATCGGAATGGCCTGTGCCAAGGGGCTGCTGGAGGCCGGTGCGCATGTCACCATCGCGGACCGCGACGACGCGCCCTGTGCCAAGGCCCTCGCTGAATTGCCAAGGGGCGCCGAGGCCATCGCCTTCGACGTGGCCGACCGCGCCGCCTGTGAAACGGCGTTCGCGGCGCTGGCGGATCGCGGGGGCGTGGACATTCTGGTGACCAGTGCCGCGATCGTGAAGGCGGCGCCGATCCTCGATTTCGATCATGGCGAATGGCAGCGCATCCTTGACGTGAACCTGACCGGCACGTTTTCGTGTTGCCAGCTTGCCGGGCGGCAGATGGTGGCGCGGGGCTGGGGCCGGATCGTGACAATGAGTTCGGTCAACGGCCAGATCGCGAATGCCGGGCGTGGCGCCTATTCCTGTACCAAAGGGGGCGTCGATATGCTGACACGGCTTCTGGCGGCCGAACTCGGACCTTCCGGCGTGACGGCGAACGCTGTTGCGCCCATCCCGGTGGATACGCCGATGATCCGGCAGGTACACGGGCCGGGCGACCGTGCGCTTTGGCATGCGCAGACACCCATTGAACGCTACGCGCGCCCCGAGGAGGTGGCCGCGGCGGTCACGTTCCTGGCCTCGGAGGCCGCGGCTTTTGTCAACGGTCATGTCCTGAATGTCGATGGCGGTTTCATGGCGTCCGGAATTCTGCCGCGCGGCTGACCGGGGAATCCGGGGAAATTCCGCGCAGCACCCGCATTGATGCTTTCATCCCGGCTGGCAAGCTATTAGATACGGTTGACGATATTCCCGGGGCTGCTCAAGAATGGCTCCGATACTGGGAGATGAATACATGCTGAACAATATCGGCCTTCCCGGCCTTCTTCTGATCGCGGTGGTCGTGCTCGTGCTTTTCGGACGCGGCAAGATCTCGTCGCTCATGGGCGAGGTCGGCAAGGGCATCACCTCGTTCAAGAAGGGCGTGAGCGAAGGCAACAAGGAACTCGAGGACGAAACCGCCGCCGCGGAGGACGCGGCGAAGGACGTCACGCCCGAAGACGAAAAAGACAAGGCCTGAGCCGCCGATGCTTGACCTTGGCTGGACCGAGCTGCTGGTGATCGGTGTCGTGGCACTGATTGTCGTGGGGCCCAAAGACCTGCCCGGCATGTTCCGCACGGTCGGCAATTTCGTCGGCAAGGCCAAGCGCATGGCACGCGATTTCAGCCAGGCGATGAACGATGCGGCGGACGATACCGGGGTCAAGGATGTCTCGGACAGCCTGCGCAAGGCGTCCAATCCGATGGGCAGCGCGCTGGACGAAGTCAAGAAGACGACGGAAAGTTTCACCGCCTCGACGATGGCCGGCCCCAAGGGCAAGCTGTCCGAGGAGCGGCAGGAACAGGCGGACCGCATCCGCGAGAAATCGGCCGAGATTGCCGAGGAAAGGATCGCGCGCGAAAAGGAAGAGGCCAGGGCCACCGAAGAGGAGGCACAAACCGGTCAAGCCGGGGACGCCGGTACCGACGCCGACAGTGATGGGTCCGCCCCCGCGAAAACCCCGGCCAAGAAGGCCACGGCGAAGAAATCCGCCACCAAGGCGGGCACGGCCGGGACAGCGGCGAAAACGACAGCGGGAAAGACCCGATCAAAGTCCACGAGCGCCGCGAAGAAGACCGCTACCGCCAAAAGCGCCGCCGCCGCCGACGGGGCCGAGGACGCCGCAAAGCCGGCGACCAAGGCGAATAAAGGCAAGGCAAGTACGGGCAAGGCGGGCACGGACAAGACGAAGAGCGGCAAGACCGCCTCCGGCCGCAAGCCGGCGTCGCGCAAGAACACGTCCCGGAAGGCCCCCGCCAAGGGTAGCACGTCCGGGAAAGCGCCGGGAAAGACCGCTGAGGACAAGGCATGAGCCCTTCCGACGAGATCGAGGACAGCTCGGCCCCGCTTATCGAACATCTGGCAGAGTTGCGCACGCGGCTAATCCGCTGCGTCGTCGGTTTCCTGATCGGCATGATCATCTGCTTCACGGTTGCAACCCCGATCTTCAATTTCCTGACCGCGCCGCTTTGTGACGTTCTGGCCAGCCGTGGCCAGGATTGCGACCTGATCTTCATCAGCCCGCAGGAAGGGTTCTTCGTGGCGATCAAGGTTTCGCTTCTGGGCGGCTTCATGCTGTCCTTTCCCTACATCGCGGGGCAGATGTGGCGGTTCGTCGCGCCGGGGCTCTACAGGTCCGAGAAGGGGGCGTTCCTGCCGTTCCTGATCGCCTCGCCCTTCATGTTCGTCCTTGGCGCCGCTTTCGCCTTCTATGTCGTGACACCGCTGGCCTACGATTTCTTTCTCGGGTTCCAGCAGTTCGGGCAGGGCGGAGAGGCGGTTCCGGCGGGCGATCCGCAGGCCGCCGCGCCGCTGAGTGTGGTGTTCCAGGGGTCGGCGCAGGAGTACCTGAACCTGACCATAAAGTTCATCGTCGCCTTCGGCCTGTGTTTCCAGTTGCCGGTTCTGCTGACACTGATGGGCAAGGCGGGCCTGGTCAGCGCGGAGGGTTTGCGCGGGGTGCGGAAATACGCCGTTGTGGGCATCCTGGTGCTCGCCGCCCTGGTGACCCCGCCGGACGTGATCACGCAGGTGATCCTGTTCGTGGTTGTCTACGGGCTTTACGAGGTGTCGATCTGGCTGGTGCTGAGGGTGGAACGGCAGCGCGAGGAAAAGCTGCGCGCCGAAGGCCTGTGGTTCGAGGATGACGACGAAGAGCCCGACCCGATGGAGGCCGAATTCGACGACGAGGACGACGAGGACGGCACGGAGGACGACAACTCCGGGAGGGACAGGTGAGCGACCGCCTTGAGCGTATCGCGGCGGCGCTGGAACGGATGAGTCCGCCGCCGACCGAGACGCCGGATTTCGCCGCCGCCGATGCCTTTGTCTGGCAGGTCGATCCGGAGCGTCTTGTGCCGGTGCCACGGGTCAATCGTGTGGATATGTCCCTTCTTCTGGGGATAGACAGGGCGCGCGATACGCTGCTGGAGAACACCCGACAGTTCGCCCGCGGTTTGCCGGCGAACAACGCCCTTCTCTGGGGCGCGCGCGGGATGGGAAAATCCAGCCTCGTGAAGGCAGTTCATGCCGCCGTTGTCGAAGAGGGGCAGGCGCTCAAGATCGTGGAGATGCACCGTGAGGACCTGACAAGCGTCGGGCGGCTCCTGAATCTCCTGCGGCAGAGCGGATCGCGTTTCGTGCTGTTCTGCGACGACCTGAGCTTTTCGCATGATGATCAGCACTACAAGTCGCTCAAGGCGGTTCTGGACGGCGGCATCGAGGGGCGGCCGGAAAACGTGGTATTCTACGCCACATCGAACCGCCGCCACCTGATGCCGCGCGACATGATCGAGAACGAGCGCGCCACTGCGATCAGCCCGTCCGAGGCAACCGAGGAAAAGGTCTCGCTGTCGGACCGCTTCGGACTGTGGCTGGGATTCCATCCGTGTGATCAGGACGAGTACCTGGCCATGATCCGCGGGTACTGCGACGCTTACGGGATCGAGATCACGCACGAGGCCCTGCGCGCCGAAGCGATCGAGTGGCAGGCGACGCGCGGGGCACGATCAGGCCGGGTGGCATGGCAGTTCTTCACCGATCTGGCCGGACGCCGCGGCGTGTGCCTCTGATCCGCGAGCGGGCCGTTTCAAAGATGACGGAGACTTACATCTTTGCGGAGGCGCAAGGGGGCGCTAGGCTTTCCCGCGGGACCTGAAGGGGAGACAAGCCGCGTGAGTGATGCACCCGAACACGGCGTGCCGGAGATGGCACCGGTTGGATTCCAGATGCTCGGCGAAGCCCTCCGGCGTGGCGCGGCGGACATGCGTCGTGCGCCCGGATACGGGATCATCTTTGCCGGGGTCTATGTCTTCCTCGGGCTGGTGATGATCTGGGTCACATGGATCACCGGCCATACCTATTGGCTGATCTTCGCGGCGGTCGGCTTTCCGCTGGTCGGGCCGTTCGCGGCGGTGGGGCTTTACGAGGTAAGTCACCGGCTGGAGGAGGGCCGCAGCCTGGAGGCGCGGGCGATCTTCGGCGTCGTCCTGCACCAGAGCAGACGGCAATTGCCGTCCATCTGCGCGATCATAATCATGGTATTCCTGTTCTGGTTCTTCCTGGCGCACATGATCTTCGCACTTTTCCTCGGGCTTTCGACGATGACCAATGTTTCGACCTCCTACGAGATCTACCTGACACGGGAAGGTCTGGCGATGCTGGGGGTCGGTACGGCTGTCGGCGGGGCCTTCGCGCTTCTGATCTACATGATCACGGTGATGGGGCTGCCGCTCCTGCTGGACCGGGAGGTGGATTTCGTCACCGCCATGATCACGAGCTTCCAGGCGGTCCTGCACAGTCCCGGACCAATGCTGAGCTGGGCCGCGTTCATCGCCGTGGTGACGTTCCTGGCGATGCTGCCGGCCTTCCTGGGGCTTTTCGCGGTCTTGCCCCTACTCGGCCACGCGAGCTGGCACCTCTACCGCCTGAGCGCCGCGCCGCGCGATGCCCGACACGCGGGGTGACGCGCGCGCCATGCCGTCAAACGCACGCCCCGCCGGTCATGCCTCGCGGCCATGGGCCTTGAGACGGGCATGCAGGCCGCGTGCCTCGGGAGCCCCGGCCTCGAGCGCGAAGACATAGGCATGGGTCAGGTAGAAGCATGACGCGTCAAGATCGTTTACCGTGTCCGCGGCCTCGGCATAGAGCTTGATGAGACGCCGACGGTCATCCGCCTCGTGGGCCGAGATCATGCGCTGATCGAGATCCTTCATTCCGCCGCCCTCGATTTTGCACGATGGGTTTCGATCTTGCCGGCAACCCAGTCGTGGAAACAATGGGTGGGGCTGTCCATCACCGGCGAGAACCGCCCGCCGTCGAACTGCGTAGCGTGGCGCCCGCGCTGCATCCCCTCGACCACAAAGATGTCTTCCTCGAAGACTGTCTTCCAGAGTTGCGTGTTACGGGCGCGCAGGCCCTCGTCGCTGTCGGGCACCGAATAATAGAGGTGGACATGCTCGACCGTGCGCTCGGGGCCCTTTGGCTCAAGCACGATGGCGAAGGCATGATCGCGGTGGGTGCCCAGAAGAACATTGGGATAAACGGCAATGTATTCGGCCTGTTCGTTCCACTTCGCGCCGACCTCCTCGAAATCGGGGAATTTCTCGCCGTTCTCGTTGGTCAGTTGGCGATAGACCATCGTGCCCTGGCCCGAAAACTCTCCCGGTTGCTCGATATGGTAGTGATCCTCGAGCTTGGAGTAACTGTTGAGGCCCGGATGAACCCAGGGCAGATGATAGCTTTCGCAGTAATTCTCCACCGCGAGCTTCCAGTTGGTCGCGACCTCCAGCTCGAACCGGCTGTCCGGCCCGCCGTGATAGAGCGGCAGTTCGAATTCGCGCCATCTTTCCTTGATGTCGGCCATCGCCGCGTCGAATTCGGGCGCGTCACCCGAGACGTTGATCCACACGACGTCGCGCCAGACATGACTGCGGACCTCGTTCAGGCCCAGATCGTCGCGCTTGATCGAATCATGCGTGTTGTGGCCCGGTCCGCCAACATGCGGAGTCGACACCAGCTTGCCCTTGGTCGAGTAGCACCAGGAATGGTAGGGACACCGGATCGCGCCCTCGATCTTGCGGGGCGCTTCGACAAGGATCATCCCGCGGTGACGGCAGATGTTCTGGAACACGCGCACCTGTCCGTCCTTGTCTCGGATCAGAAGCAGCGGCATTCCCAGGAACTCGATCGGCCGGGCATCGCCGGGTTCGGGCACATCGGCCGCGACGGCAAGACCGGCCCATTGGGAAAACAGCAATGCGTGCTTTTCCTCTTCGAAGACCTCCGGGTCGATGTAATGGGCATTCGGCAGACCATTGGCCTTTTCGACGGATCTACGGACACTGGACAAGTCGGTGACGGTTTGCGGCATGGTCTTCTCCCTTGACGAATAGGGCAGTAAAACCATGTCCGGACGCCAGAAGACCGACAGATCGCGACCCGGGTTTCCTCAAGGCGACACTTCCGCACAGGGGCGGCGCGGTTCGGCGTCGTCAGCGGAACGGCTCGTCAAGCCTCAGGAGGCGGGCATGGAAAGGGGGGACGTCATCAAGCCGAATCAGCCCCGAGCTGCGCGCGGTCCGCAGCACCGTTGCCGTATCGCCGTCAAGATATTCATAGACCATGCGGGTGGCACGGCGGCCGGTCACCTTCTCGCGCACGGTGCGTGTCGCGTAGCCCTCCCACAGATTGGACTGGAACGACGTTTCCGGCGTCAGGAAATTGAACGAACAGGACATGGCGTCGCGATGCGCGACGATCGCCATCACCCCTTCTTCCTGCCGCAGGACGAGGCCGCGAAACTCACGGTCCGCCAGACGCAGCGAAAGGCCCTGGTGGCGCATCGCTTCGCGCGGCTCGAAGCCGCGCAGAAAGGTATACCCGTCGCTGCGAAAGATCCTGACAAGGCCCAGCACGAACTGGTCATCGTCGATGAAGCTGCGGCGCACGAAGCGGTAGAACCCGCTGGGAAACGCCTCTTCGGGGACGGTGACGGGGGTGTTTCCGAAGAATCCCTCAAGGGCAGGGTGGTTGAGCAGGTCGAAGCTCGACGGGCGCAGATCCTCCACCGGCTCAAGCAGCACGCGGGCATCGACATCGAAGAACTGACAGATCCGGTGAAGCACGTCCGGCCGGGGAAAACTTTCGCCCGACAGGTAACGGTTGAACTGGGTCCGGTTGATGCCAAGGTCACGGCACAACCCGGCGACTGACGGAAATCCGGCGGTCAGGCGGCGCAGGTTCTGCCCGAAGATCCCGCGCAATTCCGCGGGGTCGGGCGACTCTTCAGAGGGGGTGGAAGATATCATGTGCAGTCAGGCAGGCTCGTCTGATCCAGTATAATCCCGTGATGGGTAGAACCTAGCGGGTGATTGCCATCATGACCACCGGATTTTGACGCGAATTGGCGCCGGTACTGACGCTAAGTAGCGTCAAATCAACGGTTTTTCTGTCACAAACTGGTTAAGCCCGACACCAAAACGGCAATTCCCGATACACCCCCGACCCGACATTCTGGGTCCCGAGATGGTTCAGACTTGGGGGAGTTGTCATGTACGGCGTTGTTCTCTGGAGTGACAGTGATCAGGATCACGCGGTGATCTGGTGTGAGGATCACGGCGATCTGGCATTCTATACCGGCGACGGGGCAAGCGCACTTGAGGGCGACTCCATCGACCCGGGCGATCTGGTGCAGTTCGAGATCAGTGAAGGCCGGGAAATGCGCCGCGCCAGCCGCCCCCGTCTCG
Organism: Roseovarius sp. TE539; assembly: GCF_003298505.1. GTDB lineage: Bacteria > Pseudomonadota > Alphaproteobacteria > Rhodobacterales > Rhodobacteraceae > Roseovarius. The sequence continues at coordinate 182,336 of NZ_QNGB01000002.1, forward strand.
TGGCCGAACACAGCCACCCGACCCTGGCCAGGGATCTCAAGCGCGCCGTCGGCGACAATGCGTCAGCGCCGCGGGACGGGCCGCCAGCCCGCGCCCCGGCCGAACGGCCCCATCTTCAGGCCGTCTGAACGCGCCGGTCAACTGCCGCGGGGCAGGGCGGCCACACCCGTGCGCGCGATCTCGTTCAGGCCCAGGGGGCGCATCAGATCGGCGAAAGCGTCGATCTTGTCCGGGGCGCCGGTGATTTCGAACACGAAACTGTCCAGGGTGCTGTCAACGACATTGGCGCGGAAGATGTCCGCCAGGCGCAGCGCCTCGACCCGCTTGTCGCCCTCGCTCCCGACCTTGAGCAGCGCCAGCTCTCGCTCAACCGACGGGCCTTCGACCGTCAGGTCGTGCACGTCGTGCACCGGAACGATCCGCCCGAGCTGCGCCTTGATCTGTTCGATCACCTGCGGCGTGCCCGTGGTGACGATTGTGATGCGGCTGGTATGGCCGGTATGGTCGACCTCGGCCACGGTCAGGCTGTCGATGTTGTAACCGCGTCCCGAGAAAAGCCCGATCACCCGGGCCAGAACGCCCGGCTCGTTGTCCACGATCACGGCAAGGGTGTGCGTTTCGTGCACGTCCGAGAATGTCGGGCGCAGGTTGTAGGCGGAGTGGCTGGTCGAGCCTTTCTTGATATTCAGGGCGGACATGTGGTGTTCCTTTCTGTCGGCGCGCGGGGCCTTGCCTTCATCTTTCGGGAAATACTCTCGGGGGGTGTGGGGGGCAGACGGCCCCCACTCGTGTCCGCTCACACCAGCACCGCGCCGCCTTCCTTGATCGCGTCCTTGGTCGAGGCCTCGCCCAGGAGCATCTTGTTGTGGGGCTCTCCGGACGGGATCATCGGGAAGCAGTTCTCGTGCTTCTCGACGAGACAGTCGAAGATCACCGGCCCGTCGTGGTTGATCATTTCCATGATCGCGTCGTCCAGGTCGGCGGGATCCTGACACAGGATTCCCTTGGCACCGAAGGCCTCTGCCAGCTTGACGAAATCCGGCAACGCCTCGGACCAGGAATGCGAATAGCGTTCGCCGTGCAGAAGTTCCTGCCACTGGCGCACCATCCCGAGGCGTTCGTTGTTGAGGATGAATTGCTTGACCGGCAGCTTGAATTGTACCGCCGTGCCCATCTCCTGCATGTTCATCAGCCACGAGGCTTCCCCCGCGACATTGATGACCAGGCTTTCGGGATGGGCCATCTGCACACCGATGGAGGCGGGAAATCCGTATCCCATGGTTCCCAGCCCCCCCGAGGTCATCCAGCGGTTGGGATCCTCGAAGCCGATATACTGCGCCGCCCACATCTGGTGCTGGCCGACTTCGGTGCAGATATAGCGGTCATGCCCCTTGGTCAGGGCCTCGAGTCGGGCCAGCGCGTGCTGCGGACGGATCGAAGGCCCGGTCTGCTTGAACGCGAGGCAATCGACCTGGCGCCACGTGTCGATCCGGTCCCACCATTTTCCCAGGCCCTCCCGGTTGGTCTTGCGGCCCCGCGATTTCCAGATCCTGAGAAGATCCTCCAGCACATGGGCCACGTCCCCGACGATCGGAATGTCGGTACTGATGACCTTGTTGATAGAGGACGGGTCGATGTCGATATGGGCCTTGGTGGAGCCGGGGCTGAAGGCGTCGATCCGGCCGGTGATCCGGTCATCGAACCGGGCGCCGATATTGATCATCAGGTCGCAACCGTGCATCGCCATGTTGGCCTCGTAAAGACCGTGCATGCCCAGCATTCCGAGCCAGTTGTCGCCGGAGGCCGGATAGGCGCCCAGCCCCATCAGGGTGGAGGTGACGGGAATGCCCGTGGCATCGACCAGTTCTCGCAACAGCTGGCTTGCCGCGCGGCCGGAATTGATCACGCCGCCGCCGGTGTAGAAGACCGGGCGCTCGGCCGTTTCGATCGCCGCCACGAGGTCCGTGATCGCTGCCAGGTCTCCCTTGACGCGAGGCTGGTAATGGCTTGTCTTGGCCTTCTGCGGTGACGTGTAATCGGCCGAGGCGAACTGCACGTCCTTCGGGATGTCCACCAGAACCGGCCCGGGACGGCCGGTGGTGGCGACATGGAAGGCCTGGTGCAGCACGTCAGACAGGTTCGCGGTATCCTTGACCAGCCAATTGTGCTTGGTGCAGGCGCGGGTGATCCCGACGGTGTCGGCCTCCTGGAAGGCGTCCGATCCGATCATGAAGGTCGGCACCTGCCCCGTAAGCACGATGAGGGGGATCGAATCCATCAGCGCGTCGGTGATGCCGGTCACCGCGTTGGTCGCGCCGGGACCGGATGTGACAAGCACCACGCCCGGCTTGCCCGTGGAGCGTGCATAGCCCTCGGCCGCATGAACCGCCCCCTGTTCATGGCGCACCAGCACATGGCGGATCTCGTTCTGCTGGAAAACCTCGTCATAAATCGGCAGCACCGCGCCGCCTGGATACCCGAATACGACGTCCACACCCTGATCCTTGAGGGCCTGAACCACCATTTTCGCTCCGGTCATCTGACGTGTCATATGCTTGCTCCGTTCATGACGTCATTCAATTTGCGCGCGCATAAAAAAGCCCCCGAAGTTTCGGGGGCGCATGGGTACCGTTATGGTGTCCGTTACCGGCCCATGCGCCATTTTCCTACAAGTACGATAATGCGAGCCATCGGGCGAGTCCTCTGCGTGCGTGCGCGGCAGATTAGGGGCGGTGCCAAGGGGCGTCAACAGGCATTCGCGGATAAAATGTCGCCATGACGAGATTTCGCTTTTCATTTGTTGCGCAAACCCTCGGGCCGCCCGTGCCTGATCGTCCCCTGGCCGGTCACTGCCCCCGGTGAGCGGCCAGAAACGGCGCCAGCGCCGCGAGGGTTGCCTCCGGGGCCGTGTCGGGAAAGAAATGTCCCCCCGGGATCGCGGCATGGGTCATGTCGCGGCATTTCGGCGCCCAGACCGCGCGCATGTCATAGGCGCGTGCCATCGCGCCCTGCGCGCCGTAAAGCACCAGTACCGGGCAGGCGAGGCGGGTTTCGTGATCGGCGGTGTCATCGGCGAAATCAAACTCCAGCGTCGCGCGGTAATCGTTGCACATGCCGCGGATGGTATCGGGATCCCGCCACGCCGCGCGGTATGCGTCAAGCTGTGCCATGTCGAAATCCTCTGGCCGGGCGCCGCCCCAGCCCAGAAGACAGGCGTGGTAGAAAGCGTCCGGGTCGTGCCCGATCATGGTTTCGGGAAAGGGCGCCGGCTGTGCGAGGAAGAACCAGTGATAGTAGGCGCGGGCCACGTCGGCGCGCAGATCGGCCAGCAGGGTGTGCGTGGGCACGATATCCATCAGCGCGACCCGGCTCACGGCCTCCGGCGCATCAAGGGCAAGCCGGTGGGCGACGCGCGCGCCGCGGTCATGGCCGGCCACCGCGAACCGGTCGTGCCCGTGCCGGGCCATCAGCGCCAGCACGTCGCGCGCCATTTCCCGGAAGCTGAAGGCGCTCACGGCCTCGGGTTTGCCGCTGTCGCCATATCCGCGCAGATCGGGGCATATGACCGTGTGGTCACGCGCGAGGGCAGGGGCGATCGTGGCCCACATGGCACGGGTCTGAGGAAAGCCGTGCAGCAACAGCACCGGGGGCCCGGCCCCGCCCGCAGAACAGGCGATATCGACGCCGTTGACCCGCGCCCTGAGCTCCGTGAAGCCCTTGATCATGTCAGTGCGTCGATCACGCGCGCCCAGCTTCGAATACCCTTGTGAAAGCTCTCGAGGTCATATTTCTCGTTCGGGGAGTGGATCGCGTCATCGTCCTTGCCGAATCCGATAAGCATGGCATCGGTGCCAAGGATTTCCTTGAAATGCCCCGCGATCGGAATCGATCCGCCGCACCCGACATAGGCCGCGGCGTCGGGCCATTCGTCGGACAGGGCGCCGCGGGCCGCCTCGAAGGCGGGATCGTCGGTGGACATCACCGATGCGGCGGACGCGCCGTGACCGGTGAATTCAGCCTCGCAGTCAGGCGGCAGGCGGTCCTGAACGAACTGGCGGAACGCAGCGCGAAGACGAAGCGGGTCCTGCCCCTGGACCAGCCGGAAACTGATTTTGGCGGTGGCACTGGCGGGCAGAACCGTCTTGAAGCCGTCGCCGGTATAGCCGCCGATGATGCCGTTGACCTCGGCCGTGGGGCGTGACCAGATCATTTCCAGCGGAGAGCGCCCGGCCTCGCCGGCGGGCTGGCTCAGGCCGACACTGCCCAGGAAGGCCGCGTGATCGAAATCCAGCGCCTCCCACTGCCGGCGCACATCGTCGGACAGTTCCGGAATCCCGTCGTAGAAGCCCGGCACCGCGACCTGCCCCCGGTCGTCGTGAAGATCGGCCAGGATGCCTGCCAGTGCCCGGACCGGGTTCATCGCCAGCCCGCCGAAGAACCCGGAATGCAGGTCCACATCCGGCCCGGTGACCGTCACCTCCTCGCCCAGCAGGCCGCGCAGCATCGTGACAATGGCCGGAGTGCGCGACTGGAAAAGACCAGTGTCGCATATCAACGCGATGTCCGAACGCAATTCCTCGGCGTTGTCGCGCATGAAAGGCACGAGTGAAGGCGACCCCGATTCCTCCTCCCCTTCGAAGAAAAAGGTGACGCGGCACGGTAACGCGCCGTTCACATCCTTGTAAGCGCGGCACGCCTCGACGAAGGTCATCAGCTGCCCCTTGTCATCCGAGGTTCCGCGCCCGCGGATCACCTTACCCCGCGGCGTGTCCTCGATGCGGGGGTCGAAAGGATCGTTGGTCCATTGCTCCAGCGGATCGACCGGCTGCACATCGTAATGGCCATAGAAAAGAACGTGGGGGCCGGGTCCGTCAGCATGGCCCACGACCATCGGATGCCCCGGTGTTTCATGCTTTTCCGCTGTAACACCAATGCTTTGCAGTTCCGCAACAAGCCAGTCGGCCGCCGCATCGCAATCCCGCGCAAAAGCCGGATCGGTTGAAATGGAGGGGATGCGCAACAGGCTCTTCAGCCGTTCGGTTGCCGCCGGCACAGCCTCGTCGATATGTTGCAGAACGTCGTCCAATGACATGCGGACCCTTTCGGACAGGACAGTTTCGGCGCAAGGGTAACAGCGATTGCCCCCCTGTCCAGAGCATGATCGAGATCAAGGTCATCGGGGGGCGTCATTTTGTATCCTGTTGCGCAGCGGGGGCGCGATCTATTATTCATCGGGGAAATTGAATACGTGGCTGCAGCCACACCGGCCCCGGTGCAGAGGGCGGGACAGAAGGAGGAAAGCCAGTGGATTACTCGGCGAAACTGGACGCAGCGATCGACCGCCTGCACGAAGAGGGCCGTTACCGGACGTTTATCGACATCGAGCGCCGCCGCGGCAATTTTCCTCACGCGGTGTGGCGCCGTCCGGACGGCGAGGAGCAGCCGATAACCGTCTGGTGCGGAAACGATTACCTTGGCATGGGGCAGCATCCGGTGGTGCTGGACGCGATGCATGACGCGCTCGACGCGACGGGTGCCGGATCGGGAGGAACCAGAAACATTTCTGGCACCACGATCTTTCACAAGCGGCTCGAAGCCGAGCTCGCGGATCTCCACGGCAAGGAGTCGGCCTTGCTGTTCACGTCCGCATATATCGCGAATGACGCGACATTGAGCACCCTGCCGAAACTTTTTCCCGGTCTGATCATTTATTCGGACTCGCTGAATCACGCCAGCATGATCGAGGGGGTGCGCCGCAACGGCGGGGCAAAGCGTGTTTTCCGACACAACGACGTCGATCACCTGCGTGAGCTTATGGCCGCGGACGACCCGGACGCTCCCAAGCTGATCGCGTTCGAGTCCGTCTACTCGATGGACGGGGATTTCGGCCCGATCGAGGCGATCTGCGATCTTTCTGACGAATTCGGGGCGCTGACCTATATCGACGAGGTTCACGCGGTCGGCATGTACGGGCCGCGCGGCGCGGGCGTGGCCGAGCGTGACCGGCTGATGCACCGGCTGGACATCATCAACGGGACATTGGCCAAGGCCTTTGGCGTGATGGGTGGCTACATCGCCGCATCAGAAAAAATGTGTGATGCAATAAGGTCTTATGCGCCGGGTTTCATCTTTACCACATCCTTGCCGCCAACGGTTGCAGCCGGCGCAGCAGCCAGTGTCGCGCATCTCAAGCAGGATCGCGAACGGCGTGAGAAGCATCAGACACAGGCGAAGATACTCAAGACACGGCTGAAGGGGATGGGTCTGCCGCTCATTGATCATGGCAGTCACATCGTTCCGGTAATCGTGGGCGATCCCGTTCATACCAAGCAGTTGAGCGACATGCTTCTGGAAGGGTACGGAATTTATGTCCAGCCGATCAATTTCCCGACCGTGCCACGCGGCACCGAGCGTCTGCGCTTCACCCCGTCACCGGTTCACGGCCCGGACGAAATGGACAGTCTCGTTCATGCGATGGACGAACTTTGGAGCCATTGTGCGCTCAATCGCGCCGAATTAACCGCCTAAATCCTTGCTTCGTGCAATAAAACTTGTGATGTGTTAAGTTACCCGAAACAAAAGAGCAGCGGGCGAATCGAGATTTGTCCACAGGCAGCACGGGGACGAGAGGCAGGACGGATGATAAAGCGCTGGTACTCGCGTGATCGCGAAGTCGTCGAAGAAGAATCCCGTGGATTTGATTCCTATGACCTGCGACTTGGCGACCTCATGCGCGGCGAAAGGGCGACGCTGGGTAAATCCCTTCTGGACGTCGAACGCGAACTCAAGATCAAGGCCGGGTATATCGCCGCCATCGAAAACGCCGATCCGGATGCGTTCGATACACCGGGATTCATTCCCGGCTATGTCAGGTCTTATGCCCGTTACCTGGAGATGGATCCGGACCGTGCCTATGCGACCTTCTGTGCAGAAAGCGGGTTCTCGACGGCGCATGGCATGTCGTCCGCGGCGTCTTCGGCACGCAATGCCGAACGGACGGCGCCCCGGGTTCCGCGTGAACGGCGCACCGATGATCCGCTCCTTTCCCCGAACACGCCTTTTGCCCCGGAATCCGAATCCGTTCTGTCGCGCATCGAACCGGGTGCGGTTGGCTCTGCCCTTGTGCTCGTGGCGCTGATCGGTGCGATAGGCTATGGCGGGTGGTCGGTTCTGACGCAGGTTCAGAAGGTACAGATCACGCCTGTCGAGAACACACCGGATGTTCTGGCGGATCTTGATCCGCTGGCAGGTGCGGGGACGGAAACGGACGATCCCGTCAATGTGAACGGCACCGAACGGTTCACGGTTGCCGGCGGCGGACGTCTGGACAGGCTGTATCGTCCCGAGGCATTGGACGTTCCGGTACTGGTTGCCCGCGACGCACCGATTTCCACGCTTGATCCGGCACGCATGGGCACCCTGCGTCCCGACATGGCCGAGGCCGCGCAACCGGCCGTTCCGACAACGGTCACTGAACCGGAAGAACCTTCCGATCCACCCAAGCCGCAAGTTGTCGAGGAACCGGCACCGGGGGTCCGAATGGTGGCGGTGCGTCCGGCATGGGTGCGGGTGCGGGCCGCGGACGGAACCGTCATTTTCGAAGGTGTGATGAATGGCGGCGACAGCTTCGAGGTGCCCGTCACCGAAGAACCGCCGACTTTGCGGGTCGGCGATTCCGGCTCGATCTATTTCGCCGTGAACGGCAAGCATTATGGCCCGGTCGGGGACAGGGGGTCGGTTACCTCCGGTGTCGCCCTGACCTCCGAGGCCCTGACCGATAGTTACGCGGTCGCCGATCTGAGCCGTGACGAGGATCTGTCGCGTTACGTTGCCCAGCTCGATTCGACGGATGCGCCGGCGGAATGATCGCACGGCGTTTGCAGACCTGCCGCCAGCGCCCTATCTTGACCGATGAGTGACCTGATCTGACGGGATACTGCCGATGACCCTCAACCCCGTGCGCCCGTGGCGCAATATTTACCGCCGCAAGAGCCGCCGGATTCAAGTGGGCAATGTCGGCGTGGGCGGCGATGCGCCGATCAGCGTGCAGACCATGACCAACACCGACACCACGGATGTGTCGGCAACGGTGGCGCAGGTGCAGGCCGCCGCGGAGGCGGGCGCCGATATCGTCCGCGTTTCGGTCCCCGACGAGGCGAGTTCGCGGGCCCTGAAGGATATCGCGGCCGAAAGCCCAGTGCCGCTGGTTGCGGACATTCATTTCCACTACAAGCGCGGGATCGAGGCGGCCGAAGCCGGCGCGGCCTGCCTGAGGATCAATCCCGGCAATATCGGGTCCGCCGAGCGGGTGCGCGAGGTGATCGACGCGGCACGTGACAATGGCTGTTCGATCCGCATAGGCGTGAATGCCGGATCACTGGAACGGCATCTGCTGGAGAAGTACGGAGAACCCTGCCCGGATGCGATGGTCGAATCCGGGCTGGAGCATATCCGCATCCTTCAGGACAATGATTTCCACGAGTTCAAGATCTCGGTAAAGGCATCCGACGTGTTCATGGCCGCCGCGGCCTATCAACAGCTTGCCGATGCCACGGATGCGCCAATTCACCTTGGCATAACCGAGGCTGGCGGTCTGACGTCAGGCACGATCAAGTCGGCGATCGGGCTGGGCAACCTCCTGTGGATGGGCATCGGAGACACGATCCGCGTGTCGCTTTCGGCCGATCCGGTGGAAGAGGTCAAGGTGGGGTACGAGATCCTCAAATCCCTGGGCCTGCGGCATCGCGGGGTCAACATCATCTCGTGCCCGTCCTGTGCGCGGCAGGGGTTTGACGTGATCCGGACCGTGGAAATCCTCGAGGAGCGGCTGGAGCATATCAAGACTCCGATGAGCCTCAGCATTATCGGCTGCGTGGTGAACGGCCCCGGCGAGGCGTTGATGACAGATGTCGGCTTCACCGGCGGCGGCGCGGGCAGCGGCATGGTGTATCTGGCCGGCAAGCAGAGCCACAAGATGAGCAACGAAGAGATGATCGACCACATCGTCGAACAGGTCGAGAAGCGCGCAGCGGAAATCGAGGCGGAGGAGGTCGCGCCGGCAGCCGCGGAATGAGCCGCACGGCCAACACTCAGCGGGTCAGGTAGCGTTCAAGCACGATTGCGGGCATCCGCCCGCGCAGGATCATGTCGGGCAACACGTAGGACGGTGCCATGTCCAGCCCCAGCGATGCCGCCAACCCCGCATCGGCAGACATGTCCAGAACCGTGATGCGCAGCTGCAGATCCCGTGCGATCCGGCGCAGATCGGCTTCGGCCGCGGGGCAATCGTCACAATCGGGTGCCTTGAAGTACGCAAGCACTGCATCCTGACCCACCGGGCCGAACCCGGGTGCCTGCGGGCCGAACAGGGCCACAGCATGGCGATCGATCAGGTCCAGGTCACGCTGTACGTGCCCGGCATAGATGTCCACTGGCGCGGCGGACGGCGGCGGACGCGACTGCCCCAGGGCCGGAGCGGCAAGTTCGGGGTGCGCCAGAAGCGTTTCACGGACCAGGGCGCCGAAGGCTTGCTTTTGGTCCGGGGTCATCCCCAACCCTGCCTGCCCGCTCATCGACGGCCCGGAAACTGCGATCAGAACCGCGCAAATCAGGGGGCAGGCCGCGGGTTGCACCCTATTGGGCGCGGATATCGGCCACGACGTCCCGCATCCCGTCCAGCGGAACGTAGCCGCGCAGCATGCGGTCATCCAGCACGAAGGACGGAGTCCCGGAAATGCCCAGCTCCCGGGCGAGCGCGTGATTGGCCGCGATGACCTCGGTCACCCGGTCGCTCTGCATGTGCGCAAGAATCTCTTCGGCGTCGAAACCCAGCGTGCCGGAGATCCGGCGCAGCGACGCCTCACTGATGGATCCCTTGAAATTCATCAGGGTATCATGGGCGCTCTTGTAGGCGTCATCCCCGGCGAGTTGCTTCACGGCGATCGCATAGCGCGAGGACAGCATGGATTCCTCGCCGAGAATCGGGAACTCCTTCAGGATGAAACGGATATCGCCATCGGAGTCGACCAGTTCCGTCACCTCGGGAGAGGCACGGCGGCAATACCCGCATCGATAATCCATGAATTCCACCACCGTCACGTCCCCCTCGGGATTGCCCCCGACCCAGGAATGTCCGTCCGAGAATATGGCATCCGCGTTGGCGCGGATCAGCGAGACATCGTCCTGCGCCTGCTGCGCGGTCTGACGCTGTTCGAGAACCGCCACCGCTTCCATGATGACTTCGGGATTATCCAGAAGATAAGCCCGGACCTCGGCCCGGAACGCGGCGCGCTCTTCCTTGGACATCTCGGTCACGTCGAGGGCATGGGCGGGCGCCATGAAGACCGCCATGAGGGCGGAGGCGATCAGGGTGTTGAAACGCGGTCTCATCGGGGTCATCTCCGTTGTTTTGCGGCCTTGGCCGCAGAAAGCACATCCTGGGCGCGTTGCCAAGCGGCCGATCCGCGCGGCAGAAGGTCCGAGGCGCGGGTGGCATGAATTTCCGCATCTTCAAGGCGGCCGGCGATGGCATAACGCTCGGCCGTGACCAGCGAGGCCATGCCGTTGTCGCCCAACTTGGAATGCGCGACGCCAAGATCACGCATCACCCGTGGGTCACGCCCGTCGATGGCGCGGGCACGTTCGAGAATGTCGAGGGCCTGACGCGTCTGGCCGCGGCTCAGCAGCGCGCGGCCGTAGGCCCCGAGTATGAGCGCATTGCGCGGCGCCTGTTCAACCGCCCTGCCATAGGCCGCCGTCGCGTCCGCGAAGCGCCTGTTTTCCATCAGGATCTGGCCGCGCAGTTCGTGAAGATACGGATCATCACCCCGCATCGCGATGGCCTTGTCGATCCGTGACAGGGCCGCCTGAAGATCGGACTGGCGGTGATAGGCGATCGCCTCGCGCATGAGGCGGACATCCTCGAACCCGGATTCTCCGGCCCGGGTCAGTGTCCATTTCGGCGAGCGCGTGAAGGCAGACAGCTTGCCCTTGGCGCGGGCGAACCAGTACCGGGCTTTCTCGTCCGGCTGGCCCTTGTCCGAATGCGCCGCGGCAAGCCGTTTCAGCACCCTGTAGCGATCCGATGAAAGCGGATGGGTTCGGGCATAGGGATCCTGCCGCGCGGCCGAAAGCGCCTCCTGCCCGCGGAAGATGTCCATCACCTCGACCGCGCCTTGCGGGTCGATGCCGGCGCGGGCCATGTACCGCACACCGGCATGATCGGCCGAGCTTTCCTCGGCCCGGGTGTGTGACATGAACATGCGCATCGCGGTGGAACTTGCCCCGACCGCGGCTCCGGCGGCCGCCTGGGCGTTACCGCTCACGGCGCCGGCCACGGCGGCAAGTGCAACGCCAAGCCCCGCTGCCGTGCGCGCGTTGCGCAGCGCCACGGGGCGGCGCATGAGATGACCATTGGCGATATGGGCGGCCTCGTGCGCGATCACCGACTGAAGCATTTCGGGCGTCTTCATCTTGAGGATGAGGCCCGAGTGGATGAAGATATTGCTGCTGTCGACCACGAACGCATTGAGACTGCGGTCATCGATGAGCAGGATATCAACCCGCGTGGGGCTGAGGCCGGCAGCCTTGAGGATCGGTTCGGAAAGGCGCTTGAGCGCATATTCGATATCAGGATCCCGCAGCAATGTCAGCGCACGCGCCGGCGACGTGACGGTCAGCAGGACGATGGCGCAAGCGGCGATGATGCGGAGCAGGGTCATTGACGAAGGGCCGGTTTCCGGGTGAAACGATGTTGCGGGCACAGTCTAGGAACAAAGCCATGCGGAACTCAACCCGATCGCAGGTCGATCCCTTCATCGTGATGGATGTCATGGAAGCCGCCCGGCAGGCCGAAGCCGCGGGCCGCGACATCATCCACATGGAGGTGGGTCAGCCGGGCACGCCGGCACCGGCGGCCGCGCGTGGCGCGCTGGCCCGCGCGATGGAGGATGACGCGATGGGATATACCGTCGCGCTTGGCCTTCCCGCCCTCAGGGCCAGGATCGCAAGGCTTTATGGTGAGTGGTACGATCTTGATCTCTCACCGGAAAGGGTGGTGGTCACGTCGGGATCTTCCGGGGCTTTCATCCTGGCCTTCACGGCGCTTTTCGATGCGGGCGAGCGGGTGGGTATCGGTGCCCCTGGCTACCCCAGTTACCGGCAGATCCTGCGTGCGCTCGACCTTGTGCCGGTGGAGATCGAGACTGCGGCGGAAAACCGCTTGCAGCCCGTGCCGGGCGATCTTGGCGGGCGTGACCTGGCCGGGCTGATGGTGGCCTCGCCGGCGAATCCCTCGGGCACGATGCTGGGGCACGCGGACCTCGAGGCGCTGATGGGCGCGGCCCGCGAGGCCGGCATTTCGATGATCAGCGACGAGATTTACCACGGCATCGAATATGAGGCCCGGGCGGTCAGCGCGCTGGAGGTGAGCGACGAAGTCTACGTGATCAACTCGTTCTCCAAGTATTTTTCCATGACAGGATGGCGTGTGGGATGGATGGTGGTGCCGGAGGATCATGTGCGCACGATCGAGCGGCTGGCGCAGAACCTGTTCATCTGCCCACCCCATGCGAGCCAGGTTGCGGCGCTTGCGGCGATGGATTGTAGCGCGGAATTGCAGGCGAACATGGATGTCTACCGGGCCAATCGCGCGCTCATGCTGGACGGTCTGCCGAAGGCGGGATTCGACCGGTTCGCGCCGCCCGATGGCGCATTTTATGTTTATGCGGATGTCAGTCATCTCACCGATGACAGCCGTGCCCTTGCGGCCGAAATCCTTGATCAGGCCGGTGTGGCGGTGACACCGGGGCTGGATTTCGACCCGCACAGAGGACACGGCACGATCCGCTTTTCCTATGCGCGCGGCACGGACGATATCGCGGAAGGGCTGCGGCGGCTCGGCATGTTCATGAAGGCGCGCGGTGCAGTCTGACGCCTGCTGGGGCATTTTTTTCGGGGCAGGGCCTGTCGTGACCACGTGCAATGCGTCGCATGGTGGTGTATCATCAGGGTCAACGAGACCGGACAAACGGCTGATGAGCAGGTTAATCGCGACAATTCTGGCGCTGGTGTTTTGTTGCACCGGCTTTGCCGGCTCCACGCAGGAGCTTGGTGGTCTGGCGCGTGTGATCCCGAACAAGAGCCGGATCGAGGCGGCACAAGGCGGGCTGAAGATCGAACTGGCGCTGAGCCAAGCGGTCCCCTGGCGGGTTTTCACGCTTGATGAACCGCGCCGCCTGGTCATGGATTTCCGCGAAGTGGACTGGCGCGGGCTTGATGCCGAGGCCCTGATCGGCACGAAACGGGTGCGGGGTGCCAGGACCGGGCGCGCAGGCCCGGAGCGGACGCGCATGGTGCTGGATCTGGATGGCCCCTTCGGTGTCGAAAGCGCGGAAATGCAGGTCTCGCGGAGCGATGGAACCGCGCGGCTGCGCCTGCGGCTGCGGGATGTCGGTGCCGTCGCATTCGCGGATGCCGCGTCGGCAAGTGCCCCGGGCGCGGCGGATGTGGACACGGCTACGCCATCGGCACCTGAGCCGCGCGACCACGTACAGCGCGACCTGGTCGTCGTCATCGACCCCGGACATGGCGGCATTGATCCCGGTGCCGTGCATGACGGAACAAGCGAGAAGAACCTGATGCTGACCTTCGCGCGGGAATTGCGCGAGGTTCTGCTACGCGCCGGCGGCTTCGAGGTGGTCCTGACCCGGAACGACGACAGCTTTGTTTCGCTGGAACGGCGCGTCGCGGTGGCGCACAGGGCAAGGGCCGACCTGTTCCTGTCGCTGCACGCGGATACGCTCCGCGAGGGCGGCGCGCAGGGCGCCACTGTCTACCGCCTGTCCGAAAGCGCCTCCGATGAGGCCAGCGCCAAACTGGCCGAACGACACAACCGCGCCGATATGCTTGCCGGCGTCGATCTGAGCGGCGCCGATGACGTAGTGGCCGATGTTCTCATGGATCTTGCCCGGCTGGAAACCGATCCGCGGGCCGAACGGCTGGCCGAGGCACTTGTTCTGGGCATTCGCCAGCAGGATCTGCCGCTCAATTCCCGTCCGCGGCGCGCCGCCGGTTTCTCGGTCCTGAAATCTCCCGACATTCCGTCCGTTCTTCTGGAGCTGGGATTCCTGTCCTCGGAGCGCGATCTGACGAACCTGCGCGATGGCGCATGGCGCGACCGCATGGCGCGGGGCATCCGCAACGCCCTGCAGGCATGGCGGATCGCCGATGCCGCCGCCGCGGAGCTGGTGCGTCAATGAAGTCCGCGACGCGCGGATTGGGCGGATTCCGGCACAGCCCGGGGGCGGATGTGTTTTGACGGCGCCGTGCCGCATGCATATATGAGTTTCCAGTGGTGATCGGGGGCGGATGTGCTCAGGCCAATTCTTGCATTCTTCGGGGCGCTGTTCAGCCTCGTGACGTTGGGCCTCATGATGGTCGCGCTGAGCATCGGCGCGGTTTTTCATATCTATGGCAAGGATCTGCCCAGTCATACATCGCTGGCCAATTATACCCCGCCCACCATCAGCCGAATCTATTCGGGCGAGGGCCGCATCATTGACGAGTTTTCGCGTGAGCGGCGCCTGTTCACGCCGGCCGAGGAAATTCCCGATCTGGTCAAGCAGGCGTTCATTTCGGCGGAAGACAAGAATTTCTACCGCCATTCAGGGTATGACGCGCGGGGCATTGCCGCGGCGATCGTCGAGGCGATCCGTTCGCGCGGGCGCAACGTGCGCGGCGCATCGACCATTACACAGCAGGTGATGAAGAACTTCCTTCTGTCCGGTGACCGCCGGATCGAGCGCAAGATCAAGGAAATTATCCTTGCCACCCGGATCGAGGAGACACTGAGCAAGGAAAAGATCCTCGAACTCTACATGAATGAAATCTTTCTCGGGCAGAACAGTTATGGCGTGACCGCCGCCGCGCAGACCTATTTCAACAAATCCCTCGGTGAGCTGGCCCCGCATGAAGCGGCGTTTCTGGCCAGCATGCCCAAGGCACCCAGCGATTTCCATCCGGTGCGCGAAAAGACGAAGCTGCGCCAGCGCCGCGATTTCGTCCTGAAGGAGATGTACGAGAACGGCTACATCTCCGAAGAGGTTCATCGCGCCGAGGCCGCACGTCCGGTTCGGTCGGTTCAGAACGGGGATTTCGAACCGTTCCGCGCCGCGCTGCCACCGCGGGATTATTTCACCGACGAGATCCGCAGACAGCTCAGCCGCGATTTCGGGGAAGGTGAATTCTTTACCGGGGGGCTCAGCGTGCGCGCGACACTCGACCCTGAAATGCAGGTGGCGGCCGCGGCGGCCCTGCGCCGCCGGCTGGAGACATATGACCGGGCGCGCGGAGAGTGGCGGGGCACCGGCGTGACGCTGCCGGCGGATGTTCTTGAGTCCGATGTCGAGTGGCAGGCGGCCCTCTCCGAAGCGGAGGTGGCCCGCGATATCGAGCTTGACGGAACGTGGTACCCGGCCGTGATCCTTGAAATCGGAACCCAGCAAATGCGCCTTGGCATCGGCGGCGTCGACGAAACCGATGCACAACCGCATGTCGTGCCGCGCAGCGATATCGACTGGCTGCCCGGAAATTTCCAGGAAACGTTCGAACGCGGCGAAGTGGTTCATGTGCGCCGCGTGACAGGCGATGACGGAAGTTTTCAGCGCTGGAGTCTCAGGCAGGTTCCCGAGGTTCAGGGTGGTTTCATGGCGATGGACGTGAACACCGGGCGGGTTCTGGCCATGCAAGGCGGATTTTCCTATCAGGACTCGGTATTCAATCGTGCAACGCAGGCCAAGCGGCAACCGGGATCCAGTTTCAAGCCCTTTGTCTATGCCTCGGCACTGGATAGCGGTTACACGCCGGCCACGGTGGTCATCGATGCCCCTATCGAGATCGAGACACCCGAAGGCATGTGGCGGCCGCGCAACTCCTCCAATGAATATTATGGTCCCACCCCGCTGCGTACCGGAATTGAACGGTCCCGGAACCTGATGACAATCCGCCTTGCACGGGAAGTGGGCATGGAGGTCGTGGCGTCCTATGCCGAACGCTTCGGTGTCTACGAAAACATGAAGGGGTTCCTGGCCAATTCACTGGGGTCGCAGGAATCGACGCTCTACAACATGGTCGCGGCCTATGCGATGTTCGCCAATGGCGGCGAGCGGGTGGAGCCCACGCTTGTGGACCGGGTGCAGGATCGCTACGGACGCACCGTCTACCAGCATGACACGCGCCGCTGCGTTGATTGCGACAACCCGGATCTTCCCGAATCCCGCGGTCCGCGGATCGTATCGGATCGGGAGCGGGTCATGGACGCGATCACCGCCTATCAGTTGACCTCGATGATGAAGGGCGTGGTGGAACGCGGCACGGCGGCGGGACATGTGCGGCTGGACGTGCCGGTGGCGGGCAAGACCGGCACCACCAACGATGCGCGCGACGTGTGGTTCATCGGGTTCACCAGCAATATCGTGGCAGGTTGCTATATCGGTTTCGATCAGCCTCGCAGCCTGGGTCGGCGCGCATACGGATCCTCGATGTGCGGGCCAGTCTTTACCGAGTTCATGCGCAAGGCCACGAAGAAATACGGTGGAGGCCCGTTCAAGGTGCCCGACGGGGGACGCTTCATCAAGATTGATCGCTACACCGGCGCCCGCTTGTCGGGCGACGCGTCGGGGCCGGATGTGGTGGCCGAGTATTTCCGTGACGGCGAGGAGCCGGTATTCGGCCTTGCCTATGACGGGGGCTACGCCATGGGCGACGATCTGAACCTGATCGAGCGCCGTGCGGACGGAACGAACGAAGAGGTTCCGGGGGCCGGTGGCGCTGACGCGGATAGCGACAATGACAATGCGAGTTTCGGCTCGATCAGTTCGGGTGGCCTTTACTGATCGGGATGCCGGGGATAGGTGACCTTGTTCCCCGCCGGTCGCCTTGCTATCACCCGGGTCTGACAAGAACGAGGCAGGACGAGCCGATGCGCGCCGAGACCCAGAGCACGATCGCCGACATTGAAAATTCGCTGGAGCTTCTGCGCCAGCGGATGGACTGGGAAACAGCCCATCACCGGCTGGAGGAATTCAACGCCCGTGTCGAGGATCCGACCTTGTGGGACGATCCGGCAAAGGCCCAGAAGCTGATGCGTGACCGGCAGAGCCTTGTCGACGCCATTGAAACCCATGATTCCATCCGGCAAGAGCTGACCGACACGGTCGATCTGATCGAACTGGGCGAGGCCGAGGATGACACCGAGGTTGTCGAGGAAGCCGAGGCCAGCCTCAAGCGGCTGGCACGCCGCGCCGCCGCAAAGGAGCTTGAAGCGCTGCTGAATGGCGAGGCGGACGGCAATGACACTTTTCTCGAAATCAATGCCGGGGCAGGGGGCACGGAAAGTTGCGACTGGGCCGCGATGCTGGCACGGATGTATGTCCGCTGGGCTGAAAAACGCGGCTTCACCGTGGAATTGCAATCGGAATCGCCGGGGGACGAAGCCGGGATCAAGTCCGCCGCGTACAAGATAAGCGGTCCGAATGCCTATGGCTGGCTGAAATCCGAGTCCGGCGTTCACCGGCTGGTGCGTATCTCGCCGTTCGACTCGGCTGCGAAGCGGCATACCTCATTCTGCTCGGTCTGGGTTTACCCCGTGGTCGACGACGACATAGAAATCGAGGTGAACCCGGCTGATATCCGTGTTGATACATATCGCAGTTCGGGCGCCGGCGGTCAGCATGTGAACACGACCGACTCGGCGGTGAGGATCACCCATCACCCCACGGGCATCGTCGTGACGAGCTCCGAAAAATCCCAGCACCAGAACCGCGATATCGCCATGAAGGCCCTGAAATCGCGGCTGTATCAGATGGAACTGGATCGCCGGAACGAGGCCATCAACGAGGCGCATGAAGCCAAGGGCGATGCCGGGTGGGGCAACCAGATCCGGTCCTACGTGCTGCAGCCCTATCAGATGGTGAAGGATCTGCGCACAGGTGTGGAAACCTCAGATACCAAAGGTGTACTGGACGGGGACCTGGATCAGTTCATGGCGGCGACGCTGGCCATGAACGTGAGCGGCAAGTCCCGTGCGGAAGCACAGGGCGAGGCCTGAACCGTGTCCGCCGCAAAGACGGCCCCGGTCCGGTGATGCCGCAATTTCGCGCCAGCGGGCCGGTCGCCATATCCGGGGTCTGATCCATGAACGACATCCTTGAACTGGGCGCGCGTGACCTGACCGCGCAGATCGCACGAGGGGCCGTGAGTTGCGAAGAGGTGATGCGCGCGACCCTCGCGCGTGTCGATGACGTCAATGACACCCTCAATGCCATCGTGTCCCTGCGGAACGCCGATGATCTGTTGTCCGCGGCGCGTCGGGCCGACATGGCGGGGGAGCGGGGGCCGCTGCATGGCTTGCCGGTCGCGGTGAAGGATCTTGCCGATGTCCGTGGGCTGCCGACCTCGCAGGGGTCACCGCTCTTTGCAGGGCAGGTGGCCGATCACGACGATCTTCATGTCGCGCGGATGCGCGCCGCGGGGGCGATCCCGGTCGGCAAGACGAACACGCCGGAATTCGGGCTCGGCAGCCACACCTACAATCCTGTCCACGGTGTTACGGCGAACCCCTATGACACGTCCCTCAGTTGCGGCGGCTCGTCCGGCGGTGCGGCCGTGGCGCTGGCGGCGCGGATGCTGTGTGTTGCCGACGGCTCCGACATGATGGGTTCTTTGCGCAATCCGGCAGGATGGAACAATGTCTACGGGATGCGCCCGTCCTGGGGCCTGATCCCCGGGGAGCCGGAAGGCGACAGTTTCCTGCAACAACTCTCGACCCGTGGGCCGATGGCACGCAGCCCGTCGGATCTGGCGCTGCTTCTGCATGTGATGGCCGGTCCGGACCGGCGGCTGCCCTTCGCGATGCCCGGCTTTGCCGCCGCCGCTCCGGAGGCTGACGCCGATGGCGCGCGTATCGGATGGCTGGGGGACTGGGGTGGCGCGCTGCCCTTCGAACCCGGGATTCTGGATCTGTGCGAGCGCGCGCTGACTGTTCTTGCCGATCTTGGCTGCGTCATTGATCCCTTGCCGGCACCTTTCGGGCGCGACGCGCTTTGGGAAAGCTGGACCGTGTTGCGGAACTGGGGCGTCGCGGCGGTGCTGTCCCCGCTCCTGGAGGAGGCCGGCGCGGCGGCGCGCCTCAAGCCGGAGGCTCTTTGGGAAATCAAGCGCGGCCGGGCCCTGAGCGCCATGGACGTGCATGCCGCGAGCGTGACCAGGTCGCAGTGGTACCGGAGCGCGGCGGCCTTGTTCGATCGATATGATGCCCTTGCGCTGCCAACGGCGCAGGTCTGGCCGTTCGCGCTGGAAAAGGCGTGGCCCGACAGGATCGCCGGGCAGGATATGGACACCTACCATCGCTGGATGGAGGTCGTGATACCGGCAAGCCTTGCGGGGCTGCCCGCGGTGGCGGTGCCCGCCGGTTTCGGGATCGACGGGCGGCCCATGGGGATGCAGCTGATTGGGCGGCACGGCGACGACGCACGCCTTCTCAGACTGGCGGAAGCGTTTCACGACGCCACGAACTGGCCGCAGGCCCATCCCCCGGACGACACCGCGATACGGGCCTATTCGAGATAAGGAGAGGGATCGACACTTTCGAAACCGTCCCGGACCTCGAAATGCATGGTCGCGGGTCCGTCCTCGCGGATCTCGGCAAGCTTGGCCCCGCGTTCAAGGCTTTCGCCTTTCTCCACTGCCACCACGCCGACATTGGAATAGACGGTCAGGATGTTGTCGTCATGCTTCATCACGATGATCGGAATGCCGCGCGTATCTTCGGTGATGGCCGCGACGACCCCGTCATCGGCGGCATTGACGGCGGTTCCGGGACTGGCCGCGATATCAATCCCTTCGTTCTTGCCCTTGGAGTACTCGCGCACGATATCGCCCCTGACCGGCATCATCATTCGCGCGGAGTTCTCCGCTGACCGGGTGATGTCCCCACTCAGGTCTGGGGCCTCGGTTTCCTCCGTCTCGTTGTCACCGGGCGGCGTCGTTTCTTCCTCCGGAAGAGGATCGTCCGCGCTTGGCGGGTCGGGAACCGTCGTGCCGGTCCCGGGGAGGGCCGTCTGGCCCGTGCCGGTCGCGTCCAGAGGGGCGCCGGCCTCTTCCTCGGACTCGGGCAGGCTGACAGGTATCAAAAGATGCTGGCCCTCGCGCACGGCAAAATCGGCCCCGAGGCCGTTCCAGTCCGCAAGGCCGCGCACCGAAACGTCATATAGCCGCGCGATCGTGTAAGCGGTTTCCCCGCGTGCCACCTTGTGGCGGACGGGTTGTACCCCGGTGCGCGCGGGATCCAGTGCCGTGGTCTCGATGTCGTCGCTGTCGGCTTCGTCAATCGCATTTCCCGCGATCGCGTTTATGTCCACCCCGCCGGGCGGGCGGATCGGGCCGCCCTCGGGTTCCGGCACACGTTCGGGCAGGGCGATGATTTCACCCTGACGCAAAGAATCCTCCACCTTGATGCCATTGAAGCGCGCAAGGGTGGCCGGATCCGCGCCGATCCTGGCCGCAAGGCTTTCAATCGTGTCGCCACGTTGTGCCACCGCCACCTGATAGCCCGGGTAAGAAATGATGCCGCGTTCATCCGGCTTCGGGCGCGTGGCTGTCGCGTTGCGTGCGGCGTCCGAGGTGTTCAGCACACCCGGCCCGCTGCGGAGATCGAAATCAAGCGGTCCTCTGCACGCGCCAAGCATCAGCACCGCGGCTGTGGCCAGAAGCATGCCCTGTCGTGTGGGAAAGTTCATTTCGCTGCCGTCCTCATCATCTGCGCGCCCCGTGTCGGCCGGGGTTCTGAATTCGTTGCCGCCGCTCATCCATCGCGGCCCAGCCCCTCGACCAGCGGCACGAAGCGCACCGGCCGGAGTTCTTCATAGTCAAGCCCGCCTTCGCCGCGGGTAACACGGATCAAGCTTTGCACCGTGTCGGACTGCCCGACCGGAACCACCATGATACCGCCAATCTTGAGCTGCGCCAAGAGCGGGCCGGGCGGATCCTCGGCCGCCGCGGTGACAAGGATACGGTCGAACGGGGCCTGATCCGGCAAGCCGAAACTGCCATCGGCGGTGACGGCGGTGATGTTCGTCAGGTCAAGCTGCCTAAAGATCGCACCGGCCTCTCGGACCAGGCGCTTGTGCCGGTCAACGGTGTAGACCCGCCGCGCCAGCTGACTGAGGATCGCTGCCTGATAGCCCGAGCCGGTGCCCACCTCCAGCACCTTGTCACGCGGGCTGAGCCTGAGTGCCTGGGTCATCAGACCCACGACCGATGGCTGGCTGATGGTCTGGCCGCAGGCGATAGGCAGCGGCATGTCCTCATAGGCGCGGTCGGCGAAATAGCCGCGGATGAAAGGCGCCCGGTCGATCCGCTCCATCGCCGTCAGGACGCTGGTATCTGTCACACCCTTGGAGCGCAGCGCGAACAGGAACTGCATCTTGCGCTCCGCATCGCTGCTTGCGTCATTGCCGGTCATTCTATCGCTTTCAAGGACTCCAGCACGTCATGCGCGGTCAGGTCTGCGCGCATGGGAGTGACGGAAATGTAGCCCTTCAGGTTCAGGTCCGCATCAGTGCCGGGGTGTGTCTCCTGCTGCTGCGGGGCACCGGTGACCCAGAGGAAGCGGCGCCCGGAGGGAGCGATATGGGGCTCCACCCCGAACCCCATGTCTCGCCGGAACCCCTGAGGCGCCACGCGCACGCCCTTGACACCCGCCGCCGGAACCGGAGGGAAGTTCACGTTGTAGAATATTCCGTAATCATCGCGGGTCCAGACGCCGCGATCGAGAATGCGCCGCAGCGTTTCCAGCCCGTGCAGGCGGGCCGCCTCGAAGGGATCTTCCTGATCCCTCTGTTCCGGCCCGTAATACTGGCTCAGCGCGATGGCGGGGAGGCCCTGAAGCGCCGCTTCCATCGCGCCACCGAGGGTGCCGGAATAAAGCGCGTTCTCGGCCGAATTGTTGCCCCGGTTCACCCCGGAAAGCACCAGGTCGGGGCGCGCGTCCGTCATCACGTCGTGAACGCCGGCCAGCACGCAATCCGCCGGGCTGCCCTGCGCGGCATACCGGCGTTCCTCCAACTGCGAGATCATCATCGGTTGGGTGAAGGAGATGCAATGCGCCACGCCCGATTGCTCGAAGGCCGGCGCCACTGTCCAGACCTCGCCATCCGGCCCGGCCAGTTCTTCCGCGATTTCGGTCAGAACCTGTAGTCCGGGCGCGTTTATGCCGTCGTCATTGGTAATCAGTATGCGCATGTTTTCCTGCCCTTGCTGCCTGTGGTCATGTCTATCCGTGCCTTGCCCGCCGGGCAAGCGCCCCTTGGATCAGGTGATCTGTGCCAAAAGGCGGCGTGCTTCGCCCGAGGGATCGTTCAGGGGCGCGCGCGGTTCTCCGGGATGAAACCGCGCCCGGGTCGCGGTTGGCATGGGCCGCGGCACGAGCACATGGACGGCCGGCCCGGTGCGCCAGGTTTCAGCCGCCCAGCTGCGCGCAAGCGCGATCTGCGCGGCCTTGGTGGATCCATAAGCCCCGAAGTAGCGTTCCCCGGCCATTCCATCCTCGAAGAACAGCGCCGTCCCGCCTTCCCCCAGAAGCGGCGCGACGAACGGGATCAGCCGCCCTGTCGCGGTCACGTTGCAGGCCACGGACCTTTCCCAGTCCTTCGCGTCGATATGGGCGGCCGGCGCCAACGGTGCGGCGTGGATCGCGCAATGTGCCCATAGATCCAGTTTGCCCCAACGGTCATGAATCGACCTGCAAAGATGAGCCATGGCATCGGCATTGGTGATATCCATGGGGGCCAGCGTCGCCATCCCGCCGGCCGTGCGGATACGATCATCCAGCTCTTCGAGCGCCCCCGTGGTGCGCGCCACGGCCACGACATGATGGGTCTCGGCCAGGGCCTCGGCCAGGGCCGCGCCAAGCCCGCGCGACGCACCGGTGACAAGGGCGGTCTTTTGTTGATTGGTGTCGGTCATGCCTTGGCCAATCCCATTGCACGGCGTTTAATTCAAGGCTGATTGCTTGACTTTCCGGCGTCGGTGGCGAAAAAGTCGTGCAGGAAGTCAGGGATGAAAGGACGCGAAAGATGCGTGACAACGTACTCGTCAAGGCCACGATCGGCCAGGATACTCTTATCAAGAAGGCGGGCCTGGTACTCGGTGGCTCGTTGTTCATCGCACTGGCCGCGCAGGCAAGCGTCGGTTGGCCGGTTCCGATCTCCCTGCAAACCCTCGCGATCCTGATCGTCGGTCTGACTTTCGGCGCGCGGCTTGGGGCTGTGACGGTGCTGGCCTATCTCGCACAGGGCGCCATGGGCCTTCCGGTCTTTGCCAACGGGATGTCAACGGCGGCACTTGTTGGACCGACGGCCGGGTTCCTTTACGGTTTTGTCGGGATGGCCTGGCTGGCCGGTCTGGCGGTCGAGAAGGGTGCGGCCCGCGGGATCGTTTCGACGGCGATCTGCGGCATGGTGATCTCGGCCCTGCTTTACATCCCCGGCCTGGCATGGCCGGCCGCCATGCTCGGCACGTCGCTGCCGGATCTCTGGGCCGGTTGGATGGCACCGTTCCTGCTGGGCGATATGATCAAGGCAGCGATGGCGGCGATGGTTGTATGGGGCGGCTGGAAGGCATTGAAGGCGCGGCACGGCTGATCTTTGCGGCGTCAAGCCGGCGGATGAACAAGGCGCCGTCCCTTGCGGGGGCGGCGTTTTTCATGCCAGCCTGCAGTATCAGCTTGGACGGCCCGGGATGGTGATCTCGTAATCATGGTCCCGAAGCGTGAGACGCAAGCGGCCTTCGGTTATCGAGGTGACGGTGGCCTGACCGATCCGGTCACCCGCGCGCATCGTTCTGATGTCACCTGACGGCATGCGGACCAACGCCTTGCACCCGTCCGGCCCGATGAATGTGCCGACGAGCAGGGGGCGCGCGACGGACAGGGCAACGAATTCCGTCGCGGCCATCTTGGTCCGGAACGTCGTTTCCGTCGTGTCGTCCGCATGGGTCATCGGGCTGTCCAGGGTTGTCGTTTCCGCCTCGCTTGCGCTGCAAGGACCGAAGGCGGCAGCTATACCCGGCGGACAGCCGATGGAAGCAAGAAACGGGCAATGCAGCATGCACGGCACTGCGACATGTTGACGCG
Organism: Roseovarius sp. TE539; assembly: GCF_003298505.1. Classification (GTDB taxonomy): domain Bacteria; phylum Pseudomonadota; class Alphaproteobacteria; order Rhodobacterales; family Rhodobacteraceae; genus Roseovarius. The sequence goes on from NZ_QNGB01000002.1 coordinate 206,526, forward strand.
CAAGAGCCGGCGGACATGCGTGGCTTTTATTCCGCCGCCTTGAGTTCGAAACCCTTTTCGATCATGTCCGACGGCTCGATCGGATATTCTCCGGAAAAACAGGCATCGCAGTATTGCGGACAAGCGCCATCACGTCCGCCGGGCTCACCCACGGCACGGTAAAGGCCATCGAGCGAGATGAACCGCAGGCTGTCCACCGCGAGGTGATCGCGCATCTCCTCCTCGCTCATGGTGGCGGCCAGCAATTTTTCGCGGTTCGGGGTGTCGACCCCGTAGAAACAAGGCCAGGAGGTGGGCGGCGATGCAATCCGGAAATGCACCTCGGCCGCCCCGGCATCGAGGATCATTTCCTTGATCTTGCGGCTGGTGGTGCCACGCACCACGCTGTCATCCACCAGGATGACACGCTTGCCTTCGATCAGGGCACGGTTGACGTTCAGTTTCAACCGTACACCCATGTTGCGGATCTGCTCGGTCGGCTCGATGAAGGTGCGGCCCATGTACTGATTGCGGATGATTCCCATTGCGTAAGGGATACCGCTTTGCTGGGAATAGCCGATCGCGGCGGGCGTGCCGGAATCGGGAACCGGACAGACGAGATCTGCCTCGACCGGCGCTTCCCTGGCCAGTTCCACGCCGATCTGGCAGCGCGTCTCGTAAACCGACCGGCCGCCGATGATGCTGTCGGGGCGCGAGAAATAGACATGCTCAAAGATGCAGAAGCGTGATTTCACGCTGCGGAAGGGCTGGCGGCTTTCAACGCCGTCCTCGGTGATCACCACCATCTCGCCGGGTTCGAGTTCACGAACGAGCCGGGCGCCGATAATGTCCAGCGCACAGGTTTCGGAACTCAGCACCCAGCCACCGTTATCGCCGATCTGGCCGAGGACCAGCGGGCGCACACCAAGAGGATCGCGCACACCGATCAGCTTGGTGCGGGTCATTGCCACGATCGAGAACGCCCCCTCGACCCGGCGCAGCGCATCCTCCATCCGTTCGGGAATGTTGCGCTGAAGCGAACGCGCCATGAGATGAATGATGCATTCACTGTCGGAGTTGGACTGGAAAATGGATCCGCGTTCGATCAGTTCGCGGCGCAGGGCGACCGCGTTGGTGATGTTGCCGTTATGGGCAATCGCCGCTCCGCCCATCGAAAACTCGCCGAAAAAGGGCTGCACGTCGCGGATCACAGCACCCTTTGTCCCGGAGGTGGAATACCGGACATGCCCGATGGCCAGCGGACCCGGCAAGGTTTCCATCAGGGACTGGCGGGTGAAATTGTCCCGCACATATCCAAAGCGGCGCGCGCTGTTGAAGCCGTGTTCCGGGTGATGGGCGACGATGCCGCCGGCCTCCTGCCCACGATGCTGCAGGGCATGAAGACCAAGCGCGACGAAGTTGGCCGCATCGGTGACTCCGGTGACGCCGAAAACGCCGCACTCTTCCCTGAGCTTGTCGTCGTCGCCTTCGGTGCGGGCGGCATCAAAATCGAAAGGATGGGCGGGGGGCATCTGTCTGGACAAAGCTGGCAGCTCCGAATCCGATGACTGCGGTCACGCTCCTTCTACGCGTTCGATCAAGCAGTGTCACGAAACTATCATGCCGGGCCGGCAATCATTTGCGCGGATCAGGCTTCGCTGTCACAGGCGCTCACGAGTTGTTCGTACTGCTCGGTGATCCATCCGAGCGCGGCTTCGGGGTTGCCGTTCTGGATGCTGTCGGTCATCCGCGAGAAGATCCGCGCGGAGCGACTGTCATCGACCATTTGTATGTTCTGGGAGGTCACCACGGTTTCGTAAACAAAATAGGCAATCGCCACCAGAAGCACCCCGCGTGCCACACCGAAGAGGAAACCAAGCCCCTGATCGAGACCTCCGAGCGCCGATCGCTGCACCAGAGAGGCGAAGAGGGGCGTGATCAGGGAGGCGATTATCAGGGCCGCTGCAAAGATGACAGCAAAGGCGCCGATCATGCTGAGTTCACAACTGTCGGCGATGAATTCGCCTATGACAGGCACTTCCTTGACAAGCGGCTCCACCTGCGGGGCGAATACGAAGGCCACGATACCCGCCGCCACCCAGCCCGCGATCGCCAGTGCCTCCCGCACCAGCCCCCGCGAATAGGCAAGAAGGGCAGACAGAACGATGACGACCGCGACCACGCCGTCGATGATGGTGAAACCTTCCATATATCCCGTCCTGTCCCTTGCGGCGGCTAACCGGCGCCAAAAATCTCGCCCACGAACGCGGTCAGATCGCCCATCCGGGTGAGGCTCAGCCCGCTTGTACCGCCGGTCTTACCACCAGACGGCGCTATTGCCGATGTGAAACCAAGTTTTCGGGCTTCTTTCAACCTGTTTTCGGTCTGGCCCACCGGACGCAGCGCGCCGGAAAGGCTGATTTCGCCGAACACGACCGTATCCGCGGGCAGGGCGGAATCCTCGCGCGCGCTCAGAAGGGCGGCGGCCACGGCCAGATCGGCGGCGGGTTCCGAGATTTTCATGCCGCCGGCGACATTGAGATAGACATCCATCCCGGCGAAGGGAATGCCGCACCGCGCCTCGAGCACCGCAAGGATCATTGCCAGTCGCGCGCCGTCCCAGCCGACGACCGCGCGCCGTGGCTGTGCGTGTGGCGTTGGCGCGACCAGCGCCTGCAACTCGACCAGCACGGGGCGCGTGCCCTCGATTCCGGCAAATACGGCAGAGCCGGGGGCGGGCGCGCCACGCTCGGACAGGAAAAGGGCAGATGGATTGGTGACCTCGGCCAGCCCGGTTCCGGTCATCTCGAAGACCCCGATCTCGTCAGCCGGCCCGAAACGGTTCTTGACCGAGCGCAGGATGCGGAACTGGTGGCCCCGCTCACCCTCGAAATAGAGAACGGTATCGACCATGTGCTCGACCACACGGGGGCCGGCGATCTGGCCGTCCTTGGTGACATGCCCGACAAGGATCACACAGGTGCCGCGGCGCTTGGCAAAGGCGGTCAGCTCGTGCGCGGCGGCGCGGACCTGCGCGACGCTGCCCGGGGCGCTGCCCACGGAATCCGACCACATTGTCTGGATGGAATCGATGATGACGAGATCGGGCCTCTCGGCTTCCAGCGTGGTCACGATGTCGCGCAGTGCGGTTTCGGCGGCCAGCTTGACCGACGCGTCGGCCAGCCCGAGGCGCCGCGCCCGCAGGCGGATCTGCGCACGGGCTTCCTCGCCCGAGACATAAACCGTTTTCAACCCTGCCTGCGCGAACTGCGCCGCGGCCTGCAGCAGAAGGGTTGATTTGCCGATACCGGGATCACCGCCGACCAGCACCGCCGAAGCGGCAACCAGCCCCCCGCCCAGAACGCGATCAAGTTCGGCAAGGCCGCTTTCACTGCGGGGGGGCGGCGCCTCTTCGGTTGCCAGATCGCCGAGTTTGATCCGGTTGCCCTTGGCCTTCCCGAGGCTGACGGCGGACGGGCCGGAGGAAAGCGGTGTGTCCTCGTGAATCGTGTTCCATTCGCCACAGCCGTCGCAACGCCCCGACCATTTGGAGTGGACGGCGCCGCAAGCGGCACAGGTGAAGGATGTTGTCTTTGCCATCCGTGGCCTCATGCACCAGCGATGACAGCCGGTCAAACCCCAATGCGGCGCCCGCGTCCGGTCAGGATGCCGAGCATGATCGCCACCAGCACGCAGCCGGTAAAGAGGTAAAGCCCCCACGCAACCTCGATCCGGGCCAGGCCGACCCCCTTGGCGACGGTGATATAGAGCGCCACGAGAAAGACGTCGGCCATTGCCAGCTTGCCCAGAACCTGCAGGATCGGCAGGGTCTTGCGCCGCAGCAGGCCGAAATGGATCAACCCCAGGCCAATGGTTTTCATGTAGGGCGCGAAAAGGGCGAAGAAGGTCACGGCAAGGGCAAGGAAGACATCCGTTTCCCACAGCGATTGCAGTGCCGAGATGATGCTGATCTCGCTCAACCCGAAGAGCGGCAGAACCCCCGCCCGCATCAACGGTGCGAACCAGGCAACGGGAAAGAGAACCAGCAAGGAAATGTTCGCGACCTTCAAGAGCATTGGCGGCCTCCGGGGTTGTGGGCGGTCTATGCCTGCGAACCGGCCAAACGGAAGCCCCGCCCATGCTTGGGACGGCTGTTGTCAGCGCATCCCTTCCGGCGCTGCCGTGTCCATCGCCGCCCGGTTTTTCACAGATGCATGGAATCGCCCTTGTGCATCATCTCGTGCTCCTGATCGCCCTCGAACGACGTCTTGCGGTATTTCTGATTGCGCGCCTCTTCGGCGAACGGCTTGAGGCGCAGCGTCGTGAAGATGGCGATCAGCGAGAAGACGATCGCCCCCAGCAGGAACCCGTAGGCCACCCCCCAGACACCCATGATCTGTTCGCCGACCGCGACGAAGGGCAGGATACCGATGGTGTTGCGCGCCCAGTTGAGGATCGGGGAGTATCCCGGGTACCCAAGGTTGTTGAAGGCCGCATTGGAGATGAAGATCGACCCGTTGAAGAACGAGATCGTGGCAAGCGGACCGCAATAGAAATACAGGATTTCGCGGGTGAGTCCCTGGGCGCCGAACGCATCCGCAATGGGCACCCTGAACAGATAGAGCACCAGCGTCACCGCGACGACATAGGCAGCAAGGAATTTCAGCGCCTCGAAATAGGCCGATCTTGCACGGTCCATCTTTCCGGCACCGAAATTCTGTCCGATTATCGGGCCGATCGAGCCGTAAAGAGCATTCACGACCGAAAAGACGACCGGGGCCAGCCGCCCGATCACCGCAAGGCCGGCCACCGCCTCGGGACCGAACTTGGCAATGTAGCGCATGATGATTGCCTGGCCCACAGGCGCAGCGATCGAGGAGATTACGGCCGGCGTGGAGTAGCGCATGAGGCGTGGGATGTCGTAGCGGAACTCGGCCCACCCGATACGCGCGAACCCCTGCCGCATGATGCCTGCCGCGTAGATCGCGAGCGCGAAAGTCATCATCCGGGCCATGACCGTTGCCGCGGCTGCGCCCTGAAGCCCTAGGTCCAGGCCGAAAATCAGGATCGGATCCATGATCAGGTTGACCAGCGCCCCGGTCAGGGAGGGATACATCGACCATTTCGCCACACCACGCGACCGGAGAACCGCGATGGCGCACATCGCCATGCCGGAAAAGCAGGTCGCCGGCAGGATGATGATAAGGTAGGTCATAGCCATGTCGTTCACTTCGCCACGTGCGCCGATCAGGCCAAGAAGGAACGGCATGTAGGGGATCATGACGATGGGTATGAAGATGCCGGCGGTCACGGCGGCGATCATTGCGCTTGTCGCGATCTGCCGGGCGCGATCCTTGCGTTTTTCCCCCAGGGCAAAGGCCACCAGTGTGCCGGTGCCGATGGAAAGACCCATGTTGATGGTGCTGACAAAGAAAAGCACCGTGCTTCCGTAGCCCGCTGCCGCGGCCATTTCGCGGTGGCCCAGCATGGAGATGAACAGGATGTCGAACAGATCGACCACGTAAATCGCCATGATGCCGACGCTCGAAGTCAGCGACATCACCGCGACATGCTTCATCAGGCTGCCTTCGGTGAATTCTCTTTCGGAACTCTTGGTCAAATCATTTCCCCCGTTGCGATCAAATTGAACTTGTCGCCTAATTCTTGACGCCTGAAAGTACGTCGAAGCCACGGAAAACCGCTGCGATACCGGAGCTTACATTCCGGCACCGTGTTCTGTCCATCATCGAAATGTGTCGGTCTGCCGTGGCCGTGTGGGTCAGCGCACCGCCTCGATCGGGCCGTCGGCGCGGCCGTGAATGAACTGATCGAGGTAAGGGTCGCCGGACTGATCCATGCCCGAGACCGGGCCGGTCCACTGGATCACACCGTCATGGAGCATCGCGACATTGTCGGCGATGGCGCGCACGCTGGTCATGTCGTGGGTGATCGTCATTGCCGTCGCCCCCATTTCGGTGACGATCTCGCGGACCAGATCGTTGATGACACCCGACATGATGGGATCAAGCCCGGTGGTCGGTTCATCAAAGAAGATTATTTCGGGATCGGCGCAGATGGCCCGCGCGAGGCCGACGCGCTTCTGCATGCCGCCCGAAAGTTCGGCCGGGAAGAGATCGGCCTGTTCCGGTTTGAGTCCGACCCGGCGCAATTTCTCGACAGCGATCTCGCGTGCTTCGTCCCGTGGGCGCTTGAGGCTGCCGCGCAGCAGGCGGAAGGCCACGTTCTGCCACACCGAGAGGCTGTCGAAGAGGGCGCCGCCCTGAAAGAGCATCCCGAAGCGGGCAAGAAAGGCATCGCGGTCGCCCTTGGTCACATCGCGGCCGTCCAGGGTGATGATGCCGCTGTCGGGATGAACCAGCCCCAGGATGCATTTCAACGCCACGGACTTGCCGGTGCCGGAGCCCCCGATGATGACCATCGAGGTGCCAGACTCCACCCGCAGGTCGACCCCGCGCAGAACGTGGTTGTCACCAAAGGCCTTGTGAACGTCCGAAAGCTCGATCATGCCGAGAAGAAGACCTCCGTCAGGATATAGTTCGCGGCAAGGATCAGCACCGAGGACGCGACCACCGCCGATTTCGTGGCCCGGCCCACGCCCTGCGCGCCGCGGCCCGAATGCATGCCGTAATAGCACCCCATCAGGGCCACGATGAAACCGAAGGCCGCGCCCTTCACCAGCCCCGAGATGACATCCCATGCCTCGAGGAAATCCAGCGTGTTGTGCAGGTAGGTGGCGGCGCCGAACTCCAGCCGCCCGACCCCCACCAGAAAGCCGCCCATGATCCCGATCACGTCCCCCACACCCACGAGCAGCGGCACCGCCAGCGTGGCCGCAAGCACCCTTGGCAGGGTCAGGTATTTCATCGGGTTGGTCGACAGGGTGGTAAGCGCGTCGATCTGTTCGGTGACTTTCATGGTGCCGATTTCGGCCGCGATGGACGAGGCCACCCGTGCCGCCACCATCAACCCGCCCAGGACCGGCCCAAGCTCCCGCGTGAGCCCGATTGCGACGATGGAGGGCACAACGGTTTCCGCGTTGAAACGGGAGCCGCCGGCGTAGATCTGCAACGCCAGGGCGCCGCCGGTGAATAGCGCCGTCAACCCGACAACCGGAAGCGAAAGCCAGCCGATCTGCACGAGCGCATGACCGAACTCGCGGGCGTAGAACGGCGGGCGCATCAGGTGGGAAACGGTTTCTGCGGCAAAGAGTGCCACCCGGCCGATCATCGCCAGCCCGGCCAGAACATGCCGCCCGACCGCGGCCAGCAGGGTGAAGGCAAGTTTCATCCGCCGAGGTAACGCCGCGTGTAACGCGGCCCCAGCGAAGTGAGAATTTCATAGCCGATGCTGCCGGCCGCATCCGCCAGGGTATCAATCGATTGATGCAGGCCCAGAAGCTCCACCGATTTCGGATCCTCGGCCAGCGCGGTGATGTCCACGCCGATCAGATCCATCGAGATGCGGCCCGTGACAGGGCAGGGCGTGTCTTCGGCAAAGACCCTTGCGTTGGGGCCCATGGCCCGAATGATCCCGTCGGCATATCCCGCCGAGATGGTGGCGATACGGCGCGGTTCGGGGGCGGAGTAGTCGTTGCCGTATCCCACTGTTTCGCCCGCCTCGATATCGCGGCACTGGATCACGGGAATCTCGAGCGTCACGACCGGGCGCGCATCCACGTATGGCAATCCGCCGTAAAGCCCGATACCGGGCCGCGCCAGATCGAAGTGATAGTCGGGTCCCATCAGGACGCCGCCGGTATTGGCAAGGCTTCGGGGCGCCTCTATGCCGTCGGTCATCTCGCGGAAGTTCTGAAGCTGCGCTGCGTTCATCGGGTGCTCGGGGTCGTCGGCGCAGGCCAGGTGTGTCATCACCAGTGTCGGGTTCTGGGCCAGTGCGATGTCGCGCACCGCGGCCCATTCCGCGGGCTCCATTCCCAAGCGATTCATGCCACTGTCCAGTTGCAGGCCGAAGGGCGCGCCCGGCAGGGCCTCGACATGGCGGATGAGCTGATCCACCGAGTTGAGCATCGGCGTCAGTTCAAGGTCGTTGATCATGTCGGCATCACCGGGCATGTGCCCGGAAAAGACATTGATCGCCGGCCCCGGCCCGAGGGCCTGGCGAAGGGCGGCCCCTTCCTCCGCGATGGCCACGAAAAAACTGCGCACCCCTTCACGGGCCAACGCGCGGGCGACGCGATGCGCGCCCAGCCCGTAGGCATCCGCCTTGACCACCGCCGCTGTCTCGCTTTCGGTCATGCGGTCGAGGGTCCGCCAATTGGCGGCGATCTCGTCAAGGTCGATGGTCAGGGTCGCAGTGGCCATGAAAGGGTTTTGACATGCAAGGCCGCCGGGTCAAGGGGAAATGGCGCTGCCGCCTGAGGCCGGCGCCAGGGCCCGGACGCCCATGGATGGCCTTCGGCTCAGAAGCTGGTATCCCCGCTATCCTGCTGCCAGGGACGCACGAGGTTGCCGAAGCGGGTGAAGCGGCCCTCGAAGGAAAGCTCGACCGAACCGATGGGCCCGTGGCGCTGCTTTCCGATAATCACCTCGGCCTTGCCGTGAAGCTTTTCCATCCGCTCTTGCCACGTGGCCATTTCATCGAGCTTGTCCTCGGACGGTTTCTCGCGCTCGGCATAATATTCTTCACGGAAGACGAACATGACAACATCCGCGTCCTGTTCGATGGAGCCCGATTCGCGCAGGTCGGAAAGCTGCGGGCGCTTGTCCTCGCGGGCTTCCACCTGGCGCGAAAGCTGGCTGAGCGCGACAACGGGAATGTCCAGCTCCTTGGCGATGGCCTTGAGGCCCTGCGTGATCTCGCTGACCTCGTTGACACGGCCCTCGGTCCGCGAGGAGGCGGGGCGCACCAATTGCAGGTAATCAACGATCAGCACGTCGAGCCCGTGAGTCCGCTTGAGCCGGCGGGCCCGCGCGGCAAGCTGGCTGATCGGCAGGGCTGGCGTGTCGTCGATGAAGAGCGGACAGGATTCGAGGGCCTTTGCCGCCTCCACGAAGCGGCGGAACTCGGCCTCGGTCATGTCGCCGCGGCGGATTTGTTCGGACGGCACCTCGCTGGCCTCCGAAAGCACCCGCGCGGCCAGTTGTTCGGCACTCATTTCAAGGCTGTAGAAGCCAACCACACCGCCATCGACAGCCCCTTCGCGACCATCGGGAAGTTCACCGCGCTTGTAGGCGCGGGCGATGTTGAAGGCGATATTCGTGGCCAGCGAGGTCTTACCCATGGACGGACGCCCGGCGAGGATCAGCAGGTCCGATTTGTGAAGCCCGCCAAGCTTGCGGTCCATGTCCACCAGCCCGGTCGAGATTCCGGCGAGTCCGCCATCGCGTTGATAGGCGGCATTGGCGATGTCCACCGCGTCGGTTACCGCCTTGAGAAAACTCTGGAATCCGGTTTCACTTCGGCCCTGTTCGGAGAGTTGGTAAAGGTGTTGTTCGGCCTCCACGATCTGGTCGGCGGGCTCCGATGCCACTTCGACCCGGGCAGCCTTGGCGGCGATGTCATGGCCCAGGGCGATCAATTCGCGGCGGATCGCCATGTCGTAGATCATCTGAGCGTAGTCGCGCACCGCGAAGGCGCTGATCGCCGCACCTGCAAGCTGGGCCAGATAGGCCGCGCCACCCAGCTCCTTCAGGCCCTCGTCATCCTCGAAGAACGCCTTGAGGGTGACCGGCGAGGCAAGGTTGTTCCTGGCGATCCGCGCGGCGGCGGTTTCAAAGATCCGTCCGTGAACCGGATCGTAGAAATGCTGCGGTCCGATCAGGTTTGCAATGCGGTCATAGACCTCGTTATTGGTCAGGATCGCACCCAGAAGCTGTTGTTCGGCCTCGATGGAGTGCGGCATGGACCCGGCGGTGTCCGCCTCCGTTCCGGTGGCGTTGAATGCTGCGACTTCGTTCATGTCCCGTTCCGCTCTTTCGTGCAGGCCGTTGCGTGCGGCCGGCGTTTTGCCTGGTCGTGGTGTCCGGCGCGATGACGTGGGCCGGAGATCGCTGACCAAGTCCCTTTCGGGTCTGCGATGTCATACGAATGTCACCCGGCCCGGGGCAAGCTGTATGTTTCTGTGGATAACCCGGCCGCCCCTTATATTGGGGTGAAATCTTTGCTTTCGTCAATATCTGGTCAAGAATGCCCGGGTCAGCGGCATCGTTGCCATAATCGGGAAATTTTGCCGGACCACACGCCGCAGTGGCTTGAAGCCGGCTGAGCCGCCGAATCGCCCGTGCCTCAGCCGTGCGCGGATTGCCAGCTTGCGGGGTCGCGCAGGAAGGTTTCAACCGTATCCAGCGTCACGGCATCGACATTTCCGGCCTCGCGGGCAGCGGCCAGCACATCCCACCACGTACAAAGGTGGTGGAGCGTCACACCGTGATCGGCCAGCGTGGCCCGGGTGCCGGCGAATATGCCGTAATAGAAGATCACCGCCGTGTGCGCGCAAATGGCGCCGGTGTCGCGAATCGCGTCCACGAAGCTCAGCTTGCTGCCCCCGTCGGTTGTCAGATCCTCGACCAGAAGTACCCTGTCGCCGTCCCGGATTGTCCCCTCGATCCGTGCATTGCGGCCATACCCCTTGGGTTTCTTTCGCACATAGCTCATCGGCAGGCCCATCCGTTCCGCGATCAGCGCCGCGAACGGGATTCCCGCGGTCTCGCCGCCGGCGATGTTGTCGAACGCCTCGAACCCGGCGTCCCGCATGACGGTGACGGCCAGGAAATCCATCAGCGTCGCGCGGATCCGCGGAAACGAGATCAGCCTCCGGCAGTCGATATAGGTGGGCGATGACTTGCCCGACGCAAGCGTGAACGGCGCCTCGGCGTTGAAATGCACCGCCTGCGCCTCGAGAAGCATGCGCGCGGTCAGGTGGGCGATCTCGTCGCGCGCGGGATAGCTTGAGGGGATCATTCGGAAACACTCCAGTGAAGGGGAAAGCCGGGATCGAAGACAGTTACGGGGCCGTCCTCTGTCGGGATGCTCGGCGGGCAGGACGCGGCCTCGTCGCCGCGGACAAGGGTCAGGCTGCCGGTATTCTGGGCCATCCCGTAGAATCCCGCGCCGTTGATCGAGGTAAAACCTTCGAGGCGCTCCAGGGCCTCCTCGGCCTCGAACACATGCGCCAGGACCGCCATCGCATTCGGCGCAGTGAAGCAGCCGGCGCACCCACAGGCGGTTTCCTTGGCCGCGTTCACATGCGGCGCGCTGTCGGTGCCCAGGAAGAACCGTGCATCCCCCGAGGTCGCCGCCGCCACCAGCGCGCGGCGGTGGGTTTCGCGTTTTGCCACCGGCAGGCAATAGTAGTGCGGCCGGATTCCGCCAGAGAGCAGATGATTGCGGTTGATGACCAGGTGGTGCGCGGTGATCGTGGCGCCAAGGCCGGTGTCGGCACTGCGGACATACTCCAGCCCCTCGCGTGTCGTCACATGTTCCAGGACGACCCGCAGCCCCGGTGTGGCGCGCCGAATCGGATCTAGCACCCGGTCGATGAAAACCGCCTCGCGATCGAAGATATCGACCTCGGCGTCGCTCACTTCGCCGTGAACGCAGAGCGGCAGGCCCAAATCCGCCAGTCGCTCCAGGACCGGGCGTACCCGGTCGAAATCGCGCACGCCGGACGCGGAGTTGGTGGTCGCCCCGGCGGGGTAGAGCTTGACTGCCGCAATCAGCCCGGCGGCATGGGCGTCCGCCACGTCGTCGGGATCGGTGTCCTCGGTCAGATAGAGGGTCATCAGCGGCGTGAAGTCCTGCCCATGGGGCAGGGCCGCGCGAATCCGATCACGATAGGCAGCCGCGTCCGCCCCGGTCACCACCGGTGGCACCAGGTTGGGCATTATGATGGCGCGGGCGAAGTGGCGCGCGGTCGCCGGCAGCACGGCACGCAGAACGGCGCCGTCGCGCAGGTGAAGATGCCAGTCGTCGGGGCGGGTTATTGTCAGGGACGCGGTCATGTTCCGGCTTTAGCCAATCGCGCACAGGTTTTCCAGACGGCGATTGCGCCGCTCCGGCGCAAGGGGTCAGTCGACCGTGCGCTCGGGCATCGGGCGGCCCAGCTCCCGCGCCTTGTCATAGGCGGCCCGCACGCTCTTGCGAAAGCGCGGCCCGGGCCGCCGCGCCATCACGTATTGTCCCAGCACCGCATTGAGATAGAGACGGCCGTCGGATTCCAGCCGCTTGAGCAAGGTCCGCAGATAGGTAAGATCCTTGCGCCGCGCCCTGAACAGCCCTGCCAGTCGCACCCGGTCAAGCTTGCCGGCGCTGGCCTGGGCGAGGATCCGCAGCAGTATGCCGGTGCGCGTCAGCGACTCGTCCATCGGGCTGCCCATGAAACGCATCCGGAACTTGGTGACGTTGTCACGGGTGAAAAGCGCGGCATGCATGGCGTCAAGCTCGATCTCCGGATCATAGAGCACGAAGGCGCGATCGGCCGCGTCCAGCATGTCGGGCGCATACCCGTAACGATCCGTGAAGGAGGTGCGCCGCATGTGCACGAAACGGTCGTCCCACTCCGCCACCCGCGGATCGAGCGAGGCCTGTGGCTGTACCGCGATCACCGTCGCGCCGGGCGCGGCAACCGAGAAGGCGGCCGCCGCGTAACCGCACTCGCCCGCCCCGTAGAAGATGACCTGCTCGAAGTCCTCGAAGAAGCCGTCATCGACCAGCCGGTCGAAAAAGCCGAAGACACGCCTGTCGCGGAACCATGTGTCCCCGTCGCCGAGGATGCAAAGATGTGACCACCCCAGGGCGCGGACCATTTCCCACCCCATCGGTTGCGCCTTTTCGGAAAGGCGCTCGATGCTGTCATGGGTCTCGAAGCTGACCAGCAGGGTGGGCTTCTCCTCGATCAGGATGGCGGCATGACGCGCCCCCAGACGTTCCAGATACCCGGTCTCCTCGGCAATGGTCGCAACCTTGTCCAGCCATGCCTCACGGTCTGACAGTCCCGTCAGTGGCGTATCGACAGCATGCGGCATGTCCTTCATCACACTCGGTCCTCATTACAGGGTCCCCGCTTTCTCACGGGTTGTTGACGATGGTGATAGGCCTCAATCTGGGCGGAATTTGGGAAAAACCAAGCAGTTTGCAGGACAGCGCACCGCGGGCGCGGCTTGACGCGGGACAGGTCGTGTGCAGGTGTTGGCCCGAAAGGAGGGCCGCGATGTCCCTGATTTCCAGCATAGACGATGTGCAATCCCGTCTCGGCGCACAGGGCTACGTGTGCGGGCGGGCGCTCGGGACCGTCGCCTATCTGGCGCTGAAACTGGGCCGCCCGCTTTTCCTCGAGGGCGAGGCGGGCACCGGCAAGACCGAGATCGCCAAGGCGCTGAGCGCGGCCATGGGACGGCGCCTGATCCGGTTGCAGTGCTACGAGGGCCTCGACTCCGCGACCGCCGTCTATGAATGGAACTTCGCCGAGCAGATGATCGCCATCCGCGCCGCGGAAGCCTCGGGCGGTGTCGATCGCGAGATGCTCAAGGACGAACTCTTCACCGAGGAATTCCTGATCGAACGTCCGCTGCTGCAGGCAATGAGGTGGCAATCGGGCGGTGCGCCGGTGCTGCTGATCGACGAGATCGACCGCACCGATGAACCTTTCGAGGCATTCCTGCTCGAGGCGCTGAGCGACTTTCAGGTCACGATCCCGGAACTCGGCACCATCCGCGCGCCCGAACCGCCGATCGTGATCCTGACCTCGAACCGGACCCGCGAAGTGCATGACGCCCTCAAGCGCCGATGCCTGTACCACTGGGTCGACTACCCCGCATTCGACCGCGAGATCGAGATCCTGCGCGCCCGCGCCCCCGAGGCCGCCGAACGCCTCAGCCGCGAGGTCGTGGCCTTCGTTCAGAGGCTGCGCGGCGAGGATCTGTTCAAGAAGCCCGGTGTCGCGGAAACCGTCGACTGGGCGAAATGCCTGCTGGCGCTCGACGTGATCAGCCTCAGCCCCGAGGTCATCACCGACACGCTGGGGGCGATCCTCAAATACCAGGACGACATCGCCCGCCTGCAGGGCTCGGAAGCCAAGCGCATTCTGGACGAGGTGCGCGCGGGGCTGGATCCGGCATGAGGCTTCATCTGGCTTCAAATACCTCGGGGGTGCGGGGGCAGCGCCCCCGCGCGGTGCCATGACCGGACCGGCGCCGCCCGACCTGCCGGAGAGACCCCGGCTCACGCACAACATCACCCATTTCGCCCGGGCACTGCGCCGGGCGGGGCTGCCGATCGGAACCGGCCGGGTGATCGACGCCATACGCGCCGTCGAGGCTGCGGGCTTCACCTCGAGGACGGATTTCTTCTGGACGCTGCAGGCCTGCTTTGTCTCGCGCCCCGAGCATCGGGTCGTTTTCGCTCAGGTCTTTCGCCTTTACTGGCGGGATCCGCGGTTCATGGAACACATGATGTCGATGATGCTGCCTGCCATTCATGGCGCACAGGACGACCGGATCGCGCAGGCCGCCGAACGACGCGCGGCCGAGGCGCTTCTCGACGGGGCCGAGCCCGACCGCCCCGAGACCGGCACGCAAGAGCCGGGCGAGGAGCTGGAGATTGACGCATCAGCCACCATGTCGGGGGAAGAACGTCTGCGCAGCCTCGATTTCGAACAGATGAGCGCCGCCGAGACCGCCGAGGCCAAGCGCCTCCTGGCCGGGATGACCCTGCCGGTGCGGCCGCTGCCATCGCGTCGGGGCCAGGCAAGCCATGCCGGACACCGACTCGATGCGCGCAGAACCATCCGTGCGGCGATGCGGCGGGGCGGCGAGATGCGCCAGATCCACATGCAGAAACCGCGGCCGCGCTGGCCCAACCTTGTCGTGCTTTGCGACATTTCGGGCTCCATGAGCCAATACAGCCGCATGGTCTTGCATTTTCTCCATGCCGTAAGCAACCGCAAGGGCGCCGGCTGGGCCAGGGTTCACGCGTTCACCTTTGGCACCCGACTGACCAACATCACCCGGCACCTGGCCAACCGCGACGTGGACACGGCCCTTGCGGCGGCCGGTCGCGAGGCGCAGGATTGGGAAGGGGGCACGCGGATCGGCGCCTGCCTGCACAGTTTCAACCGCGACTGGTCGCGCCGTGTCATGGGCGCCGGGGCGGTGGTGCTCCTGATCACCGACGGGCTGGATCGCGACGATCCCGACGGCCTCTCCCGCGAGATGGAGCGGTTGCACCTGTCATCGCGCCACCTGATATGGCTCAATCCGCTGCTTAGGTGGGAGGGTTTCGCCCCCAGAGCGAAGGGCATCGCCGCCATGCTGCCCCATGTCGACAGTTTCCGGGCCGGGCACTCCATCGCCACTCTGGAGGATCTGGCCGCCGCCATCACCCGTCCCGGTGACACTGGCGAGAAAGACCGGTTGATGTCCGCTCTGTAGGGCTGCGTCCAGCAGGGTGCGGGCTTGAGCTCGATCAAGGCGGGGAACCGGCACATTCAATATATTCAGTAAATGGAATATAACTGGAGGACGTTCCGATGCCACTGAACTGGAAGTCGGGCGGGGTTGTGCTGGGCCTCGTCTTTTTCGCGGCGGTGCTGCTGGTCAAGCCAATCGGCGTAAGCACGCAGTTCGTGATTCTCGATGCGATCATTGCCGACGCCGCCAATCCCGGCCTGATCACCAAGACCGAGGCCGGTCACACATCGACCAACGCCTATCTGGCGAAATCCGGCGGAAAATACGCTGGCAACGCCGCCGATCCGCTGAATTACAGCTTCATCTTCGTGCTCGCGATGGCAGGCGGGGCGCTCGTGTCCGTGTTGCTACGCGGCGGGCTGGGCGAGGACGAACGCCGGATGCCGGCGATCTGGCGGGCCAATTACGGCGATACGCCCTGGAAGCGCCATGCCCTGACCTTTCTTGGCGGGTTCGTGGTCCTCTACGGGGCGCGTCTGGCCGGTGGTTGCACCTCGGGGCACATGATGAGCGGGACGATGCAGACCGCGATTTCCGGCTATATCTTCACCGTCGCGGCCTTCGCGGCCGCGATACCGACCGCAATGATCCTCTACAGACGGGAGGTCTGAGCCATGACCACGATCATTCTTGCCATCATCATCGGAGCGGCCTTCGGGGCGGCTCTGGACCGGATCGGCGCGACAAGCCCGAACTGGATCGGGCGGATGCTGACCCTGACCAATCTCCACCTCATGAAGACGATCCTGCTGGCCATCGGGGTCGGGTCGGCGCTCATGTTCGGCGGCCAGACCCTGGGCCTTGTCGAGGTTGCCAACATGTCCGTCAAGACGGCTTATGTCGGGGTCGCGATCGGTGGGCTGCTTCTCGGTGCGGGATGGGCTGCCGCGGGTTACTGCCCCGGCACCGGGGTTGCAGCGGCGGCCTCGGGGCGGCGCGATGCGTGGTCCTTCGTGGCCGGCGGTCTTCTGGGCGCGGCGGCCTACATGGTCTCCTATCCGGCGTGGAACGGCAGCGGTCTGCTGGACGGTGCCAAGTTGACACTGGGCGAAGTGCCCGGGGCCGGATACCCCGGGCTGACCGGGCTGCCCGGTGACATCCTGGGGCTGGTCATGGCTGCTGTCATGATCGCGGTGGCCTTTCTTTTGCCGGACCGCATCGTGAGTCGCCCCGCGGGGGCGCCGGCGGAATGACCGACGGATAATCCGGCCTTCCGCCGGTCACTGGTCGGGAACGGGCGGCGCGGGCGCGGCATCTTGAATGCCGTGCCCTTTTGCGTTTGAGCTTCGGCAGCCGGACAGGGCATACTGACGGCGGCAGGGAGACCGTGTAATGGCAGAGGCAATGGCAGAGTTCGACGACATCCCGGAAACCGCGCTGGCCTGGCATCGGGCCGGGAAGGGCGCGGCACTGGCCACGGTGGTCGAGACATGGGGCAGCGCGCCAAGGCGCGTGGGCAGCCAACTGGCGATTTCTGGACACTCCGAGATCGCCGGCTCGGTCTCCGGCGGCTGCGTTGAAGGGGCGGTGGTCGCCGAGGCCCTCGACGCCATCGAGACGGGCGAGCCTGTGATGCTGGAATACGGTGTCAGCGACGATGACGCATTTGCCGTCGGGCTGGCCTGCGGTGGCACCATACGGGTGCTGGTCGAGCCGGTGGGCACGGCCCTGCCGGAAACGCTGTTGCAGGAACTTGTCGCGGCCCGCATCGCCCGCGATCCCGTGGCCTGCCTGACCGGGCTCGGGGTCGAACCGCGGCTGGAGCGGTCGGGCCACGCCGACAGGTTCCGCATGGACCGGTCGGGATTCGAGGCCGATGGCAAGACCTTCGTGGCAATCCACAACCCGCCGCTTCGCCTGATCGTGGTGGGGGCGGTGCATATCGCGCAGGCCCTGCTGCCGATGGCGCGGATCGCCGGATACGATCCCTTGCTGATCGACCCGCGGGATGCCTTCGGATCGGCGGCGCGTTTTCCCGGGGAAACGATCATCGACGACTGGCCCGATGCGGCGCTGGATCGCGCCGGGCTGGACATGCGCACCGCGGTGGTGCTGCTGACCCATGATCCCAAGCTGGACGACCCGGCGCTGGACAGGGCGCTGAGATCGGACGCGTTCTACGTTGGCGCGCTCGGGTCCCGTCGAACTCATGCAAAACGGGTATCGCGGCTGACGGATGCGGGATTCTCGGCAACCGAGATCGGGCGCATCCACGGGCCCGTTGGCCTTGATATCGGGGCCGCGGGCCCTGCGGAAATCGCCGTGAGCATCCTTGCCCAGATGACCGACGTGCTGAGACGCGGGACATGAAATTCGGCCCGGTGCCCCTGGACCAGGCGCGTGGCGCGATCCTCGCCCATTCCGAGGACGTGGACGGCAAACGGCTGCGCAAGGGGCAGTGCCTGACGGACGACCATATCGCGGCGCTCCGCAAGGCCGGACGTGCCGAAGTCACGGTGGCGCGGCTGGATCCGGACGATCTTCACGAGGATGAAGCTGCGGCGGTTCTGGCCCGGTCACTGAATGACGGCGCGTCGCATGTGCATGCCGGGGCGCCGTTTACCGGGCGCGTCAACCTGATTGCCGACCGGCCCGGCGTGGTGCGGATTGACGCGGAGCGGATCAATGCCGCCAATGCCGTCGATCCGATGATCACTGTGGCCACTGTGCCCGACTACCACCAGATCCACCCCGGCGGCATGATCGCCACGGTCAAGATCATCGCTTACGGTGTGCCCGGCCGGGCCCTGGACCGTGCGACGGATCTTGCGCGCGGGGCGGTGCGCCTTGCGATCGCGACCCATGCCACCGCGAGCCTCATTGTCACCGAAAGCCCCGGAGGCCCGGGCGACAAGGGCGTGGAGGCGATCGAGGCGCGGGTCACGGGCCTCGGCATGACGCTGGCCGAAACCCGCCGATGCGATCATGACAGCGCCGAACTGGCCGGGGAAATCGCCGCGGCGTCTGGCGATATCGTGCTGATTCTCACCGTGTCGGCAACCTCCGACAGCTGCGATACCGCGCCGGAGGCGTTGCGCCGTGCCGGCGGCAGGCTGATCCGGTTCGGGATGCCGGTCGATCCCGGCAATCTTCTGTTCATCGGCAAGATTTCGGGGCGGCCGGTGATCGGGCTGCCTGGCAGCGCCCGCAGCCCGGTCCTGCACGGTGCGGACTGGGTGCTGGCGCGGGTCGCCTGCGGGTTGTCGGCCGGCTCGGACGACATCGCGGCAATGGGCGTTGGCGGGCTCTTGAAGGAGATTCCGACGCGGCCACAACCGCGGCGCTCCAGGGGCTGAGGCGGGACACCGTAGAGGGAAGGCAAGAAACCGGGTTCTCAACCGGCCGGGGGCGTGCTTAACTCGCAGCAGAATGCATAGCCGAACCAGAGGGGAGAAGCCGATGCCGAAGGTCAGCATGACCGTGAATGGCAAGCCCGCGTCGGGCGAGATCGAAGGCCGGACGCTGCTTGTTGAATTCCTCAGAGAGACACTTGGCCTGACGGGCACGCATGTGGGCTGCGACACCAGCCAGTGCGGAACCTGCGTGGTTCATGTCAACGGGCGTGACGTCAAGGCCTGCACGATGTTTGCCGCCGAGGCCGAGGGCGCCGACGTCAAGACGATCGAGGGCATGGCCGCGAGCGATGGCGCCCTGCATCCCGTTCAGAAGGCCTTCCAGGATCACCACGGCCTGCAATGCGGGTTCTGCACGCCGGGCATGGTCATGACGGCGGCGGCTCTGCTCGAAAGCAACCCGTCACCAAGCGAGTCCGAGGTGCGCGAGTATCTCGAGGGCAATATCTGCCGCTGCACCGGATATCACAACATCGTGAAAGCCATCATGGCGGCGAGCGGCCAGGACGTGAGCCGCGTCGCGGCGGAATAGGCGATTAAAAGGGGCGCTGCCCCCGCGCCTGCGGCGCTCCCCCGGAGTATTTCGGGAAAGATGAAGCGCCGCGGGTCATGGACCGGGCAAGGCCCCGGAGGATTTCAGGGAGGAACGAGACATGCCAAAAGACGGAGGCATCGGTGCCAGCAGCAAGCGGCGCGAGGACGTGCGGTTTCTGACCGGCACGGGAAATTATACCGACGACATCAACATGCACGGCCAGGCCCATGCGGTCTTTGCGCGCTCCAATGTCGCGCATGGACGGATCAAATCCATCGACACCTCGGCGGCCGAGGCGATGGAGGGCGTTCTGGCCGTTTTCACCGGTGAGGATTTCGCCGAGGTCGGCGGCAATCCCGCCGGCTGGTACATCGAGAGCCGGGACGGCACCGCGATGAAGGAGCCCAAGCGCCCGGTCCTGGCACACGGGAAGGTCCGCCACGTGGGCGATGCCTATGCCGCCGTCATCGCCGGGACGCGCGAACAGGCCGAGGCCGCCGCCGAGGCGATCGAGGCCGATATCGAGGATCTGCCGGCGGTTGTGAACATGGATCGTGCGCTCGACGGGGCGGACGGGTTCGTGCATGACGAGATCGGCACCAACGAGGTTTTCGACTGGGGCTGGATCGAGGACAACCGCGCAGCGGTGGACGAGGCGATCAGGACCGCGCCCCATGTCACCACAATGGAGCTGGTCAACAACCGCTGCATTCCCAACGCGCTGGAACCGCGGGCCTCGCTGGCGACCTACAACCCCGGCTCGGACGAATACACGCTGCACACCACGTCGCAGAACCCGCACCTGACGCGGCTCCTGATCTCGGCCTTCGTCCTCGGCATCCCGGAAAACAAGCTGACCGTGGTGGCGCCGGACGTGGGGGGCGGTTTCGGTTCCAAGATCTACCATTACGGCGAGGAGGCGCTGGTCCTGGCCGCGGCGAAGAAGCTGAAGCGGCCAGTGAAGTGGACCGCCACGCGCTCGGAATCCTTCATGACCGACGCGCATGGCCGCGATCACGAGACCAGGATCGAACTGGCCTGCGAGAAGGACGGTACCTTCATTGCCGTGCGCACCGAGACGAAGGCCAATGTCGGTGCCTACCTGTCGAATTTCGCGACGGTCACGCCCACCTTCCTGCACGGCACGCTGATGGCGGGAAACTACACGGTGCCCAATGTCTACGTGAACGTGAAGGCGGTGATGACCAACACCGCGCCGGTGGACGCCTATCGCGGCGCCGGGCGCCCCGAGGCGACCTATTCGCTCGAGCGGGTGATCGACAAGGCGGCGCGCGAGTTGGGGATCGATCCGATCGCGATCCGGCGCAAGAATTTCGTCAAGCCGGACCAGTTTCCCTATACCACGCCGGTGGCGCTTCAATACGACACCGGCGATTATGACGCGCTGATGGACAAGCTGGAGGAAATCGCGGAGGTATCGGGGTTCGAGGCGCGGCGCGCCGAGAGCGAGCGCAATGGCAAGCTTCGCGGATTGGGCATCAATTCCTATATCGAGGCCTGCGGCATCGCGCCCAGCAACCTCGTGGGGCAGCTCGGCGCCCGGGTGGGGCTTTACGATGCCGCCACGGTGCGGGTGAACGCCACCGGCAATCTCAGCGTCATGGTTGGGGCGCACAGCCACGGGCAGGGCCACGAGACCGCTTTCGCGCAGGTCGTTGCCGAGATGCTTGGGATCGACGCCGGGATGATCGACATCGTGCATGGCGACAGTTCCAAGATCCCCTTCGGCATGGGCACCTACGGCTCACGATCGCTTGCGGTTTGCGGCTCGGCGATGGTGCGGGCGACCGAGAAGGTGATCAACAAGGCCAGGAAGATCGCGGCGCACATGATGGAGGCCAGCGAGGCCGATATCGAGTTCAGGGACGGCGCGTTTTCAGTCGCGGGCACCGACAAGTCAGTCGCCTGGGGGGAGGTGGCGCTCAAGGCCTACATCCCGCATGATTTTCCGCTGGAGGATATCGAGCCGGGCCTGGAGGAAACCGCATTTTATGACCCGGCCAACTTCACCTACCCGGCGGGCGCCTATGCCTGCGAGGTGGAGGTCGATCCCGAGACCGGAAAGGTGACGGTCGAGCGTTTCGCCGCCGCCGACGATTTCGGCAACGTGATCAACCCGATGATCGTTTCCGGTCAGGTGCATGGCGGGCTGGCCCAGGGGATCGGGCAGGCGCTTCTGGAGGGGGCGGTCTATGACGAGGACGGTCAGCTCCTGTCGGCCAGTTACATGGACTACACCATGCCACGGGCTGATGACCTGCCGTTCTATGACATCGACCATTCGTGCCAGACGCCCTGTACGCACAACCCCCTCGGCGTGAAGGGCTGCGGAGAGGCCGGTGCGATCGGCAGCCCCCCGGCGGTGGTGAATGCCGTCGTCGACGCGCTGCAGCGGGCAGGACGCGACGTGCCCCACATCGACATGCCGCTGACGCCCGCGCGCGTCTGGGCCGCGATGCAGGATTGAGGAGGTCAAGATGTACGCATTCGATATCGAACGTCCCGCAACAATCGCCGATGCGATCAAGGCCCTTTCGGCCGAGGAGGCCCTGGCGCTGGCCGGCGGCCAGACACTCATACCGACGCTGAAGCAACGGCTTGCAGCGCCCTCACGGCTTGTGAGCTTGTCAGCCATCAGCGAGATGCAAGGCGTCTGCCGGGCCGATGACGGATCGCTTTGCATCGGCGCGGGGACGACCCATGCCGAGGTGGCCGGCGGGGCAGGGGCCTACCCGGCCCTCGCGGCCCTGGCGGCCAATATCGGCGACCCCGCCGTCCGCAACCGGGGCACCATCGGCGGGAGCCTTGCAAACAACGATCCTTCGGCCTGTTACCCGGCGGCAGTCCTCGGTTCGGGGGCTCTCATCATCACCAGCACGCGCGAGATCGCGGCCGAAGATTTCTTCGACGGTATGTTCGCGACGGCGTTGGAGGAAGGGGAACTCATCACCGAAATCCGTTTTCCCGTGCCCGAAATGGCAGCCTACATGAAATTCGAACAACCGGCCTCGCGCTTCGCGCTGGTCGGGGCCTTCGTGGCGAAATACGCCGATGGTGTGCGCGTCGCGATCACCGGCGCTTCGGAAGAGGGGGTTTTCCGCTGGTCCGGGGCCGAGGACGCCCTGGGCGCGGATTTCTCCGCGGCGGCCCTCGACGGGCTGTCGCTGGAGGGGGCGGGGATGATCACCGATCTGCATGGCAGCGGCGATTACCGCGCCCATCTGGCGGCGGTGATGACGAAACGGGCGGTCGCGGCCGCCGGGTAGAGCCGGGTGGAGCGCCCTGCGGGCGCGCAGTCTTGTCTCGTCACCCGCCTCCGGCGGGTTTCTCGGGATGCCTCCGGCGGGAGTATTTCGGGAAAGATGAAGAGGGGGCTGCTCATCTTTCCGGAAGCGGTCCGAGGGGTTTGGGCTGAGCCCCGGCGCTCAGCCCCAGAGCCGGGGTTCGGCGATTTCCAGGGAATTGCCGGCCGGATCGCGGAAATAGATCGACCGCGCGCCGTTGGGCCAATCGAAATCGGCCTCGACCGGGTATCCGGCGGCTTCGAGCCGGGTGCGCCAGAGGTTGATTTCGTCGCGTGTGGCGGCAAAGCAGAGATGTCCGGGGCCATGCGCCCCGTGGGGCGGCACCGGCAGCGCCGGGTTCGAACCGCCGGCGGTGGTGGCCACGGGATCGAAGATCAGCAGCACCGTCGGCCCGACCCTGAAGAAGACATGCCGTCCCGCGACGCGGATGATCTCCTCGAGGCCCATCACGCCGCCATAGAACCGCGCCGCGGCCTTGAGATCGTCGGCATAGAGCGCCGCCTCGAGAACCGCGCCGGGCGGCGGGGCGTGGGGCAGGGCGGACATGGCGCC
This sequence comes from Roseovarius sp. TE539, assembly GCF_003298505.1. Lineage (GTDB taxonomy): Bacteria > Pseudomonadota > Alphaproteobacteria > Rhodobacterales > Rhodobacteraceae > Roseovarius. Next base: position 229,717 of record NZ_QNGB01000002.1, read on the forward strand.
CCTCGCGTCAGGCCCGCCGGCGGGCCCGGCTACGGCTTCCCGCGCGGCCGCCCCGGCCGCCCGCGGTTTCCTCGCCGGGTTTGGGCGGTGCCTTGTTGAACCTGATCCAGGCGCTGCCGTGGGGGTCGTTGTTGGTCAGGAAATTGGCTGCACGTATCGCCTCCATCTCCTTGCCCGGGCGCGGCTTGGTGGAGCCAAGCCCGAAGAGCTGGCAGAAGGTTTCATCATCCATGCTTTCGGGCAGGACAATGCCCTGTGCGGCGACTTCGGCCTTCTTTGCGGCGATATCGGCCTGTTTCACCGGGAGGGCAACGGGGTTCATGATCGCGCTCGTCATCCCGGCGCCCATGGCCATGGGCAGGAACGCGTTGTTGATGCCATGGCGGTTGGGCAATCCGAACGAGATGTTGGACGCACCGCAAGTGGTGTTGACGCCCAGTTCCTCGCGCAGGCGCCGCACCAGTGTGAACACCTGCTGGCCGGCCGTGCCCATGGCCCCGATCGGCATCACAAGCGGATCGACCACGATGTCATGGGCGGGAATGCCGAAGTCGGCAGCGCGTTGAACGATCTTCCTCGCGACCTCGAAACGCACTTCGGGGTCCTCGGAGATCCCGGTATCGTCATTGGAGATCGCCACCACCGGCACATCGTATTTCTTCACCAGCGGCAGCACTTCCTCGAGGCGCTCTTCCTCGCCGGTGACCGAGTTCAGAAGCGGCCGGCCATGGGCGGTTTCAAGACCCGCCTTGAGCGCCGCCGGAACCGAACTGTCGATGCAGAGCGGCAGATCCACTAGCCCTTGCACGAGCTCGACCACCTTCGTCATCAGCGGCGGCTCTGTCTCGTTCGGGTTCGGATTGGAATTGTAGACAACGCCCGCGTTGATATCCAGCACCGTGGCGCCCGCATCGGCCTGTGCGACCGCGTCGGCCTCGACGGTGGAGAAATCCCCGGCCTCCAGTTCGGCGGCCAGCTTCTTGCGCCCCGTGGGGTTGATCCGTTCACCAATGACGCAGAAGGGTTCGTCGAACCCGATGATGGCGGTCTTGGTCTTGCTTTCGACGACAGTGCGGGTCATTTGAAGTCCTTCAGGATGCGTTTGCCGGCCGCGCGGAGCGGCCGCCGTGTTCGATCGCCCAGTTGGCGTTGGTCTTGATACCGCCCAGCGGAAAGAAATGCACTCCGGTGATGTTGAAGTCCGGGTTCGCAGCCTTGTGGGCGGCGAGTTCTGTCAGCACTTCGGTCGGTTCGTAGGGCAGCAGGAGCTTGGACACGTCCATAGCCCGTTTCTGCAGAACTTTCAAAGACGGACCAACCCCACAGGCAATGGCGAACTTGATCAGCGTCTGCAGTTTCGCAGGTCCGGCGATACCGATATGGATGGGCATGGTTATGCCGGCCGCGTGCAGGCTGTCGGCCCATTTGATCAGCGGCCCGGCGTCAAAGGCGAACTGGGTGGCGATTGCCATCTCTGCATCGGTGGTTTCCGAGAATTTCTGCTTCCAGTGCAGCGCCTCGTCCACGTTGGCGGTGCCGCCCTTGGGATCGATATCGCGGTTGCCCTCGGGATGGCCGGCGACGTGAAGACGCTTGAAACCGGCCTTGTCGAATTCGCCCGATTCCATCAACTGCATCGAGCTGTGAAAATCACCGTGGGGTTTTTCCACGCCACCGGCCAGCAAAAGCGCCTGATCGACACCCGCCTCCCCCTGATAGCGCGCGATCCAGTCCCGGAGGGTCGCCTGGTCCTTGATGATTCGTGCCGGGAAATGCGGCATGACCCTGTAGCCTTCGCCCGCCACGCGGCGGGCGGTCGCGACCATCTCGTCGATCGGAGTGCCCTCGATATGGGCGATGTACACCCGCGTGCCCTCGGGCAGGAGATCGCGGAAATCCTCGACCTTCTCGGCGGTGCGCGGCATCACCTCGATCGAGTACCCTTCGAGGAACGCCTCGAGATCGCGGTTGGCCGGTGCAGGGGCCTCGGCGCCCGCATCACGTTTCCTGAAATTCAACAGCCCCATTGCGGCCTCCCATATTCCTTTCGGGCTCATGCCCAGCCATCGTTTGCTATCAGGGACTTGATACGCTCCTGACCGTATTCCGCATCGATCCTTGCCGCCTCCGCGGCGGCAACCTCGGCGGGATCGCCCTCGACCGGGTAAGGGGCGGCCTTGCGCCATTCGGCCAGGTAGGCATCCGTGTCTTCCGCACCAATCTTCATCGCCGCCCGGTCGATAGCCTGCTCGAAGCGTTCCGGCAGGGGCTGTTTCGCCCCGCGGCGGCCCTTGCCCACGATCACCTGCGCGGGGATGTCCCGCCAATAGACTATGGTCACGTCAACCATGGATGATTCCCCTTTTCTCGTGGCCCTTCTCTAAAGCAGGGTGGACGGTCGGCGGGGTCGGATTTCGACAGAACGCGCGCAACCTGCGACGAAAACATCCTGCCACGGGCGACGGGTCAGTTTCCACCGTGGAGGGGCCGCATTCTTCTCAAGAAGATGTTGAGGCAGTGCGGCGCTTGCGTGGCCGCCGTCAAGACACTACCTTTGATCCAACTCGAAATGGAGGGCGTGAAGTGATGGCGCCCAAGCGTCCCGAAGGTGCGGGCGCGTTCCCTCAAGCGGTTGAAAGCCCCGCGCCAAATCCGTCCGGTCGGCCGCCTCTCTACGCGGCACTCGATCTGGGCACAAACAGTTGCAGGATGCTGATTGCCCGTCCAAGGGGCACTCAGTTTCAAGTCGTGGACAGTTTTTCGAAATCGGTCCAGTTGGGCGCCGGGCTGGAACGATATGGCCGCTTGTCCCGGAATTCGATCCAGCGGACGATCCAGGCGCTGCGGGTCTGCCAGCAGAAGCTCAGGCGGCACGACGTGAGCCGCATGCGCCTTGTCGCCACCGAAGCCTGCCGTCGTGCCGACAATGGCGCACAATTCATGGATCGGGTCCGGCGCGAGACCGGACTCGATCTTGAGATCATAAGGCCGCTGGAAGAAGCGCAGCTTGCAGTGGTGTCCTGCGCGCCACTTGTGGGGCGAAAGACCGAACAGTTGCTCGTGGTCGATATCGGCGGCGGCTCAACCGAGCTTGTCTGGCTCGATCTCCGGGGTATCGCCAAGAAGGACAAGGCCAAGGCGATCATGCGCCTGCATACCGGCTTCAATCACGACGACGACCGCCTGCCGCGTGCCCGCGTGGTCGACTGGATCAGCGTTCCGCTCGGCGTGGCCACATTGCGCGACCAGTTCAACGATGTGGAGGACGACAGTGCGCGCTTCGCGCTGATGAGCTGGTTCTTCGAGGAGAACCTGGCCGAGTTCGCCCCCTACAAGGACGAGCAATCCCGCGAGGGTTTCCAGATTGTCGGAACCAGCGGCACGGTGACCACTGTGGCGGCCAGCCATCTGGGCCTGCGCCGGTATGACCGCAATCGCGTTGATGGATTGCGCATGACCAGTGACGAGATAGACAGGGTTATCCGGTCCTATCTGCATCTCGGACCCGAGGGGCGACGGCGGGACCCGCGCATCGGGCTGGATCGTCAGGCGCTGATCATGTCGGGCGCCGCGATTCTACAGGCGTTGCTGCGCTGCTGGCCGACGGACCGCCTTTCGGTCGCGGACCGCGGGCTGCGCGAAGGTATGCTGTATGCTCAGATGACCGCCGACGGCGTGCTGGGTGAAGAAGAGGAGGCGTGATGGCGCGCACACCCGACGGCAAGAACACATCCGGGCGCGGACAGCGCGACCTCAAGGTCAAGGTCAAGACGGCACGGGGACGCAAATCCTCGTCCACGCGATGGTTGCAGCGCCAGCTCAACGATCCTTACGTGAAGCGTGCCCAGGCGGACGGCTATCGCGGGCGCGCCGCTTACAAGATCATGGAACTGGATGACAAATACCGGTTCCTTCTGCCCGGGGCCCGGGTGATCGACCTGGGCTGCGCCCCCGGAGGCTGGTGCCAGGTGGCGGCGGCGCGGGTCAATGCGTCGGGCACACGGCCGGGCAAGCCCGTCGGAACGATCCTCGGCGTCGACCTGCAACCGGTCGAACCGATTCCCGGTTGCGAGATCCATCAGCTTGACTTCATGGCAGACGGGGCCGACGAGACGTTGCGCGGGTGGATGGACGACGCGTGCGCAGACGTAGTGATGTCCGACATGGCGGCGGCTTCGAGCGGCCACAAGCAGACAGATCACCTGCGCATCATCGCCCTGTGCGAAGCGGCAGCGGAGCTGGCTTTCGACGTGCTGGACGAGGGCGGCACATTCGTCTCGAAGGTGCTGGCCGGCGGGGCGGAGGGCGACCTGCAAAAGCTGCTGAAGACGCGGTTTCTGAAGGTGGCGAATGTCAAGCCGCCGGCATCACGCGCCGACAGTTCGGAAAAATTCGTCGTGGCGACGGGGTTCCGTGGTTAACCACGCCGTTTGCTCGGATCGTCGGCGCCCTCGGCCTCTATCATGTCAGGGTAGACCAGCCCGGCGGAAATCACCAGCTTCGCCGCCTCCTCGACACTCATGTCCAGCTCGATCACATCCTCGCGCGGAAAGAAAAGCAGGAATCCCGATGTCGGATTCGGCGTGGTGGGGACGAACACGCTCAACAATTCGCCGCCGGTTTCGGCGCGATTGGTGACTTCGCCTTTCGCGCGTGTGGATATGAAGCCGATCGCCCAGATGTCCTTGCGCGGGTACTGTATCAGGCACGCCTTCTCGAAAGAGCGTTCGGATTGCGCGAACACGGTTTCGGCGATCTGTTTGACGCCCGAATAGATCGAGCGCACCACCGGCATCCGATCAACCAGAGATTCCGCGAAACTGATCAGAGACTTGCCGATCAGGCCCTTCGCGATCCACCCGACGATGATCGTGAAGATGAGAAAGATGATCAGGCCGATGCCGCGCAGGTTGATGCCGATATACTTCTCCGGCTGGAACTTGTAGGGGACCAGCGGCAGGACAAACCCGTCGACCCAGCCAACCAGGGTCCAGATCAGCCATATCGTCAGCCCGACCGGCGCGATCACCACGAGACCGGTCAGGAAACTGGCCCTGAGCCCGGCAAAAAGCCCCGGTTTCCTTGGTTTGAACGGATCTTCTTCGGGCGGGGTTCTCATGACTTCGCGACACCGGTGTTGGACGGATAATTCCTAAGCACAAATTGACGCCTCAGCAACATCCATGAAGCTGTCAAGGCGGTCCGAGTGCACGGCGTGACCGTTTATTGGTCATCCGCCCGGGCACAGACCATCTCGGTGGCGATGCGCGCCGCGAGGCGGGCGTTGTTGCGTATCAACGCGATGTTCGCCTCAAGCGAGCGGCCGTCGGTCAGCTCAAGGATTCGCGCCAGCATGAACGGAGTCACGGCCTTGCCGGTGATGCCACGCTCGGCGGCCTCGCGATCGGCGCGGGCGATGATCGGATCTATTTCAGAGGGCGGGATCCCGGCTTCGGCCGGAACCGGGTTCGCGACCAGCTGGCCACCGGGAAGATCCAGCCGGGCGCGGGCCAGATGCGCCGCCGCGATCCGGGCAGGGCTGTCCATGCGCAAAGGCGCAGGCAGCTCCGACTCCGCCGACCAGAAGGCAGGCAGGCTGTCCTGACCATACGCAATGACGGGCACGCCCAGGGTTTCGAGCACTTCCAGCGTCTTGGGAATGTCGAGGATCGCCTTGGGACCGGCGGACACCACTGTCACCGAAGTTTGTGCCAGTTCCTGCAAATCCGCGGAGATGTCGAAACTGCGTTCCGCGCCCCGATGCACGCCGCCGATCCCACCGGTGGCGAAGGTCGCGATACCGGCGCGGGCCGCGACGATCATCGTTGCCGCCACCGTGGTCGCACCCGATCCGCCGCGGGCGATGCAGGCGCCAAGATCGGCGCGGCTGAGCTTGGCCATGCCGGTAGCCTGCGCCAATCCTTCCAGCGCCTCGGAGGTCAAGCCGACACGGATCCGCCCGTCGAGAACCGCGATGGTGGCCGGAACCGCGCCTGCGGCGCGGATGTCCGCCTCGACCTCCCGGGCGGTTTGCAGGTTTCGGGGCCAGGGCATCCCGTGGGTGACGATGGTGCTTTCCAGCGCCACGATCGGCGTGCCGTTGCGCACTGCCTCGGCAACTTCGGGGGCGGGATGAAGAATATTCAAAGGTCGGTATCTCCTGAAACGTGGATTGCCGCCGCCATAACCGCCCGATCCAGTGCCGCGGCCCGGCCGCTGCCGGAAAGTTCCGCAGCGATATGGGCGGCCATGAACGTGTCGCCCGCGCCGGTCACGCGCGTGATCGGCACCTCCGGCGGCTGTGTCCGAACCAGACCATGTGGTGCCGCATCGCAGGCCGCGCGCGCGCCGTCAGTGACAATCGCGCGCGCCGCGCCGCGATTCAGCAGGGCCTCGGCGGCCCGGTCTGCGCCTTCGAACCGGGATTGGCACAGAATTCCGGCCTCTTCCAGGTTGACATACAGCACGGCGCGACCGTGCTGCAGGAAGGGCAGGAGCCGGCCCGCCTTGCCGGGTGAAGCCGGGGCAACGCGAAGGTCCGCCGCGCGCATCAGCGGCCCGGCGGCAATCTCTTCGAGCATTGCAAGGGTCAGGTTGCCGTCCAGTGCGACGGGTCCGGCGTAGGGACTATCCGGCGTTGCCAACCGGCCATCATGCAAAGGGGCCAGAATACGCTCTCCGGCCGCCTCGAGCGAATGGGCGTCCGCGATCGCGGCCACAAGGCCCTCGATACCCTCGATGGCCATGTACCGGTCTGTCGGCAGGTCGTCGGGCCGGTGGATGAACGCCGTTTCCATCCCGTGTCGCGCACAGGCAAAAGCCAGCTCGTCACCCTGTGGATCGCGACCCACCACGCTCAGCAGTGCCGGGCGCATCCCGAAGCGCAGAAGCGTGAGCGCGATGTTGAAGGCCACGCCGCCGGGATGTCGGGTGATGCGGCCCGGCACATCGGCGCCCTGTCGCATGTGACCGGCTGACCGGCCAATCACGTCCCACAGGACAGACCCGATGCACAGGATATCGCTCATGCCCGAACTTGTTGCCGGTTCAGGGCCGCGGTGCAAGCCCGTTCGCCGGCGGGCAGGGCCCTTGACGACGGGCGTGCAACGGGGGTTGCGCCGGTCCGGCATCGGCTATATACGCGCGGCATTCAATCCGCAGGCACGGGCGGGCCTTCGGGGGAGACATCCCCGAAAAGTCCACCGGTTGAAGCATCCGCTTCTCTTCCCGTGCCGAGGCGTAAACCGGAAAGGAAACAAGACATGGCTCTTCCAGAGTTCACCATGCGCCAGCTTCTCGAAGCCGGCGTTCACTTCGGCCACCAGACGCAACGCTGGAACCCCCGCATGGGCGAGTTCATCTACGGCGCGCGCAACGGCATTCACATCATGGACCTCACGCAGACGGTGCCGATGCTGGACGCGGCGCTCAATGCCATTCGCGAAACCGTCGCGAAGGGCGGCAGGGTCCTGTTCGTGGGAACCAAGCGTCAGGCCAGCGCCCCGGTCGCGGACGCCGCCGAGAAATGCGCACAATATTACATGAACCACCGCTGGCTGGGCGGCACGCTCACGAACTGGAAGACGGTGTCGCAATCCATCAAGCGCCTGAAGGAAATCGACGAGCTTCTGGAAGGCGGTGCCGAGGGCATGACCAAGAAGGAACGCCTCGGCCTGGAGCGCGATCAGGAGAAACTTCAGGCAAGCCTTGGCGGGATCCGCGAGATGGGCGGCGTGCCGGACATGCTGTTCGTGATCGACGTCAAGAAGGAGGCGCTTGCGGTCGCCGAAGCCAAGAAGCTGGGTATTCCGGTCGTCGCGATCGTTGATACCAACTGCTCGCCCGATGGTGTGGATTACATCGTTCCCGGCAATGACGACGCGGCCCGCGCCATCGCGCTTTATTGTGATCTGGTCAGCCGCGCGGCGCTTGACGGCATGTCCGCACAACTTGGGGCCGCCGGCGTCGATGTGGGCGCGATGTCCGAGGCCCCGACCGAAGAGGCCGTGGCGGAGGACACTCCGGATGCCTCCGAGGCGCAGGTTGAACAACCGGCCGAAAACACCGCCGCCCAAAGCTGAGCGGGTTCACGAAACTGTCACGGGATGCGGGCTAATCCGCCCCGGACCCGACCGTATATCTGAGGAGAGCCGAGATGGCGATCACTGCTGCAATGGTGAAACAACTGCGCGACACGACGGGCGCAGGCATGATGGACGCGAAAAAGGCACTGACCGAAACGGACGGCGACATGGACGCCGCCGTGGACTGGCTGCGCACCAAGGGATTGGCAAAGGCCGCCAAGAAGTCGGGCCGCACCGCTGCCGAGGGGCTTGTTGCCGTCAAGGTCGCGAATGGCAAGGGCGTGGCTGTCGAAGTCAACGCCGAAACCGATTTCGTCGCCAAGAATGCTGAATTTCAGGACATGGTGACACGGATCGCTGAAGTCGCGATCGACGTTGACGACATAGAGGCGCTCGCCGCCGCCGACATGGGCGGCAAGAGCGTCGCTGACACGATCACCGACAAGATCGCGACAATCGGTGAAAACATGTCCCTGCGCCGCATGGCCGCGGTCGAGGGCGAAACCGTGGTGTCCTACGTTCACAACGCCGCCGCCGAGGGCATGGGCAAGATCGGCGTCCTGGTCGCGCTGAACGGAGGCGATGCGGCCTTCGGCAAACAGGTCGCGATGCATATCGCCGCCACCAACCCGGCCGCTCTTGACGAAGCGTCGCTTGACAATGCCGTGGTTGAAAAGGAGCGTCAGGTGCAAATCGACATCGCCCGTGAATCCGGCAAGCCCGAGCAGGTGATCGAGAAGATGATCGAAGGCCGCATGAAGAAATTCATGTCCGAGGTGACCCTTATGGGGCAGTCCTTCGTGATCAATCCCGACCTGACGGTTGGTGCCGCCGCCGAGGAAGCGGGCGCCAAGATCGCCGCTTTCGTGCGCCTTGAAGTGGGCGAGGGCATCGAGGTCGAGAAAGAGGATTTTGCCGAAGAGGTCGCAAAGGCCGCCCAGGGTTGATTGCGACACCCGGTATTCGAAAATGGACGGCGCCGCCCCTAGGCGGCGTCTGCATTTAGGGGATTCCCAAATCGGTTCTCGTTTGATTCAAGATCAAAAACGGGAGGCGATCTTGAGCAGACGGACTTTGACAGACAGGCAGTGGGCGATCATCGAACCTTTGG
>NZ_QNGB01000020.1 GCF_003298505.1 Roseovarius sp. TE539
TCGTCGCTTGGCTGTGAAGCTTGATCAGCATGCCGATCTCCCGTCTCGCACCTCGTTCAAAACAGATCGTGCCATGAAAAGCGCGGATCGACGAGGGGCTATGTGATCATCCGGGACGGAACAGCTAAGGACCGCGTTGGACGAGGCAGCAAGGCGTCAGGGCGTGACACTAACGCAAGAAGCTCGCAAATTTTTCGTGGATCGAGCGATTAGGCATATCTATGACCGTTTTTCAGCAGAGCAAGACAGAGATCGTGATATCTCCAACGCAGTTGGATCAGCAAACGACTTACTCCGCAATCTCTCTCCATTGGTAGAAAACCAAAGAGTTAAAAACTTAGACAGCTCAATAGTTGCGAGTTTTGCGAGGACGTCTGTCAACTGTATTTATCCTTTCTGCAAACCAAGTCCGTGATGAAAAGATTCGATGTTGCCTTAGAGATTTCGAAACAATTGATAACGCTATGCAGCGCGATGCTTGTTGGCGTATCTGCACTAGCAAACTCGATTTTAAACAATGAAGCTGACGGTAGAGTGTTCACTGCTTTGGTTGTTTTGTACATCTTTCTTTGCTGCTCAATAATTGCCGGGCTTTTTCACTTGGGTGCAATCACAAATTTAGTCGAGGTGGCTGAGCGCACAACGGTTGATGCAAGCAAAGGCGAAGAAAAGGACGAGTTCGTTTCTTTGTTTGACAACAAGTGGGCACCCATCTCGCTCATTTGTCAACAAGGCCTTTTCCTATTTGCAATCATATCCCTCATAGCAGCCCTTCTTATTGATCGCTGCATAACCGACTTACCGACGTCAACCTAGTCAAACGGAGTGGGTCTAGCAAGCTGTAGGGTGCGTGCTTGCACGCACCATTCCCCATCACCCTCGCGCGGAACCAAGGCGCAGCTTGCTGCGCCGCCGCGCGATCGCCGGGCCGCCCGACCGGCACGGCGATTTGGCGGCCATCTGCGCGCCGCCCCGATGTTTCTCGGATTTGGCGGCCATAAAGGGCCCATTCCCACTGTTGGATCGCCGCACCGCGGCCCGTCGGCCGCACGGACCCCTCTCACAAGCAAGCTGTAGGGTGCGTGCTTGCACGCACCATTCCCCACCACCCCCGCGCGGCACCAAGGCGCAGCCTGCTGCGCCGCCGCGCGATCGCCTGCCCGGGGCTTCGCCCGTTCGCAGGCGAAACGCTCCGCCGGAGCGTTTCCGGGAAGCCTGCTCACCCGCCCCCCGGGCTGGCGATTGGGTAACGTCAGCGCGCCCGTCAGAGTATTCCGGACACCGCCACCATGAAGCACGACGCCCCCCGGGCCGGTCGCCACCCCGCGGTCCGGCAATCCCGCGGCTCTCTCCGGCAAGCAAACCAAAGGATGTGCGGCGCGAATCACCCGGCGATGCGGATTACCCTGTCAACGCCACGCAAACGCGATGTGACGGGCGCGGTCGACATGCTTTTCCTGTCCTGCCGCCCTGTTTCCGAACCATTTCCGCTTCTCCGCAGCTGGCGTTTTCGCGGCCGGGCTTTCGACGGCGGGGTTCGGGATCACCTCGACATTCGGGAAACCGATCTCACGGAGCATTCCGGCCAATGCCTTGGTGTTGGGCGCGAAGAAATTCGTCGGATCCCCATCGAGGCTGTCGTTTTCGTAATATTGCAGAACAGCCTGTTCGTTCCGGTTCTGGGCGGTGACCGTTTCCACGATCAGAAGATCACCGGCCATATCGGCGGCCTTCCTGAGACCGTCATACGGATTTGTAAGGTGATACAGAACGCCGAGAAAGAGGACGACATCGAATTTTCCCAGCTTCTCCGGATCGAGATCGAACACATCCACATCCAGTGACTCGCACCTGGACGAAAGGCGCTGATGAGCGTGGTCATAGCCCGCCTTTGTTCCCCAGCCGGGTCCGCTCCAGCAGAAATGATCAGTGGAAAGCACGCGTTTCGCCCCGCGCCTTTCCGCCTCGAAGGAAAAGAAACCGTCCCAGGCGCCGATGTCGAGAACCGATTTGCCCTTTACCGAATGGCTGAAAATCGCCTCGGCCTCGGTTTCCAGAACGTCAGCGGGCCGTATCCCCGGCATCACTTCCCCGTTCAAGTCCAGGGAATGGAACCACTTGATTGCATCGGTCATTTCGGCATCCCTTCCCTGTCCTGCAACTGCGACCACCCGGTCAGAAATCGAGATTCTCCACACTCAGCGCGTTTTGCTGAATGAACTCGCGGCGGGGCTCCACCACGTCACCCATGAGCTTGGTGAACAGGTCGTCAGCCTCGGCGACATCGTCGATCTTGACCTGCAGGAGCGTGCGCGCGTCCGGGTCCAGCGTTGTTTCCCACAGCTGGTTCGGGTTCATCTCTCCCAGGCCCTTGTAGCGCTGCAGCGTGAGGCCCTTCTCGCCCTCCTTCAGGATCGCGCTCAGAAGATCCGTCGGACCGTAGATGTCCTGTGTGCGGTCCTTGCGGATCAGTTCGGCAGGGCGGATATAGATTTCCCGCAGGGTTTCGGTGAACTCGCTCAGGCGCCGTGCCTCGCCGGAGCGCAGCACCGGGCCGTCAAGGGTACGCACCTCCTCCACTCCGCGCAGGACGCGCGTCAGCCGCAGGCCGCCATCCTGCGTCGGCCGTCCTTGCCAGCCCTTCTCGTATTCCAATGCGATGAGATCCAGCCGTCCGGCCACGGCATCGGCCACGCCCTGAAGATCCGCATCCGCCCGTCCGGTCACGAAAGCCCCTGCAATCGCTGCCTGTTCGAGGATGTGGCGCGGGTAATGAGTGGGAAAGGACTCCAGCATGCGCCGAACCTGCCGCGCGTCCTCAATCACGCGCACGAGGTCGGGCCCCACGATATCCTCGCCATTGGCAAGCCGCAGCGTCGCGTCTTCGGTTCCCTGGGCGATGAGATAATCCTCGAGTGCCGGTTCGTCCTTGAGATAGACCTCCGACTTGCCGCGCATCACCTTGTAAAGAGGCGGCTGGGCGATATAAAGATACCCGCCCTCGATCAACTCGGGCATCTGTCGATAGAAAAAGGTCAGAAGAAGCGTGCGGATATGCGCCCCGTCCACGTCCGCATCGGTCATGATGACGATCTTGTGGTAACGCAGTTTCGAGATATCGAACTCGTCCCGGCCGATACCGGTTCCGAGCGCCATGACCAGATTGCCGATTTCCTGGCTGCCAAGCATCCTGTCGAACCTGGCGCGTTCAACATTGAGGATCTTCCCGCGGAGGGGCAGAACCGCCTGCGTGCCACGGTCCCGGCCCGATTGTGCGGAGCCGCCGGCGCTGTCCCCCTCGACGAGGAAGAGTTCCGTCAGCGCCGGATCCTTCGATGAGCAGTCCTTGAGTTTTCCTGCCAGGAAATTGACATCCATCGCCGTCTTGCGGCGTGTCAGTTCCCGCGCCTTTCTTGCGGCTTCCCGCGCCAGCGCCGCCTCGATGATCTTGCCGACGATCATCCTGGCCTCGTTCGGGTTCTCTTCGAACCACTCGCCGAGTTTTTCACTGACCAGGCCCTCGACAGCCGGACGCACTTCGGAACTGACCAGTTTGTCCTTGGTCTGGCTGGAGAATTTGGGATCGGGCACCTTCACGGACAGGACACAGGTCAACCCTTCGCGCGCGTCGTCGCCGGTGAAGTTCACCTTTTCCTTCTTGGCGATCCCGCTTTCCTGGGCATATTTCTGGATGGTACGGGTCAGGGCGCCGCGGAAACCGGCCATGTGGGTGCCACCATCACGCTGCGGTATGTTGTTGGTGAACGGCAGAACGGTCTCGTGGTAGCTGTCGTTCCACCACATCGCGACCTCGACGCCGATATCGTCCCGGTCCCCGCTGATGAATATCGGCTCGGGCAGCATCGGTGACTTGTGACGGTCGAGGTATTTCACGAATTCCTTGACCCCGCCGTCATAGTGGAGCTCGGATTCCAGCGGTTCGGCCGGACGTTCGTCGCGAAGGATGATTCTGACGCCGGAATTCAGGAATGCCAGTTCGCGCAGGCGCCGTTCCAGCGTTTCGAAGCTGTAATCGAGGTTGGAAAATGTCTTCGTCGAGGCCAGGAACCTTACCTCGGTGCCCTTTCGTCCCTGCGCATCTCCGACAACCCGCAGATGGTCGACGGTTTCACCGCCTTCAAAGCGTGCGACATGCTCCTTGCCGTTCCGCCAGATACGCAGTTCCAGCCATTCCGACAATGCATTCACGACCGAAACTCCCACGCCGTGCAGACCGCCGGACACCTTGTAGGAGTTCTGATCGAACTTCCCGCCGGCATGCAGTTGTGTCATGATCACTTCCGCGGCCGAAACGCCTTCGTCCTCGTGCATCTCGACGGGTATGCCGCGGCCATTGTCGCTGACCGATACGCTGGAATCGGCGTGAATGGTGACTGTCACCGCATCGGCATGGCCGGCCAGCGCCTCGTCAATGCCGTTATCCACCACCTCGTAGACCATGTGGTGAAGTCCCGACCCGTCGTCGGTGTCACCTATATACATCCCGGGGCGTTTGCGAACAGCCTCCAACCCCTTGAGAACCTTGATGGAACTGGCGCCATATGCATCCGCTGCCTGCGCGGTGTCGGACATGCGAACCTTCCCCTCTTGAATTTGTGATTTTATACGATCTGTTGGGGGCAATGTCACGCGGATACGCTATATTTTGCGCGCTATTGCGCTCATGTGAACGGGATGATCACGCCCACCAGGACAAGAAGTGCGCCGGATATCAGGTTGGTCCTCCTGAGCGCAACTGGCGATGTGATGAACCCCCTGATCCTGTCGATGAACAGCGCCAGGAAAAGGTTGCAGACCAACGGAACCGAGAACGATATGAAGACCACCGCCGCGATGTCCCACGGCGTGATCCGTTCCAGATCGAAGAAGCCGGGCAATACGCCCATGTAGAAAAGGACCGCCTTGGGATTGCCCAGGATCGCCGCCAGCCCGGCCATGAACCCCGCCCACATGCCGGGCCGGGTCAGGCGGCTGTCAGCGCTGATTGCGCGGTCTGCATGGCGGATCAGCAGCACACCCATCCCGAGAAAGAGGAGGGCAGCGAGGATCCGTAGCATTGCCATGAACCCGTCGAAGACCGAGACGATCCAGGCAACGCCAAGGATCGCCAGGAACGGCCACAGGACGTCACCCACAACCACGCCAAGCGCGAGTGGCCAGGCGGCGTGAAACCCGCCCGTCATCGCCCGCGCGACCAATGCCAGCCACACCGGTCCCGGGGTCAGGAACAGGATGAAGATCGAGAGCGCGTAAAGCGCAAGGTCGAAGGGCGCGAGTGTCATGAGCCCGCTCTGAAGACCGGGCGGATGACAGCGCCGGATTCGGTGACTTCCAGGTGACGAGCGCGGTCGCCGAGTTCCGCGAAGAGTTCGGCATCGGTGCCCGTCATCCAGGCCTGCGCCTCAAGCGCACCCAGTTCCTCGTACAATGCCGCCCGACGGATGGCGTCCAGATGTGCGGCGACCTCGTCAAGCAAAAGGATCGGCGCCAAACCGGAGTCCTTGGTCAGGGCACGCGCATTGGCAAGGATGAGCGATATCAGCAGTGCCTTCTGTTCGCCGGTCGAGCATTCCGCGGCGGGCACGCCTTTTGTGGTATAGACCGCATGAAGATCGGCACGGTGAGGTCCGACAAGCGTGCGTCCGGCGGCCAGGTCCCGAAAACGGCTTTCATGAAGGGCCTCGCGAAAGTCCGATACAGTGGCGGGCATCTCGCCGTCCGTCATTGTCAACTCCAGTTCCGCAGCGGGGAAAGCCGTTTCGGCCTCGGACTGCGCCGTGGCAAGTTGCGCGAGCGCACGGTCACGATTGACGTTGATGGCGATGCCCGCCTCCGCCATCTGCCGCTCCAGCGCCACATACCAATGCCCGTCCCGCACCTGATCCTTGAGCAGCCGGTTGCGTTCGCGCATCGCTTTTTCATAGGCGAGTGAGGCATCCGCGTGGGACGGCGTGAAGCTGAGTGTCACGCGGTCGAGGAACCGGCGGCGCCCCTCGGCCCCCTCTGTCCAGAGCCTGTCCATCGCCGGTACCAGCCAGAGTACACGGGCCAATCGGCCGAGCACTGTTTGCGAGGCTGTCTTCCCGTCGATGCGGAGCTGCCGGGATGCCCCTTCCTCCGACCAGATTTCGATTTCGTGTGCCTGGTGGAGGGAATGCAGGAGGCCGGTGATCTTCCAGCCGATTGCCTTCGGCCGCAGCGCCATGTTCTGTGCAGAGGCCCGGCGCAGGCCCCGGCCAGGAGAAAACATCGAGACGGCTTCGAGCAGGTTGGTCTTGCCCGCACCGTTGGGCCCGAAGATGGCCACCGGCCGGCAGTCCAGTTCCAGCCGCGTCGACTCGTGCGAGCGGAAATGAGACAGCGTCAGGGCCGACAGATACAGACCGGGCATGACGGCCCTTCATCTTTCCAAAAATACTCCCGCCGGAGGCGCCCGGCGGATTTCACACCCGCATCGGCATCACGACATACACCGCCGATGTATCATTGCCCTCGCGCATCAACGTCGGATCGCCGGCGGAGTTGAAAAGGAACACGGCATTCTCGCGGTCAACCTGGCTGGCAATTTCCAGCAGATACTTGGCATTGAACCCGATCTCGAGCGGATCGTCGCCATAGGCCACGGCCAATTCTTCTTCGGCGGCGCCGCTGTCGGGCGCATTGACCGAAAGCACCAGGCGGTCCTCGTCCAGTGTCATCTTCACGGCGCGCGATCTTTCGGAACTTACAGTCGCGACCCGATCGACGGCTTGCGCGAATTCCGAGGCATCCACCTCCATCCGTCTCGTGTTGCCTTGCGGGATCACGCGGGTATAGTCCGGAAAAGTGCCGTCGATCACCTTCGAAGTGAGCGTGATATCGGGTGTCGCGAAGCGTATCTTGGTTTCGCTCACCGACACGGCGATCGAAGCGTCGTCATCCTCCAGAAGCTTGCGCAGCTCACCGACCGTCTTGCGCGGGACGATGACGCCCGGCATTTCCTCCGCGCCCGGTGGCAGGTCGGCGTCGATCCGGGCAAGGCGGTGGCCATCGGTGGCCACGCACCGCAATACCTGCCCGCCATCAATATCGGCGACATGCATGTAGACACCGTTGAGGTAATATCTTGTCTCTTCGGTGGATATGGCGAATTTGGATTTGTCGAACAACCGCCGCAAAACGGCGGCACTCGAACTGAAATTGCTCGCGTATTCCGAGGACGCCATCACCGGAAAGTCCTCTTTGGGCAGCGTGGCGAGATTGAAGTTGGAGCGCCCGGCCTGAACGGTGAGACGCCCCGAAGTGCCGTCATCACTCAGCGTCACCAAGGCGCCGTCCGGAAGTTTGCGGACGATCTCGTGAAGGGTAACCGCGGAAACGGTGGTCGACCCCGCCCGTTCGACCTGTGCCGGGGCCTTGTCCACCACCTCGATGTCCAGGTCCGTGGCACGGAAATGCACATGTTCGCTCTCGGCCTCGATCAGGACATTGGCGAGGATCGGAATGGTATTTCGCCGTTCGACAACGGATTGTGCCTGGGATACCGCCTTGAGCAGGGTTCCGCGTTCGATGCTGAGTTTCATACACTTGTTCCCTCTTCGGGCGCCATCCCCGCGCCGGAAGCGCACGTTAGCAACTTCCGTTTTCGGCTCAAGCCTTTTCTTGCATGTCCTGCGACCGCGCTGATGCCGTCATGTCAGCAGTGCGGCCGCACGCAGCCTAACCTTCGAGGGTCCGGCGCAGAAGTTCCAGATCCTCGGCGATTTGCCCGTCGGTCTGGCGCAGTTCCTCGATGCGGCGGACGCCGTGCATGACCGTGGTGTGATCACGTCCGCCGAACCGCCGACCGATTTCGGGCAGCGACCGGGACGTCATCTGCTTGCACAAATACATCGCGACCTGCCTTGGCCGGGCAAAGATACGGACGCGCTTCGGGCCGATCATGTCCGACAGTCGGATGTTGTAATGATCGGAAACCTGGCGCTGGATTTCCTCCACGGTAACGTGGCGTTCGGAGGCACGCAAAACATCGGCAAGGCAGTCCTGGGTCAGTTCCAGGGTGATTTCGTGCCCGACAAGCGACGCGAAGGCGAAAAGGCGGGTCAGCGCCCCTTCCAGCACCCGCACATTGCGGCTGATGCGGTGTGCGAGAAACTCCAGCACACCATCGCTCATCTTCAGGCCGGGATACTGGCCCGCATAATAATCCATCTTCGATTGAAGGATCCCGAGTCTCAGTTCGTAATCGGTGGGGTGCAGATCGACCACGAGACCGCACTGCAGGCGTGACTTTATCCTTTCCTCCAGGTGCTCGATCTCACCCGGGGCGCGATCACCCGAAATGATGATCTGCTTGTTCTGATCGACCAGCGCGTTGAATGTGTGGAAGAATTCTTCCTGGGTGCTTTCCTTGCCGGCAATGAACTGCACGTCGTCAACCATCAGGACATCGACGGATCGGAACATCTCCTTGAAATCCATCATCTTCCGGTCGCGCAGCGCCTGCACAAAGCGGTACATGAACTGTTCGGCCGACAGATACACGACGTTGAGTTCGGGCCGTTGTGTCTGCAATTCCCACGCGATCGCGTGCATCAGGTGAGTTTTTCCCAAACCGACTCCGCCATAAAGAAACAACGGATTGAAGGTAACGGCTCCGCCCTCGGCCACGCGGCGGGCCGCGGCATGGGCAAGTTCGTTGGGTTTCCCGACCACGAAGTTTTCGAAGGTGAACCGCGGGTCGAGTGGCGCCGCGGGCATCTGGCCGTCCCTTTCAGGTGCCGGGGCCTTTTCGTTATCCGCGGACTGTCTGGGCGCCGCCTGAGAACGCCGCGCACCGTCGCCACCGACATTGAAGTGGATCCGCCGGATCTCCGGCGCCATCGTGTTGACGTGATAGAGTATCTGGTCGCCGTATTTCTGCGACACGTAGTTGCCGAAGAAACTGGTCGGGACAAGGAATGTCACGACCCCGTCCGATGCACCGGACAATTCCAGAGGTTCAATCCAGTTTTTGAAATTGCTTGCGCCAACCGTTCTGAGCAATTGCTGCTTCAGCTGGCCCCATTCTTCACCCGTCATGCGCTTCCGTTCCGAAATACGTTGTCGTTCTCATTCTTGGCACGCCGGACGCGTGCCGCGCGAAACGGCTGGGGCGCGCATAACGAGCTCGGTTCCATTGCGAAAAGCAACAGAACACCGTGCCCTGACAAAGCGTCAGACGGATGGCAGCGGTTTGTTTCAGGCCACACCCGTCCCTTGGTGCGCTCCCGCGATGCTCTTCATGCAACGACTTGTGGACCTGTCAGGGCGCAAAAATGACAAGATGGGCCAGTGATACGGCCCGTTGCTCCCTGATACAGCCTGTCCCCCCAAGCGTGAATCGCACCCGTAAGGTAGCAACGTGGTGTGCAGAACGGCAATCGTTCTTAGCGCTTGACTCGGGTCTGGGGTGAAAAGAATCCCGACCGTTACCCAAGCGCATCAAGCATGAAAAAAGGCGCCTCCAAGAGACGCCTCTTACAATCAACGGCTTAGCGGAAAACTTTAGCCAAGGGCCTTAACACGAGCAGCCAGCCTGGAAATCTTGCGGGATGCCGTGTTTTTGTGGAAAACTCCCTTGCCGGCACCGCGCATGAGCTCGGGTTGGGCAGCACGCAGCGCAGTCTGCGCGGCGTCCTTGTCACCGGACGCGATCGCCTCCTCGACCTTGCGGATGTAGGTGCGAATACGAGAGCGGCGGGCCTTGTTCACAGCGAGCCGGCGCTCGTTCTGGCGCGCGCGTTTCTTGGACTGGAGAGTATTTGCCATTTTGAATCAAACCTTTGTTCGGTTTCCGGGTGTCTGGAACGCACGTTGCGGAACCCGGGCCGGCGACCTGTGGGCCGGCATGATTCTGGCCAGGGCGGGCCGCACGCGCATGTATGGCAGCGGCGTATAGAGCAGTTTCATCGGAATGAAAACAGGAAAATCCGTGCTCGCCATTCTGAACAGCTTGAAGGAACTGTTGATTTGGTTTGAACGGAAATCCGGGGGCCGCCGGCGAGTTGTGTCCCTCACGGACCAAACGCGCAGCGGCCCCGGAGATACTCACTTGTCGCGGAACTGCGCCTCGCGCTTTTCCACGAACGCGGCCATGCCTTCGGACTGATCCTCGGTGGCGAAGAGCGAGTGGAACACCCGGCGTTCAAACAGCAGCCCCTCGCGCAGCGTGGTCTCGTAGGAGCGGTTTACCGCCTCCTTCACCGCCATTGCCGTGATCATGGACTTCTCGGCGATCTTCTGGGCCGCCGACATCGTTTCCTCCATCAGCTTCTTGGCCGGGACGACGCGGCTGACGAGGCCCGAACGCTCGGCTTCCTGTGCGTCCATGAAACGACCTGTCAGGTTCATGTCCATCGCCTTGGACTTGCCGACGAAGCGGGTCAGACGCTGTGAGCCGCCGAGGCCGGCCATCACACCGAGGTTGATTTCAGGCTGGCCGAACTTCGCCGTGTCAGAGCAGATGATGAAATCGCACATCATCGCCAGTTCGCACCCGCCGCCGAGGGCGTAGCCGGACACCGCGGCGATGACGGGCTTGCGCACCGCCATGATCGCCTCGCTGTCACTGGCAAAGAGATCCTCCGTGAAGACATCCACGAAGCTCTTGTCGCTCATCATCTTGATGTCCGCGCCGGCAGCGAAGGCTTTGTCCGATCCGGTCAGAACGATGCAGCGCACCTTTTCATTCTGCTGCGCCTCGGACAGCGCCTTGGTCAGTTCGCGCATCAACTGGTCGTTGAGGGCGTTCATCGCGTCGGGCCGGTTGAGTTTTATGAGGGCGACGTGGTCTTCTATTTCGACGATGATCGTCTCATAGGCCATGGGATACGCTTTCGCTTGTTTCCGTCAGGACCGCACCCATAACATCGTCACCGGGTGGTTCAAGCTACCTTTGACAAGCCTTGCAATAGAAGGTGGACCGGCCGGATTGCACGATCCGCGCCACGGTTCCCTTGCAGCCGGGCCGACGGCACGCCAGCCCTTCGCGGCCATAGACATCGAAGCTGTGCTGAAAATATCCCAATTCTCCATCGGCTTGGCGGAAATCGCGCAGGCTTGAACCGCCCGCCGCAATCGCCGTTGTCAGGACGTCGCGGATCACCGGGACAAGCATGCCGGCGCGTCTGGCGGATATCCGCCCGGCCGCGCGGCGCGGAGAAATGCCGGCACGATGAAGCGCCTCGCAGACATAGATATTGCCAAGCCCTGCAACGATTCGCTGATCCAGCAGGGCCGCCTTGACCGGCATCCGCCGTCCATGAAGAGCCGCCGCGAGGTAGGGTTCGGAAAACCCGTTGCCCAACGGTTCGGGCCCCAGTGCGGCCAGCAGCGGATGCGCCTGCGCCGTCGCGGTGGGCATCAGGTCCATGAGGCCGAAGCGGCGCGGATCGTTGAATGTGACACGGGCGCCGTTGTCCATTTCGAATACAACATGATCATGTGCCTGCGGGGCGGGATGATCATGTACGAAGCGTCCCATCCGATCCCCCGAGACGAGGATACGACCGGACATGCCCAGATGAATCAGCAGGGTTTCGCCCGACGACAACTCCGCGAGGATATACTTGGACCGGCGCCGCAAAGTCTGCACCCTCCGGCCGGTCAGGCGTTCGGCCATGTTCTCGGGAAATGGCCGGCGCAGATCCGGCCGATTGACCCGTGCGCGCGTGATCGTCGCGCCTTCCATCACGCAAGTCAGCCCGCGGCGGACTGTCTCGACCTCTGGTAATTCCGGCATGTCCGAGCCTCAATCTTGAACGGCCGCATTGTGTGTGGCCCCGAGCGCCCTATAAGAAGGGCAGCGGGCAACAAACGGCAAGGCCGATGAACGAGAAAACCACGCATTTCGGTTTCGAAACCGTGCCGGAGGATGAAAAGGCCGGCCGGGTTCGGGGTGTGTTCGGATCGGTGGCGTCCAGATACGACGTGATGAACGACGCCATGAGCTTCGGCATTCACCGCATCTGGAAGGATGCGATGATGGATTGGCTGGCGCCGCGGCCCGGGCAGCACCTGCTGGACGTGGCGGGTGGAACCGGCGACATCGCCTTCCGTTTCCTGAAGCGGGCCGGCACCGGGCATGTGACCGTTCTGGACCTTACCGAGGAGATGCTGATCGAGGGCCGCAAGAGGGCCGAAGCGGCGCAGATGGCCGAAAATCTCGCCTGGGTGGCGGGCGATGCGATGGCCCTGCCTTTTGCCGACAACAGCTTCGACGCCTACACGATTTCCTTCGGAATCCGCAACGTGACACGGCCCGCCACGGCGCTGACCGAGGCGTATCGGGTTCTGCGGCCCGGCGGTCGCCTGATGGTCCTCGAGTTCAGCCGCATCCCCAACGACATGATGCAATGGGCCTATGATCTTTATTCCTTTCATATCATCCCGCGCATCGGACAGGCGATCGCGCGCGACCGCGACAGTTATCAATACCTTGTTGAATCGATCCGGCGGTTCCCGGACCAGGACAGCTTTGCCGGGATGATCCGGGAGGTGGGTTTCGGGCAGGTTAAATACCGCAACCTGAGCCTCGGTGTGGCCTGCCTTCACTCGGGCTGGAAAATCTGACCGATGAAGGGTCCGCACAACATCTTCAGGCTGATGCGCACCGGCGCGACGCTGGAACGGACCGGCGCGATGGGCGTGATCATGGATGCGCTGGAGGCACCGGCGCTGGTGCGGGTGACGATGCGGGCGCTGGCCTGGCCGGTGAAGTGGCTGGGCCTCAGGGGTGATCCGGAGATGCCGCCGGCGACACGCGCGCTGACCGCTTTGGGACCGGCGTACATAAAGTTCGGGCAGATTCTTTCGACCCGTCCCGACCTGGTGGGTGACGAGCTGGCCACGCAGCTCAGGGTGCTTCAGGACAAGCTGCCGCCGTTTCCGGTGGGACAGGCCCGCGATAGCATCGCGCATGAGTTGGGGGCGCCTGTCGAGACGCTGTTCGACGAGTTCAGCGCGCCGGTTGCCGCGGCATCGATCGCGCAGGTCCACAAGGCGCGTCTGCGTGCCACCGGCGAGGCGGTGGCGGTGAAGGTGCTGCGCCCCGGGATCGAGCGCGCCTTTCGCAAGGATATCGACGCCTTCTACTTCGCGGCGCGAATGGTCGAACTGCTGTCGCGGGCTTCGCGGCGCCTGCGGCCCACCGACGTGATCGCCCATTTCGAGGGCGTGGTGATGGGCGAGCTGGACCTGCGGCTTGAAGCGGCCTCGGCCTCGGAATTCGCGGCCAACACGGAGGGTGACCCGGGATTCCGCCTGCCGGATGTCAAATGGAACCTTTCAAGCCGCCGGGTCATGACCATGGGGTGGGCCGACGGCCTGCCCCTGGGAGACAATGAGGCCCTGGACGCGGCGGGACATGACCGGACGGCCCTCGGCGAGCGGGTCTTGCAGCTTTTTCTCAGCCATGCGCTTCGCGACGGCTATTTCCATGCCGACATGCATCAGGGAAACCTCAAGGTCGCCGCCGATGGCAGTATAATCGCATATGATTTCGGGATCATGGGCCATATCGACGCCTATACCCGCAAGGTCTATGCCGAGATCCTCTACGGGTTCATCAAGCGCGATTACCAGCGTGTCGCGGAGGTCCATTTCGAAGCGGGCTACGTGCCCGCCGACCGCGACGTGGACGAGTTTGCCCGTGCCCTGCGCGCGGTGGGTGAGCCGATCTTCGGCATGGATGCGAGCCATATCTCCATGGGCAGTCTGCTGAGCTACCTTTTCGAGGTGACCGAGCGGTTCGGCATGGAGACGCGCACCGAGCTGATCCTGCTGCAACGGACGATGGTGGTGGTGGAGGGGGTCGCGCGATCACTGAGCCCCAACCTCAACATCTGGCAGGTCGCGCGGCCGGTGGTCGAGGATTACATCCGCCAGAGTATCGGCCCGCGCGCCGCGCTGCGTGACCTGCGCCGTACCGTCGCGGTGCTTGCCCGGTTCGGCCCCCGTCTGCCCGAGATGGTGGAGGCGGCGCTGATACGGCAGTCCGAACCGCCGGCGTCGCCACCGCGGGACAACCGCGGCGCAGCCGCCGCGTGGGCGATTGCCGGCCTCGCGGCCGGGGCCGGCGCGACATGGGCGGTCATCGCCCTCGTCTGAGGGAAGTATGGCCTGCCGCCGGTGCGATGGCGCCCCTTTTGACGGGAAGCAACCGGGTTAAGGAGGTCCGTCAAGAGGCTGTCACGCCCGGTTCGGGGTACGCCGCTCCTATGGCGTGACAAGGCTCCTATGGCGTGACAAGGCCGTTTTCATCGGGCTCTCGCAAACCGAATACCTTGTCGGTCGCCACGCTCTGCCCGCTTTCCAGCAGCACGACAGCGGCCCCGTCCCGCAGACGAGCCTCGGCAACCCGGGCTTCGACAAGGGCCGGAAAGGTGGCGATCTCCTCACCCTCCCGGAAGGACAGGATCTCGGCCGTGTAGGTGCCCGGCGCGAACGGCGCGCCATCCTCGTCCACCCCGGCCCAGGCAAAACGCCCGCCTTCCGCGGGCACGTCAAACCCCTGTATGGCCGTTCCCGTACTGTCGCGCAGCACCAGCCGCGCGGCATCCGCCTCGGGGTCGGTCCTCAGGTGCAATGGCACCGGGTCTTCGCCCAGATGGATCGGCGCCTCGGCCTGGGCCGTCATGCCGATCCATCCCGAGACTCGCGAAAGTTCCGAGGCGCTCAGTTGTTCGCTGAGCCCGGCAAGCCGCTCATTTGTCTGTACTTGCTGTTCTACGCCCGAGAAGGTCGCGAGCTGAACTGCGAAATCGGAGGATTCCACCGGATTCAGGGGGTCCTGATTCTGCATTTGTGTGGTCAACATCTTGAGGAAGGTCAAGAAATCGGAGCTGAGTGACGCACTGCCCGGTCGCGTGGTGGCATCGGACTGTGCGGTGGACTGTTGGGTGGGGGTGATTTCCATATGTGTCTCCTTTCTAGAGCCGGATATCGACCCGGTCCGTACTGTTTTCGGCCGTGGCGATCCCGGTGCCGGGCGGTGCCGGCCCTTCGATTTCATCCTCGGGGAAGGACGGGCCGGTGTCCTGATCGGACGTATCCGGGCGGTTCCCGTCCCCGCTGCCCTTGCCGAATTCGAACTTTGTGCCCTCGTAGCCGATATCCTGGAACTCCTGCGCAAGCGTGTCGGAATGGCGGCGCATCAGGTCGAGCGTTTCGGCACGGTCGGCAGTGATCGACACGATCATCATGCCGTCACTCGCCGTCATGGAAAGCCGCACGCGCCCGAGTTCTGCAGGGTTGAGGACTACATCGACGGGCCGGTCGGCACCGCGTGCCGCGCCGGTGGCGATCTGGGCGGCAATCTGTCGTGCCGTGGCGATGCCATCGGACGTTGGCAAGGGCGCCGGCCCGGAGGTTGGCAGGGTGTTGCCGCCGCTGCGGGGGGCATCCGCTGGCGACTGTGCGCGCAACTCGGGATCGCCGCGGTCATAGGGTTCGGCGGGGGTGAAGGCCCGGGCCGCCTGTGCCGGAGCTGCCTGTGCCGGCGGCGGTGGCACGGGGACCGCAATGGCCTGCAGCGGGGCTTGCGTGGAGGGCGCGGTCGGACGTGGCGCCTCAGCATCGGGCCCCCGCGACGGTGCTGTGCGGCGTGGCGCATGCACGCCGTCCCGATGAGTGGGGGCGATGCCCGTTCGGTTGCGTGCCCGGGCCTCGGCGAGAGCCTGCAGAGGTGGCGGGTTTGCCGTGCTGGCCGGTGGCAAGGCCGTGAGGGTCTGCCGGTCCGTGCGGGACAGGGGCGTTTCGGCGGGAGTTTCCCGCGGAGCCGGTACGGGCGTTTCGGCCTTGCCGCGTGTCAGTGCTTCGGCAACATCTTTCAGAGGCGGCGGGCTTGCCGTGCGGTCGGGTGGCAAGGCCGCCCGCGGCTGCCGCTCCGGTTGGGACAGCTGCGTCTGGGCAAGTGTGTCCCGCGGTGCAGGCGAGGGCGTTTCGGCCTTTCCACGTTCCACGGTTCCCGGTTCCTTGACGGTGGCGGGAGACAGGATGCTTGAGTTTGTGACGATGGGCGGGCCGGGATCGCGGACCTTTGCGGTCGGGGCCGGATCGGCCGTTGGAGGGGGTGTCCGGATGAAAGTGTTGCCTGATGCGTCTGTGAGATGACCGGGGCGCATTGCGATATCCGGGCGCGCCTTGGACGGTGGCAGCTTTGCGGGCTTCTCAACAGGGCTTGACGGGCCGGATGCCGCGGGCGCGGCGGCGGGCGGCTTTGCCGATTCCGGTCGCTCACGCGGCACGGTGGGCGCATCGGAGATGACGTTCGCGGCGGTTCCGTGGCCGCGTCCCGGCGGCAGTGCCGTAAGTTCCGGGGTGGCGCTAGCGGCCGGCCTGTCGGGCGGTATGGCGGTCCCGGCGCGTGATGACACCTGTGGTATGGATCGTTCTGCGGGTGCCGGACGGGACCGGTCCCCAGACAGGGCAGCATCGGCCCGATCCGGCGCGGTCGGCCCCTTGGCGCCAGAATACGGGGCGGCACCGGACACATCCCCGATGCCCCTGCTGGCCGGTCCGGTCGCGGACAGCCGCGTCGCGGCGGGCCCGGGGGGCGGCAGGGTATAGTGCCGTGGCTGTGGTGCGGGTTGAGGGGGTTCGGAGGGCCGCGCGGTTGTTTCCGTTGTCGCGGCCTGAACCCGGACCGGGCCATTTGCGGGCATGATTTGCCGGGCAGCAACTGCAACTGCGGATGAAGACCGGTCCGTGGCGACGGGGGCCGGGCCATCCGTCTCGGCGCGGTCGGGGCTCGGTGCGACGCCTCTGACCGGCGATGCCGGATCTTGCGGGATGGCCCGTGGATCCTGCTTGCCGGGGAAGGTGCCGATGGCCCCGCCGCCCCCCGGGGATGAGGCGATTGCGGGTGTTGTTGGCGGCCGCGCGTAGCCGCCGGCGGGGCCGTTCGTGTCGCCGGGGCCGGTCGGCGAGGGCACGGCCGTCAGAGCATGATCGCGCAGCGGCGGATAGGGCCCGTCGGCGGCGCCCCTGGACGCGTCCTTTTGCGGCAATGGCAGGCCGTCATTGGCCGGGGCGCCGGGCAGGCGGACGGCCGCTGCCGCGTGCCGGAGCTTTTCCGTGTTCGGGGCGATTGCGGTTTCCGGCGTGGGCTTTGCCTCGGTTCCGGCCTCCGGTTCGGCTTCGGGCGATGCGCCGGAGGGCGCCGCATCCGTGGGCTGGACCGGATCACCGCCGCCCTTTTTCTGTGCTTCCGGCGAGGTTGCAGGCGGGTCTTCGACCGGTCGTCCGGGCGCCGGCTTCGGCGTGGCGAATATCGCGTGAAAGGCCCCTTGGGGCCCATTCCCGGCCCCGGGTTTTCCGGTTGCGGCCGCATCGGGCGGCGGGGCGGTCGGGCCGGCCGGGCCTGGTAGGGATGTGATCATGTGATCTCCGCTGGATTTCTTCCGTGTCCGGAGAGCATCACCGATCCTGGTTACCGGTTCTTTACCGCTATGAGGTCAAATGACGGCTGAGTTCCATCAATTCGAGGCAATCGCGTGACTGAAAATTTACCACCCCAAATCCCGCTGGCCAGTACCCCGCCCCCGACGAGCCCCGCGCGGGCTTCGCGAATGCCGGACGACTCCGCGCGGCAGGCCGCGCAGGCGCTTGAGGCCGGGTTCCTGGCGGAGATGCTCAAGAACACCGGGCTCGGCGATGCCGCGGCCGGGCGTGATGGCGGCATCGGTGCGGAGCAGTTCGCCTCGTTCCAGCGCCAGGCACTGGCCGAAGCGATGGTGCGAAGCGGTGGGATCGGCCTCGCCGAGACCGTCTATGACGCGATCGTGGAGCGTGCCGATGCAACATGATGACAGGGACGGCACCACTGGAGCGGACGGTGCGCAGGCGGTGATCGACCGGCTGGACGGCCTGCTTGACGTGGAGCGCGCAGCGCTTCTGAAGGGGGATATTGACGCGATGGCGGAGATCGTCGAACGCAAGGAACGCCTGATCGACGCGCTTGGCGGCATGACCGCGGCAGCGGAACCCGCCGTCGGTGTGCTGGAACGAAAGGCGGCCCGCAACCGGGATCTGATGGACGGGGCGCTCAAGGGTATACGGCGTGCCGCGGCGCGCATGGCCGCGTTTCGTCGCATCCGACGATCTCTGGAAACCTATGACCGTACCGGACGAAAGACCGAGATCCGCGATGGCGCGGCCCATAGCGTCGAGAAGCGCGCCTGACTGGATTTGTTTCAAATGCGGGTCACATCCCCGGCTCCGCTTAGCACTCCGTTAGCACCCCGACTGCCATGTTCCTTTCCGCACCCGATGGGGGTGGCGCGGCCCGCCGCAAGGCTGAAAGGTGGAGCCGCAACCGTCAGAATGACGTTGGAGGCCGCCCCTCGCGGGGCGGGACAAGGAACCGGCGCAAAAGCGCCACAGGCCCAAGGATTAATGCGATGTCCAGCATTCTGACGAACAACAGCGCGATGGTCGCGCTGCAAACCCTGCAATCGGTCAACACCAATCTGGCCAAGACGCAGGACATGATCTCGACCGGCAAAGAAGTTGCCACGGCGCGCGACAACGCGTCGGTGTTCGCGATCTCGAAAGTCATGGAATCCGACGTGAGCGGGTTCAAGGCGATCTCCGAAAGCCTGTCGCTCGGGGAGTCCACCGTCGGCGTGGCCCGGAACGCGGCCGAGACGACCACCGATCTGCTGACACAGATGAAGCAGAAAATCGTCGCGGCACAGGGCGACAACGTGGATCGCGGCAAGTTGCAATCCGACGTGGCGTCGCTGCGCGATCAGGTCAATTCGGTCATTGGCGCGGCACAGTTCAACGGGCTCAACCTTGTTGACGGATCGGTTGCCAGTACCGATGTGCTTGCGTCACTGGACCGCGATTCGGGCGGGAACGTGACCTCGTCCTCGATCACCGTCGATGCGCAGGACCTTTCGAGCGGGGGATTCGTTTCGGCCGCCGCCTTCGCCGGATCAACCGGTGAGGCCGCCGACACCCAGGACAGCTTCGGTTTTTCCATGGATCCCAATGGCGGCACCAGCGACAGTGGAACAATCGCCGTTGACGGATCGGTTCTCGCGGCGGGCGATAAGCTCACTGTCCAGATCGGAGACGATACCGCCAACTACACCGTAACCGCCGAGGATATCGCCTCGACGACCCCAAGCGACACCATCGCGGTGGGGCTCAAGACCGCGATCGAGGATTCGGGCGCCAACGTGACGGTGGACTTCGATTCCGGCTCTCCCGGTCAGATCGCGGTCACCAATGCGGGCTCCGACGCCCTTTCGGTGAGCGGCCAGTTCACCAACGCCGGATCCGGCGGGCTGGGCACGCTGTCGGCCATCGACGTGTCGACCGCAGGCGGGGCGAATACCGCCCTTGCCAATATCGAGAGTTTGATTCAGACCTCGATCGACGCCGCGGCGTCCTTCGGTACGGATCAGAGCCGGATTTCCACGCAGTCGGATTTCGTTTCGAGGCTGACCGATTCGATGGAGGCTGGAATAGGCTCGCTGGTGGATGCCGACATGGAGGCGGCCTCGGCAAGCCTTCAGGCCCTGCAGGTCCAGCAGCAGCTGGCGACGCAATCCCTGTCGATCGCGAACCAGGCACCCCAGGCTGTCCTGTCGCTCTTCCGGTAACTTTCGTCACGGGGGCGCGGATGACGCGCCCCCCTGGCTTGCCGGACACTTCGAGATTTCCTGAAAGGACATGACGTGAACGCGACCCGCCAGGCACAATCCGCCTATGGGCTGCAGGCGCAGCCGATCCGAACCCACCGCGGTACCGAGTATGACGCCTTTGCGCGAATCACCTGCAGACTCAAGGAGGCGGTGGAGAACGCCGCACCCTATAAAGAGCTTGCTGCCGCCCTGCACGAGAACCGCCGCCTCTGGGCGCTGCTGGCTGCGGATGCGGCTGGCGCCGAAAACGGCCTGCCCGGATCATTGCGCGCAAGAATCGTCGGGCTTGCCGTATTCACGCGACGTCACAGTGCCCAGGTGCTGTCAGAGGGTGCGTCGGCGGCCCCCCTGATCGAGGTCAATACCGCCGTAATGCAGGGTCTGCGCGCCCGGGTCGGTGCGGCATGAGCGGGCTGGTCCTGAAGCTCGGGCCGCGTGAACGGGTGCTCGTGAACGGAGCCGTGATCGAGAATGGAGGGCGGCGGGCGCGGCTGGCAATCCTGACGCCCGAGGCCAATATCCTGCGGCTGCGCGACGCCATCCACCCCGACGAGGCGACAACGCCGGTGCGGCGGGTGTGTTATGCCGCACAGCTGGTGCTCTCAGGCGACTCCCCGCCCGACCAGGCCCGCTTCCAGCTCTTGCGCCGGATCGAGGAATTGAGCCAAGTACTGACGGATCCCGACAGCCGCGCGCATCTGACCCTGGCGACCGAGGCAGCCATCAACGGCCGGTTCTACCAGTGCCTGAAGGCGCTGCGTGCGTTGTTGCCGCGTGAGGATCGGCTTCTGGCCAGTCGGCCGGCATGAACTTCTCTCCGGTGGTTCCGTTGGGCGGGCTTCCCGGCTGGGTGTTCCTGAACGCCACCCTTGGCGCACAGCGGCAGGCTTTTGACGCGGACCCGGCCCTGAGCCGCGACACGGACCACTTCGAACGGGAAATCGGCAAGGTGCAGACCGCCGAGGCGCTGGTTTCGGACCGCCGTCTGTTGCGCGTTGCGCTGGGAGCCTTCGGGCTGCAGGACGATATCGACAGTCGCTTCTTCATTCGCAAGGTGCTGGAAGGTGGAACCGCATCGCCTGATACGCTGGCCAACAGGCTGACAGACGACCGGTACCGGCAGCTTGCGGATGCCTTCGGATTTGGTGCTGCCGGTGGGCCGCGCACCGCCATCCCGGGTTTTGGCACAGCGATCACGGACGCTTATCGCTCTCGCCGGTTCGAGATCGCGGTGGGCGAAAGCGATGCGGCATTGCGGCTGGCCATGAATGCGCGCCGTGAATTGCCGCGGATCGCAGCGGCGCCGGTTGCGGAAGATACCAGATGGCTGCGGATCATGGGCACTCCACCGCTGCGCGAGGTATTCGAAACCGCACTTGGCCTGCCGGACGGGTTCGGGAGGCTGGAGCTGGACCGGCAGGTAGCGGTCTTCCGGGAGCGCTCTTCGGCGCAGCTGGGCCTGGACAGCCTGTCTTCATTGACTGACGAGGCCGTGCTGGACCGCGTGGTGCGCCGGTATGTGCTGCGTGAACAGGCCGACAGTTTCGTGAGCCGCGCGTCGCCGGCCTCGGTTGCCCTGACGCTTCTCCAGGGTGCGCGCGGCGCCGGCTGAACCGATTTCGTCCGCCGACGCATCGCTGTCATCACCGGAGCGCCGGCCACCGATCAGGCAGCCGGCAGGCAGGGGCGCGCCGGTCCGTCGCCGCCCGGTGCCGATTGCGACCGGGCCGGGATGGTGCGCGGGCTGCTGGCGCGGCGCAGGATCAGGGCCAGGCGGTCGAAACTGTCTGACGAGCTGCCATGTTCGTGTTCGCCAAGAAAGGCGTCGAGATCGGGAAAGGCGCGCACCGCCTCGTCAAGTTCCGGGTCGCTGCCTTCGGCATAGAGCCCGGCGCGAATCATCGTCTCGGACCGCGCATGGCTGCCCAGAAGCGCCCTTGCCCGGGCAATCAGCGCATTTTCGTTTTCGTTCGCCGCCCCCGGGAGACTGCGGGAGACCGAGCGCAGCAGATCCACCGCCGGATACCTTCCGCGCTCCGCGATCGTCCGGTCCAGCACGATGTGCCCGTCAAGAACCCCGCGCAGGATGTCGGCCACCGGCTCGTCCATGTCAGACCCCGCGACCAGTACGCTCAGCAGCGCGGTGATGTCTCCGGCGGGTCCGGCGCCGGTGCCCGCCCGCTCGCACAGGGCCATGATCATGTGCGCGGTCGAGGCGGGATAACCGCGCAGCGCCGGAAGCTCTCCGGCGGCGGTAGCGACCTCCCGGTGCGCCTCGGCGAAGCGGGTGACCGAATCGGCGAGGAACAGAACATGCCGCCCCTGGTCGCGGAAATGCTCGGCCACGCTCATCGCCGTCCACGCGCAGCGCCGGCGGGCCAGCGGAGAACGGTCCGAAGTTGCGGCGATCACGACAGAGCGGTCCATGCCCCGCAGGCCCAGCCCCGATTCGACAAAATCGCGCAGTTCCCGTCCACGTTCCCCGATCAGGGCAAAAACAACGATATCGGCCTCCATCTCGCGGCCGAGATGCGCCAGAAGGCTGGATTTCCCGACACCCGACCCGGCGAACAGGCCCAGGCGCTGGCCGCGTGCCACCGGAAGCATGGTGTTGAATGCGGCCATCCCGGTTTCCAGACGCGCGCCCAGGGCACGCCGTTCCGCCGGGGGGGGCGGCGCCGCGCGCGGGGGCC
Source organism: Roseovarius sp. TE539 (assembly GCF_003298505.1). GTDB lineage: Bacteria > Pseudomonadota > Alphaproteobacteria > Rhodobacterales > Rhodobacteraceae > Roseovarius. The sequence continues at coordinate 22,388 of NZ_QNGB01000020.1, forward strand.
TTGGCACGGGGCCGCGCAGCAGGGGGCGCCCGTCAAGCGGCCGGCAGAACGGATCCATGACCCGGCCGATCCAGCTGTCGGCCGGTGCGATCTCGCTGGCACCGGCAAGTGCGGCGCGATCCCCGATCGCCACGCCGGCCGGTGGTCCGTCGGGCAGCATCACAACGGATCGTGCCGCCAACTGCACCACCTCGCCGCCAAGCGCACCGCCGTCGCACCGCCGAACGCGGATCCGGTCGCCAAGCCGGGCGGCGCCCGAAAGCCCCCCAATTCGCAATGTCGCGCCGCTGACGGCGGTCACGCGGCCGACGCTGCGCACCGGGTCCAGCGCGGAAATCTCTGCCCTCAGGCAGGTCATGTCGGATTTTGGCATCGTGCTCTCCAGTAAGGGTCCGGGAACCATTTCTAAAGGAATCGCGGTTAAGCCTTGATTGAAGCCGATCGAGGGAGAAGCCCCGATGTTCGAAAACCTGGAAGTATTCCGCATGGCCCACGCGATGGCACGCCACGCCGGCACGAGGCAGGCTGCTGTGGCCCGAAATATCGCCAATGCCGACACGCCCGGATACGCCGCACGGGATGTGGCGCCCTTTTCGGAGGTGCTGCGCGGGGCGCAGGGCGGGCATGGCGGTTTTGGGCTGCGCGCCACCCGGCCCGGCCATATCGGTCATGCCGCCGCCGGGTCCCGGCCGGCCGCCGCGCCTCTGCGCGATCTGCCTGCCGATCCCAACGGCAACACCGTTTCACTGGAAACAGAAATGCAGCGAGCGGTCGAGATCGGCCGCCAGCACAACCGTGCGGTGACGATCTACAAGTCGTCGCTGGACATTCTGCGCAATGCCGTCAGGCGCCGTTAGAGGAGGCTGGAGATGAGCGATTTTTCCCAAGCGCTTTCGATCACGTCAAGCGGGCTGCAGGCCCAGGCACAACGCCTGCGCCACTTGTCCGAGAACATCGCGAATGCCGACACCCCCGGTTATCGCCGCAAGACCGTCTCTTTCGAAGCGGCGCTCGGCGGCGCGGGAGAGGCGGGCGCGGTGCGCACCGGGCCGGTACAACTTGACCGTTCTGACCTGGAGCGCGTCTATGATCCCGCTCATCCCCTGTCGGACGAGGATGGTCACTACGAGGGATCCAACGTGGACCTGGTGATCGAGATCGCCGACGCGCGAGAGGCGCAACGCAGCTACGAGGCCAACCTGAAGATGTTCGAGCAGGCCCGGCAGATGTCGTCGCGCCTGCTCGACCTTCTGCGCCGTTAGGACCGCCCCACAAATAAGCACCCGAAAGGAGATCGGATATGGAAATAAGTGCACTTGCCGCCGCGCGCGGATACCTTGACAGCCGGCCGGCCACGGACCCGGGTCCGGGATCGGGCGGACCGGCCGAGGCGATGGCCGGCGTGGCGCGGGATTTCGCCGCGACGCTTCAGGAGGGAGAGGCGACGGCGAAGGCGGCCATGGCCGGGGAGGCCGATCCGCATGCCCTCGTGCAGGCCCTGGCCCAGACCGAACTTGCGGTGGAAACCGCTGTCACCGTCCGGGACAAGGTTGTCGAGGCATACCAGGAAATCCTGCGGATGCCGGTGTGATGCGATGCAGGACGAGGCGGTGCTATTCGACACGTTGCGCCAGGGCCTCTGGGTCTCGGTGATCATCTCGCTGCCGATTCTGTCAGTCGCGCTGATCGCCGGGCTCCTGGTGGGGCTTTTCCAGGCGCTCACCTCGATCCAGGAACTCACGCTCACCTTCGTACCCAAGCTGGCGGCAATTGTCGCGGTGTTCTGGGTGTCGATGGGTTTCATGACCCAGACGCTGGTGGCGTTCTTTCAGGATGAACTTTTACCGCTGATCGCAGGAGGCTGAAATGGAAAACGCGGGCTACGCGACACTCACCCGGCAGACCGGGCTGATGCGCGAAATGCAGGTCATTGCCAACAACATCGCCAACGCCGCAACCACCGGGTTCCGGCAGGAGGGGCTGATCTTTGCTGAACATGTCCAGCGCACCGGCGGTGGTGAGTCCCTGTCCATGGCCGCGGGCAGGGCGCGGCACACCTCGATGCTTCAGGGCGCGCTCACCCGGACGGGCGGACAGTTCGATTTCGCAATCGAGGGGCCGGGATTCTTCCGGATCGAGACGCCGGCGGGCGAAAGGCTGACCCGCGCGGGCAGCTTCGCCCTGTCGCCGGCCGGGGAGCTGGTGACACCGGATGGAAACCGTGTCCTGGATGCCGGCGGTGCGCCCGTCTTTGTACCGCCGAATACTCAGGGCCTTGGCGTATCGCCTGACGGCACCGTCAGTGCCGAGGGCCGGCCTCTGGCCCGGATCGGGCTTGGCGTGCCACGTGATCCAACCACGCTGACCCGGGAAGACGGGGTGATGTTCCGGGCCGACGGGCCGGTGGATCCGGTACCCGACGGGCGCATCCTGCAAGGGTTCCTGGAAGGGGCGAATGTCAACCCGGTGGGGCAGATGGCACGGATGATCGAGGTGCAGCGTGCCTACGAGATGGGCCAGAGTTTCCTCGACGCCGAGAACGAGCGTGTCCGCGCGGCGCTGGACTCCGTAACCCGCCGCTGATCGCCCGAAACGCCACCAGCAATCAAGATGCAGCAGAAAAGGAGAGGCCGATGCGTGCCCTCAAGATCGCGGCCACCGGAATGGCCGCACAGCAGATGCGGGTCGAGACGATCTCGAACAACCTCGCCAACATGTCCACCACCGGTTTCAATGCCCGCCGTGCCGAATTCGCGGATCTGCATTACCAGCAGATGGCGCGCGCCGGCACCATCAATGCCGCCGACGGCACGGTTTTGCCGACTGGCGTGCAGCTCGGACTCGGCGTGCGACCATCCGCGGTTTCGGTACATCTGGCACAAGGGTCGCTGTCCCGGACCGGCAACGATCTGGACCTGGCGATCGACGGCAACGGCTACCTCGAGGTGCAACTGCCGTCGGGACGTGCCGCCTATACCCGCGACGGGGGCCTGAAACGCTCCGCGGAAGGGGTGCTGGTAACCTCCGACGGTTTTCCGGTTGCCCCCGAAATCGTGATCCCGGACGATGCCCGCAGTGTCTCGGTGAACGCCGATGGCGAGGTCCATGTCCATTTCCGCGAAAGCGCCGAGGCGCAGCTGGTGGGTCAGCTCAACCTGACGGGCTTTACCAATCCCAAGGGGCTGGAGGCGCGTGGCGGGAACCTCTTCACCGAAACCGAGGCCTCGGGCCCACCTCTTGTGACAGTGCCCGGACAGGACGGGCTGGGCACGTTGCGGCAGGGATACCTTGAGGACAGTTCCGTCGACCCGGTGCGCGAAGTGACGGAGTTGATAGAGGCGCAGCGCGGATACGAGCTCAACGCCAAGGTCATCTCGGCCGCCGACCAGATGCTCGGTGCCACCACGCAGGTGCGTTGATGCGACGGGCGTTGCTGATCCTTTTCCTGTGCGGGGCCATGCCGGCGGTGGCGGATACCCTGCTCGCGGCGCGCACCATGCGGGCCCGTACGGTCTTGACCGCGCAGGATGTCACCTTGCATGAGGCGGATGTGCCCGGCGCATTGCGCGACCCGACACAGGTAATCGGACAGGAGGCGCGCGTGGCCCTCTATGCGGGTCGCCCCATAAGACCTGGTGACGTTGGTCCGCCGGCCGTGATCGAAAGGAACCAGATCGTTGCCCTGCATTACCGCGGGGCGGGGATCAGTATCGTCACCGAGGGCCGATCAATGTCGCGTGCCGGTGCCGGCGAACTGGTGCGGGTAATGAACCTTTCGTCGCGCAGTACGGTTTCGGGCCGGGTTCTGGCAGATGGCCGCGTGATTGTGCACGCAGGGGGCGGACAATGATGCGTGCCCTGCTGCTTGGTAGCGTGTGTCTCCTGCTGGCGGGGTGCGACCGGGCCAAGCACATCGGGCGTCCGCCGGCGTTCACCGCCGTGGAGGACAGCCCCGAGGAGGCCGCGATGCGCAATCCCGACCTGTCAAATACCGTTGAGCGTTCGCTTCGTTCCGACCGCGCATCACTCTGGCGTCGCGGGCGGCATTCGCTTCTGGGCGACCGGCGTGCGATGCGCCGTGGCGATATTCTTACGGTGGTGATCGAGATTGACGAGGAAGCGGAGATTTCCAATTCCACCTCGCGGTCCCGGCAGGGATCGGAATCTCTGGGTGTACCGCAGCTCTTCGGCCTGCCACAGCGCATTGACGAGGATCTGCCGGACGGGGCCAGCATGGGTGAGGCTGTTTCGATCAACTCAAGCAGCGAGGCGGGGGGAGACGGATCCGTCAGCCGCCGCGAGGAACTGACCCTGCGCGTTGCCGCCACGATCACCCGGGTGTTGCCGAACGGCGTGCTCGAAATCAGCGGCGCCCAGGAGGTACGGGTGAACTTCGAGATGCGCGAATTGCTGGTTTCAGGCTTCGTCCGTCCGGCTGACATCTCGCGCCGGAACGAGATCACGTATGACAAGATCGCCGCTGCGCGCATCTCCTATGGCGGACGCGGACAAATCAGCGACATGCAGCAACCCCGTCTCGGCCAGCAGGTGCTGGACGCGATCCTGCCATTCTAGGAGATGTGATGATCCGCCTGTTGAGTCCATTCATTCTGCTTCTTCTGGGGATTGGTGGCGGGGTTGGTGCGGGGCTGGCGCTCCGCCCTGCGGCCGCACCCGAACCGGCGGTGATTGCCGCGACCCCGGCGGAGTGTTCGCCCGGAGCCGATGCCGCGCATGACCTCACGCCCCTTTCGGAAAATGCACCCGAGGGTGGCGGTGAACATGAGTATATCAGGTTGAACAACCAGTTCGTGGTGCCGGTCGTGTCGCGTGACATGGTTGCGGCGCTGGTCGTGATGTCGCTCAGTGTCGAGATCGAGCCTGGCCAGGCCGAAAGCGTTTACCGGCACGAACCCAAGCTGCGCGACTCCTTCCTCCAGGTGTTGTTCGACCATTCCAACATGGGCGGCTTCAAGGGCGAGTTCACCGATGCCAACAACATGGATGTCTTGCGCGGGGCGCTGACGGAAGTGGCGCGTGCGACGCTCGGAAATCTGGTCAAAGGGGTGCTGATCACCGATATTGCGCGTCAGGACACCTGAGCGCCGGCGGTGAGACAGGCGAGGGTCTGTAGCGTTTCCGCGGCCCGAGCGACCCGTTTGATGCGCAGTTGATCGAACGCGGTGCCGGAAAGACGGGCCGCCGCGGTTCCGCGCCCATGGGCGCGGCGCACCCCCTCCACCGCCTCGGCTTTCAGGACCATGACCTGGGCGAGTTCCGTCTGAAGCCGCCGCTGCCGCCCGTCCAGCCAGCCCTGCCATTGCACATCCGCTCCGATCCGCCGCGGCCCGTCGACCTGCGCGGTGGCAAGTGCCAGCGTTTCCTGGCGTCTGGCCTCGAGCGCGGCAAGATCCCGGCGCAGACCGGCTTCGCGTTCCACGATCCGGCGCATCGAAATCAGCTTGGCCCGGTAGAGCGCGTCGGTCACGTTTGCCAGCGCGGCGAGGTCTTCGGGGGCGCTCATCTGCGTGACCCCGCACGGCGTCGCATGGCTTCGGCGAACCGGATTGCGGCGGCGACGGTGCGGTAGTGTTCCGGCGCGATCTCGTCGCCGATTTCGGTAACCGCATGAAGGGCCCGCGCTGTCGGAGGATCATGCCGCAGCGGCACACCGTTCTTCTGTGCGACCTCGCGGATCGCGATGGCCATGCTGTCCACCCCTTTGGCCACGCAGACGGGCGCCGTACCGGGTGCGCGGCTCCAGGTGAGGGCGACAGCGTAATGGGTCGGATTGACCACAACCACGTCCGCGTCCGGCACCTCGGCCATCATCTGCTGGCTGGCAATGCGTCCGGCACGCTGCTTGCGTTCCTGCTTCATGTGGGGGTCGCCCTCGTGCTGCTTTTGCTCGTCCTTGACTTCGCGGTGCGACATGCGGTTGCGGCGGGCGTGATCGAACCTTTGCCAGAGGAAGTCCGCGGCTCCGATGGCCAGCGCGATGACCACCACCACGATCATGAAGTCCACAAGCATCCGGCCCATCAGCGCGCCGATCATCTGCGGCTCGGCATGGATAGCGCCCGCCATTTCGGACAGGCCCAACGCCAGGAACGCGGCCAGCAGCACGGAATAGAGCACCAGTTTTGCGAAACTCTTGGCAAACTCGAACAGCCCGGAAGGGCCATACTTGTTCTTGGCGTTCGAGACGGGGCTGATCCGCGAAAGCTTGGGTTCCAGCTTGGTCGGGGCGACAACGAAGCTGCGCTGCGCGATTGCCGACAGCAGTGCCAGGCCGGCGGGGATCAGGAACCATCCCAGCATTCCGAGTGCCACAGCCCCCAGAAGGCCCCCCGCCAGGGCGGCCGCCCGCTCATCGAGGAACAGTCCCGAAAGGCCATCGGCCTGTTGCAGCATGACCGTCAGCGCGGTGCCGATCTTGCCCACCGACCATGGCCCGATCGAGAGGCCGGCAAGAAGAAATCCGCCATAGGCGGCCGCCGTGTTCAGGTCGGCCGAACGGGCCATCTCGCCCTTGCGGCGCGCCTCCTCCAGCTTGTGATGCGTTGGTTCGTGGGGTTTGTCGGTATCGTCATCGGGTTGCGCCATCAGCGGCCTCCGAACGGGGCTGTGACAAAACCCTGCAACGCAGCCATCCAGGCCGACAGCATCACCGGTGCCAGCAGCGCCAGAAGTACCAGCCCCGCCAAGGTGATCACCGGGGCGCCGACGAAGACGACCATGAGTTGCGGCATCGCGCGGTTGATGATCCCCAGGGTGAGATTGTAGAGTACCGAGACAAGTACGAAGGGCGCGGCCAGCGAGAAGGCCAGAGCAAAGGCGCCGGCGACCTGCGCGGTGCCCCATTCACTGACCGAAGCCGGATCAGGCAGTTGTCCGGCGGGCAACGGTCCGTAGGACAGAACCAGCATCTCGGCCACCCTGACATGCAGGCCCATCATCATCGCCAGCGCGAGCCCTGCAACCACCAGAAGCTGTCCGATCGCCGGAAGTGGCGTGACCCCCGCATTGCCGAGGATCTGCGAGAGCGAGGTCGCCTGCGCGGCGATCGCGCCGGCGGTTTGCAGACCGAGCAGGAAAAGCCGTACGCCGACTCCGAGAACGAGGCCGGCCGCGGTTTCCGTCAGGGCGAGCCAGAAGAAACTTCCGGGCAAGGCCGCGGCCAAATGCTCTAGCCGTGCAGCCGCCGCGGGCGTGATCGCTACCGTGAAGACAAGTGCCAGGACCAGCTTGACCCTTACCGGAACGGAGCGTTCTCCGAAGCCCGGGAAAAGCGACATGACCGGCCCGACGCGCAGAAACACGAGCACGTGAAGCCACAGCGCCTCCTGACCGAGCGCGATGAGCGCCGCCGCGCCGTTCATGCCGCGACCACACCGACCAGCGAGGGCTGTGCATCCAGCCCGATTTCCTCGAAGGACAGGACCGGAGTGCTGATATGCTTGGCGCTCAGCACCGTGCGCAGGAAGCGCCGCCGTCCGGTCGAGGTGACAAGTGCCGGGTGAATGCCTTGCTCGCCGGCCGCCGAAACCTGTTCGGACACGGCACGGGCGAGGGCATTGAACGTCTCGGGCGGGAGGGCGACGTCGGGGCGTCCACGCTCTCCCTCGACTTGATAGGTGGCGAAGGTGTCTTCCCATTCCGGGGCCAGTTGAAGCAGCGGCAGCGTGCCGTCTTCGCGGGTGAGCCCGGCAACGAGCTGAAACCCGAGGCGCTGCCGCACATGCTCGCAGATGGCTTCCGGCTGGGCATGGATCTGGCGCCCCTCCGCAGTGGCCTCGATGATCAATGGCAGGTTGCGGATCGAGACCTGCTCGGCCAGAAGGAGCCGCATCACCGCATGGAGCAGGTCTGCCGGAACGCGATCCGGGATCATCTCGTCGAGCAACTTGCGGTTGGCTTCTGCCTTGACCGGGTCCGAGAGCCTCGCCATTTCGTCCAGAAGGCGGCGCATGGCTTTCATGGTCAGCAGCCGGCTGAGGTTGCGGCGGATCACCTCGAGCAGATGTGTTGCCAGGATTTCGGTCGGGGCGACGAGTGTGGCCCCGGCGAGCGCGGCGTCATCCTGGTTGTCAGTGGCAATCCAACGGGCCGGCGCGCCATAGACCGGTTCGGCCACCGGTTCCCCCTGCGGCAGTTCGACCGAGGTTTCCGGGTCGAGAACGAGCATCTGGTCAGGGCGAAGCGTTGCGCGCGCCTGCTCCACCCCTTGTACCCGGATCACGTAGGTCCCGGTCGGCAGGGCGGGATCGTCTGTGAGCCGGATCTCGGGCAGGATCAGGCCGTAATACTGTGCGACATGGGTGCGCATGTTGCTTATCCGCGCATCCAGCCCGGTACCCGGATCGAGCACCATGTTCACCAGGTCACTGGCGAATTCCACATGAATGTCATCCAGTTGGAGTATGTCGGCCATGGGCTGTTCAGTCGGTGTGGCGGGGGCTTCCTGTGCAACGCCCTCCGCCGGCTGTGCAGCGCGCTCGCGCCACAGCCAACCCGCGGCGAGCCCGAGGACCGCGCTGCCCGCGATGAAGGGCAGGAATGGAAGCCCCGGCACCAATGCGAAAAGCGCCATGAGGACCGCCACAGTGGCCATTGCCGCCGGATGCCGGCCCAGTTGAGCGACCAACGCCAGGTCGGTCGCGCCCTTGTTCCCGCCGCGGGCCAGAAGAAGCGCGGAGGCAATCGAGATGACAACTGCAGGTATCTGCGTGACCAGCCCGTCTCCGACGGTGAGGATCGCGTAGGTCTCGAAGGCGGTGCCCATCGCCATGTCATGCACAACCACGCCCATGATCAGCCCCATGATCAGGTTCAGCAGCGTGATTAGCAATCCGGCCACCGCATCGCCCTTGACGAATTTCGAGGCCCCGTCGAGTGAGCCGAAGAACGTGGTTTCCTGCTGTTCGCGTTCACGTCGTTCGCGGGCTTCTTCATGGGTGATGGCGCCGGCGGACATGTCGCTGTCGATCGCCAGTTGCTTGCCAGGCATCCCGTCGAGGGCGAATCGCGCGCCCACTTCCGCCATCCGGGCGGCGCCCTTGGTTATGACCATGAAATTGACGATCAGAAGCACGCCGAACACCACGAGACCAAGGAAGACGCTGCCCCCCATCACGAAGTCCGCGAAACCCTCGATCACATCGCCGGCGGCATCCGTGCCGGTATGCCCTTCGCCGATTATCAGTTTGGTCGACGAGACGTTGAGGGAGAGTCGAAGTACCAGCGAGCCCAGGAGAATGGTCGGAAAGGCCGAGAAATCCAACGGCCGTTCGATGAAGAGCGTGACGGTGAAGATGAGGATCGCCAGCGCGAAGGACCCGGCAAGCCCGACATCCAGCACCCAGGACGGGACCGGCAGTATCATCATCACGATCACGGCCATCAGTGCCAACGCCAGCAGGATCGTGGGCTGGAACAGATCGCGTGCCGAGAATCGCCGCATCTCTCAGGGCCGCCCGTTGGCTTGGCCGATCGCGATGAAGGCGGGCCCGGCGGCGGGTTCCAGCGGCACCAGCGAGCCCAGGGCCGCGGTCCTCGGCACGGCGGCTTTCGGTGTCGGACCGGGTCCGTCCGCGTGCGTCACGGTATCCGTCTTCATCTGCTCCGGGCCGTCATGCGCCGGGTCCGACAGCGGGGTATCGGAGACTGTGCGATAGATTTTTCCGAAGCGGACGGTGTAGCGTCTGGCGAGCGCCGGGCTGCGCGAATGATAGGTGCCGACGGCTCGGGTCCAGTCCCCGGTTTCGGCATGGAGGCGCGAGAGGAAGTCGGCGGCGTATCGGGCGTTGGCGAGAGGATCGAACATCTCTGCCAGGGAGTCGAAGGCTTCGCCATGCCAGCGGTGATTGATCTGGAAACAACCGACATCGAAGCTTCGCGCACCGTCTGCGGCGCGGCGTGCGGTATAGTGATGCGCGCCCTCTCTCGTCTCGAACCAGCGGCCCTTTCCCTCCATGTTGACGGTCCAGGGCCAGGGTTGCAGGCGGCCGTCACGGGTGCGGCCGGTCTCGGTTCGGGCGATGGCGCGCAGCACTGCCAGAGGCACCCCGGTCTCGGCGGCGGCACGGGCCGCGGCCCGATCGCAGAGAGCCGCGGTGCTTGCTGTTGCAGGGTCCGGCAACGCCACGACGGCGAGGGCGGCGGTCAGCAAACGCGCAACGAGCCATGCATCGCGCGGCGCCGGGCAGCGCAGGGCTGCGGGTTGGGAGCTGGGTTTCACGATCTACCTCCGGTCGGGGACATTCTGTCGCCCCGGCTTCAGGCTAGGGTTCAGGTCTTGAGATTCGGTAAGCGCCTGCCGTGGCTGTCATTCGACCGGGCTGCGCAGGACTTCGATGATTGCGGTCCGGATCAGGCGGGCGCGCTCGGCGCTGCCGCGACTCCGGCCGAGAAGCCCGGTTTGCGTTGCCGTTGCCCCGGGCTCGGGCAGAATTTCGGCAATCGCCCGCAAGGCAGGGTCGTTGATTTTCCGGGCGCCTTCCCAGTCCCCGGCCAGAAAAGCCTCGCGCGCGGCCCTGCCGGAGGCTTCGGCACCCGCATAGAGCGCCTGCGCCGCCCGGTGCTGGCCGGTCATGCTGCGGGCACGGGCCCGCCAACGATTGGCGTCCGGTCCGGAAAGCCCGAGGAGATCCACCTCGGCCTGCCGGGGGCGCCCGCTCTGCAGCGAGGCGCGTGCCCGCAGGATCTGTTGGTTGCGGCGACCGGGACCCTCGGTGTCGGGCGCGAGATAGGCCGCGGCCAGGTTGGTGAATCCGAGGTCCAGCAGGCGCTTCGCCACATTGTTGTTCACGGTGCCGACAAGGCCGGGGGCATCGGTGCGCCGTGCCGCCCCGTGCCGCAGAAAAGTGAGATCATCGGCATTCCCGGCCAGCAGAGCGAGCAGCCTCGTGGTCACCTTTCGTTCCGAGTCGCCGGGCAGGTCGGGTACGAGCCGATCCAGCTCGGAAAAGGCGGTGTCGAAATCTCCGGCGGCGGCTGTGGCCACGACATAGGCGCGGGCCAGGTCCGGCCCCACCGGGTTGTCCCGGTGCTCCTGTGCGAAGGCACCGGCAAGCTGGGCCATTTCGGGAGGAATGCCACGCCCGTCAGCCAGCCGGGCCTCGATCCGGCGCAGCAGCGCCTCGGGGGCGGTTTCTCCATTGGAGTCGACAACCTCTTCGAGCTTGGCATCCGCCCGGGCCGGCCGCCCCTCCGCAAGGTCAAGTTCCGCACCTGCGAGGCGTTCGGCAGGTGGTTCTTCCTGGCCGTCCCGCGCAAGCAGGCGCCGGATGCGGTCTGCTGTCGGCTTGCGCCCGGATGCCAGGAACCTGCGTGACAGGAGCGGGCCGAGGTGATCGCGCAGATGCCGCGGCAGTGCCGACAGTCCGCGCAGGACCGCGTCGTCATCAATTGCGACATTCTCGGGCAGGGACGCGTAGGAAAGCGCCGACCAGAGCGCCGCTGGCCCTTCGCAGGTGAGTTGGCCTGCAAGAATCGATCCGGGTGGTGCATGACCCGTGTCCATGACCGCGGCGAGCGCGCCGAGGATCGCGGCCTCGCGACGGTCGGGGTCGGCCAGTGCGAGGGTGTTCGCCGCTTCGGCTCCGAACCCGTAATGCAAGTAGCGCCGGGCCAGCGTCAGCGCCACGTCCGGATCCGTGCGATCCCGCTCGGCCGAGAGCCTCAGGCGCAGGGCGCCGATTTCCGCGGCGAACGGTCCGGTGCCGCCCCAGGTGCCGGGGGCCAGCGCCGTGGCGGAAAGACAGAGGCGCCCGTCAGGTGCCACGGTATCGCTGAAACTCGTGCCGACCATGCTGTCGTCGAGCCCGCTGCGCGCCGTCAGGCTGAGCGCGTCCGGCCGGACCGGTGTGTCCGGGGGCGATGGCTTACTCTCGCGCCGGGCTTTTTCCGCCGCATGATCTGCCGCCGCGCCGGGTTGCGGCGGCCTTCGGCGCGGAGACACAAGCCCGAATGCGGCGGCACGTCCGAGTTCGCGAAGCAGCCGCGCCCGGCTCCCGGCGATGGCTTTGGCCGCGGCCGTGCGGCGTGGACCTTGCGTGGCCGGACGGGCTTGTAGGTGGTTTCCCAGTCTCTTTGCCGCCAGCGCGCCGGCAAGCGAGCGGCGCGCGGTGGCAAGATCCTTCCAAAGGTCGGTCAACGGCGGCGGGCCACTTTGTGCTGTTTCATCCTCGCCGTTCTGATCCGGGGCCGGATCACGGATGTCGACCACCAGAAAGGAGGCACCGTACCAGAACCCCTCCACGGGGCACCCGCAATCGAGTGTCAGACGCAGGGCGCTCCCGGCATTCCCGCCGATCTGATCGAGCGAGACGAGGCGCGTGCGCGGAATGAGGTCGAAGACCGTGTCGGTCTCGAATTCCAGCCCGGCGCGGTCGAGCCGAAGGATCCGATCATTTCCCAGCCGCTCCAGGCTCCAGGGAACGCGTTCGGGCAGACCGATCACGAGGCGCGAGAACCCGTCATGTTCCCCGGACCGGACGGTGACCTGCTGTGCCCGCGAAGCTGTGGCAAGCAGTGCGATGCACAAGAGCATGGACAGACCGCGCATCATGCGGCGTCCTTGCGGGTTGCCTTGAGTGCCTCCTCAAGAAGCGTGAAGGACGGGCGGCAATGGGACGGGGTGTTCTGCCGTCCCACTTCGATGCAGATATTGGTCGAATGTTCGTGAAGGTTGGCCACCAGAACCTCTCGGATCAGGTGATAGAAATGGCTGTCCTCCTCGACCACGGTCTTGACCCGTGCGGCGAAGGGCCCGACCAGACCATAGGCGAGGAACACACCCAGAAAAGTGCCCACCAGCGCCCCACCGATCATCTTGCCGAGGATTTCCGGCGGCTGGTCGATCGAGGCCATTGTCTTGATCACGCCCAGCACTGCCGCCACGATCCCCAAGGCGGGCAGACCGTCCGCCATCGTTTGCAATGCATGAGATGAATGCATCGCGTGCTGCAGGTTGGCTTCCATCCGCTTGTCGAGCACTTCCTCAACCTGGCGCGGATCGTCGTAGTTCATGGAGGCCGAGCGAAGCGTGTCACTGATCAGGGCCACGGCCTCGGGATCGGCGAGAATGCGCGGATAGGCGCTGAAAATGGACGAGTCTTCGGGCGCCTCGATATGCTCCTCGACGGCGACCGGATTCTGACGTGCCAGCCGGATAAGTTCGAAGAGCAGGCACAGCAGATCGCGGTAGTCATCATGTTTCCATCTGGGACCGCGAAAGACCTTGCCGATGTCGCGCAGCGTCTGCTTGACCGAAGGGATGTCATTGCTGACCAGAAAGGCGCCGGTGGCGGCCCCGCCGATGATCATCATTTCGAACGGTAGCGCCTTCATGATGATCCCGAGCTTGCCCCCGGCCGCCAGATAGCCGCCGAAGACCATCACGAAGATCACCACAATTCCGATAAGTCCGATCATGTCCGTCTCTGCTCCGCGCTGTCCTCTGGCAGGCTGACAGATGGCGGTTAAGAATCTCTGAGCGAGAGCCCCTCAATCGCTGGGTGCGTTGGCATTGCGCCCGGCCAGAACGATGCTGAACCGGTGCGCGGCAGCCGGGGTCAGGGCGGCCATGATCCCCGCTGCGGCTTCGGGGCGCATCCGCCCGAGGAATCCGGCGGCGAAGGCCGGATCCATCTCCTGAAAGAGTGCAGCGGCACGCTCCGGTTTCATGTTCTCGTAGACTTTTGTCAGCCGTTCCAGATCGTCCTCCGCGGCGTTGTCCGCCAGCGCGACCGTCTCGCGCAGGCGTGCCTCGGCCCGGGCCATTTCTTCCAGCTGGCGGGCGATCTCGTCCTCGGCGGCGGAAAGTGCCTTCTTACGCAGTTCCAGTGCCGATTCGCGGTCACTCAGGCGTTGGTCGCGGGCCGCGAAAGCGTCCAGCATTTCCTGGAGATCGGCGGGGTTCCCGCAGGTGTGCGGCTTGTCGGGCAAATCCGGGCGCTCCGGGGTTTCGGCATCCAGTGCAAGCGCCTGGCCGGCATTGTCGCCCATTCTGAGAACGGCCGATCCAAGGAGCAGCGCGGCAATGACCACAAGAACACCGCGCCCGGGCTGCACGGGCCGGCGCGATCTGCGCGGCTTCGGGCTCATTCCGCGGCCTCCGGCCCGTCATCCGGTCCTTCACCCGGTCCTTCGTGCCGACGGAATACCGCCGTTTCCGTGGACGCGTCTGTATTGGGTTTTGTGGCTTGGGCGGCCGGTGACGGCCGAGATGACGGTGCCTCGCGCGGGGCGGTGCGGGCTTGCGGTGAGTCGGGCAGGTCGTGCATCGCGGCGACCATCAGTTCGAGCCTGCCTGCCACGCTCTCGGCGCGGTCGGTCAGATCTTCCAGCGAGCGTGTCGACTCGCCCGCCGAGCCCTGTGCAGCCTGTAGAGTTTTGGTCAGGTCGTCGACCTGCGCCGACAACACCGCAACGGCGCCGCCGACCCCTTTTTCCATGTCATTGAAGCGGCTCAGCCGCCGGGCGAGAACGTAGCAGTAGAAACCGGCGCCAAGCGCCCCGGCCACCAGAAGAATATCAGCGATCATTTCCATCGCGCCACCTCAGTTCAGTACGAATTCCATTATCAGGAGATCCCTGACACGACCGCGTCCGGTCACGATCTGGACGCGGCGCAACATGTGCGCCCGCAGGCGCATCAGCGCGGCACTGTCGGACAGGTCCTGCGTTTCGAGTGCCCGTAGATAGGTGTTGAGAACATCCACAACGCGCGGCATCAGGATCGTGACCTCCTCCTCGTGGGCGCGCGGGACCTCCAGCTGTGCACGAAAGCGCAGATGTGTGCCGCTTGCGCCGTCCCCGAGCGAGATCACCAACGGTTCGATCGGGACATAGGCGATATCGGGCATCGGCGCGATTTCGTCCTGTGCGGTTGCGTCGTCTCCCGGCAGGGCCTCTTGCGCCGGGGATTCGGTGGCGCCGAGCCCGGGAATCAGGCCTGCCCAGGCCGCGTAGAAGCCGCCGCCGCCACCGGCCAGTGCCAGTACAAATCCCGCGACAAGCGGCATTTTTCCTTTTTTTGCTCCCAGTGTGCCGGGCGTTCCTTCGGGTTCAGCCATTTCAGTCCCCGTGAATTTCGACACCGGGAATATAACCGTTCAGGAACTAACCGATTGTTAAGTCTGATCAGCGAAACATGACCGCACCGTCCGGCAGAACGCCGGAAGCAAGGAGGCGGGAACTTGCAACAGATCAGGACACTCTGGAATGCGCTCAGCCCACGCCGCCGCGTGATCGTTCTTGCCGCCACGCTGGCGGTGTTCGCCGCGGTGCTCGGGTTGGCGCGGATGGCGGCGGCGCCCTCGATGGCGCTGCTGTACGCGGGGCTGGAAAGCGGACCTGCGGGCGAAGTGGTCCGCGCCCTGGATCAGCGTGGCGTTGTTCACGAGGTGCGTGGTGGGTCCATTTTCGTGGACCGCACCCGACGTGACACGCTTCGGATGACGCTGGCAAGCGAGGGGTTGCCGGCCAATTCCAGCAAGGGTTACGAACTTCTGGACGGGCTGTCGGGTTTTGGTACCACCTCCCAGATGTTCGATGCCGCCTACTGGCGCGCCAAGGAAGGAGAGCTGGCTCGCACCGTCGTCGCCAATCCGCGGATATCGGCGGCGCGGGTACATCTCGCCAACGCGGGATCCAACCCGTTTCGCCGGGATATCCGGCCGACCGCCTCGGTCATGATCACCACGGGTGCGGGCGCCCTTTCGGCCGAGGACGCCAAGGCGTTGCGGTATCTCGTCGCCTCTGCGGTGGCCGGCCTGACCCCCAAGGAGGTTTCGATCATCGACAGCGCCGGCGGCCTGATCGGCGCTTCCGAGGATGCGCCCGTCCGGGCAGGGCAGGAGCGCGCCGAGGAAATCCGGCGGCGTGTCACGCGCCTCCTGGAGGCCCGGGTCGGTCCCGGCAACGCTGTGGTCGAGGTCAGTGTCGAGACGGTCAAGAACACCGAATCAATCCGAGAGGTGACGATAGACCCCGAAAGCCGGGTGGCGATCAGCGTCGACAGCGAGGAACGCAGCGATCAGGCCTCCGATACCGGCGGCGATGTCACCGTCGCCTCCAACCTCCCGGACGGGGATGCGGCGGGGGACGGAAAATCCTCCAGCCGACGCAGCGAGACGCGTGAGCGGATCAATTACGAAGTGTCCCAGACCGAGCGTGAGATCACTCGCGCACCCGGCTCGATCCGCCGGATGACGGTGGCTGTGCTGGTCAACGGATCCGCGGACCCGTCAGCCGGCGACAGGGAGGAGTTTCTTCCCCGTCCCGCGGAGGAGCTTGAGGCGCTGAGGGAACTGGTGGCGTCCGCCGTGGGGTTCGATGAGGCGCGCGGTGACGTGATCACCCTGAAGACGATGCGGTTCAAGGCTGCTGCGCCGGCGGGCACGGCCGCCGAGACGTCTGCGTTGGCAGGTCTCGGGTTGGACATGATGCGGATTGTCCAGATCGCCGTTCTCAGCCTGGTGGCCCTGGTGCTGGGACTGTTCGTCGTCCGCCCGGTGCTGACCCGGCCCGCGCCGGCGCAACTGGCTGCACCCGAGACTCAAACCGACAGCGCGGCCGGGCTTGAGGATGCCGCGGCGCGGAACATGGCCCTGACTGGCGAGATCGACGAGGGCGAGATCAACGCCGACGGGATGCCGGTAATTTCCGGGGCCGCGCGCGCCGGAAGCGCCTCTGATCCGGACGGCCGCGCGGTGGCGGAGGACCCCGCGACACGGCTGCGCGGGCTGATCGGCGAGCGGCAGGAAGAGACAGTCGAGATCCTGCGGAGCTGGCTCGAGAACGAGGAGGAGCCGGCATGACGCCCATTTCCCACCTTCTGGAGGATTTCGGAGCGGCCGCGGGTGCGACGCTGTCGATGACCGATGTGAAGCTGGAGGAACAGAAACTCGAATCGTTCGAAACCGGTTACACGGCCGGCTGGGAAGATGCAGCGAAGGCGCAGGCCGATGACGCCACCCGGATCTCGGCGGATTTCGCGCGCAATCTTCAGGAACTCTCCTTCACTTACCAGGAGGCGCATGCCCAGGTCTTGGATGCGCTGACACCGTTGCTCGAGGGGATGGTCGAGACCGTCTTGCCGGACCTCGCCCGCCGGACTCTCGCGCCGCGCCTGGTCGACATGGTGCAGGAGAAAGCGCGTAGCCTCACCGGTTCAACCCGGTTCGAGATCGTGGTGGCGCCTGCCTGCCGGGCGGCACTCGAACCCTTGCTCGAAGGGGTTGTTTCCCCGCCAGTCACCCTGCGCGAGGAACCGTCGCTTGGCGAGGGCCAAGCCTATATCGCTGCCGGCGATACCGAAACGGAAATCGACCTGGATGAAGTTCTCGCCGGGATCGGAGAGGCGGTCGCCGGCTTTCTCGAAGACCAGAAAAGGGAGACCGGATGATGAGCGACAGCAACGACACCGCGGCGACGGGAAAACCGCGCGCGGCACCAGGACCGACGGATCTGTCCAACCCTTTTTCAACCGTCCCGATAGAAATAACGATTTCCGTGGGCCGTGCCCGTCCCCTGATCCGCGACCTCCTCGGGCTGGGGCGGGGCGCGGTGTTGCCTCTGGATGCGCGTATCGAGGATCCGGTGGAACTCTATATCGGAGAGCGGCTGATTGCTCGCGGCGAACTCGAGGAGATGGAGGGAGATCAGCAGGGGCAACTCGCCGTGCGGCTGACCGAGGTCGCCGATCTCCAGGACGGGTTGGGATGAACCATGCCGGCGCGATGGTCGCCGGCGCGGCGACGACCGGCCTTCTTGCCATGGTCGCCGCCGGACCGGCCGTGGCGCAGGACATCTCGATCTCCCTGGGGGAGGATGCGTCGCTCACCGCGCGCAGTCTTCAGCTCATCGCACTGATCACGGTGCTGAGTCTCGCGCCGGGGCTCGCGATCATGATCACGTGCTTCCCATTCATCGTAACGGTCCTGGCCATCCTGCGGCAGGGCATCGGGCTGCAGCAGTCGCCACCCAACATGCTGATCGTGAGTCTGGCACTGTTCCTGACCTATTTCGTCATGGAGCCGGTTTTCACGACCGCATGGGAGCGGGGTATCGACCCGCTGCTGCAGGAAAGGATCGGTGTCGAGGCGGCGCTCGGGGAGGCGTTGGTGCCGTTCCGCAGCTTCATGGCCGGGCGTGTCGATCCGGACACATTCGCGGCGATGGCCGCGCTGCGTCCTGACGACGCGGCGCAGGGCGCGGGCGTTGCTCCGGTGCCGGACTCCCCGCTTTCCGTGCTGGTGCCCAGTTTCCTGCTCTCCGAGATCGCCCGCGCCTTCGAGGTCGGGTTTCTGATTTTTCTGCCGTTCCTGATCATCGACCTCGTGGTCGCTGCGGTACTCATGTCGATGGGCATGATGATGGTGCCGCCGGCGATCGTTTCCCTGCCATTCAAGCTGGCCTTCTTCGTGATCGCGGACGGTTGGACCCTGGTGGCGGGCAGTCTGGTCCGTGGCTACTTCTGAGAGTGGCCACGAGCGGGAACACGTCACATCGGGGCGCGTTGTGTGCCGCGGCCAATGTCATCCCTCGGGCGGACAACGGATGGCCCAGTCTTCAAGATATCGTCCGATCCTGACGGCCCTGCGAGGTCGGGTGCCCCCCCGCGGTATTGTCTCCGGGATTATCGGCTTGCGACATCGGGACGGCTCGGGCGCCGCCGGGCTCAGCGCACCACGAACTCGGCGTGCAGTGCACCGGCCGCCTTGATGGTCTTGAGGATGTCGATCATGTCCCGCGGTGAAACTCCGAGCGCGTTCAATCCGGCGATGACCTCCGACAGGGTCGTGCCGGGAGGAACCTCGGCCAGGCCAGTCCCCTCTTCCTCCTCGATTCCGGCGTCGGTTCGCGGAACCACCACCGTTTCGCCTTCGGCGAAGGGGTTGGGCTGGATCACCATGGGGCGTTCCTGCACGCGCAGCGTGAGATTGCCCTGTGAGACGGCAATGCGCGAGATCCGCACTTCCTGTCCCATCACGATGGTTCCGGAACGTTGGTCGACCACGACCCGGGCCTTGCGTTCGGGCTCCACCAGGATGTTTTCGACCTGCGCCAGAGCATGAGCCGGTGACGGCATGCCCGTCTTCTGGACATTCAGACGCACGGTTCCTGAATCCAGCATCAACGCCACTTGTCGGTCGAACGCGTTGTTTATCCGTGCCTCGATTCTCCGGGCCGTGGTGAAATCAGGTTCTCGCAGCGCCAGGCGAAGGGTGTCCAGCGCCGCCAGATCGAAACCGGTCTCCCGCTCGACCCGGGCGCCGGCGGGAATCACCCCCGCGGTGGGAACTCCCTGCACGACGGTCGCGGCCTCGCCGCGGGCGGCGGCGCCGCCGGCAATGATCGTGCCCTGTGCCACCGCGTAGATCTGCCCGTCCGCGGCGTTGAGCGGGGTCATCACCAGGGTGCCGCCGAGCAGGCTGTCGGCATCACCGATGGCTGACACGGTCACGTCAATGCGTCCGCCGGCGCGGGCAAAGGGTGGCAACACTGCGGTCACCAGAACTGCGGCCACGTTCTTGGGACGGAACTCTTCACCAGTCACGTTGACACCCAGACGCTCGAGTATGTTCGACATGATTTCTTCGGTGAATGGTGCGTTGCGTAACCCGTCGCCGGTACCGTCGAGGCCGGCGACAAGGCCGTAACCGACCAGGTCATTGCCGCGCACGCCATCGAATTCGACCAGATCTTTAATTCGTATCGGGCCGGCATGGAGCGGAGCGGCGGCAAGGCAAAACGACAGGATCAGCCCGCCAAGGGCGCGTATCGGGATCATGACAGGAAATTCACCAGGTTGAGGCGCGCCGAGCGCGCGGTCAGGGTATAGAGTGTCTCGAGCTGGAACTGCACCTGCTCCAGTTGCGTGGCGGTCTCGAACGGGTCGACAGCCAGAAGTTCGGACCGGGCGAATTCAAGGCTGGTCAGCTCGGCGGCGATCCGGCTTTCGGACTGGTCGATGCGCGCCTCGGTAAAGCCCAGTCCGGCGCGCAAGCCGGTCAGCCCCTCGGCCGCCGTCAGCAGCCCCTCTCCGGCCCGTTGGACCAGTGTCCGTCGGGCCTCCTGCGAAAGGGCAAGAGTTTCGTCGCCGGCAAGGGCGGTGGCCACGGTATGGCGCAGGGTGTCGCGCAGTGCCTGCGCATCGGCCCGCAGCGACAGTTCCACAGATGCACCGTCGCCCAGACGATAGGGCGCGAGATTGGTGTTAGCGCCCTGATAGACAAGGGTTTCGAAGCCGCCACCGGCATCGTCGAAGAACGCCTGAAGCGCCGCTTCCACGCCCGCCGCGCCGGTTTCTCCCGCGACGGCGGCGCGGGCGGCCGTGAGCAGTGTATCCGCCGGCTCCAGGGCCGCGGACTCGACGGTTGCGCCGGCGAAGAGGGATCGGCCCGCCACATCGGTGTTCAGCGCCGAGACGATGCTTTCGAGATTGCCGCGGGCGTGCCTGGCGGTCACGTCGAGGCTTATGTCACCGGGGGCCGCGGTGGTTAGCACCGCGCTCTCGCCAAGGCCTCCGGCAAGATCCTGGACCCGTTCCAGCGCCGTTTGCATGGCGGTGGTGAAGGTGCGGGCCTCGGCGGCGGTGTCGCGGCGAGCATCGAGCAGCACCAGATCGTGCTCGATATCCGCGAGATGGCCAAAGTTTCCCGCCAGATGGTCGGTCACATTTTCGGTGCGGCCGCTGGACAGCTCGGCGCTGAGCCGCGCCATCTGAGATTTCAGTTCGGTGTTCTGGCGCTGGAGCACGAAAGACTGTGCCAGGTCGCCGATGGAGTGCAGGCTCATGGGTCAGATCCTCAGAAGGGTTTGCATCATTTCGTCGAGGGTCTGGATCATCCGGGCATTGGCGCCGTATGCCTGCTCGATCACAAGAAGGCGGCTGGTTTCGGCATCCGAATCCACACCGTCGCGCAAAAGCATCGTCTGAAGTTCACCGCGCTGCGTGGCGGTGAAACTCAGCTCGGCATCGGCCGCCCGCGCGTCTTGTCCCAGCCTTGAGGCGAACGCCGCGGCATGATCCGCAAGTGAATGAGCCTGCCCGGCAAAGGGCCCCGAGGCCGGCACCCGCCTCGCGGTGAGGGCATCGGTTACCGCGTTGAGCAATGACGCATCTCCCGACGGGCCGGGTGATGCGGCGCCAAGGCCGTCGCGCAGCCGGTGCAACGTGGTGCCATCCTGCGGATTTATTGCCGGGTTCAGGGCCATGCGCCCGGCGATTCCGGTTTCGTCGGCTGCGGTAAATGCAGTGGCGCCATCGGTGAACAATCCCGCTGCGCCCGGTCCTGTTGTCGGATCAAGTCCCGGCGCCTGCAGCCTTTCGGTCACGTCCCGGGCCAGCGCGTCCAGGCCGGCCTGCGCCGTGGTGGCCGTGCTGTCGCGCAACTCGAACAGGGCCACGAGCCGGCCATCGCCCAGCGGACTGCCCGGTCCGGATGGGGGGACATTGCGGCCGTTTATCGTCAGCCCCGAGAGGCCACCGGCGCCCAGTGTCGTTTCGGGTGTGACCATGTTGGCGCGGGTGAAGTCGAGCTTTGCAACAGTTCCATCCAAGAGCACCGCGCCGCCCGGGGTCATGAGGGCGATCGTCCCGTTCTCGCGTGGTATTTCACGCAGGGGCAGAAACGGGGTAATACTGTCGATCCGGCGCTGCCTGTCGTGCTCCAGCGTGGCGGTGTCCTGGCCCTTGTGCGTTGCCGTCGCGATCCGCGCGTTGAGAGTGCCGATCTGTTCCAGGGCCGTGTTGATGGTGCTGACGGCGGTCTCGATCCCGGCGTCGGCGGCCATGCGACGTGCCTGAATGTCGTCGGAGGCGGTGTTGAAGGCGTCGGCAAGTTCCGAAGCGCGCAGTGCCACCGCTTGCAGGCGGGTGCCGTCCTCGGGGCGGGCGGCGGCGATGACAAGGCTTGCCTCGAAGGCCGCGAGCCGCGCTGACAGGGAACCGCTCGCGTCGGGGGAGCCGACCGTGCGCTGCACGCCTTCAAGGAATCCGGCCCGGGTTTCAGCCCCGGCAAGGCTGCTGTCGGCGAGTCTCCGGTCGGCCAGCACCCCGCTATCTACGTGACGCGTGACGTTGGAGATGCGGACGCCGCCGCCGAAGTCCTGCCCGGCCGCCGTCAGCTCGATGTCACGGCGGGCATAGCCCTCGGTGGTCAGGTTGGCCAGATTCGAGGCGACGACCTCGGCGGCGCGTGACTGGGCGCTCAGCCCGCTCAGGGCGCTGGAGAGGGCACTTGTGATACTCATGCGGCAGCCTTTCCTTCAGAGGGCTCACGGGCTCGCTTGGGCACCGGGCCTCAGCGTTTGATGTTGGTGGTTTCCTGCAGCATCTCGTCCACAGTCTGGATCACCTTGGCGTTCGAGGAGTAGGCGCGCTGAGTCTGGATCATGTTGGTCAGCTCCTCTGCCACGTCGGTGGCGCTTTCCTCGCGTGCGAACGAGACGACATCGCCGGTCGGCCCGTCACCCGCGTCCCAGAGGAAGAACGAACCGCTCGCCGGTGAGGGCAGGTAGGTCTGGTTGTCGAAGGCGACCATCCCGTTGGGGTTCGGCAAGTCCACCAGCGGCACCTGGTAGACAATTCGCGTGATCCCGGTGTCGAAGGATGCGTGAACGAAGCCATTCTCGTCCACCTCCACCGCGGTCATGTTGCCCACAGGCGACCCGTCCTTGGAGATCGAAAGCGGTGCAAAGCTGTCGGACAGCTGGGTCAGCCCGTCGAGGGCGCCGGTCTGGCCGATGTCGATTTCCATCGGGCCGCCGGCAACCGTTGTAATTATCTTGCCGGTTGCCGGATCATAGGCGCCGCCCGAGTTGGTCGTGACGTTGAGCAGTGTGCCGCCCGAGGCGCGGGACGCGTCAAAGGTCAGCGTGTAATCCCCGATCACCGCGTTGCCTTGCGCGGAGTCCTTGAAGGTCATCGTCCATTCGTTCGAGGACCCGGTGCCCGGGATCGTCGGAGTGAACTCCACCAGGATATTCTCGGATTTTCCGAGATTGTCGAAATATTCCACCGAAAGCTGCTGGGGATCGCCGCTCGAGGCGGCCCCGGTTTCCGTGGCGGGAAGGTTCACCCCGAGGCTGATCTGGGTGGTTGGTTCGCCGGTCTGCTGGTTGACGTTGATACGTACCGGCTCCAGCCCGTCGCTGGTGTCGCGCGGGAAGGTCGGGACGGTGCCGTCCGGGCCCGCCGGCCAGCCCAGCAGGACCAGGCCGGACCCGGTCTTCAATACGCCTTCGGCATCGGTGCGGAAGGATCCCGTCGTCGTCAGCATCATCTGCCCGGCGCCATTGCCGACCCCCACCTCGCTACTGCGCGCGACCGGCAGCATGCCGCGGCCCCGCACCGCCAGGTCAGTGGCGTTGGACGTGGTGACGAGCGATCCGTGCTGGTCGATATTGCGCTGCGTGGTGGAGCGCACGCCGCCGGCGGAGTAATTGCCGCCGTTCGAGCCGATCACCAGGGACTGGAAATCGGTTTCGACACGCTTGTAGCCGAAGGTCGCCGAATTGGCGATATTGTCCGAGATGGCTGCAAGCCGCGTTGCATTCGCGCCGAGCCCCGCGACACCGGCATTCAGGGAGGAGGATATGGACATGGATACGCCTTTCTGCTGCATCGACTGGATTTGTCGATGACAGGTCTAGGCCCCCGCGCTTAATGGCGCGCTAACAAATAAAATCCGGTCTATTTCCCGCGGCCGTCGCTTCGCAGCAGTACCACCTCCAGCCTGTTGTTCCTGATCGCCATGCGATCGTCCACCACCGGATCCCGGTCGGCATGCCCGGTGACCCGGTGAACGCGGGCCGGCTCCAGGCCGCCATCCTCCAGCAAACGCCGGAATCGGTGCGCCCTCGCCGTGGACAGATCCCAGACGGCATTGACCTTGAGCACGACGGGGCGCGCGCGCGCGTGCGCCTCCACGGCCGCCGGGTTGCTGACCAGCTTCGTCACCCCGCCGATCATCCCGGACAGCGCCCTGAGCGTCTCGGTCGGCGCTGCCTCTCCGGGCTCGAACAGGGGGCGCCCCCTGAGATCGAAGATCTCGATCACCAGTCCCTCGTCGGTCAGACGGGTGATCACGTGACGGCGCAGGTTGCGCATTGCCATGCTTTCACCGCCCTGTCCGTTCAGCGCCGATTCGAGTGCCTGCCTGACCTTCTCGAGAGCCTCCTCGTCGCGCGATACGCCGGTCTCGCCCCGCGCCCGATCCGATTCCGTGGGCCGCAACGCGGTCGCGCCGGTGCCGTCTTTCGGCAAAGTGTCTTCGGAAAAGACGTTTTCACCGCCGAAATCGCCGTCGCCACCCCCCGATATACGATTGATCGGCACCGAGGGGCTGAAGTAATCCGCCAGACCCTTGCGTTGCTTTTCGGTTGTCGCGTTCAGCAGCCACATCAAAAGGAAGAACGCCATCATGGCGGTCACGAAATCGGCGTAGGCCACCTTCCAGGCGCCACCGTGATGCGCCTCAGGCGCGGCCGTTTTTTTCCTCTTGATGATGACTGGCGCCGCATTTCCATGCGCGCTCATCTCATCCACCTTTTCTCACCCGTCACAAGTGGTACCAGATCAGGTGTTACCCCGGCCTTAACGTTTCAAATTGACCGTACAAGCCGTCCGCCACGGCCGCTCACACCCACAGCTTCCGACGGTTCCGCAGGTGGTTCACACGAGTACGCATCGTGTCATTCGGCGGGCCGTCGCGCGGGATATCGCGCAACGTCTCGACCAGGTGCGGAGGCCTTTCCCCGCGCTGCCGGGTCCAGGTCAGCCCGTCCAGAATCCTGCGCGCCGGCGGTGGCAGGCGGTTGGGAATCTCGTGGCCGTTCAGCACTGCCCAGACTCCGGCCCAGAGCCGTCCGACCGTCCACGGGTTGTATCCGCCGCCGCCCAGCACCAGAAACCGCGGTGTCAGCGTCCTGAGCAGCGCCACCGCCTGCCAATGGGCATTGTTGGACAGCGAAAGCCGGGCGAGGGGATCTTCGGCCACCGCATCCGCCCCGCATTGGAGGATCACGGCCTCGGGCCGGTGTGCGGCCACGCAGGGCAGGATCACCTCGTGCAGGGCCAGTGCAAAATCCCCGTCATGGGCGCCGCGCGGCAACGGCAGGTTGACCGCCACACCGCCCGCCCGATCCTCCAGCGCCCCGGTGAAAGGCCAGCGCCCTTCTTCGTGGGTGGAAATCAGAAGTGCGCCCTCGACGCCGTGAAGCGCGGCCTCCACCCCGTCGCAGTGATGCGCGTCGATATCGACATAGGCAATGCGGTGCAGCCCCCTGGCCTGCAGCGCCCTGATCGCGAGCACCGGATCGTTGAGATAGCAAAAACCGCTCGCATGGTCGGCTTGTCCGTGGTGGGTTCCGCCCCCGGGGTTGAAGACGATACCCCCATCGGCCAGCAGGTCCGCCGCCAGAATTGACCCGCCCGCCGCTGTCGCCGGGCGGCGGAACATTTCGGTGAAAACGGGGTTCGACAATGTGCCCAGCCCATGACGCAAGCGTGTTGCGTCATTGACATGCCCCGCCGCCTCGGCCGCCTGCAGGGCGGCAATATAGCCCGGGGTGTGGAACGCGGTCAGGGCGGCCGGCCGGGCGCGCGGGCTGTTGTGGAACTGTCCGCGCGGCAGCCAGCCCATGGCGCTGCAAAGGTCGGTCGCGGTCGGGACCCGGGGAATGCTCAACGGATGCCGCGGCCCGTAGCTTGACCCGCGATAGATCTCCGATCCTATGTAGAGTGGCGCTCCCATCGACTGCAATCTAGGGCGCCGGGCGCGCAAGGGCCAATTGTCGGGCGCCGCAATGCGCCCAAGTTTGCTCAACGGGCGTCACGACGGGCCCGAAGCCGGCTCCACACCGCCACGACCGTCATCGCGACGGCCGCGCCAAGCGCGTTGAAAACCAGATCGAGGGCCGTGTTTACATAGCCTCCGACATTCGTCTCGGAAACGGACAGCACGGCGATGAACTCGATGATCTCGTTGACCGTGCCAAGTCCCATGGCGCCGAAGGCGGGATAAAACAGGCTCGTCATGGTGTCTCTCAGTTGCGGAAAGTGCCGTGTCAGCAGGTGCCAAAGGACCCAGGCAGTCACACCAAATCCGTAGGCATGGACGATCTGATCATACTTGAGCAGTCTCATGTCCCCGTCGGCCGGCGTGATCGGCAAGACCTGAAGTGAGTACAACACCGCCCCGTCCACCGGCACGCCGCCGCCGGCCATGTGCAACAGCCCCCATACGGACAGCGCCCAGAGCATCGAAACCGGGTACTCCGCTGATCGGAGGCTCCGCCCGACCAGCGCGATGAGCGCGAGCATGGTGATCACGTAGACGATAAATTCGTGGTTCCCGCCAATCAGGAACCATGCCGTGAAGGCCAGAACGTACCCGCCGGTGAAAATGGCGACCACCCACTCACGTGGGCGGAGATTGCTTGAGACCTGCACGAGGCGCCTCCGTTTTCCGCTATCGTAAGGCCCGGGAGGGCGCGAGGGCAACCAAACACGCGTTCCGGCCTTCCACCGGGCCCCGAAGCCGGCTGCGTGGCACCGGATTGGCAATGATGGGCACGACTTTCCGCCATCCCCGGGATCTTCCTTCAACGGTCCTCTTCAAGACCTTCGGAATGTTCAATCCTTATCCTGTCAGATCCCGCGGGACGGTAAAGTCTACCGGGTGCCCGGTTCCGGGGGTAAGATCGGCCCAATCGGTCACAGGGACGTCGGCCACCAGTGTTGCAGCGGTGGGGAAATCTCCAAATCTTGGGTGTTTTGGTTGCTGCGACAGCATAATATCTGCGAATTCCGCGATCCCCGGATTGTGACCCAGAATCAGTACGCAGTTGCCCCTTGCACGACGCAGGGTTTCCAGCAGATCGGCCGGCCCTGCATGATACAGCCCGTCCCGGAATTCCGCGTCGCAAAAAATTCCCATCCGCGCAAAGGTTTCGCGAGTGCGTGCCGCCGAAGAGCTGAGTACATGTTCCGGAATATAACCTTTGGTCCGCAGCCATTCCCCTACAGCATTGGCCGAGATCCGCCCGCGCCCGTTCAGTGGCCTTGCATGATCGCTCAGCGCCGGGTTGTCCCAGCTTGATTTCGCGTGCCGCATCAGGATTATCCGTTTCATTTGAATGCCCTCATGTGAAACGCTGATTGTTCCTCCAGCCTGCCATGACGACGGCTTAGCGGACAAGCCCGGCGCACAGCGCAACCTTTTGACATACAATCGTTTTTTGGTTGGTCCAGATCTGTCTTGCAAGCTGCCACATCGTATCCGTCGTCCCCGAAGGCATCCACCGGGCAGGCGCTGCGGCACGGTTGCGTCGCGCATGTGTCACAAGGGTTCGGCCCGGCATCCGGCAGCGCGAGCGTTTCCTTGAACCCGATCGCACCGCGATAGGAGACCATCAAACCCGCACGGTCGTGGACCAGAAGGCCGACTGGCGAAAGATGCGCCCGCCCACTTGCCAACGCCCAGCTTACGAAAGGATGCCAGGGCGGCCCGCCGAACGGAAAGTAGGCCCTTGCGTTCATTGATTCGGCGATACCACCGATGATGCGCTCCGACCATCGGTCAAGCGGATCCGCCAAACCGTCGAGGTATTCGGGCTGGGCGGTGAAATGGGCCCAAAACCCCGGTTCCGCCGGCCCCAGAAGGAGCAGGGTTCCGATCCCGTCGGGCGCACCTTCCACCACCCCGCCAAGAACCGCGAGGTGCTGCGGCCCGGCGATACTTTGCACGTCCTCCAGTGTCATTCGTGGAAAAACGGCAGACCTGGCGACCAACCGAGCCGCTCTGGACGTCCGTCCTGCCATTGCAATCCAAGTGTCATTCCATGATCGCCTTTCTCGGGTTTAGCCCGCACGGATGAGCGATCCGGCGCCATGCTCAGTGTAAAGTTCCAGAAGCGTGGCATTGGGCGCCCGCCCATCCAGAATGACCACCGCCCGAACTCCGCCCTCAATGGCCGCAAGCGCGGTTTCCGTCTTCGGAATCATGCCACCGGCGATAGTGCCATTCTTGGTCATCTCGCGAATCTGGTCCGCGGTCAGTTCAGTCACCACCTCTCCGTCAATGCCGCGCACGCCATCCACATCGGTCAGCAGCAACAGACGATCCGCAGTCAGCGCAGCAGCGATTGCACCGGCGGCGGTATCGCCGTTTATATTGAATGTCTGCCCCTTGCGCCCCGCCCCGAGAGGGGCAATCACGGGTATGAGATCGTCGGCAAACAGAGTGTGCAGTATTGCGGGGTTGATCTCGTCGGGCGTACCGACAAGGCCGAGAGCGGGGTCGGCAGCTTCACAGGTGATAAGCCCGGCATCCTTGCCCGACAAGCCGACCGCCCTGCCACCCTGCGCGTTGATGGCTTGAACGATCCGTTTGTTCACGAACCCGGACAGAACCATTTCCACAACCTTCATGGTGTCGGCGTCGGTGACGCGCTTGCCATCCACGAAATCCGATCGGATATCGAGCTTGGCCAGCATCTCGTTTATCATCGGTCCGCCGCCGTGCACGATCACAGGGTTGACGCCAACCTGTTGCATCAGGACGACATCACGCGCAAAGGTCTCCATTGCGGCATCATCACCCATCGCGTGTCCGCCGAATTTGATCACCACGACGGCACCATCATAACGCTGCAGGTAGGGCAATGCCTCCGATAGTGTGCGTGCGGTGGCGATCCAGTCGCGGTTCATGGCCTGTTTCTTCATCACGTTTCCCTCGCTTGCCGGGTTATCCCCGTATCCTATGCGCTGTGCAAGAGGGGCTGGAGGCTCAATCCAGTGTGGCGACGCCAGAGCGCAGGGTTGACAGGCCCTCGGCCTTCTCGCTCGAAGTCAGGATCAGTTCGGGGTAGGCGGCCGGATGGGATGCGAGGCGGCCGCGGACCTGTGACAGAAGGCCTTCGGTGTCGCGCGGCTTGATCTTGTCGGCCTTTGTCAGGACGCACTGGAAGGTAACGGCGGCACCGTCCAAAAGCTGCATGATCTCTTCATCCACAGGCTTGATGCCGTGGCGCGCATCTATCAGGACGAAGGCGCGGCGCAGTGTCTGGCGCCCGGAAAGGTAGGATTTGAGAAGCGCTTGCCATTTCTCGACAACAGGCACCGGCGCATTCGCAAAGCCATAGCCCGGAAGATCCACAAGGTAATGACTTTCGCCAAGCGTGAAGTAGTTGATCTCCTGCGTGCGTCCCGGTGTGTTCGACGTGCGCGCCAAAGCCTTTCGGTTCGTCAACGCGTTGATCAGTGATGACTTGCCGACATTTGACCGCCCCGCGAAGCAGACCTCCGGCCTGTCCGCCGGCGGCAGGCCGGACATCGCGACAACACCCTTCAGGAACTCGACCGGACCGGCAAAAAGCTTGCGGCCCGCCTCTGCCTCGTCCGGGCCGGGAACCGCTGCAACTGGGAAGGGCAAAGGCATCAGTGCACCTCGACCGGGTCTCCGACCGCGATGCGCCCAGATCTGGTGACTTCGGCATAAACGCCAAAGTCCTGATGTCCGAAATGGGTGTTCAACGCCTTCAGCGTGTCGACATCCCGCTCGCCCGATTCTGGATTGGCGGTGGTGGCAAGACATCGCAGGATCGGTTCCCGGACGGTAATTTCGGCAGTGCCCAGCCTAAGCACTCGGCCGATCCATTCGAATTCCTGCCATGGCGCGAAACCATCGACATGAATATTGCAGCGCCAGCGGACCGGTGACACCTCAACCTTGGCGCGTCGGGAAAGATCGGCGTTGGAAGCAAGGTTGATCAGACTCACGGACGGGTAATCGGTATCGGTCATGCCGCGCCCCTCGACACGGTGGATCGCGAAGGATTGCGCCCTGTCGGAGGGCATGATCGGGCGAACCCACTCAAGGAATGCACGATGATCACGATCGGGATCGAAGGTCAGGTCCGGCAGGTCCGGATGTCTGAGGGTGACAGTGCCACCAGCCTCATCAGATCGCGCGCTGATCGCCATCAGAGAGGCGACCTTGGACCCGCGCGAGAAGTTGACCGACGGGGCCCACCCACAGTCGTCAAGGCGGGCCGCCTCGTGCGAGACGGCCCAACGGCGATCCCAGGGCATGGTCTGCCCTTCGGTCAGTGAAACGGTGTCCAGCGTCTCGCGCCCGTGCCCCTTGATCGGGTGGCGCCAGAGGGCACGAACGCGGCTCATTTCTTGTCGTCCGTCTGCTGTTTCTCGCGCTGTCGCTGGAAGCCGGCCTTTATGTTGCCAAAGACATCGGGCTTATAGCCCTGACTACGCATGATCAGGTATTGTTGCGCAAAGGTGATCGTATTGTTGGCGATCCAGTAAATGACCAGGCCGCTGGCAAACGTGCCCAGCATGAACATGAACACCCACGGCATCCAGGCAAAGATCATTCTCTGCGTGGGGTCGGTGGGTGTGGGGTTCAGCTTCTGCTGGAGCCACATGGATATGCCCAACAGGATCGGCAGGATGCCCAGGCTGAATATCGCCACGATGGATCCCGGTTCCGGGGCGCCCCAGGGCAGCAGGCCAAACAGGTTCAGGATCGAGGACGGATCGGGCGCCGAAAGGTCGCGGATCCATCCGACCCAGGGGGCGTGACGCAGTTCCAGCGTCACGAAGATGACCTTGTAGAGCGAGAAGAAGATCGGGATCTGCAGCAGGATCGGCAGGCAGCCCGAGGCTGGATTGACCTTTTCCTTCTTGTAGAGCTCCATCATCTCCTTCTGGAGCTTCTGCTTGTCGTCGCCAGCCGCTTCCTTGATCTGCTCCATCTGCGGCTGCAGTTCCTTCATCTTGGCCATCGAGACGTACGACTTGTAGGCCAGGGGCAGCAGAAGCGCCTTGATCAGAAGCGTCAGACCGATGATCGCCCACCCCATCGAGCCGGTAAGCCCCACCCCGGCAAGCCAGACATTCAACCAGTGCAGTACCGCGAAAATCGGTTTGGTCAGAAAGAAGAACCAGCCCCAGTCAATCGAATCGAGAAAGCGGTCCACGCCATCCTCGTTCTGGTAGTTGCGGATCGTGTCCCATTCCTTGGCGCCCGCGAAGAGCCGCGTGCGCGCCGTGGTCTGTTCACCTGGGGCAATGGTGCGTGTCGGCAGCACCGTCTCGGTCTGGTAGATTTCACGGCGCGGATCAAACTTCACAACCGATTTGAACGGCGTGCCGCCCGCGGGGATCAGCGTGGTCATCCAATAATGGTCGGTGAAGCCGGTCCAGCCATTTTCGGTAACTTGCGTGACCTCGGCACGGGCACCCTCGCGCTCGTTGAACTCGAGATCCGCGATATCCGAATAATCCGTTTCAACAAGCTCGCCATCAGCCATGGCGACCAGACCTTCGTGCAGGATGAAGAAATTCTTGAGGCCCTGCGGTTCACCGTGGCGGG
This sequence comes from Roseovarius sp. TE539, assembly GCF_003298505.1. Lineage (GTDB taxonomy): Bacteria > Pseudomonadota > Alphaproteobacteria > Rhodobacterales > Rhodobacteraceae > Roseovarius. Next base: position 53,797 of record NZ_QNGB01000020.1, read on the forward strand.
CAAGGATTCCGTAAGGCGCCAGTGTGCGAGGTTCGGAACTCGAATTCTCCACCGACTGCGTGACGGTGAACATGAAATCCTCGTCCACCGAAAGTACCCGCCGGAAAACGAGTCCCGCCTCGTTCTCCCATTTCAGGGTGACCGGATTGCCGGGAGTCAGGGTATCGCCGCTTTCCAAGCTCCAGATCGTGTTGGCGCCGGGCACCTGGTCCAGTGTCAGTCCGGCACCGGGCGCCCAGCCATACAGGGCATAGTAGGGTGTCGGGTTGCCGACCGGAGAGAGCAGTTCAACCATGCCCGAGTCGGGCTCGAGGGAATTCCGGTATTTCTTGAGAAACAGGCGATCAATCCGGCCGCCCTGCAAGGAAATGGATCCTCTGAGACTGGGGGTTGATACCTCGATACGCGGTGCGTCGGCGGTATCGGCGCCCGCGGGATCGGGCCCTGCGGGCTCTTCTCCCGGCGCGGCGACCGGTCCGGCGGCGGTATCGAGGTTTCCGGTCTCGGCGCCTGTGGCGGTTCGATCTGTCTCGGTGACTTCGCCATCGGGTCCTGTCGTGACGGGTTCAGGTGGCGGAAACATCACGAACCATACCAGGATCACGATGAAACTGAGCGCGGTCGCAAGGATGAGGTTCTTGTTCTGATCGTCCATCGCCGGTGGCCTACCCGTGTGTTGACAGTTCCCGGCGTTCAACAGAGTGCGGCTCCAAAGGTCAAGGGGATTCCCCGGAAACCGCGGCAGAGCAGGGCGTTTCAGCCGGTTTGCCGCCCTATCACGGGGGGCGTGTGAAGGCGTGCGCAATGGGCCTCCACCCAGTCGGACGTCTGGTCCACGGGCATCGGGCGGGCAATGCCGAAGCCCTGTACGTGTCCACAGCCCAGCTGCGCCAGCATGGCATGTTCTCCAGCCGTCTCGACCCCTTCCGCCAATGTGTCCAGACCCAGCCTTTCGGCCATCAGCAGGATCGCGGACACCATGCGCTGCTGTTCGGGATCCCTGTCCACCTTGATGACGAAGGACCGGTCAATCTTGAGCCGTTGCACGGCCATCCTGCGGATCGAGGAGATCGAGGCATGGCCGGTGCCGAAATCGTCCAGATCTATCAGGCAGCCCATATCGGCCAGCCCCGAGATATTGCGCACCACCACGTCGTCGGACGAGGTCGCTATGACGGTTTCCAGCACCTCGATCGAAAGCCGTCCCGGCGTCAGTTCGAATCGGTCCAGCTCAAACCCGACCCTGTCGACAAGCGCGGGATTTCGCAGTTCCTCCGGCGCGAAATTCACCCCTACATGGGGGATGTCGAAACCTTTGCGATCCCAGGCGCGCAGTGCCCGGAGTGCATGACAGAGCATGATTTCGGAAAGGCGTTCCATGCCACCGCACTGTTCCAGCGCCGGCAGAAACTCGCTTGGTGGGACCATGCCGCGCCGGGGGTGGTGCCAGCGTGCCAGGGCCTCGAAACCCGTGACACGGCCCGTGTCGGTCGAAAGCTGCGGCTGGAACCAAGGGTGGAACTGCCCTTCCTCAAGGGCTTGGCTGGCTTCCCCGGACAGGGCGCCAGGGCAGGGCACCTGCCCCTGCATGTCGGGCGAATAGGCCCGCAGCGCCGATGGTCCGTGCCTCATGGCTTCGTTGAGGGCGATGGTTGCGGCCGAAAGGAACGCTGCGCCGTTGCGCGGTGCAAGGCTGCCTGAAAGACAAAATCCTATCGACGCCGAGACATGGATCGTGGTGGCACCAAGCGCAACCGGCTCCTCCACCGCGGTCTGCAGGCGTCTGGCCAGGTTGGCGGCGTCGGCCAGATCAAAGCGACGGACAGCTGCGAGAGCCACGCCGAACTGTCCGTTGTCCAGGTTGCGCAGATTGTCGCGCTCTCGCATCATGGTGCGCAATCGTTGGGCCGATTGCTCGATCACGTCTTCCGCCGCCGTCTGACCGTGCCGATCCAGGATTGTGTCGAAGTCATCCAGACCGAGTACGAAGCAAGCCGTCTTGCGCCCGCCGTACCCGGTGTCCTGCAGAGCCTCGTCGAGGATGAGTTCGATATCTTGTCGACGATCCTGCCTGCGCGGAGCCCGCCGTGCTGCGGGCAGGACGCCCCGCAGTCCTGTCAACGACAGCACGAGCGGGAAGGCCAGCGCGATGGCAAGGACCAGGTCCTCACCACCCAGCCAGAAGGCAGCGAGAACCAGAGCCGGCAACACGGCCAGAAGTGTCGGGTCGGCAAGCACCGCGCGAAGGCGCCCGCGCAGGCCGGACATGACGTTTGTGAGGCGCTGTAACATGGCGCGGGCTCCCGTCTTTGCCGGGAAACGCTAGCTACCGCGGTTCAACACGCCTTTAACGCGCAGCCTTTTCGGGGCCGGGACTTTCTTCTACTTTTAATGACTCACGGGATAGTCCCAGGAAATCAAAAAGCTCAGGGTCCAGCAGATGGGACGGCCGCGCGTTCATCAGGGCCCGGAACATGATTTGGCGTCGACCGGGGCTGTTGGCCTCCCATTGGTCGAGGATGGCCTTCACCTGCTGGCGTTGCAGGCCGTCCTGGGAGCCGCAGAGATCACACGGAATGATCGGGTATGCCATCTCCCGGGCGAAACGGTCGCAATCGGCCTCGGCTACATGGGCGAGAGGGCGGTACACAAACAGATCACCTTCCTCGTTGACAAGCTTGGGGGGCATCGTGGCAAGGCGGCCACCGTGAAAGAGATTCATGAAGAAAGTTTCGAGAATATCGTCTCGATGATGACCCAGCACAACCGCGCTGCACCCCTCCTCGCGCGCGATACGGTAGAGATGGCCACGCCGCAGCCGTGAGCACAGCGCGCAAAAGGTCCGTCCCCGGGGCACCTTGTCCACGACCACCGAATAGGTATCCTGATACTCGATCCGGTGCGCGACGCCGCGATCCTTCAGGAACTCGGGCAGCACCGTGGCGGGAAATCCCGGTTGGCCCTGATCCAGATTGCAGGCCAGCAGGTCCACCGGCAGGAGCCCGCGCCATTGGAGTTCATGCAGCACCGCAAGGAGAGTGTAACTGTCCTTGCCTCCTGACAGACACACCAGCCACCGGGCGCCGCGCTCGATCATGCCGTATTGCTCGATCGCCTCCCGTGCCTGCCGGACCAGCCGCTTGCGCAGCTTTCGGAATTCGGTGCCACGCGGGGCACCCCGGAACAGCGGGTGGATATCGTCGGCGTCGTCGAGCATGGCAAGCCCCCGGTTCGGAATGCAGCGTCGGGCAATGTTCGGCCCGTCAGCGGCGGACCGGGCCATTACTGTCGCGGTCAATAGGAGTATTCATCGTAGATGCGGCTCAGGTCACCACCCCAATCGCCATGATACCGCGAAAGTAGTTCATCGGCCGGTACAGTGCCGCTTTCCACGCTCTCCCGCAAGGTATTCAGAAAGTGGGTCTCGTCGGGGATCATGCCGCCGCCGCCGCTGCGCCCGCGGGCCTTGAGACCGGCCTCTGCGATGTCTAGGATCTCACGCGCGATGTCGCGCAGTCCGATCCCGCGCACCTTCGCGTGAATGGCGTCGCGGCTCGCGGCGATCCGCAATTCCTCCCGTGTTTCCGCATCCCAGTCCTTCACCATGTCCCATGCCGTATCCAGACTTGATTGATCATACATCAATCCGACCCAGAATGCCGGCAAAGCGCAAAGCCGGCGCCACGGGCCGCCATCAGCGCCGCGCATTTCCATGAACTTCTTGATCCTCGCTTCGGGGAAGATCGTGGTCAGGTGATCAGCCCAGTCCGACAGGAGGGGCTTCTCACCTGGCAGGGCAGGCAGTTCGCCCTTCATGAAATCGCGGAAGGACTGGCCGAGCGCGTCTATGTATTCGCCGTCACGGTGCACGAAGTACATCGGCACATCGAGCGCGTAGTCCGCATAGGCCTCGAATCCGAATCCATCTTCGAATACAAAGGGCAGCATGCCGGTTCGGTCGGGGTCCAGATCCCGCCAGATCCGGCTGCGCCACGACTTGTGGCCATTTGGCTTGCCCTCGAAGAAGGGGGAATTCGCGAAGAGCGCTGTCGCGACCGGCTGCAATGCCAGGGCGACACGGAGCTTTTGCACCATGTCGGCCTCGGATCCGAAATCGAGGTTGACCTGAACGGTGCAGGTGCGGCGCATCATGGCCGTGCCCATCGTGCCCACCTCCTGCATGTAGGCATCCATGAGCTTGTACCGGCCCTTGGGCATCAACGGCATGTCCTCGTGCCGCCAGACCGGTGCAGCCCCGAGGCCGATGAAGCCGACACCGACCTTGTCGGCGATGTCCTTTACATCCGCCAGATGTGCATTCACCTCGTCGCAGGTTTCGTGAATGTTCTCGAGCGGTGCGCCGCTGAGTTCGAGTTGCCCGCCCGGTTCGAGGCTGACATTGGCGCCGTCCTTTTCCAGCCCGATCAGATTGCCATCCTCTTCCAGAGGCGACCAGCCGTGCCCGTCGCGCAAGCCTTCCAGAACCGCCAGGACGCTGCGGTCCCCGGCATAAGGGATCGGCTTGAGGGTGTCCTTGCAATAGCCGAATTTCTCGTGCTCGGTGCCGATGCGCCATGCATCCTGCGGCTTGCATCCGCTTTCCAGATACCCGGCGAGCTGTTCGTGATGCTCTATCGGGCTGCCGCCGGACTGGGGAATGGACATTTCTTGGATCTCCTGCAACACCGCGCCATGCGCGGATGCCAGAAGTGGCTTCAATCTCGGAAAGTGTCAATGCGGTGGGGGCCGTCCCGCTGCCATACTGTGGCAGGCCGGGAGGTCTCGAGCCGCATCTGCGCAAGCATGTGTTCGGTGCGGATACCCGGAAGATGTGCGAACACGTCGAACAGTGCCTCCGCTCCCTCCGCGTTCGAGGGAATATGCAGGACCGCCCGGCCGGGCTGATGCAGCGCCCACCAGCGTGTGCCCGAAAACGATACCAGCTCCACCGCGGAAAGCTCGGTCAGCGCGACGGCACCGCCGGTATGAGGGCCGAAATAGGCGATCTGGCCTTCTGTCACCTGCACCACGCCCGGGCCGCCCTTGCCAATCCTGAACCGTCCGCGCTGTATGCCCGCGACAAGAAAGGCCACACCCGCCAGAAAAATCACGCTCCCCACCCATGGCAGGAGTCCGCCGGCACCGGCCATCCACCATCCCCCGACAGCCAGGGGCACCAAGGCCCAGATCACCTCGCGCCAGCGCCAAAGCGCTTGCCGGGCCTCGGGGCGGACAAAACTCATTGCCAGTCTCCTAACGCCTGTTGCCAGACGGTGAGTGCGGCAACGGCGGCGGTATCTGCCCTGAGGATGCGCGGCCCAAGGGAAACCGGGTGAGAGACGGGCAGCCGCGAAAGGTGCAGACGCTCGGTGTCGGAGAAGCCGCCCTCCGGCCCGATGAGGATGGCCCAAGGAGCCTTTGCGAGACCGCCTGCGAGGGCGGACGAGCGGCCTGCGAGCGCTTCGTCACAGAACATGAGTTGCCGATTCCCGGGCCACGCGGACAGCAGGTTGTCGAGTTTCTGCAAGGCACAGACCTCCGGCACAAAGGTTCCGTTGCATTGTTCGGCGGCTTCCACCGCGTGAGCCTGGAGGCGATCCCGCCGGACGCGTTCGGCATTGGTGAACTCGGTCTGCACGGGGAGGATCCGGGCCGCACCCAGCTCGGTGGCCTTTTCCACGATGAAATCCGTGCGTGCCTTCTTGATCGGGGCAAAGAGGAGCCAGAGATCGGGAGGATCCTGCTGGTCGGCGGTCCGCAGCTCCACTTGCAGATGGCCGTCGCGGCGACCTGCCTGCACCACCCGTGCCCGCCACTCGCCATCGCGTCCGTTGAAGACGAGCACAGCCCCCCCTTCCCTGAGCCGCATGACACTGAAAAGATAATGCGCCTGCTCGCGCGACAAGGGAACGGTTTGCCCTTCCCCCAATGCCTGATTTACACAGAGCCTGATCTTAGCTTTCTTCATGAGGGCAGCATATGACCGCCGACAAGCAGACGCCAGAGGCTGGGGGCCGGGTCGCCGATGCCTATCGCGACAACTGGGTGGACCGCATGGCGCCGCGGTCGTTGCGCCCCTATCTGCGGCTTTCACGGGCCGATCGCCCGATCGGAACCTGGCTTCTGCTTCTGCCGTGCTGGTGGGGGCTGACGCTGTCCATGTTACATGACGGCCGGGCGGTGTGGCATGATATGTGGATCTTCGCGGGATGCGCGATCGGCGCTTTCCTCATGCGCGGGGCAGGCTGCACGTGGAATGACATCACCGACCGCCACATCGACGGCAGTGTGGCGCGCACCGCGTCGCGGCCGATTCCATCCGGACAGGTGCCTGTGCCGCGGGCGCTCGCATGGCTCTGCATGCAGGCGGTGCTGGCATTCTGCATCCTGCTGACTTTCAACACCGCCGCGATCACTCTGGGGATCGTGTCTCTTGTGCCGGTCTGCGTCTACCCGTTCGCCAAACGCTTCACATGGTGGCCGCAGGTGTTTCTGGGCCTTGCCTTCAACTGGGGCGCATTGCTGGCCTGGACGGCCCATTCCGGGCGGTTGGAATGGCCGGCGGTCGTTCTCTACATGGCTGGAATCGCGTGGACCCTGTTTTACGACACGGTTTATGCCCACCAGGACGCCGAGGACGATGCGCTGATCGGCGTGAAGTCAACGGCGCGGCTGTTCGGTCCGCGCACGCCGCGATGGCTCAGGCGTTTCCTGGTCGTCAGCGTATCGCTGATGGGGGTTTCGGTGATTGGTGCGGGGGCTGGCGCATCACCCCTTGCGCTGCTCCTTGCGCTCGCCGGGCCGATTGCGCTCGGATGGCACCTGCAGTGGCAACTGACGCGGTTCAACCCGGATGACGATGCGGGCTTGCTGGCACTGTTCCGCTCCAATCGCGATGCGGGGCTCCTGCCCTTGCCGTTTTTCGCCGTCGCGTTGCTGGCTTGATTGCGCATGTCCGGTTTGCCCCCTAAACATCCGATGGGGAGAAACAACAATCGGCTCGCAACATGAGGCTTTCCTCGATTTTCGCGATTGCGGCGACATTCGTTGCGGCGGCGGTCCTTTCATGGGTCGCGGCGGGCTTTGCCGTGACCGTTGTCGAGGAAAACTCGAAGCTGGCCATACGCGCCGAATTCGAGGATGCCGGCCTTGAGTGGACAGAGGTGGACGCTGACGGTCTTCAGGTTTTCCTGGCCGGAACCGCCCCTTCTGAAGCCGCCCGTTTCAAGGCGCTATCCGTGGCAGGCAAGGTCGTGGACGCGGCCCGGCTGATCGACCAGATGCTTGTAGAGGAACGAGACAAGATCGCACCCCCGAGATTTTCGGCGGAAATACTTCGAAACGATGGCGGCATATCACTCATCGGGTTGGTGCCTGCCGCGATGGACCGGGAGGCACTGAATTCCGCAATCACCGAGGCGGCCGACGGGGCGGAGGTAACGGACCTGCTGGAAGAAGCCGACTATCCGCGGCCCGCCGGGTGGCGTGAGGCAGTGGGGTTTGCTCTCGAGGCGCTGGAGATCTTGCCGCGGACAAAGATATCGCTGGATGCTGACCGGGTGGTTGTCCGTGCCATGGCGCAGAGCATGGCCGACAAGCGTGCCCTGGAGACAGAGCTTACTCGGCTGGCCCCGGCGGACATCGCCCTTTCGCTTGACATCTCGGCGCCCCGGCCGGTGATCACGCCCTTCACCCTTCGGTTCCTGATCGAGGAGGGACAGGCGCGGTTCGACGCGTGTTCGGCAGATACGGAGGCCGCACGCGACCGTATCCTGGCCGCTGCGGAACGGGCCGGTCTGGACTCCGGGGCGAGTTGCCTGATCGGCCTTGGGGTGCCGTCCCCCCGTTGGGCCGAGGCGGCCGAACTTTCCATCGGCGCACTGGACCGATTCGGGGCAGGCACCGTCACGATCACCGATGCGGATATCTCGCTGGTGGCCGCCGCGGGTATTCCGCAAACGCTTTTCGACGATACGGTCGGCGAGCTGGAGGCTGCGTTGCCCGAGGTTTTCGCCCTCCATGCGGTGTTGCCCGAACCGGAGGAGGAAGAGGATTTCCAGACACCGGAATTCGTTGCGACGCTGTCCCCCGAAGGACTGGTTCAGATGCGGGGCCGGATCGGAAGCAGGCGCGCCCGCGAAACCGTCGAGAGTTTCGCCAAGGCCCGGTTTTCCTCTGACTCCATCCACATGAAGGCCCGTGTCGCCGAGGGCCTGCCGGAGAACTGGCCGATCCGGGTGCTGACCGGACTCGAGGCCCTGCGCTATCTCTCCAACGGTGTCGTGCGGGTGACTCCGGAAAGCCTGCAGATTTCGGGCAGTACCGGCGAGGAGGGGGCCGGCGCGCAGATCTCGGGGTTCTTGTCGGACAAGCTGGGCAAGGGGGCGCAGTTCGATATCGACGTGACCTACCGTGAGCGGCTGGACCCGGTGGCAGCGAAGCCGACGCCCGAGGAATGCGTGGCGCGCATTGCCGAGGCGCAGGAGGGCAACAAGATCACCTTCAATCCCGGATCGGACACGATCGGTGCGGACGGCGCTGAAATCATGGATGAAATTGCCGACATCCTGAAGGAGTGCGGTCCGATCCGGATGGAGATCTCTGGCCACACTGACAGCCAGGGGCGCGAAGTGATGAACCAAAGGTTGAGCGAATCGCGGGCCCGCTCTGTCCTGAACGCGCTCCGGGCCCGGCGGGTTCTCACGTCTTCTTTTGTTGCGAAGGGTTACGGCGAGAGCGAGCCGATCGGCGACAACGAGACCGAGGAGGGCCGCGAGGCGAACCGCCGGATCGAGTTCCGCCTGATCCGACCAGAGGCCGAAGCCGACGCGGAGTCCGCGGAGCCCGGGGAAGACCCGGGAAAGGCAGAAGAAGACCAGGATCAAGAGGATACGGCCCAGGCCGCGGACGGGGAAGACGATGACCAGAACTGAATTCATACTGGCCACCGCGGTGGTGCTCTTCGTGGCCTTCTGCCTGGGCTGGTTCGCCAACTGGCTGGTGCACCGCTTCATCCGGGTCCAGCAATCCGATGTCGGGGAGCTGGAACGGATGGCGCAGGAACTCCACGAAGCCGAGGAAACACGTGACCAGGCAATAACTTACCTGCAACAGCGCGAGGCGGAACTGACCAACCAGCTGAGCCAGGCGGAGGCCGAGCTGGAGGCGACGATGGACGGGCTGCGCGAGGCCCGCCACGAGGCCGAGCAACTGCGCGCGCATCTTGACCGGATGGGCACCGGCTGAACCCACGGATTGACCATTTTGAACATTGTGTCCCGGGGTTTTGAACAGAAATCCGGGCGGCGCCGGCAATGTGCGTCCAACATGGACACACGTGCCGCCCCGCACCCGCCTTGCCCGGCGCCCCCCCGCCGTCCCGCCGGGTGCCGAAAGTCACCCCGGGACTTCACCGTACGGCGAAAGGCGACACCCGCAGGATGGGTGACGAGCGGAAGGCTGACATTCGCGACGGCGGCCGCCAATGTCCGCTATGCGCAGGGAGCGGGCATATCGCCGTGCCGGGGGGCGGCCCGGCGATGCGCGGCGGCGGAGGTCGCCCCGGGCCTGCGGCGGGCCTTGGCGGGCGCGCACGTGGTGTTCTTCCGCGAGGACGCGGCGGCGGTGACGGTGATCCGGGTGTTGCACCAGCGGATGGATGTGGCTCGGGGGGAGTAGGGGGTGGTGCCCAACCCTACCCACCAAGGGCAACGCGGAGCGGCGGCTCAAGGCCAAGAAGGCGCGGGGAGAGGTGAAGCGGTTGCGGGGGGTCCGGGGGGAGTAGGGAAGGCGACCTCGATTAAATCACGGTGTTTTTGGGCGCCTCCATGCGTGCTTCTTGCCAGAAACCTTTGGCACCTGCTCTAGTTCACCGGCGTCCCGAAGCCGATAGAACACATTTTTCATCGTGTTTTCTGACTTTATCCCTGTAATTTCCCTCGCCTGTTGGTTGGTAATCTCTTCATTGGTGTTCAAGTAGCTCAGAACAAGCTGCTCAGGCGAAGCTAGGCTTTCATGCCTTAACTCCACAAGGAGGCCGGTCTCGGTTTCAGAAAAAACAGGCTTCTTGAGTCTCAACTTCTCCATCGCTTCGAACGCCGTATTGATTCCCTCACCCACGTCCTTATTTGGGGGGTTTTTGAATTTATTAACTAGTTGTTCCGTCCCGGATGATCACATAGCCCCTCGTCGATCCGCGCTTTTCATGGCACGATCTGTTTTGAACGAGGTGCGAGACGGGAGATCGGCATGCTGATCAAGCTTCACAGCCAAGCGACGACCAC
>NZ_QNGB01000021.1 GCF_003298505.1 Roseovarius sp. TE539
TTTTCAATAAGATCAAACGCTTCCGCAGGATCGCATTGCGTTGCGAGAAATCCGTCAGCTCATTCAAAGCCTTCGTTGATCTCGCATGCGCAATGGCTTGGATCAGCTAAATGCAGACGCCGCCTAAAGGGTGCAGCGTCAGACGCGGCGCAGCGGCACAACCCGGCGGCTTTGCGGTTCCAGGGCGTCGCGGACCCGCGCGGCAATATCCGCGGCGGTCATGCCTGCATCCTCGTACATCTCTTCTGGAGTCGCCTGTTCGATGAACCTGTCGGGAAGGCATACGTTGCGAAGGATCAGGCCGGTGTCGAACGCACCGCGCCGGGCCAGTTCATGCATGACGATTGAGCCGAACCCGCCCTCGGCGCCCTGCTCCACCGTGATCAGGGCACGATGCCCGCCCACCAGGCGCATCAGGAGATCGGTATCAAGGGGCTTTGCAAAGCGGGCATCGGCAAGGGTCGTGCTGATACCCTCCGCCTCCAGAAGCGCCACCGCGCTCCGGCATGTGGCAAGGTGGGCCCCGAAGGACAGGATTGCCACATCCTCCCCGTCGCGGATGACCCGGCCCCTGCCGATCTCGAGGATCTCGCCGCGCTCGGGCAGCGCCACACCGGTCCCGGCACCGCGCGGATAGCGGAACGCGATCGGCCCGGTGTCATGCGCGGCGGCGGTCGCCACCATGTGCATCAATTCCGCCTCGTCTGCGGCCGCCATCACCGTGAACCCCGGCAGATTGCCAAGATACCCCACATCATAGGCCCCGGCATGGGTTGCGCCATCGGCCCCGACAAGGCCCGCCCGATCAATGGCGAATCTGACCGGCAGCCCCTGAAGCGCCACGTCGTGCACGACCTGATCATAGGCTCGCTGCAGGAAGGTGGAATAAATCGCGCAGAACGGCTTGAGGCCACTCGCCGCCATTCCGGCGGCGAAGGTCACACCGTGCTGTTCGGCGATACCGACATCGAAGACCCGCGCCGGAAACCGTTCGGCCATTTTCGCCACGCCGGTACCGTCCGGCATCGCGGCGGTCACTGCCACGATCCTGTCATCGCGGGCGGCCTCGTCGGACAGTGCGGCGCCGAAAACCGACGTGTAGGAAGGGGCTCCGCCCTTGGCACTTGCCTGCGGCCCTTTCACCGGATCGAATTTCGACACGCCATGTCCGCGATCGGCGCTGGTCTCGGCCGGGACGTATCCCTTGCCCTTCACCGTGCAGCAATGAATCAGCAAAGGACCGGTTGCACGGGCTCTTGCCGCCCGCAGGACCGGCAGCAGCTGGTCCATGTCATGCCCGTCGATCGGGCCGATATACTGAAACCCCAATTCCTCGAACAGGGTGCCGGACCCGGCGAGCCCCGTCACCATCTGGCGGGCACGCTTGGCGCCCTCGCGCATCGGGGCCGGCAGCGCCGCTTCGAACCCCTCGGCCAGGGACGCCATGCGCGCCACCGGGTCTTGTCCGTAGAGGCCGCTCAGATAGCCGGACATCGCGCCCACAGGCGGCGCAATGCTCATTTCGTTATCGTTGAGGATCACGAACAACCGCCGTCCTTCGGCGCCGGCATTGTTCATCGCCTCATAGGCCATTCCGGCACTGATGGCGCCGTCTCCTATCACGGCGATTGCGTCCCCGGTGGACCGGCCCGTGTCACGCCCCACCGCGAAGCCGAGAGCGGCGCTTATCGAGGTCGAACTGTGCGCGGCCCCGAACGGATCATGATGACTTTCGGCGCGCCGGGTGAACCCCGAAAGTCCGCCTTTCGTGCGGAGCGTGCGAATCCGGTCGCGCCGTCCGGTCAGGATCTTGTGAGGATAGCATTGGTGGCCCACGTCCCAGATCAGCTTGTCCATCGGTGTGTTGAAGACCGCGTGGATGGCCACGCTCAACTCGACCACGCCGAGGGACGATCCAAGGTGACCACCGGTTTCGGAGACTGCGGATATCACCTCGGCACGAAGTTCACCGGCCAGGGTGGCCAGATCGTCATCCGGCAAACTTCGCAGATCCGACGGCCCGGCCACCCGGTCAAGCATTGGTGTATGCGGTCTTTCATCGGTCATTGCGGCCTCCTCCCGGCGGCTTCGGCGGCGCCCGCGCGGAATACGGGGGCAGCGGGCACCAATTCCGCGCGATACTGGACGGGGCCGCCCGGCTGCGGGGCGGCCCCGTCCGGGGTCAGTTTCCGTAGTCCGGCTCACCCGAGGTGGTCGCCAGTTCGGGCCAGTCCTTGATCACGTTGGTCCCCTGCAATGGCTGTTGGTATCCCTTGTGGCACGTCTTGCATGCCACCTTCGGTGCGTCGCCCTTCACCGGCCCGAGCCGGTCTTCCGGCAGAAGCCCGCCGACCGGCACCAGGTAATCGTTGTTGAGCTCAAGCACCATCTGGATACCGAGGGATTCCGTACCCCATTGCGGGGTGACCTGCGCACCATCGTAGAAGGCACGCGAATTGTGGCAGAACAGGCAGTTCACCCCGAGCGAATTACTGACATAGTTCATCAGCGAGTAGGTGCGCTCGGCGTTCTGGATGCCCGGATAACCGTCCTTGCCCGGAACACCGGCCACCCGGCTGTCGAGATCATGAACCCCGATCATTTCACCATCCAGAAGATAGGTCTTCAACGCGTCGGACGGCAAAGAAGTGTACTGGCTCTGCGCTGTCACCATGTTCTGGTTCGCCGACCAGCCGGCCATCCGTTCGGCCACGTCTCCTAGATCGTACCAGATGTCAGCAGGCACCGGCTGCCCCCTGTGGCACGTGTAGCAGGTCACCCCCACCTGCTTGTTGGCGTTGACATGACCGGCCCAGTTCTCGTTGAGGTTCTGGGTCATGCCGATCATCACGTGGCCGACAGAGGTCTGGTAGGACGCCGGATCGTCAAAGAGATCGGGGATCCCCGTCCAGTCGCGCATCGCGGCAAGCAGGCGGTCATAATTCTCGACCGTCAGGCCCTCCAGTCCCGGTGGCACGTTATCGCGCGCGGCACCGGCGGTCCGCTCGCCGCCCTGCGGCACCACCGGAGCCGAGGTGGTGGCCAGAAACCCGGCGATCCCGGGATCGGGCACGGCAAGATCGGCCTCGAATTCGGGAACCGACATCCCTGTGCCGCGCGGCCCCGTCTGCAGGCTGTCCGTCTTGAAGGGCTGGCCCCACGCCACGACCATCGCAGCGGCGAAAACCGCGCCTCCGGCCACGCCCACCAGAATAGCGGGCTTGTAGATGTCGGTGGGGTTGTCCCTGTTCCACTTGTCGAACCACTTGGGAAACATCGCTCAGTCCTCCTGCCCGATGAAGGCCTCATAGGACCCGTACGCATCATAGCCGTAGGAGCCGTCATACATCGGCGCAAAATTGTGCTCCTGGGCCCATATGAACCAGTTATCCACCACCGTGCCGGTCAGCAGGATACCGATGCCGCCGGTGATGGGAGTGAGAACGGCAAACCACCACGCCCAGCGGTGAATGCCTTCCATCGTCGCGTTGAAACCCATCGTCCAGCGCCAGAAAAGCGCCGCGCGCTCGCTCGCCGTGCCACGGTCCACGATCTGTTCCAGCTCACGGTCGCCACCGAAGCGGCTGACCGCCAGGATCGTCGCGCCATGCATCGCAAACAGAAGCACCGATCCATAGAGAAACACGATGGAAAGGCAGTGGAAGGGATTGTAGTACAGGTTGCCGTAGCGGATCGAGAAGGCCGTGGTCCAGTCAAGGTGCGGGAAAATGCCGTAGGGGACCGCTTCGGACCATGAGCCCATCAGGATCGGGCGGAACAGGCCCAGCACCAGGAAAAGCCAGATGGCGCTGGCAAAGGCCCAGGCCACGTGCTTGCCCATCTTGTGCTCCTGAGCAAGCTGATAGGTCCGCAGCCACCAGGCACAGACGCTCACCAGCAGGAAGAAGCTGGAGATGATATACCATCCCCCGTCATTGAGAGGCGGCATCCTGAGCCCGTATTCCGGGCTTGGCGGCTCCAGTGCCAGCCAAAAGAGCTGCCGCAGGAATTCCGGCAGGGACCAGCCGACCTGCGCCAGCATGTTCAGCCCGACAATGAAGAACCACAGGAACCCGGTCGCGATGCTGATGACCCCAAGCATGCCCAGCTTGATCGGCCCGATCTGCGCGTTTCCGATCCAGCCGACGAGCCTTGAGAAGAACGGCTTGCCGCCTCGTTCGGCCATCAGCTCGCCGCTGTCGTCCAGGCCCCATTCCGGTGGCCCCTGAACCTGCACCTGCGTGAATATGTTCTGATACTCAGCCATGTCTTACACCCCCACCTGAGACGGCCAGATCGGCAGTTCCAGCCACCAGTTCCACCATTCGGGCCAACCCTTGGTCCAGACCGGTCCGCTGATGATGATGCAGATCGCCGACCAGAACCCGGCATTCAGCGCCAGCAGAAGCCCCAGCCTGTGGATCCCCAGCGTGCCCACCGAATAGCCGATGAAATCGCGAAAAAAGGTGTCCTCGTGATCCGGCGTCTTCATTTCCTCGCCCTTCTCGGGATTGGCCGCCGACAGGATCAGCCCACCGTGAAGCGCCAGCGCCAGCGTTGTGGTGAAAAAGAAGGTCACCGCCAGCATATGTGCCGGGTTGTAATGGAAGTGCAGGTAGGCATAGCCGGTGTTCGACACCCAGTCGAGATGGCTGAAGATGCCATAGGGAAAGCCGTGCCCCCATGCGCCCATCAGGACGGGACGGAACACGACCAGCGTGACATAGGCGAAGATCGCCACGCTGAAAGCGACCGGCACATGATAGCCCATTCCCAGCTTGCGGCAGATCTCCACTTCGCGCAGCGCCCAGCTGCAGAAGGCGCCGATGGCACAGATCGTGATGATCTGCCACAATCCTCCCTCCATCAGCGGCGCCGCCCCCAGGCCGTAGCTCAGGTCGGGTGGCGCGATGTTGATGAGCCAGGGGTTCCAGGTTCCCTGATGGGCGGCCCCCCAGAGAATGAGTATGGTTCCCAGAAGCGCGAAAAAGGCGGTCGTGACCCCGAAGAACCCGACATAGAAGGGCCCCACCCAGAAATCGAACAGATCGCCGCCGATCAGCGTCCCTCCGCGGACGCGGTACTTTCTTTCGAAGCTTAGCAACGCCATGGTTGTTCTCCGCTTTTGGCGGCCGGTCCGGTCCAGATCTCAAGCCGTCATAATTCTTTCTGTCTGCCGCGGGCGGGTCTGCCGCCCGCGGCGCTTTCTTGAAGGGCTTTCACCCCCGAGCTCAGTTGGCTTCCGCCGCCGCGCGCGACGCGGCGGCATTCTCGAACCAGTTGACCCCGTTCGACAGAACCACCAGGTGGATCATCGCGGCCAAAAGGAACAGGAACGCGCCCTGCGCGACAAACACGCGGCGCGGATCGAAAATGAGCCAGATCTTGTAGAACTTCGACATTTCCAATCCTTCCTCAGAACCAAGGCGCCCAGATGTAGGTTGCGATATGTGCAACCAGCGCAATCAGCGCGAACAGCCAAAGGCCGCTCATGTAGACCGAATGCAACTCCTGGGCCTGCTCGTCGGTAAGACCTGTAAAGGACAGGTCGGTTTTATCAGCCATGAACTTTCCTCCGGAACGTTATGCTGACGCCGCGTACCCCGCGGCCGGGTCCGTCGGGGCCGTCATGGCCCTTCTGGGTTCTGCCCGCCCAGAGGCGGGAAGGCAGCTCTGATCTCGGATCCCGCGCGGTGGCGCTCAGGCCGAGAAGATCAATGGCGTGGTCCGGTCCGCTTCGGCCCACGCGAGGGCAAGCGGCCCGCGCATGTTGAGCGTCCGCCGCCGGGCCACATCGCGCATCCAGCGCAAGGTCACGAATGGAAGCGCGAAAATGAAAATCAGCGCGAAATACAGATGGAACTCCGCATCGCGGCGCCGCCCGCATGTGCGGGGCGGCATCGGGGTATTTGACGAGACATCGGTCATCGGCTCAGTCCTCCTTCGGGATCGGGGGGGCGGCTTTCCGGTGAAAGCCTCTGTACGGTTTCCAGAACCACGCGCTCGGCGCCCTCGCGCAATGCCGCGTCCTCGGCGGCGTCGCGCAGGCTCTTGGCGGCGGAAATTCGGGTCAGGATCGGGTGGCTTGCGACGATGCGGTCCAGTTCGCGCTGCGCGTCCTCGTCCCAGGGGAAGTTGCGCCTGAGCGGCGTCGGAGTTGATGCCCCCGCATCCATTTCCGTCCCCAGGGGCAGAATATGGAAAAGAGCATCAAAGAGCCCGTTGCACACTTCCTGAACCAAGTAGGTGGCGCCGGCGAACCCCATCATCGGTGTGCCGGTGGCGCGTCGGATCGCCGCCCCCGGAAAGCTCGCGGGTATGAAGGCGGGCTGCGGCCCATGCCCGCCCTGCGCCTCGGCAAGATACATTTTCTCGTTGATCGATCCCATCAGGATCAGGGGCCTTTCACGCGCCACGAGCGCGCGCACTTCCTCGTTGTTGGTCTTGGCGCCGGCGCAACGCGCCACCGCGAAGGCACATGGCAGGCCCATGTCGTTTTCAAGGAAGTTGCGAATGCCCCGGGCGTAGGTCTCGTTGGCCACGATGCCGAACCGGGCCGTGGCAAAGAAATCCTGCGTCACGCTGCGCCAAAGATCCCAGACCGGCTTGATCGTCGAATGTTTCTCGCGGGAAATGAAAGGCTCCGGGTCAAGCCCTGTCAACTCGCCCAGCTTGCGCAAAAAGAGCGTCGTGCTCTCCACGCCGATGGGCGCCTGAAGGTAGGGCTTGCCCAGAACCTCGGCCAGACCGCGGCCAAACTCACGATACATGCAGATGTTGACATCCGCATTCACCAACTCGCGCATTTCCGCAAGGTGCGCACCCAGCGGCATCACCATGTTGACCTCGGCGCCGATGCCCTCGACCAGGCGGCGGATCTCGGCCAGGTCGGACGGCATGTTGAAGGTTCCGTACATCGGACCCAGGATGTTGACACGCGGCACGGCATCCGCGTCGCGCCGTCTCTCCTTGGGCATGCGCCCCTTGGTCATCCCGAATTCGGTGAATATCCAGGTCATCGCCCGATCGGCGGCTTCCCATTGATCCTCGTCGATGGTCCGCGGCAGGAAACGCTGGATGTTGGTGCCCTGCGGCGTCACCCCGCCACCGATCATCTCGGCAATGGAGCCGGTGACGACAACGGCCGGCAATGCCGGGTCAAGCGTGCCCCAGGCCCGTTTCATCGAGCCTTCCGTGCCCTCGCGGCCCAGTTCCTCTTCGCCAAGTCCGGTCACGACGATCGGCAATTCATGCGGCGGAATCGCGTCGGTGTAGTGCAGGACGGACGTCACCGGCAGGTTCTCGCAGCCCACCGGCCCGTCGATCACCACCTGCAGCCCCTTGACCGCACAGAAGGCATAGACAGCCCCCCAGTATCCGCCGGCGCGATCATGATCCTGGATCAGCATGACACACCCCGCTCATTCATCTGGCCCGAAATACCTCGGGGGGGTCGCCCGGCACGGGCGACGGGGGCAGCGCCCCCGGATCTGGGATATTCCCAACGCGCACCCATCAGATCATCTCCTGCGCCTTGGCGGCCCGGCGCTGCTTTTCCAGTTTCTTGAGATTGAGCGCGCGGAAATCGGGGCGAAGGTTGGGATCACCTTCCCAGATTCCCGCCGACGCGCCCTCGCCCACCCCTTCGAAGAAGGCGCGCATGTGATCCATGCGTTGCTTGCCGGCAATCGCGGCATTCACGACCTCGGCCAGACTGCCGGCGCCGGCCGGGCCCATCAGGGGCCGGGCCGAGATGAGGTTGGTGAAATACAGGGCCGGGATACCCAGTTCCTTGGCCTTCTGCACCACCGGCGTCGTTCCGATGGCCAGGTCGGGCTTCACACCTTCCATCGCGGCGCAGTCATCCTCCAGCGAGGCGCGGAACTTCACCTTCACTCCCCGCGCCTCCAGCCACTCGGCATCGGGGCGGGACCACGGCGTTTTCGGACAGGCGGTCCCGACATAGGGCACCGCCGCACCGCTCTCGATCAGCAGCCGTGCCACCAGCAATTCGCTGCCTTCATATCCGCTGACCGTTATCGTGCCCTTGACGGGCATTTCCGCGAACGCGTCCCGGATAGCCGGCAGAAACGCATTCTGTGCCTCGGCAATCCTGTCAGCGGGCAGGCCGAATGCCCCGCCGATCGCCGCCAACCAGGCGGCGGTGCCGTCGTGTCCGACAGGGGCGCTGCCCACTATCGACCGGCCCGCGGCTTCGAATTCCCGGATCGCGGCAGTGTAGAAGGGATGGATGGCCGCGGCCACGCCACTATCGAGCGCGGCATAAAGCTCGCGCCATTCGCGGCACGGCACCACCGGCCCGGCAGCCAGGCCCATGGGCGCCAGCATGCGATCGATCATTACCGGGTCGGCGGGAAACATCTCGCCCAGCAGGCTGACGGTGGGCTTGTCCGAGACACCGCCTTCGGGCATGGCCACCGGCCCTGCCTCGATCTCCTGGCGGGCATAATTCAGCATCGCGCCGGCCAGCACGTCCTTGGCCTCGGCATGGGTGGGGATTCCGAAGCCGGGCACATCGATTCCGACGATGCGCACCCCGTTGATCTCGTCGGGCAGGAGCCTGAGCGGCACACCACTCGCGGTCGGCACGCACAGGTTGGTCACGACCACCGCGTCAAACCTCTCGGGGTCGGCCAGTTCATGCACGCTGTCGCGGATATCCTCGAACAGCTTCCCGGTCACAAGGGTCTCGGAATTGAAAGGCACATACCCGACAGAACGGCGCGCGCCGTAGAAATGGCTCACGAATGTCAGCCCGTAGACGCAGCAGGCCGACCCGCTGAGAACCGTTGCGACACGTTTCATCCTCAAACCCACACGGAGACTGCCGAATGCCGGGCACATGCTCTGCGGCTTGTCATGGGGGCCTTGCGGATAGTCCTTCGCATACCGGTCCAGGATTTCGCTCTGGCCTGCCATCCGCGCGGCCGTCTCCATTTCCGACCCGGAATGGCACCCGAGTTCCGGATCGCCCGGCAATTCATGGCCATCCTGCGGGCTTGCATTCCGCTCGCCCCGGATCACCTCCGCCCCGGAGGCGTTGTCGTATGTGACTTCCTCGGTCATGCAGTCCCCCGGCTTTCCCCTTTGGAAGTGCCTTCATCCGCACCGGTCCCGCAGGCCCGGACATCGTCCAGCAGGCGCCTCATCTGGTCCGGTCGGGCCCGCGCAAGGATATTCTGAACATCGGCCATCGTATCGCGGCGGCTGGTGTCACGCGTCGTCATAAACCACCTCCATGCTTTTGGTCGGAGCGGCATTCTTGCCGCGCATATCGGCGTCGGTGGCAGGCTCCAGAACCACGTCTCCGCCCGTGTCCTTGCTGTCGAACAACGCCAGAAGGCCGTCCTGATCCAGCGGCGCGGGACGCACCGGCGGCGCATCCGAGACCTGTTGAGCGAGGCCTGCAAACAGCGCCCCCCATTGGCTTTCGGATGTTCCGACAATCTGGTAATTTGCTGACTTCTTGCGCAGATCATCGTCCTGCGGAATGGCGGCGAGGAGCGGAATATTGACGGACTCGGCGAAGGCCTGTGCCTCGCCAGAGTGGTCGTCCTTGTTCACGACCAGACCCGCGACCCCCACATTGCCGCCCAGCTTGCGGAAGTATTCAACCGCCGAACAGACGTTGTTGGCCACGTAGAGCGATTGCAGGTCATTCGAGGCCACCAGTATGACCTTTTGCGCCATGTCACGCGCGATCGGCAGGCCAAAGCCGCCGCAAACCACGTCACCCAGAAAATCCAGCAAGACATAATCGAAATCCCAATCATGAAAGCCCAGCTTTTCCAGCAGTTCGAAGCCGTGGATGATGCCGCGCCCGCCGCAACCGCGCCCCACCTCGGGGCCGCCCAGCTCCATCGCGAAGACACCGCCGCGTTTGAAACAGACATCGCCGATCTGCACCTGCTCTCCGGCAAGATTCTTCTTGGTCGAGGTTTCTATGATCGTCGGGCATGCCTTGCCGCCGAACAGCAGCGAGGTGGTGTCGGACTTGGGATCACAGCCGATGAGCAGCACGCGCTTGCCCTGCTCGGCCATCATGTGGCTCAGGTTCGCAAGGGTAAAGGACTTGCCGATGCCGCCCTTGCCGTAAATCGCGATGATCTGGGTCTTCTGCGTCGGTTCGCCGTCGTTGATCACATCGGCCAGGTCCTCGTGCGCCTCGTCGCGCAACCGCTGGTCGAAATCCTTGAGATTTGGAACGTCGTCCTTCACGCTGCATCCTTCCAGTTAAGCATCATTTTCAGGCATTGCGGGTCATCGAACGCGGTCCGGTATGCACGGTCGGCCTCCGTGGCGTGGGCGCTGTGCGTAATCAGCCCGGCCATCGACAGAGCCCCGGTTTCCGTCAGGTTTCGCACCGCGATGAGATCGTCGCGGGCCCATTCGGCGGCCACGCGCAGACGGGCCTCCTTCATGAAAGCGGGCGCGAACGCGAAGCTGAGGTCCTGCGGGTAAAACCCGGCGAGCACGATCTCTCCGCCCTTGGCCAAACGACCGATGAGCTCGTTCAGTATCTCCGGGTTGCCGGAAGCATCGTAGATCGCCGTGTAGTCGCGGCGCGCATCCTGGTCAGGCATCAGGACCTGATAACCTTCGGCGCCGGTGTGGCGCATGACATCGTTTTCCCAAACGGTGGGTGGCGGTGCACCGGCGGCCACGGTCAGCCTTGCCAGAAGCCGGCCCAGAACCCCATGCCCGACGATCAGGTCGGGAACAGCCTTTTCAAGACCGGCCATCGCATGACGCGCGGTGGCGGCAAGCGCCAGCAGCGCACCCTCGGGACCGAGACCGGGATCGATTCGCGTCACCCGGTCAGCACGTGTGACAAGACGTTCCGCAGCACCGCCGAAAAGACCGTGGGCGCCGTCGAAACAATCGGCCCCCGGCACGAAAACCGTGTCACCGGTCCGGAAGCCTGTCCGCGCCCCCGCCTCGACAACCTCGCCCGCCGCTTCATACCCGGGCACAAGCGGATACCCCATACCCGGAAAGGGCGGCATCCTGCCGGACCAGAACAGTTTTTCCGTTCCGGTGGAAATCCCCGAGTGGGAAACCTCGACAACCAGGTCATCCGGCCCCGGCGTCTTGAGCGCCAGGGTATCCAAATGAAGATCCTCAGGACCGTTCAGGAGGACTGCGCGGGTTTTCATGGTCGCCTCCTATTCATCGAACCGCCAAGCACGCTTGCAGGCATTCACTCGATGCATGGTGTAAGTTTACGATTACATTTTTTTGTGTCAAGTTTTCTTTACATCACGAGGCAAACAGGCCCCTCGATGTCAGCCCGGGCGAACGCAGCTCAGAACCGAGGTTATGTAAGGCCGGCGGGCTGTCCGCAGCTTCACGGACACGAATCCCGCGTCCCGGCACATTTCACCGATCCGGCCCCCTGAGCGGACACGTCCGGTACCCATTGCCATGGTGTAGAAGGCGAAATACACGTCCCCTGCCCGCTCCGGCCGTCCCCCGCCTGACATCGGCTCGGAAATGATCAGGCGCCCGCCCGGCGGCAAGGCGCGATGCGCCTTGCCCAGCAGATCCACGACAGTCTCGTCATCATGGTCATAGAGCACCCTGACCAGCGAGATCGCGTCGGCCCCAGCGGGCAACGGTCCGTCGCGGAAACTGCCCCCATGCACGGTCACACGCCCCCTGAGGCCAGCGCGTTCGAAAGCTGATTCGGCCAACGGCGTCACGTCGGGAAGATCGAACAGCATGCCCTCGAGGCGGCGGTTCCGACGCAGCGCTTCCGACAGGAAAACACCGGACCCACCACCGACATCCAGCAACTTTTCGACACCCTTCAGCGAAACCGTCAGAAGCGTATCCTGCGCCACCAGTTCCTGTGAACGGGCCATCAACGTTGAATAGCGGGCCGCCGCGCCGTCTTCCATCTCGGCGCTCCGGCCGCGCACATAAGGCCAGAATGCCGACAGGTTGGTTTCGGCACCACCACGCAGCAGGGCAACCGGATCCATCATGTCGCTGTAGAAGCCATGATTGTGGCGGATCATTTCCTCCAGCCCGGGCACACCGCCAATTGCAGCTCCCTTTCGGGCCAAAGCATATGTGTCATCGCGCCGCCGTTTCAGCAGGCCAAGCGCCGCTCCGGCCTGCAGCAAAGCGGCCATGCGATCCGTCTCGATGCCAGCAGACAGCGCCAGATGCCTTGCGGTCACGGGACTTTCAAGCAAGCGACGCAGCACCCCGAGCTCCACCAGTGCGGCCAGCACCTGCGACGCGACAAAGCCCTGCAGAATATCGAATACCTCGGCGCCATCGCGCCGGACGAGTGCGCGGCTCACCGGTAAACGGCTGGCCCATTTCTGAAATCCCGGGCTGGATACCCGGCGCGCGAACCATGTGGACAAGCCGCCACCGCGGGGGCGCAGATCGCTTTCGACGCCCATTCGCGCCTCAGCTCCTGTAACGCGCGGGCACGGCGGGCATTATCATTTCGGCCTGCCGGCTGACGACCTTGGCCAACGCGGCCTCGCCCGGGCATGACGGGATCGTCGCGATGGCACCTGCAAGAATATCCGACAATCGGTCGAACGCCCCGCCGACACCAAGCTCGGCGACGGCATTCGGCCGCCCGTGAAGATCATCCTGCCCGGCGGGTTTGCCAAGGGCATTCTCGTCGAGAAGTGCGTCGCGAAGATCATCCGCCACCTGGAACGCTTCGCCGATGAGTGCCCCCAGGTCATGCCATGGCTCCGGATCATGTCCGGCTGAAATCGCTCCCATCTCGGTCGCGGCAATGAACAACGCGGCGGTCTTTGAGCGGTGATAGGCGGCAAGATCTATTCTCGGCTCGCTTTCCCAGCCCTGCCCCGCGCATATGCCATTGGGCATGCCGGTGCGTCGCGCCAGTGACAGGAGCAACTGTGCGGCCCTGCACTGATCCTCCGATGAGGCGCGCGCAAGGACCTCGAACGCCAGAACGATGAGGCTGTCCCCGGCGAGGACGGCCAGAGGCTCGGAATAGGCACGGTGGACCGAGGGCTTGCCGCGCCTCAGTGCTGCATCGTCGAAACAGGGAAGATCATCATGAACCAGACTGGCGCAGTGGATGAGTTCAAGTGCGGCCGCCGCAGAGTTGGCCAACTCGGGCCGGTCGTCGCCGCACGCCTTTGCGACGGACAGCAGGATCGTCGGCCTGATACGCGCGCCGCCCGGCGAGGTGGCGTAATCAAGGGCCTCTGCCAACTGCCCGGGCGCAGGTCCCGCCTGCGACTGTCGGATCGCCTGTGCGACCGCGGTTTCGATGCGTTCGGATACCGGCATGGCGGGGTCCTTATCCTGAGTGTCATTACATAATGACAAGTATTGTGTAAATTATACTGGACACTTCTCATGACCGAGTCAACAATCGCGCGTATGAGCACGCCATCGAAGTCATCCCGCGCGGCCGGCACCGTCGTCATTATCGGGGCGGGCATCGGTGGGCTCGCCGCGGCTCTTCGGTTGGCTCATGCCGGAAGACGGGTGATCGTCCTTGAACGTCACGGGCGCCCCGGCGGCAAGATGCGAAGCCTGCCGTCATCGGCCGGACCGGTGGATGCGGGACCAACCGTCCTGACCCTGAGTTCCGTTTTCGAGGAGCTGTTTGCCAGTGTCGGCGAACGCCTGAGCGACCATGTGCGCCTTGTCCGGCAGCCCTGTCTCGCGCGGCATTTCTGGCCCGACGGCAGCCGTCTTGACCTGTTCGACACCCGATCCGAAACCGAAGAGAGCATCCGTGCCTTCGCGGGTACCACGGCCATGCGCCAATTCCGGACGTTCTCGGCACGGGCGCAAACGCTTTTCGAAGGCTTCGACGCCCCGGTGATGCAGAATCCCGATCCGCGGTTGCCCGGTCTGGCATTGTACTGTGCGCGCAACCCTGGATTGATCAGAAAGATGGCGCCCTTTTCGACACTGGCTGATCTTCTGGACAGCTCTTTCGACGATCCGCGCCTAGCGCAGCTTTTCGGAAGATATGCAACCTATGTGGGCGGCTCACCGTACCGGGTGCCTGCCCTGATGTCGCTTGTCTGGCACGCCGAAGCCCGAGGGGTGTGGAGCATCGAGGGCGGGCTGCACCGCCTGCCGGAAATCATCGCCGCGCTGGCGCAGTCGCTGGGGGGCGAATTCGTCTACAATGCGCATGTCGCCCGGATCGACGCGAATGGCGGGGAGGTGGATGGCGTCACCCTCGCCGACGGGCAATTCATTCCTGCCGGCACGGTCCTTTTCAATGGTGATCCGCGGGCCCTGGCGACCGGGGCGCTTGGAGCCGGCGCAACCGGCATCACGGCGCGCACCGGGTCGGCGCCCCGCAGCCTTTCCGCCGAGGTCTGGGCTTTCGCGGCGTCTGCCGACGGGCCGGAACTGGCCCATCACAACGTATTTTTCCGCGGCGATCCGAAACCGGAATTCGACGCCCTCCAACGCGGAGAAACGATCGATTCCCCGACACTTTACGTGTGCGCGATGGATCGCGGCCAGCCGGGCCCGACCCCGACCTGTGAGCGGTTCGAGATCATTGCCAACGCCCCGCCGCAGCCAGACAATCAACCGGAGGACCACCGATGCCGGACACGCACCTTTCAGACATTGGCGACATTCGACCTGACATTCGACCCCCTGCCGGGGCCGGATGCGCTGACGACTCCGGCCCGGTTCGATCAGCTTTTTCCCGCCTCGGCCGGATCTCTCTACGGGCAGAGCCCGCACGGGATGATGGCGGCTTTTCAGCGGCCAACGGCGAAAACCGCGATACGGGGGCTTTACCTGGCCGGCGGCGGCACGCATCCGGGGGCGGGGGTGCCGATGGCGGCCCTCTCCGGCCGGCACGCGGCCGCGGCGATTCTGGGCAACCCAACTTCAATCTCGCCATTCCGCCGAACGGGTACGCTTGGTGGTACATCGACGGGATCAGCAAGACCTGCGGCAGGGCCATCAGCGTCATCGGGTTCATAGGATCGGTTTTTTCCCCCTGGTATGGATGGACGGGCCGCCGCGCGCCGGAAAACCATGTCTGCATGAATGTCGCCACCTACGGTCCGGGAGGGCGGTTCACGATGACGGACCGTGGCAACTCGGCCTTGCGCCAGACACGCGACCGCCTGACGGTCGGCCCGTCAAACATGCACTGGCGGGACGGGCGGCTGGTCATCGACATCGACGAAATCGGCGCCCCGCCCGTCATCTCGCCTGTGCGCGGACGCGTCACGCTCATTCCGAAGGCCATCACCGGGGTCGAGATGCCGCTGACTTCGGACGGGGCACATGTATGGCGGCCATTCGCGCCGACCTGCGACATCCACGTCGATCTGAACCGCCCCGGCTGGAAATGGACAGGGCACGGGTATTTCGATGCGAATTTCGGCACGAGGGCGCTGGAACAGGACTTCGACTACTGGACCTGGGGCCGGTATCCTGTCGCCGGCGGCAGCACCTGCTTTTACGATGCAAGACGGCAGGACGGCACTGATCTGGCATGCGCGGTGCATTTCGGAGACGACGGATCCGCACGCGTCTTCGCCGCTCCGCCGAAAACACCGTTTCGCCGCAGCCTCTGGATGGTGCGCCGCGAAACCCGATCGGACCCGGGATATGAACCGCGGCAGGTGCAGAACATGCTGGATGCGCCCTTCTATTCGCGGTCATCGGTTCTAACCCGCATAGACGGGGAGGAAACCACAGGGGTCCACGAGGCGCTTGATCTACGGCGTTTTCGCTCTCCGCTCCTGAAGCCGGTGCTGGCCTGCCGCGTACCGCGGCGCACACACTGGACCTTCGCTCAGGCCGTCCCGCCGGACTCCTGAGGGTTCAGGCGGATCACGGCAAGGTTCAAGGCACCGGCCACCGACACCCAGACAAGATAGGGCACGAAAAGAAGCCCTGCCAACCAGTCCAGTTGGAACAGCGCGATCATCGTCGACGCAACTGCCAGCCAGAGCGCGCAAAGCACGATCAGACCTTGCCGCATCCGGCGCAACCCGAAGAAAACCGGCGTCCACAGTCCGTTCAACGCGATCTGCAGTGACCAGAGCGCCATTGCCAGCCCGTTCCCTGGACTGACCGCGGCACGCGCCCCGGCCAAAGCCATGCACAGATAGAGAAACGTCCAGGCGACCGGGAACAACCAATTTGGTGGTGTCCAGCCGGGCTTGTGAAGCCGCTCATACCATTCGCCCGGCGAAAACATCGCGCCGGTGCTGCCCGCTGCTACACAGGCCCCCAGGAAAATCAGGAAATACAGCCAGATCATCTTGTCTATCTAGCCGGGCGGGCCGGTTGCATCAATCCTTGACTTCTCTCACGTTCGCGCGCCTTGAGACTGGCCATCGTGGCGTATATCGCCTCGCTCCAGTCCGCGGCTGGCACGCCCGGTTTCGCGGCGGCCTCGACCAGGAACGCCGTTTCCTGCAGCGGTCTGGCGTGGATCACCGGCGAGCGCGGCATGACGGTCGTGATCCCGGCCCGCAGAACCCCGAGCATCAGCCAACCCAATTTCTGTGTTCTTCCGGTTCGGGCGCGCGCACGAATCGGGTCGTGACCATTCCGCCGAACCTCGGAGCCGATCCCGGCATAAATGAAACGTGCTGCAAAAATCCCCGGCCGGCAATCGATCGGCAGCGCCGCGATACCGGACTCGGAGCGCAGGTAAAGCCGCTCTGCCTCTGTCAAAAGCCGGCGGGTCAGCAAGGCGATTTCCGGAGACATCCGAGGACATTCCAGGAACTCGGCAGGATCGACACCCGCTTCCGTCAACCAATCGACAGGCATGTATAGTCGACCTTCGCGCGCATCCTCACCCACGTCGCGGGAAATATTGGTCAGCTGCATCGCCACACCAAGGTCACAGGCGCGGGCCAGGGCATCGGCGTCGCGTACGCGCATCAGGACACACATCATCGCACCCACCGCCGAGGCCACCCGCGCCGAATAGCCCCGCAATTCCGACAGGGTCTGATACCGTCGTTCCCCCGCATCCCACGCCAACCCCTCGAGCAGCGCCTCCGGCAATGCCCGCGGCATGGAAAAATCCTCGATGATCGCCGCGAAAGCCCGGTCCGCCGGGGCATTCTCGGGGCGGCCCGCATAGGCCCGATCGAGCCGCTCATGCAACCTGAGTACGGCATCGGCTTTGGCACTTTGCAGATCCACGGCATCATCCGCCAAACGGCAAAATGCGTAAAGCGCCAGCGCCGGATCACGCAATCGCCTGGGCAGCAACCTTGACGCGGCATGAAACGACCGCGATCCGTGGCGGATCGACTCGACGCAATGGGCCATGTCACCGGGATTGATCATGCGGACCTCGCTTGCTGCGCGTCGGGGACCAGTTTTGCAAGCACTTCGGCACTTGAGATCACGCCGGGCAACCCGGCGCCGGGATGGGTGCCCGCGCCAACCAGATACAGGCCCGCCGCTTCCTCGCTGACATTGTGCGGCCGGAACCACGCGCTTTGCAGAATCCGCGGCTCGATCGAGAACCCCGATCCATGCGGACTGAGATAGCGGTCCCGGAATGTCTCGGGTGTGAAGACGGCCGAGGCCGAGAGGCGATCGCCCAGTCCCGGCAGCAGCTCCCGTTCCAGCACCGCCTGCACCCTGCGGCGATAGGTTTCGGCCATTTCAGGCCAGTTGACCGGTTTTGCATGCCCAAGATGGGGCACCGGGCTGAGCGCGTAGAAGGTATCATCGCCTTCGGGGGCCACGGATGTGTCGGTGACACTCGGGCGATGCACATAAAGGCTCATATCATCGGCCAGCTTGCCCTTTATGAATATGTCTTCGACCAGCCCCTTGTAGCGCGGCCCGTTCAGGATCGTGTGATGTCCCGCCTCGGGCCACAATCCGCTGGTGCCGCGGGTGCCGAAATACCAGACGAACAGGCCCATGGACCATCGCGTGTGTTTCAGTTTGCGCGGCGTCCAGCGGCGCCGCCTGGAGTTGCGCAACAAGTGATCATAGGTATGGCCGGAATCCGCATTGGATACCACGATATCCGCATTGACAACCTCGCCGCCGGACAGGCGCACGCCCGTCGCGCGGCGGTTCTCGATCAATATCTCGTCCACTTCCGCGGACTGCCGGATCAGGCCGCCCTGCCCCTCGATCACGCGAACCATCGCGCGGGCGATCGCATCCACCCCGCCCATGGCATAATGCACGCCAAAGGCTTTCTCCAGATGGCTGACAAGCGCGTACATGGACGTGACGTGAAAGGGATCTCCACCGATGAAGAGCGGATGAAACGACAACGCCATGCGCAGCCGTTCATCCTTCACCCGGCGCGCCGCATGCGCGTAAACGGACCTGTCCGCGCGCAGCCACGCGAACCTTGGCAGCACCCTGATCAGGTCGGCCAGGCGGTGCATGGACCGCCGGCCCAAATCCTCGAAGCCGAAACCATATCGTCTTTCGCTGTCGGCGAGAAACCGTCGATAACCGGCCACGTCACCGGGCGAAAGCCGGGCGACTTCGGCGCACATCGCCGCATCGTCCTGCCGTGCCCTGAAGCGGCTGCCATCCGGCCAGCGGATTTCGTAATAGGGGTCGAGTGCGCGCAGGTCGACGTCCTCATCGAAGTTCCGTCCACAAGACCTCCACAGGTCACGGAACACCCCGGGCACCGTCACGATCGTCGGCCCGAGATCGAAACGATGACCATTCTTCCAAATGGCAGATCCGCGTCCTCCGGGCCCGTCAAGGCGGTCCAGGACGGTCACACGATACCCTTTCGCGCCCAGCCGCATGGCCGACGCAAGCCCACCGAGGCCTGCACCTATCACCAAGGCCGAAGGCGCCGAAGCGACCTCCTCGCAAGATACCGAACATGGATCGACAAGTGTCAACATTTGGCAACCCTACATGTGTCCAGTTAACTTGACAATCTTCGATCGACGCTCTTATCTGATTAGGTGTCGCGTGGCAGTGTCGCGTGACGAATTGGTTGAAGGGAAGAGATCAATACAAGCCGTGAGCATCAGTTTCTTTCGGTTCGAAACCGGGTTGAGCCGGCTCTGGGCGTTTGCGATGATGGGTCTTGCCCGCCTCGCCCTGGGGCGCATCGAAAAAATCGGATTCTGGAAACTCTGCGGCTCCGGCAGCGGCGAAGGGTTCACCCCGCTTCCCAACACCGGCGTCTACGCGATCCTTGCGACATGGCCCGACCTGGAAACAGCGCGCATGCAAACCGAAACCGCGCCGGTTTTCCGGCGTTATCGTCAGCGTGCCCTGGAATGCTGGACCGTGTTTCTTTCACCTATATCGGCGCGCGGCGAATGGTCGGGCAAGACCCCGTTCCGCCCGGACGCGGTGCCAGGGTCAGGTCCCGTCGCTGCCCTGACACGGGCAACCGTCCGCCCCCGTGCCGCCCTGAAATTCTGGAAACGGGTTCCGGATATCAGCAGCGTCATCGGGACCGATGCCAATGTCGCCTTCAAGATCGGCATCGGCGAAATGCCGTTGCTCCACCAGATAACATTCTCGGTCTGGCCGGATGCCGGATCAATGGCAGATTTCGCACGAGCCGACGGGCCACATGCCCGCGCCATCCGTGCCGTGCGCGAGGGTGACTGGTTCCGCGAAGAGCTTTATGCAAGATTTCGCGTGATCGCGGACCGTGGAACATGGCACGGACAACACCCCCTGAACCGAACCGGATAAGCCACATGACAGCATCGTTTCCCTTTTCCGCCATCGTCGGTCAGAATGACATGAAACTGGCGATGGTCCTCACAGCCATAGACCCGGGGCTTGGCGGGGTGCTGGTGTTCGGTGACCGCGGAACGGGAAAGTCCACAGCGGTACGCGCTCTTGCGGCACTTCTGCCCACGATCACCGTGGTGGAGGGATGCCCCGTCAACGCGGCAGCGCCCGAAGACTGCCCCGTCTGGGCCGACATCATATCCGAAAAACTGGTGGAACGCCCGACGCCCGTTGTGGACTTGCCCCTTGGCGTGACCGAAGACAGGGTTACCGGTGCTCTCGACATCGAGCGTGCGCTCACCCATGGCGAGAAAGCCTTCGAACCCGGTCTTCTGGCTCGGGCCAACCGCGGATACCTCTACATCGACGAGGTCAACCTGCTGGAAGATCACATTGTCGATCTTCTGCTCGATGTGGCCCAATCCGGGATCAATGCCGTCGAACGCGAAGGTCTTTCGATCCGCCATCCCGCGCGCTTCGTGCTCGTCGGATCGGGGAACCCGGAGGAAGGAGAGCTTCGTCCCCAATTGCTGGACCGCTTCGGCCTGTCCGTCGAAGTGCGTTCCCCGGTGGACATCGAAGAGAGGGTCGAGGTCATTCGTCGCCGCGATGCGTTCGAAAGGGACCACGACGCGTTCATGGCGCATTGGCAGGCCGAGGATGCGAAGATCCGCACGGCAATCCTGAACGCGCGCACGGCGCTTGCCGCGATGGAGACCACTGAAGATATCGTGACGGATTGCGCGCGACTCAGCATCGCTTTGGGTACGGACGGGCTGCGCGGAGAACTGACCCTCCTGCGCACCGCACGGGCATTGGCCGCCTATCAAGGCGTTGATGCGATCACGCGCGACCACCTGCGCAAGGTGGCTCCGCTGGCAATGAGCCACCGTCTGCGACGTGACCCTCTCGACGAGGCGGGGACCATCACGCGTGTCGAGCGCGTGGTCGGGGAAACACTGGGATGACCCGTAAAGCGCCGGAGTGGGCGCGTGGCATGCGCGCACTCGCGACCCTCGCAATTGCCCCCGCAACGCTGAAGGGCATGACCGTGAGGGCCAGGCCGGGCCCGGCCAGGCAAGCGTTCGAGAATGCGCTTTCGGTGCTGCCACTGCCGTTGCGCCGCATCCACCCGGGTCTGAGCGATACACAGCTTTTCGGCGGTCTCGACATCGCCGCCTCCCTCGCGAACGGGCGCATGATCCGAGAAACCGGGGTCGCCGACAAGCAAGCGGCACTCGTCATGCCCATGGCCGAGCGTCTTCAGCCGCGGCTTGCTGCCCGCCTTGCGCAACTTCTCGACACCGGCGCGGAACATGCGCTGGTGATGCTGGACGAGGGTGCCGACGCTGATGAACGCGCACCGCTGACGCTCCGTGAAAGGCTGTCATTTTCAGTGGATCTTTCCGAGGTCAAGGCCGGTGAGGCAATCGCACGCCTGCCCGCACCGGCCGACCTGGATGCGGCCCGCGACCGGGTTGCAACCGTCACAACAGACCCGGATCATGAAAGGCAGCTCGTCTTGCTTGCCGACCGTCTGGGTATCGAAAGCTTGCGTGCGCCGCTCCTGGCGCTCGACACGGCGCGCGCCCTTGCGGCGCTGGACGGGGAGGACCGGACAACGGACACGCATATCCGGGAAGCCGTTACGCTCGTCTACCCGTCGCGGGCCACGCAGTTTCCGCAGCAGGACACCCCGGAGGACACTGACGAAGACCGCCAAACCGAGCCCGAAGCGCCGGACGATGCAGCGGAAACGGAAGACCAGGGCCAGACGGACCTTCCCGAGGAAATGCTGATCGAGGCCGTCCGCGCCTGCCTGCCGGACGATTTGCTTGCACGGTTTGCGCGCGATGACGCCAACCGCAATGATGGACACGGAAGCGGTGCCGGAAGCCGGCGCACCGGTAACCGGCGTGGCCGGCCACTGAGCCCGCGCCCGGGACGGCCCGATGGCCGTTCGCGCATCGACGTGGTGGCAACCCTGCGCGCAGCCGCACCCTGGCAACCCCTGCGCAGGAAGGCCCGGCCGAAGGGACCGACGCTTATCATACATCCTTCGGATATTCGGCTTCAACGGTTCGAAGACCGCTCGGACCGGCTGGTCATTTTTGCCGTCGACGCCTCCGGATCAGCCGCGATGGCCCGGATGGCCGAGGCCAAGGGCGCGGTGGAGCTCCTTCTTGCACAGGCTTACGCCAAGCGCGATCAGGTGGCATTGATCGCGTTCAGGGGGCAGACGTCCGATGTCCTGCTGTCTCCGACACGGTCCCTCGTTCAGGCAAAACGGCAGCTTGCAGGGCTTCCCGGCGGCGGAGGAACGCCACTCGCCTCGGGGCTGCAGAACGCGTTCGAGCTCGCACGTCACGGAATGCGCCGGGGATTCAGCCCATCGGTCGCATTTTTGACGGATGGCCGTGCGAACATCGCGCTCGACGGGACGCCGGGGCGGGAGCCAGCGCGCCGGGACGCAAGGATCGTGGCGCGGCACCTGCGTCTGCTGGGCTTTCCCGCGGTGGTGATAGATACGGCCGCGCGGCCGGGCAATGAAGGCATCGCGCTGGCGGATTGGCTGGCCGCCGATTACCTGGCACTGCCGCGCGCGGATGCCAGCCGGATATGCGCCGCCACGGACAAGGCCCTGAACGGGTGAACGCATGGATTGGTCGAGGGATCTGCAGGACTGGCCACTCAACCACCTGTCACGGCGCATCGCCCATAGGCCACATCTGTGGCATGTTCAGCAAACCGGAACCGGCGACACCATCCTCCTTCTTCACGGTGCCGGGGCATCAACGCATTCGTGGCGGGCAATGATCCCGTTGCTGGCCGAAAATCACCATGTTGTCGCACTTGACCTGCCGGGACAGGGGTTCACGCGTCCGGGCACCAGATCGCGCAGCGGGTTGACCCCGATGACCGAGGACATCGCCGCGCTGTGTGCCTCTCAGGGCTGGAGTCCATCCTGCGTCATCGGCCATTCCGCCGGCGGTGCCATCGCGCTCAACCTCGCAAGAGTCATGCCCGGGGTATCGACGGTGGTCGGGATCAATGCTGCCCTCAGCAGGTTTGACGGCGTTGCCGGCTGGCTGTTCCCGCTACTGGCCAGGTTTCTTGCGCTGAATCCGCTGACATCCTATGCGTTCTCGGCCGGCGGTCGGCCTGTCGAACGCGCCCGCAGATTGCTGGAAAGCACCGGGTCGCGTCTTGATGAGGACGGAATCGCCTATTACGCCCGATTGATATCGGACCGGGATCATGTCGAGGGGACGTTGCAGATGATGGCTCAGTGGAACATTGATACCGTTCTGGCCGGGCTGGAAAGGATCTCGGCACCGTGCCTGTTCCTGACGGGCGAGAATGACCGTGCGGTGGCGCCGCGCCTTGCAGAAACGGCGCGGGACAGGATGGCCTCGGCACAGGTTTCGCAGCTTAGGGGAGTCGGCCACCTGGCCCATGAAGAAGCCCCTTCAGAAACCGCCGCGCGGGTGCTGGACTGGCTGGAATCGTTTGCGCCGAAAGCCGGATGACCGCGCGGCGGTTTCAAGCGCGGTGCCCGCAACAGGCCCCGCGCCACCGCATCGCGACGACCGGGGCAGGATCATGACAACCGGAAAAAACGATCAAGCCGATACTGCCTGCCCATTGTGCCATGCCCGGGCGGAGCATTTCCAGACGATCGGCGCGCGAACCTATTTTCGGTGCCCATGCTGTGAACTACGCTTCCTCGACCCTGCTTTGCGGCCCGGCCGCGCCGAGGAAAGGGCACACTACCTGACGCATGAGAACGATCCGGACGACCCGGGATATCGGCGTTTTCTGTCCAGGGTGACCGGTCCGCTGCTTGCACGGCTCGCACCCGGATCCCGGGGGCTTGACCATGGCTGTGGACCGGGGCCCGCACTGGCCGGGATGATGCGCGAGGCGGGCCATGAAATGGCAGTGTATGATCCGTTCTTCGCGCCTGACACCGCGCCGTTGAGGGCCTCCTACGATTTCGTCACCTGCACCGAGACGGCAGAGCATTTTCATGACCCCGCCGGCGAGTTCAAGCAGCTGCGCAGACTGGTGCGGCCCGGCGGATGGCTTGCAGTGATGACATGTTTCCAGACCGAAGACTCCCGTTTTGCCGGTTGGCACTATCGTCAGGACCCGACGCATGTCGTTTTCTATCGTGCCGCGACATTCAGCTTTCTTGCCAGTGCATGGGGGTGGGATATCGACATACCCGAAAAGGACGTTGTGTTGCTTGACCGGCCACGCCACGACGTGGACTCATGACCAGTTGGTTGCACGAGGAACGTTTGCACGCGGTGGAAGACGCCGTCAGGGCAACCGGCGCGGCAAGAATCCTCGATCTGGGATGCGGCGACGGCGATCTTCTGGTGCGCCTGGCCGGGAATCCACGCTATGATGAAATTTTCGGCGTCGATCTCTGCCCCGATGCGATCGGTCGCCTGCGCCGCCGCCTGAACACCTGTGACGTCAGAGTGCCGAAGATCGGCTTCCGCACCGGCTCGATGTTTGATCCGGCGGCGGACATGGCCGGGTTCGACTGTGCCGTCCTGATTGAAACGATCGAACATGTCGATCCTGCACGATTGTCGGCGCTGGAACGGGCGCTGTTTCATGACATGCGGCCCGAAACGGTGGTGATCACGACACCTAATGCCGAGTTCAATACGCTTCTCGGCGTCCCGGCACACCGGTACCGTCATCCCGGCCACCAATTCGAATGGTCAAGAGCCAGGTTTCGCGAATGGTGCGCCCGCGTGGGCCGTTTCTACGGGTACAAGGCCATGGTCACCGATATTGCCGGATGCCATCCCGACCTCGGAGGCGCCAGCCAGATGGCCGTCTTTCACGGGACAGGCACGGCCTTGCCCCCGGACACCGGGTGAACCGCGACGGAAATGCCTGACCTGCCGATCGGGCTGTGCCCCACCATGCCCGGAGTGCGGCGAAGCCCTACGGTTGTACCGAAAGGGTTGCCGGAACAGGCCGGACATATGGGCCCGGCCGATGATCGCCGATCCCGGAATGGCTGAGTTCACCCGATCACACGACCACGCCATTCTATGTTTCATCCCGGATGATTACATAAGACCGGTTTTCGGCGCCTAGCGGATATTACCATTTTGTAAATTGCAACCGATCTGCTAGCAATATACACGCTAACCGTTTGTTCAATCCATTTCGGAGCCTCCAAGGTTGTCCAATGCTGATCCCCAGACCCGGGCCCGGATGCCGCAAAACTACGGGCAGGCAGACGGTCACAAGCGGCGCCTTCGCGTCAGGACCGCAGCTGATGCCTTTCCCGTCGCCAAACGGGCCTTCGATATCCTTGTCTCCGTTTCCGTCCTGATACCGGTCGCGTTGCTTTGCGCGGCGGTCCTTCTCGTGCTCAACCCCTTATTCAATGCCGGCGGGCCACTCTTTTATGTACAATCAAGGATGGGCCGGAACTGCACCGTCTTCCGGGCGATCAAGTTCCGCACCATGCGAGGGACAGGCCGGATCACGCGGAAGGCGAGCGGTCCGCTTGAGCATGATCGGATCACCACCCTCGGACGGTTTCTGCGCGAGACGCATCTCGATGAACTGCCACAGGCCCTCAACGTGCTGCGCGGAGAGATGAGCCTCATCGGCCCGAGACCTGACTATTTCGAACACGCAACGGAATATCTGCGTCTTGTCCCGGGGTACCGTGCACGGCACACGGTCCGCCCCGGCATCAGCGGCCTCGCGCAAACCGAACTCGGTTACGCCGATGGACTCGACGCGACCCGCGCCAAGGTTCTCGCCGACCTGAGATACATTGAAAACGCCGGCTTCAAGCTGGATGCCTGGATCGTCTGGCGCACACTCGTGACAGTACTCCGTTGTAACGGTGCCTGAAAACGCATGTCAGTCCCAGGGCTTGGGATCATCGGGATGTGCCGATGGCCCTCCGGGCCGGAACCGGATGATATGCGAGCCGAACTCGTCGATGTCCTTGTATACGATCTGCCGCGGGATATGGGCATCGACCGTCCTGCCAGCCCGCCACGGAACTTCGGTAACACGGCAATTCGCCTCAAGCCCGGCATAGGACACGGCCGGCGCCACCTTGCGCAAGAATCCCAGGCTGTTGAGAACGGACACCCCGTCGATCGTGATGTTGCCACGGGCAAGAACCTGCTTGCCACGGCCCTTCGTCATAACCGACTGCGACACACTTTCCGCCCAGACACCGCAAACCCCGGTCCGGCCGTCGAAATTTCGCAGGTCCACCGAAACCGACAGACCACCGGGCGACGTGTAGGTTCCGCCGGTGACAGACGGGTCGGCGCCAAGCCGCGCCACGCCTTCTGGCTGCGCACCTGCAAACGCGAGCGTGGCAATGGAAGTGGCAAATGCGGAAAAAAGCGGTAGTCTCATATCGTGACCTCCGTACGTTCCCTGATTACATAGCACATGAGTCCGATCGTTCGCACAAGGGATTTCATCCACACGAACGGTCACATCATCGTTGTCAGACGCGGGTGCCTTTCGCACCGGTCGCGGCGAAACTTTCCGTTTCCTCGATCATTTCCGGGTACCATTTCTCGACCGTGGCCGAAAATTCATTGCGGATCCGGCTGACCTGCGCGGGGCTCAGATCCTCGCGCCACACCCCGGACTGGCCCTTGGCGAAAAATCGTTGCATGCCCTTGGGCCGCTCCGCGAAGCCGTGCGTTTCCTCGAATTTCTTCATCGCGGAAAAGCTGTTGGCCTTCACGGATTTTGCCAGCTTTGGCCGATCCACCGGCACACGCAGGAACTTTTCCAGCAGGCGCGCCATCTCGCGGCCCGGATTGGCCAGCATGTCCTCGTAACGCAGCACGAAAAGGGGCAGGCCCGGCGCATTGTTCCAGACATGAACGTGATCGTCCCAACGGCCCAGAACCTCGAATATGCCCTCGTCGGTGCCCATCAGCATGTCCGGGTTGGCCATCCGGTCGATGGCAGTGTCGATGTCACACATTTGATGACGCGCGAAGGACGGGGCCAGATCGAACGGGTTGCGCATCACGTAAATGGCGGCCGCCGTCACCTCGGGGGGGATCAGGTCCTGATCGCCGATGCGGATGGACTGGCAATGGGTCTTGACAAAATGGTGGTTCGGCTTGGACGCGGCGATCAGCCTCAATGCCTTCGGCCGCACCTCCAGCCACTCCTCGATCGTCGTGCCTTCGAAGGGTTTTCCCGCCGCCGCGTTGAAGAAATCGCGCCGCACGTCGCCCGTGGTGAATTCGCGCAGGTTGTTGATGTCCGGCGCCTTGCCCTCGGGCATGAAATAATGCGCCAGAAGGCTGCGCAGCCAGGTGTTTCCGGATTTCGGGTAGGAGGCCAGCCAGATGACGCGCCGGAGGTTGCTCATTCCAGATACCCGTATTTTTTCATGGTGTTGCGGTGATCCTTGCGGATCTTGTCAACAAGCTCCGGCGCCAGGTCGGTGCGCCACTGTTCGGCCTTGCCCTTGGCGAAGAAGCCGTCGCTCTTGCCTGAATGTTCCCCGAACCCGTGTTTCTTCTCCTGCTTTTTCAGTTCGCGGAAACTGGAAAAACGGATCGCCTTTTTCAAACGGGCCTCGTCGGGCGGTATGCCGATATGCTCCAGAAGCCGCCCGAAATGCTCTTCCGGGTTCTCCAGCAGATCCTCATAGCGCAGAATGCATTGCGGATAGGCGGCCCGGCGCGTCCAGCTCAGCACATGCTGCGACCATGACCCGAGGAACTGCGTAACGGTGGTGGGATCGGCCGAATTGGCGCAATCGTCCCGCCCGATGTTGTAGGTCGCCTCCTCCGGACTGATGCCATAATGGCGCGCGTAGGACAGGACCATGTCCAGCGGGTTGCGCATGATGTAAACCGCCGAGCGCGTGTACTGATCCGGGATCAGTGGCACGCCAAGGGCATCGTCGCGGATATTGTGGGTCTTGACGAAGTTCACGTCGGCATTGTTGGCCACAATTGCGCGCAAAACACCATCACGCAACTGCAGGGTCAGCCCGATATCGTGAACGTCGATCTCTCGCCCTGCGACCTTGTGATAGGCCTTGGCAATGGAGTCACCCATGCCAAGCCGATGAACCTGGTTGATCGAAAGAGGCTCGGATGGATTGGCAAGGTAATTGGACAGGAAGATCCGCGTCCAAGTGTTCCCGGATTTCGGGTAGGAGGCCAGCCAGATGATGCTTTTTTTCATGAAGCGGCGATCCGCGAGAAGGTCTGAAGAGCGTCGATCGACAAATATAATCGGTCGCCGGGAATGTCACCCCCTCGGAGCGCTGAATCTGTGCGTCACCCCGTCCCCCGAGAAGACTTTCGGGTCATCGACCCGGGGCGTCAACGGCCCCCTCGGCGCGTGCGGAAGGGCCCCATGCCCGGGTTCAAACGTTGGAAATGACCGGAGAAAACAAAAACGGCGGGGCGGCTCTCGCCACCCCGCCGCAAAATCATGCCGGAGCTATCAGAAGCTCAGGTTGATCGCGGTACCGATGAGCGAACCATCTGCCGTCGCGCCAGTCGCACCGTTGTTGGTGTCCTGGTAAACGAAGTAGACATCCCAATCGACACCCGGACCGAGGTCACGGCTGGCGCCGACCTTGTAGGCCTCGTAGTCGCTGTCGACCGCGCCGGCTTCAATCGTGCCCTGGTAGGTAAGCGCTTCAACGGACCACGGACCGGTGACGTCGTAGGTCATGCCGAGGCTCCAACCTTCCTGATCGCCAACACCGGTAGGTGCGCCGTTGTCGTTCTCGGTATAGCTCGCACCGAGGGTGAAGCCGGCAAAGCTGAACTGACCGCCGATACCCCAAGTTTCAGGATCGCTGATACCACCAACGTTGGAGTCGCCCGTGCCGTAGCGTGCGCCCAGCGTGACGCTGCTGTCGCCGAAGGACTGGCTGTAGCTTGCGCCGATGTCGAACACGTCAGCAACGGTCGCTGCGCCTTTGTTGATGTTGTAGTTGTGGCTGACGTTCTGACCTGCATTAGCGGTACGCGCGTAGGACACACCAACGGTCAGGCCGTTGAAGTCCGGCGTGTAGTAGCTGATGCGCTCAACGTCGTTGTTGCCTGCAACCTCGGTGTAGGACGAGAGTGCGGCCTGACGGAAAGTGTTCACGCCCGTACGCGGAATGAACGCCGAAGCGGACGGCGAGTTGATCCACATGGAAGTCACGGTCGGCGCGCCGATCATGGACTTGTAACCGGCCGAGTTCTCGTTACCGATGTCGATCCGGCCCAGCGTGTCGCTGGAGATCGACAGGTAGCTTTCGTCAACGCCACCAGTGTTGGTGTGGGCTTCGTACTGCACGTTGATGCCGAAGGTCATGCCGTTGTCGAGCGTGACGGAGGGCGAGAAGATGATCTCGCCGGTGGTGAAGACGTTCACCCCGTCGAAGTCCGTGCCGGCAGGATTGGTGATCGTGCCGCCAACGTCAGCGTAACCGACATGAGCGGAGTAGAAGCCGCCCCAGTTCATGTCCCATTGCTGGGCCGTTGCGGGCGCAGCCATTGCGACGCCGAGTGCGATCGCGCTGGTGCTGAGCAGATGCTTTTTCAAGGTGTCCCTCCTCATAGTAGCAGGAATGATGTTTCATGGTCCGCCGCCCCCAAGGCTGGACACGGCTTGAGGATTGGAATGCTGCAAATGGGGCCTTGGTGTCAACGCGGCGGCGGCTGCGGGCCGGGAAGTTGCCCGTTCTGTGACGTATAAATCACACACTTGCGTCGGGCCTGCCCCGGTTTGGGCCGAATTCCGCCCGGATTCCGAAAATTGCGTTTTCACGGCGTGATTTGGCGGTTTCCGGCGGTCCGCGGTCGGGCATTTCCCGGGGCCGGCGACGACTCGGTCGGTGCCACGTTGTCAGGCCCCGTGCGCCGGGGGATCGCCCATGAAGGTGATTCCCCCTGTCAGGGTTTCGGCATGGCGCAGGGCCGCGCCGGTGGCCAGCGCCATCTGCGGCAGCACCATCCATTCCAGGGTCCAGGCAGCGCCCGAGCGTTCCTGCTCGTGCTCCAGCGCGGCGTGCATCGCACCGAGTTGCGCGGCATTGAATCGGCCCAGGGCCACCAGCGTTTCCGCGCCGACCGGGTTGGCCTTGTGCGCCATGGCCGAGGATCCGCCGCCCGCCGCCAGCGTGACCGTGCCGATTCCCTGCTGCGTCATCAGGCAGATGTCCTGCCCCATCTTGCCCAGCCCGCCGCTCACCAGCGACAGCCAGCCGGCGAATTCTGCCAGGCCGTCGCGCCGGACGTGCCAGGCCCGGCCCGGCGCCGCGAGGCCCAGCCGCGCGGCCATGTCGGCGGCCAGGGCATCGCCCTGCCCGTCGAGCCCGCCGCGCGTGCCCACCGGGCCGCCCATCTGCACCCGCTCCAGCCGCGGACGCAGTTGCGCCAGCCGCGCGGCATGATCGTCAAGCGGAAGGCACCAGCCCGCGATCCGGTCCGCCACGGTGACCGGCAGGGCCGCCTGCATCCGCGTCCGCCCCATCAAGGGGTTGTCGCCGAAGCGCAGCCGGAGGGCATTCAGCCCCTCCGACAGCCGCGCGATACGATCCTCGAAGACCGCACAGAGATCGCGCAACGCCATCACCAGCGCGGTGTCGACAACATCCTGCGAGGTCAGCCCGCGGTGCAATGCCGGGTGATGCGCCTCGGGCAGTCGCGCCCGAAGCTGCGCCACGAGTCCCGGCACGGCCACACCGTCACGGACAACGCCAAGGGCCAGCGCGGCGCGGTCGATGCCCTCCGGGTCCAGCACCGCACGCACCGCCGCCGCGCTCTCGGCGGGCACCTGCCCCGCCGCTTCCAGCGCGTCGGTCCAGGCCCGTTCGACCCTCAGCATGTCACCAAGCTGCATGTCATCGCCGAGTCTTGCGGCAATCTCGGCATCGCTGACCAGCGCGCCCAGCCATTGGCTGCCGAAGGCGGTGCCGGTCATGCCGGGGCGTCCCGCAAGCCAAGGATCGCGCGGGCCTGATCGGTATCGGCCACCGGACGGGCGTATTTTTCGCAAAGATCAACGGCCCGGCGCACCAGTTCGGCGTTCGACGGAGCCAATGTGTGCCGATCCAGCCGGATGTTGTCCTCCAGCCCTGTCCGGGTGTGACCGCCCGCGGCGATCGCCCATTCGTTGATCACGATCTGTCCCGGGCCGATTCCCGCCGCGCACCAATTCGCCTCGGGTGCGCGTTCGGCCATCATCCGGACATAGAAGTCGAACACGTCCCGATCCACGGGCATTGCGTTTTTCACCCCCATCACGAATTGCACATAGAGCTTGCCGTGAAGCACGCCCGCACCGTGCATCCGGATCGCCTGCAGGATATGGCTGAGATCGAACGCCTCGATCTCGGGCACGACCCCGTGGGTGCGCATCTCCCGCGCGAGCCAATCCACCAGATCGGGCGAATTCTCGTAGACGCGGGTGGGAAAGTTGTTGGACCCAACCGACAGCGACGCCATGTCGGGGCACAGCGGCAGCATCCCGCCACGCTCACGCCCCGCGCCCGATCGCCCGCCGGTCGAGAACTGCACGATGATTCCGGGGCAGTGTTTCCGGAGTCCCTCCTTGAGACGGGCAAAGCGTTCGGGGTCCGAGGTGGGACGGCCGTCATCGTCGCGCACATGACAATGGGCAATACGCGCCCCGGCCTCGAACGCCTCATGGGTGGATTCGACCTGTTCGGATATGCTGACCGGGACAGCGGGGTTGTCGGCCTTTGTCGGCACCGAGCCGGTGATCGCCACGCAGATGATGCACGGCTTGCCCGCCACTGATGCACCGGCGCCGGTGCGCATGCCCGTGTTTGTTCCCGCGCTCAAAGGTCCAGAAAGACCGTCTCGCCCGGCCCCCTCAACCTGATGTCGAAACGATAGGCACCCGCGCCCGCCGCCCCGTCACGCGCCGCGATCAGGGTGGGCCGCCGATGCGGCTCGACCATGTCGAGCACGGGATCGGCGGCGTTGGCCGCGGTGTTCTCGGGAAAATAGACACGCGTTGCGAGCCCGGTATTGATCCCCCGCGCCACGATCCACAGGCTCAGATGCGGAGCCCCGCCCCCGGGCGCCGCGCCCGGGCACACCGTCTGCAGGCCCCATTCGCCGGTCTCGAAGTCGCAGGCCATCCGCCCCCAGCCGCGGAAATCGGGCTCCAGTTCATTCCGACGCGGGTCGTCGGGATGGGCAAAAATGCCCTCGGCGTTGGCCTGCCAGACCTCGATCATGGCATCGCGCACGGGTGCCCCGGCCGCGTCAAGGATGCGGCCGGTAACGCTGATGCGGTCGCCGGCGCAGCGCGGACCCGCGATCGGCGCGTCCCGGTCCATGGCGGCGGCCGGGAGTCCGGCAAGGCGCGGCGCAAGACCTATATGCACATAGGGCCCCGCCGTCTGCGACGGGGTCTGCGGCAGGTATGGCAAGTGCTGCTTGATGGTTCAGCCCCCCTCTGGCCGGTTTTCGAACGGCGTGGCGCGACGTCCCCGCAGCACGATGTCGAACCTGTAGGCCAGCGCGTCGAAGGGTTGCGCGGCCTTCATGTCCAGCCGCGCGACAAGCTGCTCTACCGCCTCCGGATCCGGGATCGTCCGGACAATCGGGCACAGCGGGATCAGCGGATCACCCTCGAAATACATCTGGGTGATCAGACGCTGCGCGAATCCCGACCCGAAAACCGAGAAATGCACATGCGCGGGGCGCCAGCTGTCGGTGCCGTTGCGCCACGGATAGGCGCCCGGTTTGACAGTGCGGAAGGCATAGTATCCCTGCGCGTCCGTCAGGGTCCGCCCACAGCCGCCGAAGGCGGGGTCAAGCGGCGCGAGATAGCCGTCATTGACATGCCGGTAGCGCCCCCCGGCATTGGCCTGCCAGATCTCGACCAGCGTCCCGGGCACCGGGCGCGCATCCTCATCGAGGACATGCCCGTGCAAGACGACGCGTTCGCCCACCGGCCC
This sequence comes from Roseovarius sp. TE539, assembly GCF_003298505.1. Classification (GTDB taxonomy): domain Bacteria; phylum Pseudomonadota; class Alphaproteobacteria; order Rhodobacterales; family Rhodobacteraceae; genus Roseovarius. Next base: position 32,717 of record NZ_QNGB01000021.1, read on the forward strand.
GTCGCTGCCGGGGGCGGCGAAATTGCGCAGCAGGTCATTGTCCCTCTCGCCCAGATCCGCATGCCCGAAAACCGGCCCCATGCGTTCGGCCGGCGGTGTTTCCAGCGACAGCAGCGGGAATTGCGGCGCCCGCGCCACCGTGGATTTGTAGGCATCGTCGAAGGCGGGCGGATGACGACGCCGGTCAATGGGATAAAAGGCGCCGGTCATGTGCCCTCCCCGGCTTCGGCGCGCATCTCGGCATATGTTTCACGGGCCAGTCTGAGGGCATGATTTGCCCGCGGCACACCGGCATAGATCGCGACATGCTGGAACGCCTCGGCAACGTCGGTCATGCTCGTGCCCGTCCGTGCGGTAGCGCGTATATGCATCGGGATTTCCTCGAAATTCCCGGTCGCCGCCAGCAGGGCCAGCGTCAACATGGAGCGTTCACGCGGGCTTATGGCATCGCTGGACCATACCCGGCCCCATGCCCCTTCGGTAATGAGCGCGCGAAAGGGGGCGTCGAGAGGCGTGCCGGCCGCGTCGGCGCGGTCCACATGGGCATCGCCGAGAATTTCGCGGCGCGTCGCCTCGCCCTTCTCACGCAGGCGCCGGTCCTCCTCGTGCATGCCCTACCACTCCTCGCAAATCCCGGTGTGCGGCAAATTCTGGCACACCCGGCGCAGCTTGTATAGCCGCCGGCAACGCGCGCAGCGCACCGCCGGCACCCTCTAGCCTTGCGCGTCCAGAAGGCCGCGTTCGGCCAGCACCCTGCGGGCCACCCTGAAACATTCCAACCCTTGAGGCACCCCGCAATAGATGGCCACCACGTGGATGGCGGCGCGGATCTCGTCGACGGTCACACCGTTGTTGATCGCGCCGTTGCAGTGGATTTCCCACTCGTGCATCTTGCCCAGTGCCCCGATCATGGCGAGGTTCATCAGCGACCGGGTTCTGGCGTCAAGCGCCCCGTCGCCCCAGCCGAAGCCCCAGCACCATGCCGTCATCGCCTCCTGGAACGGGCGGGAGAACCCGTCCGCCGCGGCCAGGTTCCTTTCCACGTATTCGGCTCCCAGCGTCGCCTTGCGCTGTTCCAGCCCCTTGAGGAACAGGTCTTCGTCGAATGCAGTCATTGCGTCACCCCCTGATCTTCATCGCGACATTCTTGGTCTGCACGTAATTCCAGAGCGCCTCGCGTCCCTTTTCGCGGCCATAGCCGGATTTTCCGTAGCCGCCGAAAGGGGTTTCCACCCCGCCCGCGAACCACTGGTTGACGAAGATCTGCCCGGCGCGCATTGCCCGCGCCGCGCGTGTCGCACGGTCGAGGTCGCGCGTGAAGACGCCGCCAACCAGCCCGTATTGCGTGCCGTTGGCAATATCGATCGCCTGCCGCTCGTCGCGGAACGGCATGACCGACAGGACCGGGCCGAACACCTCGTCCCGCGCGATGGCCATGTCCGGGGTCACACCGGTCAGCACCGTGGGTTCCATGAAGGCGCCGGGAATGTTCATCCGCCGCCCGCCGGTGGCGATCCGCGCGCCCTGCCCCACGGCTTGCTCGACCATGGAAACCGCGCGGTCGCGCTGTGCTTCACTGGCCATGGCGCCCATGGTGGGGCCCGCCTCGCGCCGCTCCATGCCCGGCCCGACCGAGAGGGAGCGGGCCACCTTGACCGCCCGGTCCACCACCTCGTCATGGCACGATTCATGCACGATGACCCGCGACATCGCCGAACAGACCTGCCCGGAATTGAAATAGATGCCCCAGCGGATATCGTTTTCGAATGCCTGCAGATCGGCATCGTCATGAACGATGGCCGCCGATTTGCCGCCCAACTCAAGGACACAGGGCACGACGTTCTGCGCGGCCGCCGTGGCGATCGCTATGCCCGTGGGCACTGATCCGGTGAACACCATCTGGTTGATGCCCGAATGCGCGGCAAGTGCCGCGCCGGCCTCGTGGCCCCAGCCGCTGAATATGTTGACCGCGCCCGCCGGCACCCCGGCCGCCTCGGCCGCCCGCGCCAGCCAGGCGCCCGTCAGCGGCGTCATTTCCGAGGTCTTGATCACGCAGGTATTGCCCGTCGCCAGCGCCGCCGCCATCGACCGTGATGCAATCTCCAGCGGGAAGTTCCAAGGGATGATCTGCGCCGAGACACCGTAGGGCTCGTTGTCGGTGAAATCGAAATACCCGCCACCCAGGGGAATCGACCGTCCTTCGACCGTGGCCGCCTGATTGCCGTAATATTCAAAATAGAGGGCCGCACCGGAAACTTCGCGCTGCGCCTCCCAGAAGGGTTTGCCCTGTTCGCGGGTCAGAAGGCCGGCAATCTCGTCGCGATGGACAACAAGGTAACGTCCGATCTCCTGAACGATCCTGCCGCGGTCCATCGGGCGCATGTCGCGCAGGGCACCTGCGCGGTCCACACGGGCCGCCGCCTGAACGGCCCGGTCCACATCGCCCGCATCCGCCAGCGCCTGCTCGCCCGCCACGGCGCCGCTGCCGGGATCGGTGACATCGGTTCGGCCCGCACCGCCGTCACACCATGTGCCATCGATGTAGTTCTGCCGGTAATCGCTCATCCCATTCCCTCCTTGCCGGTCCGGCAGCCAGCGCGACGCCCGGCTCCCGGCCCCATCCATTGCCGCAAATCGCCGCGAATGTCGATTGCCATCCTGACGCCTTACGGACCTGTCGAACGGCACGGCGCGGGACCGGAGCCGCCCGGCGACCGGGCGTCCGGTCATATCGGCCTTTCGGCGGCGCGGGTCTCGACAACACCAACAGCACCGCCGCCAAGCGCACCATTGTCCGCCCCGACGGCACAGGCGATGGCCGCCATGCGTTCGGGTGTGGCCGCGAAGGCCCTCGCCGCGGCCACGCCCTCGGAAATTCAGAGCGCATGATCATGTCAGTCGATTCCGATCGTTTCCGTCCGGGCCTCCCGGGAAGCGGAATTTCCGCTCGGTATGGTGTGAGCGGCAGCTACCAAGAGCAGGACTGTTATGATGTAATATCAGAGTCATGATCCGCGTCCGGCTTACCCCGCTTGTCACGGCGTTGTCGCTTGCCATGTCCGCGACGGCCGAGGCACCGCGTGTGGCCGCCGACATCCCCCGAGTGAAGGCGCTTGCCGCACAGGTCATGGCAGGCATCGCAGAACCCGATCTGGTCATCCGCCCCGGCGCGTCGCCCCTTGGCTATGTGCTGCGCCCGTCCGAAGCCGCGACCCTCGATGCCGCCGAGGCCGATGCGCGCGCCGCCCTGACCTCGGCGCAAGGGGCCCGCCATCTGGTGTTTCATGACGCCTACCCATATTTCGAACAGCGTTTCGGGCTGAAACCAGCCGGCCCCATCACTTCCGGCGACACGGTCGATCCGGGTCCGGCGCGCATCGCGGTGCCCGGCCCGCTTGGTACAGATCTCGCGCCCGGGCCCGGCCATTGCCCGGCCCTGAAGCGCGATCTTGCCCGGAGGATGGCCGGGTGTCTGAGACCGGTGGCGCGCCCTTGCCTCAAGGGTCACCGTGGCGTTAAACCTTCGGTCCATGATCCATCGCGTGTTGAGCACCCTCTGCCTTGTCGGCCTGCTGGTGGCGCCGCACCGCGCGCCCGGGCATCCGCATGTCTTCGTGGATGCCGGCCTGACCCTGATCTTCGACGAACGCGGGCAGTTGGCGGCGCTTCGGGTGTTCTGGGCCTATGACGCGTTCTACTCGCTGATGATGATCGAGGAACGCGGACTTGACCCGGATGGCGACGGCACCCTGACAGATGCAGAACTGGACAGCATCGCCGGTACCGACGTGGACTGGGAGGCGGGTTTTCCCGGCGATCTGCATCTGTCCCGCGACGGTGACAAAGTGGCCCTGTCCCGGCCGGTGCGTCACGGCGCCGATTACGAACCCACGAGCGCCCGGATCGTCACCCGCCATGTGCGCCCCCTGACCAACAGGATCGACCCCGCCAAAGGCGCCGTGGCCATCCGGGTCTACGATCCGGGCTATTTCGTGAAATACGACGTGACGCTGCCGGTGACGGTCGAGGGCCGCGAGGATTGCCGGCTGACGCGCCGGTCCGCCAACCCCGACCGCGCCGCGCGCATCCTGGAAAGGGAAATCGCAAAGCTGCCCGCCGACGTGATGCTGGAAAACGAGTACCCCGAGGTCGGACGCCACTTCGCCGACACCCTGATCGTGTCATGCGGCGCCACGGGCTGATCCTGCTGGCGCTGGTCGCGGGCGCGGTTGCCGCGGCGCTTGCCGTCCTGATCCTCTCCGGGGGCCTGCGGCCCGTCGGCCTCTGGGCGGCCGATTGGCAGCGCGCCTTCCAGAATGACATGGCCCGGGGCCTGCGCGCCCTGCGCGCCGGAGAGCCGGGCGCCACAGCGGCGCTGCTGGGCTTCTGCTTCGCCTACGGCTTCTTTCACGCGGTCGGCCCCGGACACGGCAAGATACTGATCGGGGGGTACGGCGTCGGACGCGGCGTGGGATTCGTGCGATTGGGCAGTCTGGCGGTGGCGTCCTCGGTGGCGCAGGGGCTGGGCGCGATCATCCTCGTCAGCGCCGGGATCGCGGTTCTGGACCTGACGCGGCAGCAATTGGTCGGTCTGGCCGAAGTCACGCTCGCGCCGCTGAGCCATGGCGCCATCGGTCTGATCGGTGTCTGGCTGGTTCTGCGCGGCCTGCGCGCCTTGCTGCGTCTGCGCCGCGATCAAGGGCATGCCCCTGTCGATCAGATCTGTGCCGGGTGCGGGCATCGCCACGGCCCCACCGCCACCGAGGCCGCCGCAGTGACAGGCTGGCGCGACGGCGCGGCACTGGTCGGGGCCATCGCCCTGCGACCGTGCAGCGGGGCGCTGCTGCTGTTGGTACTGACATGGCAGATGGGAATCTATGCTGCCGGACTGGCGGGAACGCTGGCGATGTCACTGGGCACTGCAAGCGTGACGCTGGCCACAGCCGCGCTGGCCGTGGCCCTGCGGCGCGGCGGCACGGCCCCCCTGGGTGACGGCAGCGGCGCAAGGGTGGTCTTTCCGCTGCTGGAACTGGCGGCCGGGGCTGCGGTCATCCTGCTGGCGTTCGGCCTGCTCACGGTTCCGCCCGGTCGCTGGTAACCGGGCCCGGTGCCGCGGGCGCGGCACAGAGGCCGGACGGCATACCTTGACCGATCCGTGGCCTTGGTAGACACTGGTTTGGTCCAACGATTTCGGACATCCGCTGCCCGGAGGGCCTGCAATGCGTATTATTTTGTCTCTTTTCATGATCTTCTCCCTGTCGGCGCCTGCGGTCGCGGCGAAATACGCGTTCGTGCTCGCAAATGGCAGTTACGAGGAACTGGAGGATCTGCAGAACACCCATGCCGATGCCGACGCCTACGGCGCCGCCTTCGAGCAACTTGGCTTCACCGTACTTCATCACCGCGACCTGACCCGCAACCAGACAATCGCGGCGCTTGACGGATTCCTCAACCGCTTGCGGCCGGGCGATCAGGCGGCGTTCGTCTTTTCCGGCCATGGATGGAGTGATGGCAGCGTCAACTACCTTGTGCCCACGGACGCCCCCAAGAAGGGGAGCACCCGGCTTCTGAAACGGCAATCCGTGGCGCTGCGCAACGGGCTTTCCGGCGTTCTCGACGAGCTGGAGGCGCTTGGCGTGGGGCTGACCGTGGCGGTGATCGACGCCTGCCGCGACAACCCGTTCAAGCCCGCACAGGGCAGCCGCTCCGTCGGGCTCAGCCGCGGACTTGCGCGCGTCAGCCCACCGCAGGGCACTTTCGTGATCTTCTCTGCCGGAGAGGGGCAGCAGGCCCTCGACCGGCTGCCTGACGATCCCCCGGACCAGAGGCTGTCCGTCTTCTCGCGGGTCTTCGTGCCGCATTTGACGTCGGGTGTCACGCTGGAGGACGCGATCTCGGCGACGCAGGCGGAAACGGCCCGGCTCGCCCTTGAGTTCAATGGCCACCAACAACATCCGGCCTATTACGACCAGACACTTGGCAGCACCTGCCTGAAGGGCGATTGCCGAACCACCGGGCAGAACGCGATCACGGCCGCCCCCGACACCGCATCCGGTGCCTGCGACGCCCTTTACGAGGAGGCCAAGTCGGAACGGGCCTGTTTTGTCTATGACGCCTATGCCAAGTCCTGCCCCAATCATGTCTTCCATTCCATCGCCAGAAGCTTCATGAACCGCAATTGCGGCGGGCCGGACCCGGCCGGGCAGGTCGCGGCGGTACCGCGGTCGGACATTCCCGAGACGATCGCGCCCCTGCCCCGAACCGCCGAACCGGCAGCGCCGGCGGCAGAAGATGTGCACGAAAGCCAAGAAACGCGGCCGGACGCGGCGACGCAGGAAACCGAGGCCGCCCTGCGCCTGTCCAACGCAGAACGCCGCGAAATCCAGCACCGCCTGAGGCTGGCGCGCCATGATCCGGGCGGCGCCGATGGTGTCTTCGGGCCGATGACCCGTGCGGCGATCACCTCCTGGCAGACAGCAAAGCAGTTGCACGTTTCGGGGTACCTCAATGCCGATCAGCTGGACCGGCTAAAAGCGGGGACCGCCGCCGCATACGCCGGTTTCCTCGAAGCACAGCGGATCCGCGAAACGCAGCGTGCGGCACGCAAGAGGCAGACATTCACAGCTAAACCCGCAGCCCCGGTGAGCGTCGCAGCGCCCGCGCCCGCACCGGCCCCGGTCCAGAAAGCGGCCCCTGCCCGGAAGCCGAAACGCAAACTTCCCCTGCGGCTGCAACGCAAGTGACCGCCCACCGCGGCACGGACCGGTAAGGGACGGTGGCAATCACCCTTGCCCCGTCATCGTCACGATCGCGGTCAATGAGGCCGGTGCCGGCAGGCCGGAAGACCGCAGGGTGGCCTTCTTGACAGGCGGTTGCCCGACGCAATCGCCTACCCTTCATTTCGCGTGGCGGCCATTGTGTTCATCAGGCTCAATGCGACCTGTCCCACAACAAGGGGCGCAAGACTTCCGCCCAGAACGAGGAGCCAGCCCAGGCGATCCAGATGAACGACGCTCAGAATCGCGCTGAGTCCGGGTAGCCAGACTGCCGCGCCGGTCAGGAGAAGGCAGAGGGCGATAGCGTACCAGACCCAGCGATTCCGCACGATTTCGTTGCGGATGACACCGGTGCCGGCATCGCGCATGTTGAACACGTGCCACAGGCGCGCGAGGGCGAAAGTCAGAAAACCGATCGTCACAGCGGCATCCTGTCCAAGTTCCTTCTCGAGCGCGACGAGAAACACCGCCACCGCGGACGCTGCGATCAGCCCGCCCCAGAGCGCGGTGGCAATCCAGTGCCGCCGTGTCAGGACGGGTTCCGTCGGGTCGCGTGGGCGGCGGTCCATGATGCCCGCGGGGCTTTCGCCGACGCCGAGCGCGAGGGCCGGAAAAACGTCAAGAACGAGATTGATGTAGAGGATCTGAAGCGGCAGCAGCGGCAAAGGTGTCCCGGTCAACGCACAAAATCCGACGGCCAGAACCTGGCCCAGATTGCCCGAAAGCAGATAGATGATGAACCGGCGTATGTTCTCGAAGATCGTACGGCCCTGTTGGATCGCTGCCACGATGGTGGGGAAGGCATCATCCTTGAGAACGATATCTGCCGCCTCCCGCGCGACATCGGTGCCACGCTGTCCCATCGCAATGCCGACATCGGCCTTTTTCAAGGCGGGAGCGTCGTTCACGCCGTCACCGGTCATCGCGACCACCGCGCCCGTCTCCTGCCAGAGCCGTATCAGATCAAGCTTCTGCGCCGGCGAGACGCGCGCGAAGACATCGTGCCCGCGCAGATCCTCGTGCGCAATTACCCCGGTTTCCCCGTCGGTCTGCGGCAGGTCGGTCCCGACCATCGCCCGTGGTTCCTTGGCCAGACCTACCCGCCTGGCTATTGCCGTCGCCGTCACGGGCTGGTCGCCAGTGACCATGATCACCCTGATGCACGCCCGCCGGCATTGCTCGATGGCATCTGCCGCGTCGCTCCGCGGCGGGTCGGCCAGGCTGACAAGCCCCAGAAATACAAGTTCGGCATAGGGATCGCTGTCGGGGCTTTCGACATGCCGTTCCGCGACAGCCAGTACGCGAAACCCCTCGGCCGCCAAGCTCTCCACGCGCGCGACCCATTTTTCGCGTTCGTCTTCCGAGAGCGCCCCGGCTTTCCCGTCTTCGTCAACGATGCGCTTTGCCGCGTCCAGAACCGCCTCGGGGGCCCCCTTGACCGCAACGCGGTAACCCGTGACCGCCTTGTGAAAGGTTGCCATCATCTTGGTGTCGGCGTCGAAGCTTTCCTCGCGCTCCTCGGGGTATTCTTCGAGGAGATAATGCCGTCCCAAACCGATGTCGGCGGCGGCATGTAGCAAGGCAATCTCCATCGGGTCACCGCTGCCGCCCGGAGGTTCCGGAGATTGCTGTTCGCCGGTCTTGCCGCTTGGATCACCGCCGGTCTTGTCGGCAATTTCAGCATTGTTGCAGAGCGCGACCACCTCGAGCAGCCGGCGGACCTGTGCGGACGGCTCTTCCGGCCGCGCGTCCTTGTCCCACGGCACGTCTTCGGCGGAGCCGGCCAGCGCGAGCCCGGCCACGCGCATCCGGTTCTGCGTCAGCGTTCCGGTCTTGTCGGTAAAGATCACGCTGGTCGATCCCAGTGTTTCCACCGCCGCCAGCCGCTCGACCAGCGCATTGCGTTTTGCCATGCGCCACATGCCACGCGCCAGCGCGACCGTGGCCACGATCGGCAGACCTTCGGGGACTGCGGCCACCGCAAGCGCCACGGCGGTCTCGAGCATCGACACGAGATCCTTGCCGCCCATCCACCCGAGGATGGCAACGGCTGCCGCCACGATAAGCGTCACCGCTACCAGCTTGCGGGCGAGACGGTTCAGCCGCTTTTCGAGCGGTGTCACTTCCTCGCTTGCGTCCGAGGTCATCCGGGCGATGCCACCCAATTCGGTTTGCATGCCCGTGGCCACGACGACGCCCGCCCCGGTGCCGCCGGTCACGGTCGTTCCCTTGAAGGACATCGAGGTGCGTTCGGCCAGAGGCACCCCGGCCCTGACCGGATCTGTCGTCTTGGTCACCGGCACCGACTCGCCGGTCAGAGGGGCTTCGTTGCAAGTCAGCCCGTTCGCCTCGATCAGCCGCAGATCCGCGGTCACGACATCGCCCGCATCCAGCAACAGCACGTCGCCCGGAACAAGATCCTCGGAGTCGACTGTCATGCTGGTTGCATTCCGCGTCACCCTGGCCTTTACGGTCCCCAGATCGCGCAACGACTCCATCGACCGAACCGCCTTCCATTCGGTAACAAATCCGATGGCGGCATTGATCATGATCGCGGCAAGGATCGCGGCCATCTGAACGATCTCGCCCATTGTGAAGGACGCGGCCGCCGCGACGGCCAGTATGGCGATCACGAGGCTCCTGAACTGCTCTGCAAGGATCTTCCAGGGGCTGACCCGCTCTGTCTTGGCAAGCCGGTTGCGCCCGTGTCTTTTGCGTCGGCGCCTGATTTCAGGCTCATCAAGCCCCTTGTCCGGATCTACCGAAAAATACCTGAGTGTCTCCTGCACGCTGACGGTGTGGTGGTCTGGCAAGCTGTGATCTCCGTCATGCTGCGGGCCAGGGCATATCGCCCGGCACGGTTAAAAGTCCGGGTGAATCACGTTCAGGATCCTGTCCGGCTGGAAAACGTCAAACTTACCCCGGTAAAAGTCAGACGATGCCCTTTCCCCTCGGCTTGCTGGATGACAGGCTTTTTGCGCTTCTCTTGCGAAAAGGCATGGGGCCCAATCGAACGTTCGGGCAGGTCGCGCTTGTGCGCTTCATCCGGCGTCAGCCGGTCGATCCCGGTGGCATTCCCGGTGCCGAAGTCGCGCAGGATGATGGCAACCCCGGTGACGGCATCATACCCCGCGCGCAGCATCAGCAGCAGGAGAATGGCGTAGAAGCCCAGCATTTCCCCGGCCGTGCCATAGGTCTTGCCACCAGCGGCGAAAAACACCTCAGGATCGGGATCATCCATATCTCGCGCCCCTCGCGGACCGCATGCCGGTGTCAATGGCCCCGGTGGCATTGACCATACCCGGGACCCAGCCAAACAGTAGCACGAACAGGGCCACGTCGATCGCGTTGACGGAAAAGCGGTCAGGATCGTAGAAGCCGCCGATCCGGGCCAGAAGCACATCGACCGGCCCCTACAGCAGAAGCAGGATCTTATAGACCGTCGGAAACCGGGACGTGAGCCCGGTCGCGGTCGCGGTTTCGCCGGGTTCCCGTGCCCTGGACTCCTGTGCCATAGTCTTCTCGCCCTCCGCAGCAGGTGCCGGCGCCGCGCGCATCGCACGCGCCTTCTGAACGCAATGGAAACCGGGCGTCGGGCGCGGCACCTGCAAGCATGCAAGTGCACCAGGCGCGGCGCGGGGTCATTAACTTGCGTCAATGACTTCTGCGCCGAGGCACATAGACTCGGGTGTCAAATCGGCAGGAGCCTCGATGTCTCAGCGTGAGGACCGAATCGGACATGTCGTCGCCATCGAAGGCGGCATAGCCGACATAAGATTTCCGGGGGCGCTTCCGGCAATCGCCTCCCGGCTGGTCACGCTCAGTGATCCGGAGATCAGCATCGAGGTCGCGGCGCTTCCGGCCGCCGACATCGCCCGGGGACTGGTGCTCGACCCTACGCCGGAACTGCGCCTCGGCCTGTCCGTGCGCGACACCGGGCACCCTGTCGAGGTGCCGGTGGACGACGCGGTTCTGGGCCGCATGTTCAATCTGTTCGGTCAGACCATCGACGACGGCCCGCCCTTGGAAAAGGTTCGCCGCCGCCCGATCCTGCGCGAGCCGGTGCCGCTGGCGCAGCGCCGCGTCGAGGGCGAGATCTTCGAGACAGGGATCAAGGCCATTGACCTGCTCAGCCCGCTGGAGCGCGGCGGCAAGGCAGGCCTCTTCGGCGGCGCCGGGGTGGGCAAGACCGTGCTGATCACCGAGATGATCCACAACATGGTCGCCGAGTACGAAGGGGTGAGCCTGTTTTGCGGGATCGGCGAACGCTCCCGCGAGGCAGAGGAGCTATACCGCGAAATGGGCGATGCAGGCGTTCTGGATAATACGGTCATGGTGTTCGGACAGATGAACGAGAGCCCCGGCGTGCGCTTTCGCGTGGGCCACGCGGCGCTGACCATGGCCGAGTGGTTCCGCGACGAGCGCCACCGGGACGTGCTGGTGCTGATCGACAACATTTTCCGCTTCGTACAGGCCGGATCCGAGGTGTCGGGCCTTCTGGGGCGCATTCCAAGCCGCGTCGGCTACCAGCCGACGCTGGGCACCGAACTGGCCGACCTGGAGGAGCGCATCTGCTCCACCGATCGTGCCTCGATGACCTCCATCCAGGCGGTCTACGTGCCTGCAGACGACTTTACCGATCCGGCCGCCACCCACACGTTCGCCCATCTCTCGGCCTCGATCGTGCTGTCGCGCAAGAAGGCGTCGGAGGGGCTGTATCCGGCGATCGACCCGTTGCAGTCCTTTTCCAAGATGCTGACGCCGAGCGCGGTCAGCGAGCGGCACTACCGCGTTGCACGTGACGTGCGCAACACGCTGGCGGAATATGACGAGCTGAAGGATATCATCGCCATGCTCGGCCTCGAGGAACTTTCCGAAAAAGACCGCGCCACCGTGCGCCAGGCGCGCCAGATCGAGCGTTTCCTTACCCAGCCCTTCTTTTCCGCCGCGGCGATGACTGGCCAGAAGGGGCGCTTCGTGCCACTCGCGGAGACGCTGTCAAGCTGCGAGCGGATCCTGTCGGGCGAATTCACAGGCCACGACGAGGGGGATTTCTACATGATCGGCGGCGTGGATGAAATCCAGGAGGCGGCGGATGCGGCTTGAGGTGCTGACCCCGGCGCGCCGCTGCCTCGACCGCGAGGTCCGTCGTGTCGTCGCCGAGGCGCCAGAGGGGCATTTCGGCCTGCTGCCACGGCACGGCGATTTCGTGACCGGGCTGGTGCCGGGTATCCTGGTCTATGAAACCTCGACGGGGGATGAGCGCTACATCGCGGTCAATTCCGGCACGCTGGTGAAATGCGGGCCCGAAGTCCGGGTGGCAGCACGCGCGGCGGTCATGGGCGACGATCTGGCGCATCTGCGCCGCCGCGTCGAGGAAGAGTTCAAGCGCGAGGACGAGACCGAACGCGCGGCGCGCGCGGCACTGGCGCGGCTGGAGGCCAGCATGATCCGCCGATTTCGTGATCTCGAACTGGCCGGACGATGAGCGACGAAGACGAGTCCGCAATCATCGCCCGCAAGGCCAGGGCGATGGAGGAGGCCCGCAAGCGCCGCCGCAAGAGCGCATGGTACGGGCTTGCCATGTTCGGCATGGTCGGCTGGGCCGTCGCCGTGCCGGTTATCGGCGGCATCGCTCTCGGCCTGTGGATCGACAGGCGCTGGCCCGGAGAGACCTCCTGGACGCTGGTACTGCTCCTGGCCGGGGCCGCGCTTGGCAGCCTCAACGCCTGGTACTGGGTGCAGCGCGAGGGGCGTGATGACTGAAGAGGCAGGCTACGGGCTTTTCATGCTGGTGCTCGGCGGTGTCGTTCTGCTTCACGTTCCGCTGAAAAGCGTGCTGAGAAAGGCCGCCCTGCCGGCGCTGGTCGCTTTCGTCGGTTTTGGCATTGCACTCTCCGCGGTCGATCAGCAACTCGATCTTGTGACGCGCGATCTGCGCGACAGGATCTGGGCACTGGCGCAGCTGGGCCTCGTGGCGCTTTTGTTCCGCGTCGGGCTGGAAAGCGATCTGGGCCGCCTTGCCGCGCAGTTGCGGCGCGCCGTCAGGATCTGGGTGCCCAACATGGTCATTCCGGCGGCAATGGCCTTTGCACTGATCTGGGTCTGGCCGGGCTTCGGGCCGGTCCCGGCGTTGCTCTGCGGGATCGCCGCAAGCGCCACCAGCATCGGCGTTTCCGTCGCACCCTGGGAAGAGGCGCATGCGCTTGAAAGCGATGATGGCGCGCTGATGCTCGACGTGGCCGAGCTTGACGACCTGTCGGCGGTGATCCTGCTCGGGATCGTCTTTGCCGTCGCCCCGGGGCTGCATGCGGGCAACGGAATGATCGGCGAAGCGATGCGGGCCGGCGCCGTGCAGATCGCGAAGATCGCCCTGTTTTCGGCGGGCTGCTACGGGTTCTCGCGGCTGGTCGAACCGAGGCTGTCCGCCCTCTTCGCCAAGGTCGACCCACAACTCGGCCCGTTTGTCTTTGCGGCCGGGACTGTCTTTCTGATCGCCGCGGTGGCCGACGTGCTTGGCTTTTCGATGGCCGTGGGTGCGGTTTTCGCCGGGCTCGCCTTCAGCCGCGATCCCGCCGAACACCAGATAGACGAAGCCTTTGCCTATGTGCTGGCCCTGTTCGGCCCGTTCTTCTTTCTATCCATCGGTCTTTCGGTCGGGTTCGACGGGCTTGGGCCGGCCATCCCGCTCGCCGTTGCTCTGTTTGTGGTGCTGGTCGCGGGCAAGGTCCTGGGGGCCGGCCTTGCGACATGGGTTGTCGCCGGGCAGCGGACCGGCTGGCTGATCGGGGTCAGCATGGTGCCAAGGGCCGAGATATTTCTGATCGTCATGGCACACGGACTGTCTTTGGGTGCCTGGGCAGTGCCGCCAACGCTTTACACGGCCTGTGTCCTGGCGGCGGTGGCAACATGCATCGCAGCGCCCCTGGTCGTGACCAGGCTTCTTGGCCACAACCGGCCGACGGCGAAGGGGCCAACATGATGGAGACTCTGCTGCAACTCGGTGGGGCCGGCATGGCGGGGGCTGCACTTGGCGCGCTCTATCTCGGGCTCCTGTGGCGGTCGGTGCAGGCGCTGACGGGACAGCGCCGCGCCGCGACCTTCATGGCGCTGGCACTGGCGCGGGCGGTGCTGGTGCTGGGGGCCGTGGCCGGGGCGCTCGGCCTCGGGGCGGGGGCGGGCACGCTGCTTGCCGCACTCGCCGGGTTCGTCGTCATTCGCATTGCGGCCACCCGGCGCACCGATGCCATCGACGGGAGGCCGACATGGAAATAAGCCCCGATTCCTGGGTGCTCTGGGAGTGGCGCGGCTGGCAACTGACCGCGACGGTCGCCTTTACCTGGCTGGTGATGGCCATACTCGTGACAGGGTCATGGCTGATCACCTCGCGGCTGAGCGAGGGCGAGACCGTGTCGCGCTGGCAGGTCATGCTCGAGGTGATCGTCACCACGATCCGCGACCAGATCAAGGAGGTGGGCGCCGAGGATCCGAACCGCTACCTGCCTTTCATCGGGACGCTTTTCCTCTTCATCGCGACGGCCAACCTGCTTACCGTCGTGCCCGGTTACCAGCCGCCCACCGGATCGCTTTCCACCACCGCGGCACTTGCCATCTGCGTGCTGATCGCCGTGCCGCTTTTCTCGATCGTCCGCCGCGGTGTCGGCGGCTATCTCCGGACCTATCTTCGCCCCAGCCCCTTCATGCTGCCCTTCAACCTGATCAGCGAGCTGTCGCGCACCCTGGCACTGGCCGTGCGGCTTTATGGCAATGTCATGAGCGGCACCGTCATCGTCGGCATCCTGATCAGCGTGGCGCCGTTCTTCTTTCCCGTGCTGATGCAGCTTCTGGGGCTGCTGACCGGGCTGATACAGGCGTACATCTTCGCGATTCTCGCGATGGTCTACATCGCCTCGGCCAGCCGTGCGCGGCCCGGGCGCGACAAACACCCCGATACCGAAACCGAACTTGCCGACACCGAAGGAGACTGACCCATGGACCCGAACCTCTGGATCGCCATGATCTCGATTCTGACCGCCGGTTTGACCATCGCCATCGGCTCGATCGGCCCGGCGCTGGCAGAAGGGCGCGCCGCGGCGCAGGCGTTGCAGGCCATCGCGCAGCAGCCCGACGCCTCTGCCACCATCACCCGGACGCTGTTCGTCAGCCTGGCGATGATCGAATCCACCGCGATCTACTGCTTTGTCGTGGCGATGATCCTGATCTTCGCGAATCCCTTCACCGACCTCGCGACCCAGGCGACCGGGGGCTGAAACCGTGCAGATCGACTGGCTCACGACCGCCGCCCAGATTGTCAATTTCCTTATCCTGGTCTGGCTGTTGCAGCATTTTCTCTATCGCCCGATCACCCGGGCCATGCGCCGCCGCGAAGAACGCATCGAGGAACGTCTGGTCGAGGCCCGCAAGACCCGCGAAGAGGCCGAGGAGGAGGCCGAACGCCTGACCGCCGAGCGCCGGGAACTTGACGAAAGGCGCCAGAAAATGCTCGAGGAGGCGCGCGAGGAGGCCGAGGGCCTGCAACGGGAACTGGAAGCCGAGCTTCGAGAGGAAATGAAGGGCAAGCGCGAGACCTGGCAGCGCAACCTGCAGGCGGAACGCGAAGAATTCTTCCGACGGGTCCGGCGCCGGGCCGGCACGACGCTGCTGGACATCACCGGACGTGTGCTTGCGGATTTCGCGGACGAAGATCTGTCCGATCGGATTGCCACCCGCTTTCTCGAGCGTCTTGACACGCTTGATACCGACAGGAGGAAACAGCTTTCGGACGCTGCCGCACAGGCCGATCACGTGATCGTCTCCACGGGCCGGACCATCGGCTCCTCGAGCCGCGGCAAGATCACCCGGGTGCTGCACGAGACACTCGGCACGGATATTGAAGTCAACTACCGCGAGGACGAGAAACTGTTGCTTGGCGTCCGCTTGACCATCGCCGAGCAGACCGTCGAATGGTCTGCCGGACGACATCTCGACCGGCTTGAGCAGGCGCTCAACGAAATCGTCGACGCCGAAGCGCATGGCCCCGCGACCAGCGCGGCAGACAGCGGCGGGAAGGACACAGACGCGCCCGAAATCGAGGCACCGGCCACATGAAAGCACTTCAGGATCTCGAAAGCACCGTGCTGGAGCCACTGGCGCAGGCGCTGGCGCAGACCCGGCCGACCCTGGAGACCGCCCAGATCGCGCGCGTCCTGTCGGTGGGCAGCGGCGTGGCGCAGGTCGCCGGCTTCACCGATCTGCATGCCGATGAAATGGTGCGGTTCCCAAACGGGATCATGGGCATCGCCTCGAATCTGAGAGAGAGCCGGGCCGGCGTGATCGTCCTGGGCGATACCGAGCGCCTGAGGCCCGGCGATCGCGTGCAGCGCACCGGCCGCGTGGTGGATGTGCCCGTTGGCGAGGCCCTGCTCGGCCGGGTGGTGGATGCCCTGGGCCGACCGCTTGACGAAGGCGGGCCCATCGAAAGCGGAATGCGCCGGGAGGTCGAGCGCCCGGCCCCGCCGATCATGCACCGCGCGCCGGTAAACCGGCCCCTTCACACCGGCATCAAGGCCGTGGATGCCGCGATCCCGATCGGGCGCGGACAGCGCGAGCTCGTTCTCGGTGACCGCCAGACCGGCAAGACCGCCATCGCGGTTGATGCGATCCTGAACCAGCGCGACACCGGGATCGTGTCGATCTACTGTGCCATCGGTCAGCGCGCTTCGGCGGTGGCGCGCGTGGTCCGGACCCTTCGCGATGCCGGCGCATTGGAGCGCACCATCGTCGTGGTCGGAGGTGGCAATGACGCGCCGGGGCTGCAATTTATCGCACCCTATGCCGCAACCTCCATGGCCGAGCATTTCATGCAGGCAGGCCAGGATGTGCTGATCGTCTATGACGACCTGACCCGGCACGCCCGTGCCTACCGGGAACTGTCGCTGCTTCTGCGCCGTCCGCCGGGGCGAGAGGCCTATCCGGGCGACATCTTCTATATCCATTCCCGGCTGCTGGAGCGCGCAACGCATCTGCGCGACGAGCATGGCGGCGGCTCACTGACCGCGTTGCCGGTTGTCGAAACCCAGGCGCAGAACATCTCGGCCTATATTCCGACCAACCTGATCTCGATCACCGACGGTCAGATCTACCTGTCGCCCGATCTCTTCGAGAAGGGGCACCTGCCCGCCATCGACATCGGTGCCTCGGTCAGCCGGGTGGGCGGCAAGGCGCAGTTGCCCGCCTTCCGCAGCGTCGCCGGAAGCCTGCGGCTGATGTATTCCCAGTTCGAGGAACTCGAGAGTTTCGCCCGCTTCGGTACCCAGCTCGACGACGACACGCAGGCGAAACTGACGCGCGGCACACGGGTGCGCGCGGTCCTCGGGCAGAACGAGCACCGGCACCTCTCCACGCCCGAACAGATCGCCGCATTGCTGGCCGCAACTGAAGGGCTGTTCGACGCCATCGACCCTGACGATGTGGCCGCGGCCGAGGCCAAGGTCTGCCGGCTGGTCCGTGAGGAGATGTCCGATCTCGCCGGGCGCGTCACAGACGGAGAAAGGCTGCGCGATGATGACCGGGATACCCTGCTTCGCCGGATGCGCGGTGTGCTGGGCCATGATACGCAGGAGGCCGGCGATGGAAACGCTTGAAGGCCTTTCCGAGGCGCTGGAGACAACGGGCGATATCCGATCGATCGTGCGCACGATGAAATCACTCTCGGCGGTCTCGATCCGGCAATACGAGCAGGCGGAGGCAGCACTCGCCGGTTTCGAGCAGACCATAGAACTTGGCCTGACCGCTCTCTTGCGCGACCGCCGCGGACGGGGCAAGCCACTGCCCGAAACGGTGACCGGCAAGGGCGGCGAGGCGCTGATCGTGATCGGCTCGGATCGCGGACTGTGCGGCCGCTACAACGAGAATGTCGCCCGCTTCGGGGCCGAACGTTTCGGCCCGCAGACCGTGACCCTGGCCGTGATCGGGGCCCGCGCCGCCGCCCGGCTTGAGGCCGAGGGCCGCCCGGCCGACCGGCATTTCGCGCCTCCGGGGTCAGTGGCGGGTCTGACGGCCACGGTTCAGGCGGTCATCCTCGAGACAGACCGCTGGATACGCGAGCACGGCGTAGGGCGCGTCCGCCTTGTCCACAACCGGCGCGCCGGGCGGGTCAATGCCGAGCTCAGCGAACGACATCTGCTGCCAATCCCCGAGAGCACGCTGGCGCGGCTCGTCGATGCCGACTGGCCCGGGCCCGGGCGGCCGTTCTTTCGCATGCCCGAGGCGCAATTGATGTCATGGCTGGTGCGACAACGCCTTTTCGTGATGATTTACCGCGCACTCGCCGAGGCTCTTGCCAGCGAACATGCCACCCGTCTTGCCGCCATGCAACGCGCCGAACGCAACATCGAGGAGCGGCAGGCCGACCTGAATTCGGCCTATCGCCGCAAGCGGCAGGAAACCATCACCCGGGAATTGCTGGACGTGGTGGCCGGTTTCGAAGCCGTCGGCACGCCAGAGCCCGACAATGAGGCGGGCCAGAACGGCACGGCAGGAACCTGACGGGAAACGCCCGGGCCAGATCGCGCAAAGCGCCGCGCGGCCACTCTTCCGGTGCCGGGTGATCCAGCGTGTTGCATTCAATCGGAAACGAACCTGAGACGGCTGCGCGGCGACCAAGGCTGGCGCATGCGCGTCAGCGGTGCAACGGGCGGGTCCCCCGATCCGGCGCAACCTGACTGTCTTGTTGCGATCCCGGCTCTTGTACGGAGAAAGAGCCATTGTGCACCGCCGGATGCACCAGATGTTCGCCCCCGTCAGGCACATATCTGCCCTCGACACCCGGCGCGGTGAGAGGCCCGGGCCCCGGCGGCGATCCGGGGCCAGGGGGGGACGATATGGTCATGCGGCGGATTGATCATCGACCTGGAAGGTGATCTTGGCATTCACCCGATAGCTGGTGATCCTGTCATTCTCCACCTGTGCATTCATTTCCTTGATGTAGACCGACTTGATGTTCCTGACGGATTTCGCGGCCTTGTTAACCGCCTCCTGTGCCGCCTGCTCGAACCCGTCCGGGGATTCGGTGAGAATCTCGATTACCTTGAGCATCGACATTTTTGCTCTCCTTTCTGGTTAGCCATGCCGGAGAAGCCCCGGCATCCGCCCGCGGAGCATTCATGAGCCGGCTCAAGGGTGCATTGACCTCTGTTAAAGTCTCTTGGTTTTAAAGTATGTTGCACCAGATCGAAGCCATCCACCCTTCGTCGAGCCTGTGCAGGGGCGCCTTGAGTGTCGAGAAGGCCGGTTCGTCGGGGTTCCTCTCCGGGGAGTATGGCCGCAAGTACAGGAACCGGCATCCGGCCAGCCGCAGCGCCTCTGCCGCCACTAGGTTGCGTTGCGTACTGGGACTGTCGCGGATGACGACAGTGCCCGGGCGCAATTCCGGAACCAGTTCCCGGCGAACCCACGCGGCGAAGGCGGACCCGTGCATCGCGCCCTTGATCACCCGGTGCGACCATCGACGAGATCGCTGCCGCCTTGGACTGGAAGCCGCACACTGTGAAGGGTGCGCTTGCCGGCGCGCTCAAGAAAAAGCTCGGCCAGACAATTACTTCCAAGAAGGTCTACGGGCGCGGCCGGCCCTGCAAGATCGCCGAGAGTTCACGCCGCACTCCACGACGGTCCCGATACCGCCGTCCCGGATGGGACGGCAGTGTATCTATCCGACCCTGCAACCACTTCGAGTTCAAATCGAGCGTCTTCATCAGCTTCTCAGGTGCCGAATGTGCATTTGGTGACAGCCGCCGGCCTCCGTATTCGAGGGTTCGCCGTTGTCATTCCATCCTGCGCTTGTAGCCCGTGATCATGGCGCGGACGAGATTTTCACGATGTGCGAGGCTCGCGATGATAACACCTCCGACATGCAGCGCGATCAACAATAGTGTGGCGTTGGCGGCGATCTCGTGGATCTCCTCGAAGGCTTCCCCGGCCTCCTCTCCCTCGCCACGCTCACCGTATTCCGCATGGTTCTCGGCCTCGCCCTCGATTGCCCATGCTGGCAGGCCCTGCGTGGTGAGAAGGCCGGCCAGCGGGCCCTCGCCGTCTTCCACGGCCAGCACAGCCATGCCGGACAGCGCCGTGAGAGCCAGTGCGACCAACAATGCCACGGTCATGGCACCGCCCGCCGGGCTGTGGCCAACATGGCGCTCCGCCCGGCCCGTCGCCAGCCCGTGCAGGTAGCCGATCACCCGCCCCGGTACGGTGACGAAATCGGAGAAGCGGGCATGCCGGGGACCGACGAAGCCCCAGGCAAACCGCAGGACCACCACCGCCGCGATGGCATAGCCCGCATAGCTGTGGAGCCATTGCGGCTCGCCTTCGGTGAGGTAGGCGGTGGCGACCCCCGCCACCAACACCCAGTGACCGATGCGGACCAGGGGATCCCAGACCCGCACCGTTCCGGTTTCAGCAGCCCCGGCCATCAATCGTCATACCGCTCGTGGCCATCATCATAACGGTCATCATCGTCGCGATACGGCAGAACCTCGCCCGTCACCGGGTCGAGGTAGGCCTCGACGCGCATGCCTTTGGCGTCGATCATCTCGACATCGTAACGGCCCCGTTCCAGCTCGATCTCGCGGACAGTATAGCCCTGGCCTTCGAGCATGGTGGCGATCTGGGCGATGCTCATGCGGTCCTGTGCCGTGCCGGTACCTTTCTGTTGCTGGGCGGTCGCGCCAAGTGCGAACAGGCCGACGGCCATTGCCAGCGATGCGGTGGGAAGGATGTTGCGTTTCATGTCGTGTCTCCGTTTTGCGGGCAGCCCCCGTGGCTACCGATGACACCTTTTGCACCACACCGGCTGACGCCGGCCTGATCGGCCCTGTCAGCTTGTCGTCAGGTCGAGGGCAGTAGATACTGCCTGCATGACGCGCCTTTTCCTCATTCTGGCCCTGCTGGCCGGCCCCGCGCTGGCCGATGACGACGGTCAGGACCGCGCCCGCCGCGCCTTGCAGGCGGGTGAGATATTGCCGCTTTCGGACATTCTTGCCGCGGCCGCGGCCGCGCGCCCCGGCCGCGTCATCGAACTGGAACTGGAACGCGACGACGGCCGCTGGATCTACGAATTGGAACTGGTGACGCCGGAGGGGCGGCTTTACGAGATGGAGGTCGATGCCGCGACCGCGACCGTGCTGGAGCTGGAGCGCGAGGAGGACGACTGACATGCGCGCGCTCGCGGTCGAGGATGACCCCCGCATTGCCGCTGACCTGTCCGATGCGCTGACGCCGGCCGGTTTCCTGGTCGAAGTGACCGGCGATGGCGAAGACGCCTGGTTCCTCGGAGATACCGAGGATTACGACCTTGTCGTGCTGGATCTCGGGCTGCCGGGGATGGACGGGCTGGCGGTGCTGAAACGCTGGCGTGCTAACGGGCGCACCATGCCGGTGCTGGTGCTGACGGCGCGCGGCACATGGCAGGAGCGGGTCGAGGGAATCGAGGCGGGCGCCGACGATTACCTGCCCAAGCCGTTCCGGATGGAGGAACTGGTGGCCCGCGCCCGCGCACTTGTGCGCCGGTCCGGCGGGCATGCGGGCGCGCTGCAGGAGGCCGGCGCGCTCAGTCTCGACACCAACCGGATGAGTGTCGCGGTGCGCGGTGTGCCCGTGCAGGTCACCGCACTGGAATACCGCCTGCTGGCCTACCTGATGCAGAACCGCGAGCGGCCCGTGCCGCCCCCCGAACTTCTGGAACATCTTTACGGGGACGATGACGCGCGCGAGGCCAACGCGCTGGAAGCGGTGATCACGCGACTCCGCCGCAAGCTGGGGCGCGGCGTGATCGGCACGCGGCGCGGCTTTGGCTATTTCCTGGAGGGAACATGAGCCTGCGCCTGCGCCTTGCGCTCGCCGGCGCCGTCGCGATCCTGACCGCGCTCGGGCTGGCGGCGTTCGGGCTTTCGCAGCTTTTCGGCGCGCATGTGGAACGCCGCGCGGTGGCCGAGATGGGCGTGCAGCTCGACCAGGTACTGGCGGGGCTGGAGCGCGGGCCAGACGGGCTGGAGTTGGCCCGCGCCCCTGCAGACCCGCGGTTCCGGCGCCCCTACGGCGGGCTCTACTGGCAGATCGAAGGGCCGGACGGCCTGCAGCGCTCCCGTTCGCTTTGGGACAGCGCGCTGGACCTGCCCGCCGACACTCTTGGCGATGGCGGGGTGCACGTGCACCGCCTGCCCGGTCCGGAAGGGGGCGCGCTTCTGGTGCTGGAACGCTCGGTCACGCTGCCAGCGCGGATTGGGGGCGGGTCTGCCCGTGCCGCGGTTGCCATGGCGGCGGCGGAACTCGATGCCGCCCGACATGCCTTCATGGGGGATCTCGCGCCCTATCTCGGGCTGCTGGCGCTGGTGCTGACCGGGGCGGGATGGGCGCAGCTCGGGGTCGGGCTGCGCCCATTGCGGGGTCTCGGCACGCGGGTCGCCGCGTTGCGCGCCGGCCGCGCGGAGCGGATGGGCGAGGACTGGCCGCAGGAGCTGCGCCCCGTTGCCGGCGAGATCGACGCGCTGCTGGCAGCGCGCGAGGCCGAAACCGCCCGTGCCCGGACCCGCGCCTCGGACCTGGCCCATGGCCTCAAGACCCCGCTGCAGGCCCTGATGGGCGAGGCCGCCCGCCTGCGCGAGGCCGGCGCCGTCGGACAGGCCGAGGGGATCGAGGACACCGCCCGTGCCATGCGCCGCACGGTGGACCGCGAGCTGGCCCGCGCCCGCACCGCCGCCCGCGCCGGTGATGCCAGCGCCGACGCCGGCGAGGTTGCCGAGAGGCTGGTCGCGGTGCTGCGTCGCACGCCTGGCGGGGGGCGCCTGGACTGGTGGGTCGACATTCCCACCGGCACGCGCGTCGCGCTGGACCCGGCAGACCTCTCGGAGGCGCTCGGCGCATTGGCCGAGAACGCCGCACGCCATGCGCGAAACCGCGTGTCCGTCTGCGCAGTTTCGCAAGACGGGCGGGTATTGCTGAGTGTAACGGACGACGGACCCGGCATCGCGCCCGACCGCCGCGCGGCGCTGCCCGCCCGCCACGGTCGCGCCGACGAAAGCGGCGCGGGCCTCGGCCTCGCCATTGCCGCCGAGATTGCCGAAGCCGCAGGCGGTCGGCTGACCCTGTCCGATGCTGACCCCGGCCTGGCAGCAACACTGGAGTTGCCATAAACCTTGTTACGCTTTCGCAAAATCGCGCTGAACCCCGTCGGTTTGAATCCGGTTTGCGCATGCGCGCCCAACCCGTGAACGCCCAATCTCTTCTCATCGAGATTTCTGATCCGCGGCGAATCTCTTCTCTGACCGACCGTGCCGCGGCACCGTGACAATAGGCCAGACGGCACCGCCGGGATATCCGGCACACCTGACCGTGCGGGGCGCATTGGCGGTTGCACCCTTCTTCGCGGGCGCAGCGGCCTGTCCCCCTTTACCTTCGTGGTCTGGCCTGCCGCTGCAGCGCGGTGTGTCGATGGCCGTTTCGCGGGCACCGCGCGGACTGAGCCCAGTGTCGCGTACGGCGGCGATCCGGCGGGCGCCTCTACCCGTCGACGAGGCTCCAGAAGCCGTGCTTCCGCCCGTGATTCTCGCGCAGGGTTGCGAGGAACGATTCATGCGTCGGGTG
This sequence comes from Roseovarius sp. TE539, assembly GCF_003298505.1. Taxonomy (GTDB): domain Bacteria; phylum Pseudomonadota; class Alphaproteobacteria; order Rhodobacterales; family Rhodobacteraceae; genus Roseovarius. The sequence goes on from NZ_QNGB01000021.1 coordinate 56,131, forward strand.
GTCGCCATAGTCCGCTATGGTGGAATCGCAGGCCGCGCAGTCGGCAAGGTGCCGGGCTGCGTGGCGGTAGCGTTTCGATTTGGCGCCCCGCAGCGTGTCGTCGATCATCGCGCGGCGCATCAGCGTCGCGGCGAGCGGGTGATCGGCGTCGAGCGCCTCGGCGGCGGGGGTCAGCGTCTCGAACCTGTTCCCGTCCAGCTCGGCGGCCCGCGCCAGCACCACCCGGGCGGCCCGCGCGGGGGCCGGCCAGTCCACCAGAAACCGGACCGCCGGGACCGGGTGCGCCTGCGCCTCGACAAAGTCCAGGGCAGCCTCCTCGGCCTCCATGTCCTCGAAATCCGGCAGAAGGGACAGGTACCGCCGCAGCGCCGGGGCGCTCAGCCCGGCGCGGAAGCGGTCCCACAGGTGGTCCTTCAGCGTGTCGTGATGGCCCAGCTTTTGCAGGCATTCCTCGTAGACCTCGTCGAGATCGTGGCGGAACATCCGCGGGCCCTTGGCGTTTTCGGTCGCCCGCGCACGGGTGATGATGCCGTGAGCCTCCTCCACGCGGCCGGCGTCCAGCAGGCGCCGCGCGACCCCCGGGGCGATCGTGCCATAAGTCAGCTGTTCCTCGGTGTAGCGCGCCATGTAGGCGTCCACGTCGCCCTGGGCATCGGCGATATCGGAGAGGATGATCGAGCGGGTGGACTCGCGGTTGCGCTTCACGATCTCTTCGGGCGCGGTGGACAGGCCAAAGCGCCGCCACTTGTCGAGTTCCGCCTGCGCGGGCGGCGTGTTGGCCCATTGGTTGGTAATCTGCTTGAGATGCGCGAGGCCGTCCGGCCCGAGCGCCTCGGCCGTCGCCGGGATGATCCCGTCGAATTCGCCAAAATCCGCTTCGGCTACGGCCTCGAGCACGCGCTCGGCCAGCGCCCTCGGCTCGGCGGTGATCCGGGGCGCGACTGCGCCGATCAGCTCCACCGCCCGGCCCATCACGTCGCCGACCGCACCGTTGCTGTCGTCGGTGCGCTCGTGGATCGACGGAGCCAGTTGCAGGAAGGACCAGAGCAGCTCGAAGGTCGTGTCGGCCTCTTCGGGTGCGATGCGGCTCTCGATCATGTCGAGCAACCCGTCAAGCTCCTTGACCAGCGCGCGCTGCTTGCGCCAATCGAGAAACCCCGAGGCCCGGCGGAGCGCCGCAAACCGTTTGCGGATGTCGGCGGCGATGTCCTTGGGCCCCTGCGCCGCGCTCAGGGCCATGCGCGCCTGCCGCTGCAGGGCGGCGTTGCCGGCAACGAGATCAAGCACCAGATCGGCCAGCGCCGCGGCGCCGAGCCGTTCAAGATTTGTCTTGTTCAGTGTTTTGCGAGACATGGGTGACAGAGATCCTTCACAAGAACTTCGGTTGCACATTACATCAAGCTGTCGCAGTGACAATCGACGCATGGGCACGTGATCGGGCACGCGCGATCCTGGTCCGGTCGATCACGGCAAATCCGGTCTGGTCCGCCCCCCGCGCCAATGCCGCGGGAGCGGCTTTGTCCTTGGGCCGAAAGCAGGCCGTACCTCAGAGGCGTGCCCAGATAAGCAACCAGAGGCACAGAGCGCTCTCGGCGATCATGGGGACCAGGTAAGCCGGCTCGATCAAACCCGACCAGTCGGGCGCAAAAAGGCGTGTCAAGCTCCCTGTTGCATAAACGAGGCCCGAAGCTGCGATACCACCTGCGATCACGTTCGGCACATCCGAACGCCAAAGCAGGACCGACATGATCGCACTGTTGACCGCAAAGAGTATCAGACCGACGTCATAGCCCATTGCATGCAGGTCGGTCATATGCACCGCGATACGCGGCCCATGTGAAAGCGCAGACGCTACACTGCCCAGGGCCATCAGGCTGGCGCCGATGAGAAAGGCCTGGCCAAGCCGGAAAACCATGGCGGCGAGTGCCAAAGACTCCGAGATGTGGCGAAGCAGACCGAAAAAGACGAGGGCAAGCGCGACATCCGCCACCAACATCACCGTGTCTGCCATGAGGCTCAAACGAAGTTGCCCAATGTTGGCGGCAAGTGTCCCGGCGATTTGATCAGGCGTGCCCTGCAGCAAGGGACCGCGCAAGAACATCTCGGCGGTAAGCCCGCATAGAATGATGGTCAGGTAAAGCGCGCCGGCAAGGCGTACGAGGCGCGGATCGGCATGAGGCGGTTTGATGTCAGTGTCCTTTCCACGGGCTGAAAACCTTGTAGGCCATGCTTCATCGCTCGTTAATTGAGGATCGCACACATCTTCCGTGCCTTATTGCATACAATGTTGCCGTCCGGGGTCGTTTCACGCCGCTGCGAAGGGGTCGTCGAGGACGCCGACGAGGGGCATGAGGAATTCGCCGGTGTCGGGGTCGAGGGCCTGGGCATGGAAATCGTCGATGGCGGCCACGGCACCGGGGATGTCGGCCGTGTCCTGGTCCCCGAAGAGCGTCATCGCATCCGCGGCGTTGTCCACGTCCGTCATCCCCTTGTGCACCGCGAAATAGGCCCCGATATCGACCTTGTCCTCCAGGTAGGCCCGGTCTTCCAGTTGCTGGTCGATGAGATCCTGCGGGGTGTCCGGCGGCAGGTCCACCTTGGCGCCGCGCAGGACCTGGAGGATGAACTGGTCGCGGCTGACCGCCTCCGCGTCCAGCGCCCCGACCCAGAATTCCAGCCCCCCCGCGTCCGAGGCCCGGCCCAGCACATTGTTGTAGACCGTCTCCGCGAAGACCGCGTTGGAGGTGCCGGGCGGGTAGGCGGCCTCGGTCTCGGGCTGGCCGATGAAGAAGGACGCGATCTCTTCGAGGCTGAAGCCGTTGGCGAAGGCCGAGCCCCAGAAGTAGAGCCCCCCGGAATCCGGCGCGCGGTTGAAATAGGCGATGTAGAGCTCGATGAAGCTCTCGAACTCCTCCGGCGCCAGGCTGACGGTGTCGGTGACCTTGAAAAGCCCGAAGGGTCCGCCGAAGAGATCGGTGTCGAAATCCAGGAACTCCATGCCGGCCAGCGTGTCGGTCCCGTTGCCCTCCGCCCGGCGGTCGGTGAGCGTGGTGGCCGCCGGGCTCAGCGTCAGCGTGTAGCTCGACTGGTCGCCGGAATAGGCACCGGTGTCGAAGCCCGCCCCGCCCTCGAGACGGTCATCGCCCGCGTTGCCGGTCAG
>NZ_QNGB01000022.1 GCF_003298505.1 Roseovarius sp. TE539
ATGGGCGCAGCCGCTTGAGCGAGTTGATGGCTCCGCGCCTGCGCCCATTGCTCACGCCGCCGAATGATGGCAAACAAATGAGGAACAGACTCGACTTGCGAGTGGCCCTGAAAAATGGGGCAGGTCAGCACTAATCGCATAGCCGAGCCGCCATGTGCATTTTCTCGAAACTCAATTGGCGCGGCAGCGGCCGATGATATGCGATGCATCTGAGGCCAGGTTGTCCCGACCACCTGACTTCTCGAACAACGATTCTCGGCCATTCCAATGAAATGCAGAAAGTGCCAATCGGCAGTCGTTTTCAGGATGGCACGCTTTTTGGCGCGTAACGCAGCGCGTAACATCTCAAGTAATTGTTTTATTTATAAAATCTGGATTTTTGGCTCCGGCGGTAGGGATCGAACCTACGACCAATTGATTAACAGTCAACTGCTCTACCGCTGAGCTACGCCGGAACACGAAGGCGCGTATAGCAACCCGGTCGGGGCGCGTCCAGAGGGGTTGTCACAAAAAATGCAAGCGTTTCGGCGACGATCAGAGACGTTCGAATCTGGCCGTTGCGGAAAGCCGGTCCAGGGGTGCGGCCTTCTCGCGGACGGTCAGGTCGATCAGGTGTGCCAGCACGTTGCGTGTTGCGGCGGGCAGGAGGGCCGGGGGCGTGTCGGTGTAGATCGCACCGGCCAGCGTTTGCGCGCTGGCCGGACCGGCCCGCAGGGCGTGCAGGATGGAGGCCTCGCGGGATTGGCGATGTGCGATCAGCCAGTCGAGCCGGTCCGCGGGGCTGGTCACGGGGGCGCCATGGCCGGGGTGAAAGACGCTGACGTCATGCGCACGCAGGCGTCGGCAGGAGGCCATGAAATCGGTCAGATCGCCATCCGGCGGCGAAACCAGGGAACTGGCCCAGCCCATGACCAGATCGCCGGTGAAGATGGCGTCTTCGTATTCCAGCGCGATATGGTTGCAGAAATGTCCCGGCGTCCACAGCGCGGTCAGCGTCCAGCCGTCCCCCTTGATGCGTTCCCCGTCGGCCAGGGAGATATCGGGGGTGAATTCCGTATCCACACCTTCACCGCCGGCAACGCACCCGCCCTTGGCAAGTGTCTGCATCACCGCGCTGCGCCCGGCCTGTGCCTCCCCCCTTGCCAGCACCGGCGCACCGGTTTCACGGGCAAGCCGGCGCGCCAGCGGGGCGTGATCCAGATGGGCATGGGTCACGATCACATGGCTCACGCGTTGTCCCGGCTGCAGCGCCGCGAGGATCGCCTCGAGGTGAGCCGTGTCGTCCGGTCCGGGGTCGATGACGGCGATCCCACGACGCCCCAGAAGATAGGTATTTGTGCCCCGGAAAGTCATCGGTGAAGGGTTCGGCGCCAGCACCCGGCGCAGCATCGCGCCCAGAGGCACGGCGACCCCCGTTGGCGGATCGAAATCCTGTTCCGGCGCCATTGTTCTTCCTCTCCTGCTCGGACCGGGCTAGGTTTAGCCCATGTCGTTCGTGTGGCTCAAACCTTATATGCCCCGCGGTCTTTATGGCCGGGCCACGCTGATCCTGCTGATGCCGGTGATCACGCTGCTGCTGGTGGTCTCGATCGTGTCGGTACAGCGGCTTTTCGAGGGCGTTACCGAGCAGATGGCCCGTTCCGTGAGCCGCGAGATCAACCTTCTTCTTCAGAACGACACCCCGATCGCCGCGCCCGGGGCGCGCAAGGCGATGGCGGATGCGCTGAGGATAGAAATGCGAAGCCTGCCATCGGAGGACCTGCCCGAAACGCATACGAGGCGATGGTATGATTTCTCGGGGTCTGTCGCGATTCGCGAGTTCGAGCGCATTCTGCCCGACCTGGCGGCGGTGGAGCTGCCGGACGACCAGATCGTTCGGCTGTATATCGACTTGCCCCGGAGAGCGCTTGAACTGCAATTCGACCGGCGGCGCCTTTCCGCCAAGAACGCCCATCAGCTGCCTGTGAACATGGTCTTCTTCGGGGTTCTGATGACGGCCATCGCCTTCTTCTACCTGCGCAATCAGCTGCGTCCGATCACCCGTCTCGCCCGCGCCGCCGAAGCCTTTGGCCGGGGCCGCCATGTGCCCTATCGCCCGGCCGGGGCGGTGGAGGTTCGCGCGGCGGGTCATGCGTTCCTGGACATGCGCGCGCGCATCGAGCGGCAGATCGAACAGCGCACGCTGATGTTGTCGGGGGTCAGCCATGACATGCGGACGCCATTGACCCGCCTGAGGCTCAGCCTGGCGATGCTGGATGCGGAGGAGCGCGAGCCGATGCTACAGGATATCGACGAAATGGAACGGCTTCTTGACGAGTTCCTTGCCTTCGCGCGTGACGCGGCGGAGGGCGAGCCGGAACCGGTGGACCCGGTGGCGCTGGTGCGCCAGATCGTCGAGGATTGTGCCCGCAGCAATATTCCGGCCCGGCTCCGCAGCACCGAGGGCGAGGGCACGGTGCCGCTGCGCCGGGCGGCGATCCGGCGTGCGGTCGAGAACCTTATCAACAACGCGGTACGGTATGGCAGCCGCGCGGAACTCTCGGTCATGATGTCGGAAAGATCCCTGCGCATCCGGGTCGAGGACGACGGGCCGGGCATCCCGGCCGATCGGCGTGAGGAGGCGGTGCGCCCCTTCACGCGGCTTGATCCGGCGCGAAACCAGGACCGGGGCAGTGGCGTGGGCCTGGGACTTTCGATCGCGACGGACATTGCCCGCGCACATGGCGGCATGCTGCGCCTTGCGACGTCCAAGCGATTGGGCGGGTTGCGCGCGGACATCGTGATTTCGCGCTGACGGTTCTTGCCCGCGGTCCGCCCCCGTCATCCGCGCCGGCGCCGGGCATGGCCCGAGCCTGGGATCAGCCGGCGCCGGCGGTTGCGAGCGCCTGTTCCAGGTCGGCGATCAGATCCTCGGCATCCTCGATACCCACGGAGAGACGCAACAATCGCGGGTGAACCGGAAAACCTTCGCCCGACACCGTCTTGCGGTGCTCGATCAGGCTTTCGACCCCTCCCAGCGACGTCGCGGGATAAAAGACCCGGCAGGCGCGGACGACATCTATCGCCGTCTGCTCGCTGCCCTTCACGATCACCGACATCATACCGCCGAACTGCCCGCCGGTCTGGCGGGCGGCGATCTCGTGACCGGGATGTGCGGGCAGACCGGGATAAAGCACCGCCTCCAGCCCCGCGTGCCCGGAAAAATGCCGCGCCATTGTCAAGGCGTTGCGCGTTGCGCGGTCATAGCGCAGGTAGAGGGTGCGCATTCCGCGGATCAGAAGCCAGGCATCGAAGGAATGCAACACGGTTCCCTGCAACTTGCGCAGGTGGGCAAGTCCCTCCCAGAAGGTGCCGGCGTCGCGAACCGAGAGCACCCCGGCGGTGACGTCGGTATGACCGGCCAGATACTTGGTGGCCGAATGGAAGGAAATGTCGGCGCCCAGGTCAAGTGCACGGGTGGCGCAGGGGGGCGTCGCCGTGCAATCGGTCAGCAGCATCGCGCCGGCCCCATGGGCGATGCGTGCCGCCGCGGCGATATCGGTGACGGTCCAGTCGGGATTGTTGGGGGTCTCCACCCAGACAAGCCGTGTCTCGTCCGGCCGCACGGCGCTGTTCAAGCTGTCCAGGTTGCCGGGCAGGAAGGTGCTCAGGACGATCCGCCCCTTTGCATGGGCGGTCGCGAACTGTTCGCGCACCCCGTGGTAGATCACCTCGGGCACGACCACATGCGCCCCCGTGTCGAGCTGGTCGATCACCGCCGTGGCGGCCGACATCCCCGACGCGAAAAGCATCGCCTCGCGCGCGCCTTCGAGTTCGGCGATCATCGCCTCGGCATGTTCCGTGGTCGGATTGCCGTCACGGCGATACATGTAGTCCCGCCGCAGGTCATGGGCTTCGTCCCGCGCGAAGGTGACGGAGGGCTGCACCGGCGGCACGATGGCGCCGGTTTCCCTGTCCAGGAACCGCATCGCCTGGGCCACGCGTGTTGCCGGGGAAGGGCGGCTGTTGGGCCTGTTGTTCATGGTCTGCCTGCCTTTCGCTTCATCCAAGTGCCTCGGAACAGCGCCGGCAGGTGCCGGGATGCGCGTGGCGGCCCACGTCGGGCAGGATCTTCCAGCACCGCAGGCACTTGTCTCCATCCGCCTTCTCGAACACCACGCCGATCCCGTCGATCTCGGGCAGGCGGAACGCCTCGGCCGGGCTCGGATCGTTCGTGAGCCGGATCGCGGACGTGATGCAGATGTCCTCGAAATTGACGGATTTGAGGACCTCCAGCATCTCATGATCCCGGACATGCACGACCGGAGCCGCCTCGAGGCTGGCACCGATGACCTTGTCGGTACGCTGCACCTCGAGCGCCGCGGTAACCGCCCGCCGCGCGCGGCGGACCTGTGCCCATTTCGCGGCCAGCGGCTCATTCAGCCAGTCGGCCGGCGTTTCGGGAATATCGACCAGATGCACCGAACTGTTCTCGCCGGGAAACCGCTCAAGCCAGACTTCCTCGGTGGTGAAGACCAGCACCGGCGCCAGCCAGGTGGTCAGGCGGTGGAAAAGGATGTCGAGCACCGTGCGCGCGGCACGGCGGCGGTGGGTGTCGCCATCGCAATAGAGGGCGTCCTTGCGGATGTCGAAGTAGAAGGCACTTAGCTCCACGGTCGCGAAGTTGAACAGCGCCTGGAAGACACCTTGGAAATCATAGGCCGCATAGCCGGTGCGCACCCGGTGATCGAGTTCCGCCAGGCGATGCAGAACCCAGCGTTCCAGTTCCGGCATCTCGGCGGGGTCCACCCGGTCCTCGCGTGTGAAATGTGCCAGAGAACCAAGCATGAAGCGCATGGTGTTCCTGAGCCTGCGATACCCGTCCGCGACCCCCTTGAGGATTTCAGGACCGATGCGCAGGTCGCCGGTGTAGTCCGATTGCGCCACCCACAGCCGCAGGATGTCCGCCCCGTACTGCTTTGTCACGTCGTCGGGCGCGACCGTGTTGCCGAGCGATTTGGACATCTTGTTGCCCTTCTCGTCCAGCGTGAAGCCGTGGGTCAGCACGCCGCGATAGGGCGCGCGGCCGATCGTGCCACAAGCCTGCAGCATCGAGGAATGGAACCAGCCGCGATGCTGGTCGGTTCCTTCGAGGTAGAGGTCGGCCAGCCCGTCCTCGGAGCCGTCTTCGCGGTCGCGCAGCACGAAGGCGTGGGTCGAGCCGCTGTCGAACCAAACGTCGAGGATGTCATCGACCTTCTCCCACTCGGCCGGATCGTAATCGTTGCCAAGGAACCGTTCCTTGGCGCCGGGCTTGTACCATGCATCCGCCCCCTCGGCCTCGAACGCCTCCAGGATGCGGGCATTGACCGCTTCGTCCCGCAGCAGGAAACCGGGATCGGTCGGTTTCGCGCCCGTCCTGACAAAACAGGTCAGCGGCACGCCCCAGGCCCGCTGACGCGAGAGCACCCAGTCGGGCCGCGCCTCGATCATCGAGTGAAGGCGGTTGCGCCCCGTCTTCGGCGTCCATGTCACCAGTTGGTCGATGGAGGTCAGGGCGCGGTCGCGGATCGTCCTGCCGTACTCGTCCTGCCCGTCGCCGACCTCGCGGTCGATGGCGGCGAACCATTGCGGCGTGTTGCGATAAATCACCGGGGCCTTGGAGCGCCAGCTATGCGGATAGCTGTGCTTGATCTTGCCGCGCGCCAGCAGGCCGCCGACCTCCGTGAGCTTGTCGATCACGGCCTTGTTGGCGTCGCCCTCCTTGCCATTGGGCTTGAGGATGCGGGTGCCGCCGAAGAATGGCAGGTCCTCGCGGAAACTGCCATCGTCGAGCACGTTGTAGGTGATGACCTGATCGAGCATCCCCAGTTCCTGGAAGAGCAGGTATTCGTCCATACCGTGGGAGGGGGCGCAATGGACGAACCCGGTGCCCTCCTCGTCGGTGACGAAATCGGCGGCGCGGAAATCGCGCAGGTCATCCCATTCGCGCTCGCTGCCCTCGGCCCCGGCAAGGGGATGGACGAGTGACAGGCCCGAAAGCTCCTCGGCGCTTACATCGCGGACACGTTTCCACATCCCATCTTCCAGGCGCGCGCGGCTCATCACATCGCCGGCCAGCTTGTCGGCCAGGATGAAGCGGTCGCCGACACTGGCCCAGCACTCGCCGGGCGTGCCCGTCACCTCGTAGAGTCCATAGGCGATGTCCTCGCCATAGACGACCGCCTTGTTGGAGGGGATCGTCCAGGGGGTCGTGGTCCAGATCACCACGCTTGCACCCGGCAGGTCGCTTTCGCCTGCATCGCTGACGGAGCCGCCCGCCGATGCCGTGACAACCCTAAACTTCACCCAGATGGTGAAGCTTTCCTTGTCGTGATACTCGACCTCGGCCTCGGCCAGGGCGGTCTTTTCCACCGGTGACCACATGACCGGCTTGGAGCCGCGATAGAGGGTGCCGGTCATCAGGAATTTCTGGAACTCCTCGGCGATGATCCGCTCGGCGCGGTAATCCATTGTCAGGTAGGGCTTTTCCCATTTACCCGTGACGCCGAGGCGCTTGAACTCGGCACGCTGCACGTCGATCCACTCATCGGCGAAATCGCGGCACTCGCGGCGGAATTCCACCACGTCAACCTCGTCCTTGTTGCGCCCCTTCTCGCGGTAGCGCTGTTCGATCTTCCACTCGATCGGCAGGCCATGGCAGTCCCATCCGGGGATGTAGCGCGCGTCATGGCCCAGCATCTGCTGGGAGCGCACCACCATGTCCTTGAGGATCTTGTTGAGCGCGTGGCCGATATGAAGATGCCCATTGGCATAGGGCGGCCCGTCATGCAGGGTGAACGGTGCGCGCCCCTCCTTCTCCCGCAGCCGGTCATAGATGCCGATCTTTTCCCACCGGTCCAGCCAGCCGGGTTCACGCTTGGGCAGGCCTGCCCGCATCGGGAAATCGGTGCGGGGCAGGTTGAGGGTGTCTTTGTATTCGGGCGTTTCGGCGCACATGAGGGGCGTCCTTCGTCAGGTCTTGCAAGTATGCGGATGAGGGGCGGCGCGATGGCTCAAGCGCCTTTTCCCGGCGGCTCGACAGGATCAGAGCGCCGGGCATGTAATTCGAATGACGATCGCTGCGCATGTCATCATGGGCCGCCTTATAGGCATGGGGGCAGGCGGCGTCCAGAGGGCGATGAGGCCCGAAGGAACACCGTGTTTCCGGCGCGCGCCGACTTTGGTTCGGGGCCGCGGCACACCCGGTCGCGCGCCTGCATGCAGAAAGGTGGATGATGCTGCACGCGAAGTTGCAAGATCGCTTGCCTCGACCGCCGCGAAACGCCACATATCCAGCATGAGCAGCGCCCTGCCACCCCGCTTCGACATAACTCGCCCGCAGATCGAACGGGTTGTCGCGGTATTCTATGCCCGTATTCGCGCGGATCCGGGTCTTGGCCCCGTCTTTGCGGTGCATGTCGGGGACTGGCCGGCGCATGAAGCTAAGGTTGCCGATTTCTGGGCCAACACCATCCTGCACGAGCGCAGCTATGACGGCAGCCCCATGGCTGCACATGTGCGCGCGGGCAATGTCAGGCCGGGAATGTTCTCGGCATGGCTGGATCTGTTCGACGCGGTCCTCGCGGACGAGCTTTCGCAGGAACAGGCCGCCGCCTGGTCCGCGCTGGCACACCGTATCGGCCGGTCCCTGCGCGCCGGTGTGGTGGAACGCGAAACGCTGGAGGGCGGCGTGCCGAAGCTTCGCTGAGCGGGTGACGATGTCCGGATGCGGCCCGGGCGGCGGCTGGCACCGGGTAACGCCGCTTCAGGCGCCGGAAAACAGGCCTGCGAGGGCCTGCCTGACAAGTCGTGAAACCGAAGGGCGGCGCCCGCTTCCGAAAGGGACGGGGCGACAGACCTCCATCGCGGCGACCCCCACGCGAGCTGTCAGCGCGCCGTTCACGACCCCTTCGCCAAAGCGGCGCGAGACCCGGCTCAACACCCCGCCCCCGGCAACCGATCCCAGCAGATCGTCGCCGACCGCGACCGCCCCGGTGGCCAGCAGATGGGCCATCACGGCACGGGTCAGCCGCCAGCCACCCAGCGTGCCCGCACGCCCGCCATAGATCTCGGCCACCCGCCGGATCATGCGGACATTCGCGGTCAGCGCCGTTGCCACATCGGCCAGAGCCAGCGGAACCAGCGCGGTGACCATCGCCACCTGACGCGCGGCGGCTTCCACCTCGCGTGTCGCAGCCGTGTCGAGCGGTGTCAGAAGCTCGGTTTCGGCAACCTGAAGGAGGGCCTCTGCATCGAACTGATCGGCCCCCAGTTCGGCCAGGCGGGCGCGGCCCCACCGGGTGTCCTCGCGCCCGGCATAGAGAGCGTCCAGTCGCGCCACGACGCGCCGTGCCGCATCCAGGTCCCGTGCCGCCAGTGCCGCCTCGGCCGCGCGTCCGAGCGCATCGACCCTGCGTAAACGGGCCAGGCCGGCGGCCTCGCGCAGCGCGATCACGAGCAGCAATAGCAACAGCGCCGCGCCAAGCCCGCTCACCACCCACCCGAGGACCGCGTTGCGCGCCATCAGACCGGCGGCGAAATCCCACGCCATGACCGACAGCACCGTTGCAAGCAACGCGCCAAGGACTGTCCAGAAAAGCCGGGACAGGCGTGACGGGCGGCGCGCGGCGATCCTCGCGGCGGCCTGCATGCCGTGGCCCTGCGGCTCCTCGAAGGCATCCCCGGCCGGGACCGGAGGCGCCGTGTCGGGTGCCGGGCCCGGAGATTCGTCCTCAAGGTCGATCAGGATCGGTCCGCGGGTCATAGCCGGTCCCCGATCAGGAACTGTGCGGCCCTGTCCAACCGGATATGCGGCGGACCTTCCCCGGGCCTCAGGGTGATCCGCGCAGGGGCGAAATTCATCGCGCCGAATTCCTGGTCCAGCCACGCGGCATGCCCTTGCCTTGCCGGATCGAGAATGGCGCGCGGGTCCTCGGGCAGGGCACCGGGGTGAAAGGCCGCCTGCCGCCCGTCGTCCAGAAGGCGCCCGCGCACGCAATCCAGTGTCTGCCCGCCGTGCCGGCGGGTTTCCTCGGTGGTTGCCCGCAGTGACGCGATCGCCATGGCGCCGGTCCTGGCACCGGCGAAATCCGCCCGGTCGCGGGCGCGGCGCATCATGGCTTCCATGATGGCGCTCAGGCGGCCGTGCTGGGAATGGTGCAGGTGATCCGCCTTGGTGGCCGCGAAGAGGATCCGCTCCACCCGTCTGCCGCGCAGCAGCCGCGCGAGGAACGGATTCCGTCCCGGGCGGAAGGCGGACAGGATACCGGTCATCGTGTCCTGCAGGTCCGCCACTGCCGGAGGCCCGGAATGGATCGCCCCAAGGGTATCGACAAGCACCACCTGGCGGTCGATCCGCGCGAAATGATCCCGAAAGAACGGGCGGACCACCTTGCTGCGATACGCGTCAAAGCGGCGCTCCATCTCGCGCCACAGCCCTCGGCGCGGCGGGCTGTGTTCGGGCGGCAATGGCGCGAAGGTGACGACGGGCGAGCCTTCCAGCTCTCCCGGCAGCAGGAAACGGCCGGGGCCGACGCCCGCGAACCCGGCATCGCGCGCCGTCATCAGGTAGCGTGTGTAGAGATCGGAAAGCTCGCCGATGGATGTCGCGTCCCAGTCCTTGCGCCCCTGTGCCGCGTGCGCCGCCGCCAGGAAGCTGTCGGCACCGGGCCGACCGGTCATGCGTTCGAGGACACCCGCGGACCACCCCCTGTAATCCATGTCCAGCAATTCGAGGTCAAGAAGCCATTCGCCGGGATAATCGACGATGTCCAGGTGAACCGTGCGCGGCCCCTGAAACCCCGAAAGAAGCCCCGCCGGACGCACCCGGAGCGACAGGCGCAGTTCCGAAACGCTGCGGGTGCTTTCGGGCCAGCGGGGATCGGCTCCGCTCAATGCGTCGAGATGCGCCTCATACTCGAAGCGGGGCACGGTATCGTCCGGCTGCGGTTGCAAGAATGCGGCCTCGATGCGCCCTTCCGCCGCCGCCAGAAGCCCGGGCATGCGGGCACGGTCCATCAGGTTTGCCACGAGGGAGGTGATGAAAACCGTCTTGCCGGCCCGCGAAAGCCCGGTCACGCCGAGACGCACAACCGGTTCCAGAAACGCACCCGAAACTCGGTCACCAAGCGCATCGGTGGCCCGCGTCAACTCGTCGGTGATCCGGGAAATGACCACGGAGCCGCCTTTACCCTCGTTTCCAACGGCAGGTTGAATGCGTCCGGCGCGTCATGCCAACGGCCGGAATGACCACGGCCTCGTGCGGCACGGCGGCAAAGGGGGGTGCAGTCCGCGCCTGCACGGGTCCGGTGCTACTTGCCGGACGGACCGATGATCATGATCATCTGACGTCCTTCCATCTTCGGCATGTTCTCGACCTTGCCCACTTCCTTGGTGTCCTCGGCCACACGGTGCAGCAGGTCGCGGCCCAGTTCCTGATGTGCCATCTCGCGCCCACGAAACCGCAGGGTTACCTTGACCTTGTCGCCGTTTTCGAGGAATTTCATGACGTTACGCATCTTCACATCGTAATCATGCGTATCGGTGTTGGGGCGAAATTTCACCTCCTTCACCTCGATGACCTTCTGCTTCTTGCGCGCCTCCGACTCCCGCTTCTGCTGTTCGTACTTGTATTTGCCGTAGTCCATGATCTTGCAGACCGGCGGATTGGCATTCGGGGAGATTTCGACGAGATCGAGGCCGGCCTGTTCGGCAAGTTCCATTGCCCGGGAAGGTGCGACGACCCCGACATTGTCACCGTCCGCCCCGATCAGTCGAATTTCGTCGGCGCGTATCCTGTCGTTCACTCGGGGGCCGGTATCACGCGTCGGAGGCGCGTTGTGAGGTCTGCGGGCTATGGCTTCCATCCTTCTGTGGTGTCGCGGAGTTGAAACGGCAAGGTAAACGCGCGTGCGAGGCGATTCAAGCCGCAAAATAGGCTGATGTGAGCCGACCAAAGCGATATTTTCCCTTGCGCCTTTCCTTTTTCCACCTCATCTGGAGGCTTGAAATTGCAACCTGCGCCAACCTGATACGCGCAGGAATCCTATTTTGGGGGAAACCATGAGAAATCTGCTCTGGATCATTCTTGCCGCGGGCGTCCTGGTTGGCGGCTATGTGCTGGTCACCGGAAAATCGCCGCAGGAAATCGTCACCGATGTCGAAGAGGGTCTGCAGGGTGTGGACGCGCCCGAGCCCCTTGAGGATGCCTCCGAGGCGGCCGGCGAGGTTGCGGAGGAAACAGCCGACGTGGCCGCAGATACGGCGGAGACGGTTGAAACAGCGGCCGAGGACACGTTGGAAAGCGCCGGCGAGGTTGCCGACGAAGCCGCCGACACGACCCTTGATGCCGCGGGCGATGCGATGAACATGGCCGAGGAGGCCGGACAGGACACCGCCGATGCCGCGGCGGATGCCGTGAACGAGGCGATCGACGCCGCGCGCGACACGACGGATGCCGCAACCGATGCCGCCGAAGACCTTGCCGGTGATGCGGGCGAAGCGGGGGCCGACATGGCAGAGGGCGCCGCAGATATGGCGGAAGAGGCCGTGGACGAGGCAGACGAGGCCGCCGAAGTGGCCGAGGAAACGACCGCCGACAGCGTTGGCGAAACGGTGGAGGCCGCCGAGGAGGTGAGCGAGGACGCCGCTCAGGCTGCGGAAACGGCCAGCGACACGGCCGAGGATGCGGTGGAAGTGCCGGCCGAGACGGCCGCCGACTCCGCCGGGGCGGCCGCCGAAGACGCCGAGAACCTGGCGGAGGACACGACCGGGTCGGCCGGCGAAGCGGCCTCAGGCGCGGACACCGGAAACGGTGACGCAGGGGCGGATACGGCAGCCGCACAGGATGTCGCATCAGACGTGGCGCCCGGTGATGCCGCAGGTGACGCGGAAGGGGCCGCGGGCGAGGCGATGCCGGAGTCGGATACCGACACGGCCGACACCGTTCCCGCCGCGGACACGGCCGCCGAAGAGACCGGAACCCAGGCGGATGCAGGCGCCGACACGTCCGGCGATCTTCCCGAAGCGCTGACGGTTGACGGGTTCGATATGACCAAGGTTGCCGAATTGATCGACGAGTCCGGCCTGGGCGCCATCGAGAAATCCGTTCTCAAGACCGGTCTCGAAAAGGCCATGAACGATCCCGAGACCCTCGAAGCCGCTCTGGAGAAGGTTCGCGCGGCGCTCGACCTCTGATCCTGCCGCACATGGAACGGCCCGCCGCGCGTGACCGGAACGGTGCGCGGCGGGCCTGGTTGATCCCGGTGTCCGGTAACGGTCCTGCTCAGTCCAGGAAGGCCTTTTCGACCACGTATTCGCGTGGCGCGGAATTTGCCCCCTCGCGCAAGCCGTATTCTTCCAGCATTTCCTTGATTTCGAGGTTGAAGGCCAGGTTGCCACAGACCATGGCGCGATCGGTTTCGGGGCTCAGCGGCTTGACCTCGAGATCCTCGAACACCTCTCCCGAGCGCATCAGATCGGTGATCCGGCCCATCTTGGGGCTCTCTTCGCGGGTGGTCGTGGGATAATAGCGCAGCTTCTCGTGGAAGTCTTCGCCGATCAGCTCTTCCAGCAGTTCGTCGGAGCGGATGCCTTCGATGATGTCCTGACCGTATTGAAGCTCGCCCACCTCCCGGCAGGTGTGGGTGACGATGATTTCTTCGTAATCCTCATAGGTCTGCGGATCGCGCAGTAGCGAGGCGAAGGGGGCGATCCCGGTTCCGGTTGCGAAGAACCAGATCCGCTTTCCCGGCAACAGGGCGTCATGCACCAGAGTACCCACGGGCTTGGGGCGCAGAATGATCTGGTCACCGGGTTCGATATGCTGCAGTTTCGACGTCAGCGGCCCATCCTGAACCTTGATCGAGTAGAATTCCAGTTCATCGTCCCAGGACGGTGACGCGATGGAATAGGCCCGCAACAGTGGCTTCTGTTTGCCTGTCTTCGGGTCCAGATCGCCCATCAGCCCGAGCATCACGAATTCTCCCGATCGGAAGCGCAAGGATTGCGGGCGGGTTACACGGAAGGAAAACAATCGGTCGGTGTAGTGCTTCACCTGCGTCACTTCCTGCGCGTCCGGCAGGGTGGGGGTGTTGATGGCCTTGGCTTCGGTCACGGAAGAAATCTCGTTCATTGGCTCCACTGCCGGTTTCGATAAACCGACATCTCCTAGTAATCTTTGATCCATGTCAGGTGAAGGGGGTATCAGCCGCGAAGGCGCGACTGATAGTCATGGGCCCGCCAGTCCGACCGGAAAAGCCACTGATCCTGCGGCTGCCGGCGGGCCAGGTCGTCACTTATCTCGATCTCGTCGAACCCGGCGCGGCGGGCCATCGCGTACTGGTCCGCGATGACGTGACCGCGGGCGCGCAGGCGCCCCCGATATCCCATCAAACGCAGCTGACGCGCTATGGTGAAGCCCCGACCATCCGCGAAGGACGGGAAATCCACCCGGATCATGCCAAGTGACGGCAACAGCGCGGCAAGGCTTGCCGGGTCGGTGTCGGAAGGCAGGTCCACGGCTTCGGATCGTGATGTCGCCTCTTGCGGCGGAACGATTGCCATGTCCAGATCTTCCTCGGCAAAGCCGGTGTCCTTCACGATAACGGTCATGCGTTTTCTCCCTGGCGGATCACGCGGCCATTGGCAAAGTGAATACCGCATTCGGTTTTTTCCTCGCCACGCCAACGGCCTGCGCGTGGATCTTCATCTTCGGATACAGGTGACGTGCATGGCATGCACCCGATCGAAGGATACCCCTTCGTCACCAGCGGATGCCGCGGCAATCGGTTTTCTTCCATGTAGGTGCGCACGTCGCCCGGCGCCCAATGCGCCAGCGGATTGACCTTGATGCGGCCGGTTTCCGGCTCGGTCTCGAAGAAATCCATGTCGGCGCGCATTCCGCCCTGATACCGCTTGCGCCCGGTGATCCAGCCGTCGAAACCTTCCAGCGCGCGGTTCAGCGGTTCGGTCTTGCGCAGCGCACAGCAGCTTTCGGTGTCGCGTTGGTGCAGGGTTCGGTCCGGATCCCGGCGCGACAGGTCGGTCGCGGATGCGCGGATCACCCGCACGTCGCGCAGCCCCAACCGCTCGCTCACCTCCTGCTGATAGACCAGCGTTTCCGCAAACAGCATCTCGGTATCCAGAAAGATCACCGGGGTGTCACGCCGGAGAACCGATACCATGTGAAGAAGCACCACGGATTCGGCCCCGAAACTCGACACCAGCGCCAGCTTGCCCGCCTTGGGGTCCGTCAACGCGTGATCAAGCACCGAAATCGCCGAATGCAGCCTGTACCAGTTGTTGAGCCCGCCAACCCGGGCGTTCAGATCATTGTGCGGCATAAGCCTCGACCTCGTCGTAAAGAGCGGCCTTGAACGGCGCCATGCCAAGCCGCCGATAGGTTTGCAGGAACGTCTCCTGCGGATCCGTGCGGTGGTCCAGGTAGGCATGGACGATCCGTTCGATCGCCGGGATGATCTCGGCGGCGGAAAAGCCCGGCCCGGTGCGATCCCCGAGTGCGGCGGCCTCCGAGCCGTCCCCGCCAAGTGTGATCTGGTAGTTCTCCACCCCCGCGCGATCGAGCCCCAGAATGCCGATATGGCCCACATGATGGTGCCCGCAGGCATTGATGCAGCCCGAGATCTTTATCTTCAATGCGCCGATCTCGTGCTCCAGCTTCAGTTCATCGAACCGTGTCGCGATTTCCTGTGCGATCGGGATCGAGCGTGCAGTCGCCAAAGCGCAGTAATCCATCCCCGGGCAGGCGATGATGTCGCTGACAAGCCCGATATTGGCAGTCGCCAGCCCCGCATCCCGAAGGCTTGCATGCACTGCCGGCAGATCGGATTTGTGCACGTGGGGCAGGATCACGTTCTGCTCGTGGCTGATGCGCAATTCGTCATGGCCGTACCGCTCGGCCAGATCGGCCATCACGCGCATCTGTGTAGCACTCGCGTCTCCCGGGGTGGCGCCGTGTGCCTTGAGGCTGATCTGGACGATGGCATGATCCGGGGCGCGATGCGCGGCAAGATTGGTATCGCACCATGAACGAAAGACCGGATCGGTCCGGTACGCGCTTTCGAATCCGGCCGTCGCCCGGTCGTGCAGGGCCGGCGGCGCGAAGGCGGCCTTGATCTCTTTGAAAAGCGTCTGGTCGATACCGCTGAACGTTGGACGCAGCATTTCGAACCGTTCTTCCACGCGGGTGCGGATATCGTCGATCCCGTGTTCGTGCACGGTGATCTTGATCCGGCTCTTGAACTTGTTGTCGCGCCGGCCCAGCAGGTTCCAGACGCTCACGATGGCCTCCAGATAGGGCAGCAGATCGGCCTGCGGCAGGAAGTCCCGGATCACCTTGCCGATCATCGGCGTCCGGCCGAGGCCGCCGCCCACGATCACCTCGAAGCCCGGCTTGCCGTCACGCTCGACCATGCGCAGGCCGATGTCATGAGCGCGCGTCACGGCGCGGTCATTGGGGCTGCCGGTGATCGCGATCTTGAATTTCCGCGGCAGGAACTGGAATTCCGGATGGTCGGTGGACCATTGCCGGATCAGTTCGGCGACCGGCCTGGGATCTGCGATCTCGTCCGCCGCGGCGCCGGCGAAATGGTCTGCCGTGACGTTCCGGATCGTGTTGCCCGAGGTCTGGATCGCGTGCATTTCCACCTCGGCCAGCGCATCAAGGATATCCGGCACGTCGTTCAGTCTTGGCCAGTTGAACTGAATGTTCTGGCGGGTGGTGAAATGGCCATAGCCCTTGTCCCACCGCTCGGCGATATGGGCCAGTTGCCGCATCTTGCGGCTGTCGAGCGTGCCATAGGGGATCGCCACGCGCAGCATGTAGGCGTGCAGCTGGAGATAGAGCCCGTTCATCAGGCGCAGCGGCCTGAATTCATCCTCCGTCAGGTGGCCGGCGACGCGCCGTTCCACCTGTGCGCGGAACTGGCGGTTGCGCTCGGCGACAAAGGCGGCGTCGAATTCGTTGTAATCATACATCGGAAGGCTCCGCTTGTTTGCCATGAGGGTAGTTGGAGGGGCCGGTGCGGCGGAAATCCTCGCGGAAATGGGCCGGCTCGGGGCCGTTCGGCCCGGGCTGCACCTCTGCAAGATAGACGCCCACGACCGCGTCGGGCTGGCCGTCGGCCTGCATCAGACGCAGGTCGGCCTGTCCCTTGTCGTAAAGGATCTCGGCCTCTGAGAGATGCCGTGTCCAGCGGTCATCGGCGGTCAGATAGACGACATCGCCCTCCAACAGCGCATTCGCGGTCACGACCTTGGGGGAAAAGGGTTTGGCCATGTCAGGCAAGCTCCTGTTGGTGCGGTGTCTTGTCGGTTTCCGCGGGGCCGGCATTCACATCGCGCGGCGCCAGACCGTAGAAGGTCAGGGCAGGCCCCGTGATACCGGCGCCGTTCAGATCGGCGGGCAGCGTTGCAAGGGTGCTGGCCAGTACGGTCTGATCGGGACGCGAGGCGTTCTCGACGATCGTGACCGGCGTATCGCGCGGGGCGCCGTGCATCAGAAGCCGGCCCTGAATGAAACGCGCAGACTTTTTGCCCATGTAGATCGCGGCCACCTCTTCCTGACGGGCGAGCGCCGTCCAGTCATGATCCGCAAAGCCCTTGATGTCGTGCCCGGTCAGCAGCCTTACAGACGAGTTGCGCCCCCTTCGGGTCAGGCTTTGCCCGATGGCGGCGACACTGGCGGAGGCAGCGGTGATACCCGGAACCACGTGCCATCCGACACCGGCCGCCTCGACCGCCGCGATCTCTTCGTCAAGGCGGCCGAATACCGTCGGATCGCCCCCCTTGAGACGGACCACCTGCGCCCCGTCGGCCGCATGGCGGGTTATCAGTGCATTTATGTCCGCCTGCTTCATGGCGGGGCCGAAACCCTGTTTGCCGGCGTCGATCATGACGGCTTCGCGCCGCGCAAGCTCAAGGATGCCGGGCGTGACAAGGCGATCGTGAATCACGACATCGGCCGTGTCGAGCGCCTTGCGCGCCTTGAGGGTCAACAGCTCGGGATCTCCCGGCCCGGCCCCGACGAATGCCACATGGCCGGTGTTGGATTGCCGGGCCAGGTGTTTTTCCAGAAGAGCCCGAAGGCTGGCCTTGGCGTCAGTCTCGCCGCCTCGATCCATGGCACGGGGGCCTTCCTTGAAATAGAATTCAGACCAGAAATCACGGCGCCGACGCCCGAAGGGCAGCACATCGGCCGCCCGGCGGAACGCCTTTCCGACCCGCGCCAGCGCGCCAAGCATGGCCGGCAACCTTTCCTCGAGATCCGCCTTGATCGCCCGGGCGAGGACCGGCGCCGCCCCCTCCGTGCCGATAGCCACGGTCACGGGATCACGGTCCACGATGGCAGGGGTGATAAACTGGCTGTCTTCCAGGTTGTCCACGATGTTCACCAGCGCCCCGTCCGCACGGGCGAGTGCCGCGGTGCGCGTGTCTTCGGTGCTGTCCTCATCCGCAGCATAGAACAGCGCCGCGCAAAGCGCGTCACCGGGCTGCATGCGGCGCCTGTGCAGCGTCAGTCGGCCGGCGGCTTCCCACGCCTCGATCTCGCCGGACGGGGCAGGGGCGAAGACCGTCAGCCGGGCCTCGGTTTTCAGGAGCAGGCGCAGCTTGGCCAGCGCGGCCTCGCCACCGCCCGACAGGACGACGCGCCGCCCCTCGAGTGCGACAAAGATTGGAAAATGCTTCATGGCGACGCTCCGGCAATCCGATTGACTTCCCCCGTAATATAGAAAATATTCCCACCCATTCGCCATATGGATGACAGAATAAGAACACTCGTTCCACCAAGGCATCATTATGGCTTGATTGTTCCAGACGAGGGAAATTTACGGAATGCCAGTCCGCACAGATGATCTTGATCGAAAAATCCTTGTCCAGCTTCAGCGCGACGGCGGACAGTCACTGGACGATATCGCCAGAAAAGTGGGCAGTTCCAAGACCCCGGTCTGGAATCGGATCCGCAAGATGCGCGAGGCCGGTATCATACGTCAGCAGACCTACATCCTGGATGCGGAAGCCCTTGGATTCGAAGCGTGTTTCTTTGTTCTCATCCGGACGTCCGAACACGACGCGGCCTGGCAGGCGACATTCCTGAAAGCGTTGAAAGACCGGCCGGAGGTACAGGAGGCCCACCGTCTGGCTGGCGATATAGATTACATCCTGAAGGTGCGGGTCACGAACGCCCGGGCCTATGACACCTTTTATCAGGCCCTGATCTCAGAGGTGAAAGTGCACAATGTCACTGCCCTGCTGTCGATGGAGGAAATCAAGTCCACCACCATGATCCCGCTTGAAAGTCGGGAAGCAACAACCTGAAATCACGTGTTTTCAAGCGCGTCTATGATGGGAGAGAAATCATCCGCCCGAAGGCTGGCGCCACCGACGAGTGCACCGTCGACATTGTCCACGCCGAAAATCTCGGCGGCATTCGCGGGCTTCACCGACCCGCCATAGAGCAGGCGGAACCCGTTGCCATTCCCACTGCCGAACCGATCGGACAGCGCCTGGCGCAGGAAATCATGCACCTCCGCGATCTGGCCGATTTCCGGGGTCAGACCGGTGCCGATGGCCCAGACCGGTTCATAGGCTATGACGGTGTTTTCCGGGGTCGCGCCATCGGGTAGGGACTGTGCGATCTGCTCGGCGATAACCTGTAGCGTCTGACCGCCTTCGCGCTGTTCCAGCGTTTCGCCGATGCACGCCAGGGCGATCAGTCCGGCGGCCTGCGCAGCCATAACCTTGTCACAGACCAAAGCATTGGTTTCATGATGATTTTCCCGCCGCTCGGAATGGCCTAGAATGACCGCCCCGGCCCCGGCATCGGCCAGCATCGCAGCCGATAAATCGCCGGTATGGGCCCCGGACGGTGCGGGATGACAATCCTGCGCGCCGATAAACATGGGATGCCCGGCAACCCGGTCCGCGGCCTGTGTCACAAGAGTGGCGGGAGGACAAAGAAGCAGATCGACGGACGGGGCGGGATGGCGTGCCATGAGCGCGTCAAGTTCGCTCAGATTGCCACGCGTTCCGTTCATCTTCCAATTACCAGCGGCCAGCCTGCGTGGCATATCACCCTCCCGCGATCTGTGTCCGGCAGGTTATCACGCAGTGCGGACACGGATGCAAGGCGGCAATCATCCTTAGAAAAAAATGTTCAGAACCAAGCAAATGGAACCTTCATTCCATGTTCTCGAACTTGATGGATTCACCGCAGCCGCAGGATTCGGTCACGTTGGGATTGTTGAAACGGAAACCCGATTCAAGCAGAGACACCTCGTAATCTATCTCGGTACCGAACAGGAACATCTGCGCCATCGGCGCAATCATGACCCGCGCACCCTCCTGCTCGACCACCTCGTCATGGGGATCGGTTTCATCCACATATTCCATCGTGTATTCCATGCCCGCGCAGCCGCCTTTCTTGACGCCGATTCGAAGGCCGTCATGGCCTTCCTGCTGCATCAGCTTGCGGATTTGCGAGGCGGCCGCAGGGGTCATTGAAATGGCCTGCTTTCCCGGAATTCCGAACATGAATTTTACCTTTCAGCGTCTTGAATTTTCACATGAAACCCAGTTCCAGGCGGGCTTCGTCGCTCATCATGTCCATACCCCACGGGGGCTCCCAGACCAGTTCCACATCGACCTGTTTGACCCCCGGCAGAGGTTCGATCGCATCGGCCACCCAACCGGGCATTTCCCCGGCGACGGGACACCCCGGCGCGGTCAGGGTCATGATAACGTTCACGGCATTTTCCTTATCTATATCAATCGTATAGATCAGGCCCAGATCATAGATGTTGACCGGGATTTCGGGGTCAAAGACCGATTGGCATGCGGCGACGACCTGATCGTAAAGCGGATGCTCTGTGCTTGACGGAGCGATGAGCGGTGCCCCTTCAAGCGGTTCTGGACTGTGGGTCATGATCGGAACCTGTCTGTATATCCTGATAAAACATATAAGTTTTATAAGGCCGCGCGTCCAGAGGGGCGGTGAAGTGAACATTCTGTTCAGTTTGTACGGATAAACCGTTCACGCCCCGGATCGGCCTATTTGCCGGTCTTCTTGCGGCGCCGGATCGGTGCCGGACGGACCCGGCTTTCGATCTGTTCATAAAGCTTTGCGGTGATGTTCTTGCTCGTGGACCTCTCGATTCCCTCAAAGCCCGGAGAAGAATTGACCTCAAGGACCTTGGGCCCGGATTCCGAACGCAGCAGGTCCACACCGGCGAGGTTGAGTTCAAAGGCGCGGGCGGCGCGCACGGCGGTGTCACGCTCCTCTCGGGTGATGCGGACCGACTTGGCATTGCCGCCACGATGGAGGTTGGAGCGGAAGTCGCCGTCCGCACCGGTGCGCTTCATCGAGGCCACCACCTTTCCGCCGATGACCAGGCAACGGATATCCTCGCCCGCGGCTTCCTTGACGAAATCCTGAACCAGAAAATTGGCCTTCAGTCCGCGGAAGGCATCGATGACCGATTCGGCGGCCTTCTTGGTTTCCGCCAGCACCACGCCCTTTCCCTGCGTCGATTCCAGCAGCTTGACGATCAGTGGCGCGGTCCCCACGAGCCCGATCAGGTTGCCGGTGTCCTTCGGCGAAGCCGCGAAGGCGGTGTTGGGCATTCCGATCCGTGCCCGCGCCATGAGCTGATGAGCGTAGAGCTTGTCACGGCTGGCGCTGATCCCGTGCGAGGGGTTCACGCAATAGGTTCCGATGGTTTCGAACTGCCGGATCACCGCTGCACCGTAGGGGGTTATGGAGGCGCCGATGCGTGGGATCACCGCGTCGAAGCGGGGCAGGCGCTTGCCGTCGTAATGGACTTCGGGCGCCATGGCGTTGATCGCCATGTAGCAGCGCGTGGTATTGATCACCTCCACGGTGTGCCCGCGCTTTTCTCCCTCTTCCACGAGGCGGCGGGTTGAATAGTTGTCCTCGCGCGAAAGAACGGCGATGCGCAGCGCACGCTTGGGCTGTTCGTGGCGCATCCGCGCAGTGTGATAGACATCGTAGCTCAACTCCGGCTGCAGGAAGCGGTCTGTGGCGACGATGGTGATGTGGTCCTTGAGCGCCTGGCGCCCCAGAAGCATGCGGCTGGTCATGGTGGCGCGGTTTGTCAGCGTGATCTCGATCGGCCATTCCTGTCCGTTCACCGCCATCCGTGACTGGATCACGTAGCGCATTTCCTTTTCGCCGTTGGAAGAGGCCACCTCGCGCCGGTCCAGTATGGGGGCCGAGCAAGGAATGATCAGGTCGTCGCGCCCCGGAATCGGGTGTACGGTGAAGCGCACCTTGGGGCGCGAGGCGGGGCCGAAGGTCTCGATGTCAAACGCGTGGAGCGCCGAGGTACGCGCCCCGGTATCGACCTTGGCGCGAAGGGCCGGAACCCCGAGGTCGGGCAGGGTGATCCATTCCTCCCAGCCAAAATTGAGTTCTGCACCGGTTTCGTCGTCACTCATTGGCGGGCTCCTTGGCATTCGCGGAGAATCGTCGGATATGGAGGGATCGCGACTTGTGGGCCTAGGATGACAGCATCATTCAGCTTCGAACTCAAGGCAATTGACGGTGCGGCACGCGCGGGCGTCATTGCCACGCCGCGCGGCGAGATCCGCACGCCGGCCTTCATGCCGGTGGGCACCGCGGGCACGGTCAAGGCGATGTTGCCGGACTCGGTGCGCGAGACGGGGGCCGATATCCTGCTGGGCAACACGTATCACCTGATGCTGCGCCCGGGGCCTGAGCGGGTGGCGCGGCTGGGGGGGCTGCACCGGTTCATGAACTGGGACCGGCCGATCCTGACCGACAGCGGCGGCTTCCAGGTGATGAGCCTGGCCGGGCTCCGCAAGCTCACCGAGCAGGGGGTCACGTTCAAATCCCATATCGACGGGTCGCGTCACGAGCTTACACCGGAACGCTCGATGGAAATACAGCGGCTTCTGGGCAGCGACATCGTGATGTGTTTTGACGAATGTCCGGCGCTGCCCGCCACCGATGACGAGGTGGCGCGCGCGATGCACCTGTCGATGCGGTGGGCCGAGCGGTCGAAGGTGGCCTTCGGGAACCGGCCCGGCCACGCCCTTTTCGGGATCATGCAGGGCGGGGTTGCCCCGGATCTGCGCGCCGAAAGCGCCGAGGCCCTGACGGCCATCGGATTCGACGGCTATGCCATCGGCGGGCTGGCCGTGGGCGAGGGGCAGGCTGCCATGTTCGGGGTTCTGGATTATGCGCCGGGGTTGCTGCCGCGGGACAGGCCACGCTACCTGATGGGGGTCGGCAAGCCCGATGACATCGTGGGCGCCGTGAAGCGGGGCGTGGACATGATGGATTGCGTGTTGCCCTCGCGGTCGGGCCGGACGGGGCAGGCCTTCACCCGTCGCGGGGTGGTCAACATCAAGAACGCGCGCCATGCCGACGATCCCCGCCCGCTGGACGATGCCTGTGGATGCCCGGCCTGCCGCGGCTATTCGCGCGCCTACCTGCACCATGTCTTTCGCGCGGGCGAGATGATCAGCGGGATGCTGCTGACCTGGCACAACCTGCATTATTTCCAGGAAATCATGGCGGGGATGCGCCTGGCGATCGCGGAAGCGCGATTCGCGCAATGGGAGGCCGCCTTCCACGCCGGACGGGCCGACGGGGACATCGATCCGCTCTGAAAGGGACGTCGAGCGGCGCCGGGTAAGGTTTTCCTGACTGCCCGCGACCCGCGACAACAGCTATTGTAGGTGCGGAAGATGACCCCGGAGGCCGAGACAATGCCGATTTCAGTTCACTTCGCGATCTTTGCCGCAAGCTGGGCACTGGTGGCCGCGCTGGCCGCGGGGCTGCTGGCCTGAGCAGTCGGCCCGGGGCCCTTTGCATGATTTCCATTTCCTGCACATTGGCCGAATTGCGCCCTTGCCCCCGGCTGCAAGGCCGGGCAGATTGGCGCGATGACGCGACCGACGGGTTGAAACAGGGGCGCTTTCGCCCCAACTGTTAATCCCGAGACAGGAAAAGGCCATGCGTCGCCGCAGAGCGGGGCGCGCGCCTTTTTGCCAAGCAAGGAAAGAGCATGCAAGAACCCCTCAACTCAAGTTATCCCGTCCTGCCGCTGCGGGACATTGTGGTGTTTCCTCACATGATCGTGCCGCTTTTCGTGGGCCGCGACAAATCGGTCCGCGCGCTCGAAGAGGTCATGGCCGACGACAAGCAGATCCTGCTGTCGAGCCAGGTCGATCCGGGCGTGGACGATCCGGGCACCGACGGCATTTATGGCAGTGGCGTACTGGCAAACGTTCTGCAGCTTCTGAAGCTGCCCGACGGCACCGTGAAGGTGCTGGTCGAAGGCGTGGCACGGGTGCGTATCACCGAATACCTTGAAAACGACTCTTATTTCGAGGCGCGGGCCGAGTACCTGACCGAGGTGCCGGGCGACGCGGCCACCCTTGAGGCGTTGCTGCGAACCGTGTCGGACGAATTCGAACGCTATGCCAAGGCCAAGAACAACATTCCCGAAGAGGCGTTGTCGGCCGTGGCCGAGTCCGAGGAGCCGGGGCGGCTGGCCGATCTGGTGGCCGGGCATCTCGGTATCGAGGTGGAACAGAAACAGGAGCTTCTGGAAACGCTCAGCGTGAGTGAGCGCCTGGAAAAGGTCTACGGCCTGATGCAGGGCGAGATGAGCGTTCTGCAGGTGGAAAAGAAGATCAAGACGCGCGTCAAGTCGCAGATGGAGCGCACCCAGAGGGAATATTACCTGAATGAGCAGATGAAAGCCATTCAGAAGGAGCTGGGCGACGGCGAGGAAGGCGAAGGCGAGGTTGCCGAGCTGGAATCACGCATCGCGGAGACCAAGCTTTCCAAGGAGGCCCGCGAGAAGGCCGAGGCGGAACTCAAGAAACTCAAGAACATGAGCCCGATGAGCGCCGAGGCAACGGTTGTGCGCAACTACCTCGACTGGATGCTGAGCATCCCGTGGGGCAAGAAATCGCGCGTCAAGAAGGACTTGAGCCGTGCCGAGAAGATCCTCGACACCGATCACTACGGGCTCGAGAAGGTCAAGGAGCGCATTGTCGAGTATCTGGCCGTTCAGCAGCGGTCCAAGAAGCTCAAGGGTCCGATCATGTGCCTCGTGGGGCCGCCGGGCGTGGGCAAGACCTCGCTCGGGGAATCCGTGGCGCGGGCCACCGGCCGCGAATTCATCCGCATCAGCCTTGGTGGCGTGCGTGACGAAAGCGAGATCCGCGGACACCGCCGGACTTATATCGGGTCGATGCCCGGCAAGATCATCCAGTCGCTCAAGAAGGCGAAGACGACAAATCCGCTGATCCTGCTCGACGAGATCGACAAGATGGGTCAGGATTTTCGCGGCGACCCGGCAAGCGCGATGCTCGAGGTGCTGGACCCCGAACAGAACTCGACCTTCGTCGATCACTATCTCGAAGTGGAATACGATCTTTCCAACGTGATGTTCCTGACCACGGCGAATTCCTACAACATGCCGGAACCCCTGAAGGACCGGATGGAGGTGATCCCGCTTGCGGGCTATACCGAGGATGAAAAGCGTGAGATCGCCAAGCAACACCTGATCCCCAAGCAGATCAAGAATCACGGTCTCAAGAAGGGCGAGTTCGAGTTGACCGACGCTGCGCTGACCGAGATCGTTCGCACCTACACCCGAGAGGCGGGGGTACGGAACCTTGAACGCGAACTGGCCAAGGTGGCCCGCAAGGCCGTGACCCGGATCATCAAGGGCGAGGCCGAAAGCGTGACCGTGACGCCCGAGAACCTGTCGGATTTCCTTGGCGTGAAGAAGTTCAAGTACGGTCTGGCCGAGGAAAAGGATCAGGTCGGCGTGGTGACAGGGCTGGCTTACACATCCGTGGGTGGCGAGCTTTTGAACATCGAGGCTCTGCGCCTGCCGGGCAAGGGTCGGATGAAGACAACCGGCACGCTTGGCGACGTGATGAAGGAATCGATCGACGCCGCGTCAAGCTACGTGCGCTCGGTGGCGCCCGAGATCGGGGTGAAGCCGCCAAGGTTCGAGAAGTGGGATATCCACGTTCACGTCCCTGAGGGCGCAACGCCCAAGGACGGGCCGAGTGCCGGGCTGGCGATGGTCACGTCGATCGTGTCGGTGCTGACCGGCATTCCGGTCCGCAAGGACATCGCCATGACGGGTGAGGTGACGCTGCGCGGCAACGCATTGCCGATCGGCGGATTGAAGGAGAAACTTCTCGCGGCTCTCAGGGGCGGCATCAAGCGGGTGCTGATCCCTGCGGAGAACGAAAAGGATCTCGTGGAGATCCCCGACAACGTCAAGCAAGGGCTGGAGATCATTCCAGTGGATCATGTTCGCGACGTGCTGGATCATGCGCTTGTCCGCCAGCCTGAGCCGGTGGAATGGGACGAAGCGGCCGAGGAGGCCGCCGCGGCCGAAGCGGCTTTGAAGGATCGTGACGGAGCGGGCGCCGCTGCGCATCACTGATCCGGCCCGGGCAAGACCGGACCCAGCCAAGGGGGCGCCCGTTACCGGGGCGCCCCTTTTTCGCTTGGCATCATGTTCGTGGTCGGGGCCGGCGCCCTGCCGGGCGGTTCCGTTGATGGCCATGTGCGGGATGTGTTCGTGGCAACGCGGGCCGCACGGCAGACGCGCGGGGCGCACAGCCGGGGCAAATCACTCTACGCCGGAAACCCGCGCGTCGGGTCCACGGGGCGACCGGTGACCGGTCAGGCGCGCCGATCGTGAAGTTGGGCCACTCCCAGAACGTCAAGAACACGCGCCTCGATATCCGCCGCATTGAGTTGTGCCACCGCATACATGTCGGCGGGCCCGGCCTGGTCGATGAAGATGTCCGGCAGCACCATCGAGCGATATTTCAATCCGGTATCGAAGACGCCCCTTTCGGCCAGAAGCTGCGCGACATGGCTGCCGAAACCGCCGATGGCACCTTCCTCGATGGTAATCAGCGCCTCGTGCTCCGTCGCGAGCTCCAGGATCAACGCCTCGTCGAGCGGTTTGGCGAACCGCGCATCGGCGATGGTGGGGGTGATCCCGCGCTGGCCGAGCGCCTCGGCCGCCCTCAGGACTTCGCCCAGCCTCGTTCCGTAAGACAGGATGGCGATGCGCGCGCCCTCCCGGATCGTCCGGCCGCGACCGATCTCCAGCGGCTCGCCGCGCTCGGGCATTTCCACGCCGGCGCCTTCGCCGCGCGGATACCGGAACGCGATCGGCCCACTGTCATGCGCGGCAGCGGTCGCCACCATGTGCTTGAGCTCCGCCTCGTCGGCGGCGGCCATCACGGTGAAACCCGGCAGGTTGGCAAGGTAGGCCACGTCGTAACTGCCGGCATGTGTCGGCCCGTCCGCCCCTACGAGCCCGGCACGGTCGATCGCGAAACGCACCGGCAACCGCTGGATCGCCACGTCGTGCACAACCTGGTCATACCCGCGCTGCAAGAAGGTGGAATAGAGCGCCGCGAAAGGCCGCATACCGCCCGCCGCCAACCCGGCCGAGAAGGTCACGGCGTGCTGTTCGGCAATCCCCACGTCGAAGCAGCGCGACGGGTAGCGCGCGCCGAAGCGGTCCAGCCCGGTGCCATCCGGCATCGCCGCCGTCACGGCGCAGATCCGGTCGTCGCGTTCGGCCGCCTCGATCAGCGCATCTGCGAAAACGGCGGTGTAGCTGGGCGCGTTGGACACCGCCTTTTTCTGCTCACCGGTGGTGACATTGAACTTCGCCGTGGCATGGCCACCGTCGCGCCGGGTCTCGGCGGGGCCATAACCCTTGCCCTTTCTGGTGATCGCGTGGATCAGGATCGGACCGTTGGCACGTTCGCGTACCGTGCGCAGCACCGGCAGGAGCTGGTCCATGTCGTGCCCGTCGATCGGCCCCACGTAATCGAATCCCAGCTCCTCGAACAGGGTACCGCCCACGGTCATCCCCTTGAGCAGGTCATGCGCCCGCCGCGCGCCCTGCTGGAACGGCCCCGGCAGAAGCGACACCGCCCCTTTGGCCGCTGCCTTGAATTCCTGAAAGGGCGCACCGGCGTAAAGCCTTGACAGGTAGGAGGAAAGCGCGCCCACCGGTGGCGCGATGCTCATCTCGTTGTCGTTGAGAATCACGATCAGGCGCTTTTTCAGGGCACCGGCATTGTTCATCGCCTCGAAGGCCATGCCGGCGCTCATCGCGCCGTCGCCGATCACCGCGATGGCATCACCATGCCCCGTCTCGCAGGCACCGCCCAGGTCGCGCGCCACCGCAAAGCCGAGCGCCGCGCTGATCGAGGTGGAGCTGTGCGCGGCCCCGAACGGATCATAGGGTGATTCCGACCGTTTGGTGAACCCGCTCAAGCCGTCCTTCTGGCGCAGGGTCCGCATCCTGTCCCGCCGCCCGGTCAGGATCTTGTGCGGGTAGGATTGATGGCTCACGTCCCAGACAATCTTGTCGCGCGGCGCGTCGAAGACGGCGTGCAGCGCCACCGTCAGCTCGACGACGCCAAGACCGGCCCCCAGATGGCCGCCGGTTTCGCTGACCGTGCTGATGGTTTCGGCACGCAGCTCGTGGGCCAGTCGGCCGAGGTCACGGTCAGACAGGCGCTTGAGGTCGGCCGGCGAGGCGACCTGATCCAGAAGCGGGGTTTCGGGGCGACTGCTCATGGGGCTCCCCTCCCTTGGGGATCTGCGGGCGGCAATTCAGGCCTCACGCGAGATAGCGAAGCGCGCGACGGCCCGCAAGGTTTCGGCGTCCTCGCCGTAACAAGATAGGGCATCGCAGGCCGCGTCAACAAGACCGGAAGCGCGCGCACGTGCCCCGTCCAGCCCCAGAAGCGACACGAATGTCGCCTTGCCGGCGGTCGTGTCCTTGCCGACGGCCTTGCCCGCCCGGTCCGCATCGCCGGTGATGTCGATCACGTCGTCCTGGATCTGGAACGCCAGTCCGAGCGCGCGTGCATAGGTGTCGAGCGCATCGGCGTTGGCACCGGCCATGATCGGCCCGGCGGTTGCCGCCCAGGCGAACAGCGCCCCGGTCTTGCCTTGCTGCAGGGCGGTGATCTGCTCGAGCGAAAGGGGCGGGCCGGCGGCCTCGGCGGCAATATCAAGGGCCTGCCCGAGCACCATGCCCTGTCCCCCGGCGGCCCGTGCCAGCCCGAACGCCAGATCGGCCCGCGCCCGGGCGGTTTCGGCGCCCTCGGGATGGGCGGCCAGTTCGAAGGCCAGGGATTGCAGTGCGTCGCCCGCCAGGACCGCGGTGGCCTCGTCCCAGCGGACATGGACAGTCGCCCGACCGCGGCGCAGGCTGTCATCGTCCATGCAGGGAAGATCGTCGTGCACAAGGCTGTAGGCATGCATCGCCTCGATGGCTGCCGCCGGCCAGATCGCGCGGTCCTGCGCCACGCCATGAAGCCGCGCGCCCTCCAGCACCAGAAGCGCCCGCAACCGCTTGCCGCCACCCGACGCATAGCGCATGGCCTGCGCCACATCCCCATCACCGAACGGCCTGAGAACCCTTTCCAGATGCGCGGCAACGGCCCGGGCGGCCTCGGCGCGGGGTGTCTCCATGGCCGCTACGTTTCATCCACGGGGGAAGTGCCGGCTGGCCTGCCCTCCGCGTCGAAGGTGATCGCGGCGACCTTTTCCTCGGCCTCGCGCAGCTTGGTTTCACAGCGCTTCTTGAGGGCCGCGCCGCGCTCGTAAAGCGCAATCGAGTCGGCCAGCGCCACGTCGCCGCGCTCCAGTTTGCCGACGACCTGTTCCAGTTCGGCCATCGCCTGTTCGAAACTCATTTCCCCAACCGGGGTGTCCGGGGTCTCGGTCATGCATGCTCTCCCTGCGCCGCGTCCGGGTACCATAGACGCGCCCGGCGCCGGGTTCAATTCGGTTCCCGGCCACTTGACCCCCGCGCTGCACTGCGGAAAGATCGGCCTTATGGCCACCGATACCGCATCCCCGAACGACAGCGCGCCCGACATGGCCGCGGTGATTGAGGTGGCAACGCGGCTGGAGACGGCGCGTGCCTCCGTTCCGGGATTCGACGGGGCCGAGGCAGGCCCCCTGATCCGTCTGGTTCCGGGCAAGCGCGCCATATTCGAAGGCCGGCTCGACGGCCGTCCGGTGGTGTTTCGCGTCACACTCGATCCGCGCGATGACAGCATCGCGCGCGAATGGGCCGAGATGCAGCGCCTCTGGCCGCATATGTGCGACGGGCGCTTTCGTATTGCCGAACCCTTGCTCTGTGCCCCCGAGCAGGGCATCCTCGTCATCGCCGCGGTGCAGGGCACGCCGCTGATGCAGCACCTGTGGCAAAGCCCGCCCGAAACCCGTACCCGGCACTTCCTGCCGGCCGCGACATGGCTGCGCCGTGCCACCGACATGTCCGAGGGCTGGCAACCGGCGCGGGTGCGCGGATGGATCGGCCGCGCTGAACGTGCGGCCACCCGGCAGCCTTTCGCGTCTCTGCGCCGGATCGAAAGCGACCTCCTCGGGGAGCTGGCACGCATCGGCGCCCTGATCGAAGGGCACGACTGGCGCTGCGCGATCTGTCACGGCGATATGCACCCCAACAACCTGATCCTCGACGGTGACAGGCTTACCGGGATTGATCTCGGCGGCTCGGCCCGCACACCGGTCTACAAGGACATGGCGCGCTTTCTGGTGCATATGGGACGGCGCGGCATGCTTCCCTCGGGGCGGGCCTGGCTGGGGGTGGATGCCGACGGGATCGAGGCCTTCACCACCGCCTTCGGCCTGACCGGCCGCGAAAGGCGATTGTGTCTGCCGTTCATGATCGGTGTCGAGGTGCTGATCCGGGTGGAAAGCGAAGATCTGTCACGCTCCCGCATCAGGCGGGCCGAGGCCATGTATGCCGCCACGCTCGACGATATGAGGCGGACGGGCGACGCGCTGGACGATGTCTGAGGATTTCCGCCCGGTTTCACGGGTCGGGTCCGGTCACAAGCCGGTGCCGCGGCGTGTCCTTCGCGCCACTTCCCGGGATTATTCGCCACCGCCTCCGGACAGGGAATGTTCAGTCCTCACCGCTTTTACGCTATGATGCCTCACGAGCACGGGGCGCGTTTTGGATCGCGTCCGCCAACACAGGAAAATCCGGGGGATTTGATGAAGAAACTGTTCATGACATCGGCACTTGCCGCCTCGCTCAGCCTGACCGCCCTGCCGCTGGCGGCAGGCCAGTATGAAGCACCGGTAATGGAGCCCGAGATTATCGAGGCCGAAACCGCTGCCTCCTCGGCCAACTCCGCGGAAATCGTCGCACTGACACTGACGGCGATCACCTTCATCCTCGCACTCGTCAAGAGCTGACCCTTGCCGATCGCGGCCCTTCCGGCGCCGGTCGCCGGAGGGGTGTGCATACCGTGATCGACAGGGTAGACCACGGCGGATGAACGATCGGGGACGGGTGTTATCCGTCCGCCCCGGCCCCTTGTACTGACAACGCTCCCGTGGCCGGTGTCGCCCGGCGGTTTCTTCTGGCCGGAAGTATCCCGGGGGAGTCGCCCGCACGGGCGACGGGGGCAGCGCCCCCTGATCCGGTCACAAGCCCCTGTACGGGCATGGCAAGAAGCCCGCCATCCCGTCCGTCAGCGCCGGCGCGTCTATTTCTCCGGGATCAGGCCCCGGGGGCTGAAGCGGAGGACCAGCAGGAGGATCAGCCCCATCGTCAGGAGTCGCATGTGCGCGGCGCTGTCCAGAAGATGTGCCTTCAGCGCGCTGCCGTCGGCCATGGGGGCCGTGACCAGTTGCATCAGCGCGTGGCCGATCGGCTCGACCTGCACCCAGAGGAACCATATCAGGAATCCGCCGAGGACCGCGCCGAGATTGTTGCCCGAGCCTCCGACGATCACCATCACCCAGATAAGGAAGGTGAACCGCAGCGGCTGGTACGAGGTGGGGATCAGCTGGCCGTCGAGCGTCGTCATCATCGCCCCGGCGATACCGCAGAGCGCCGAGCCCAGGATGAAGACTTGAAGATGCCGGGCGGTCACGTCCTTGCCCATGGCCTCTGCGGCTGTCTCGTTGTCGCGGATGGCGCGCATCATCCGGCCCCAGGGGCTGTTCAGGGCGCGCTGCGCCAGCCACAGCAGCAACACCAGGACCACCGCGAAGAGCCCGGCATACCCGAGCTTGATATAGAGCGAGGAAGCGGTAACCGGATCGAGCCCGATCTCCGCCGCCCGTGCGGTGAAACCGGGATCGTTCTGCAGGTCGATTTCATAGGGCAGGGGGCGGGGAATGCCGCTGACATTCTTGACGCCGCGGCTGAGCCAGTCTTCGTTCTTGAGGACCGCAAGGATGATCTCGGCGATGCCCAGCGTGGCAATGGCCAGGTAATCCGAACGAAGCCCGAGGGCCGTCTTGCCGATGATCCAGGCCGCCCCGGCCGCCAGCAGGCCACCAACTGGCCACGCCAGCAGCACCGGCAGGCCGAGGCCGCCCAGATACCCGGTGCCGGCGGGATTGACGGCCTCGATGGCCTCGACACCGGGATCGAAGATGGCACGGTACGCGAAGAACCCGCCCACCAGCACCGCCACCAATGCCACCGCGCGCCGCCGTGAGGGCGCCATGCGCTTCCGGATGACCGCCGCGAGCGTGATCACCGCCGCGCCGCTCAGCAACCCCGCCAGAACCTGCGCGCCACCCGCCGACCACGCCTCGGTGGTGGGAGGCATCGCCACCAGCACCGCCGCCAGCCCGCCAAGTGCCACGAAGCCCATGACACCGACATTGAAGAGGCCGGCAAATCCCCATTGCAGATTGACACCCATGGACATGATCGCCGAGATCAGCCCCATGTTGAGGATCAGCAACGCCGTGTTCCAGCTTTGAACGAAGCCGGTAAGGAGGATGAGCCCCGCGACCAGCGCGAAAAGAGCGGGTGTTCTGGGATTGTCGATCATACCGCTTTTCCCCTGAATAGACCGGTGGGCCGGAAGAGAAGCACGATCAGCAGGATCACGAAACTGACCGCGAACTTGTAATCGGTGCTCAGAAGCTGCACCAGCCCGGAGGGTTCGAGGCTTTCGGGCAGGGCGTGGCCCAGCACCTTCTTCCAGGCATAGGTGATCGTCACCTCCGAGAAGGCGATTATGAATCCGCCGGCGATGGCCCCGACCGGATTGCCCAGGCCACCGACGATGGCCGAGGCGAAGACCGGCAGCAGCAGCTGGAAATAAGTGAAGGGTTTGAAGGATTTGTCGAGCCCGTACAGCACCCCGGCAATCGTCGCCAGTGCCGCGACGATCAGCCAGGTGATGGTGACCACGCGTTCGGGGTTGATGCCGGACAGGAGCGCCAAGTCCTCGTTGTCGGAGTAGGCGCGCATGGACTTTCCGGTGCGGGTGCGGCCGAGGAACCAGAAAAGGGCCGCCACGACCACGATCGCGGTGACAAGGGTGATGCCCTGGGTGGTCTTGACCGCAAGGCCCTCCTCAAGGCCGGTGGCGGCCTTGAACTCGCGCGCGTTGACGATGAAACGCTCACCATCCGCGAAGCGTTGATCCCCCGGTCCGATTATGAAGCGCACCAGACCGTTGAGGATGAACATGACCCCCATCGAGACGATCACCAGGATCACCGGCTTGGCCCGTTGCGCGCGGTAGAAGCGGTAGACGGCCCTGTCGGTGAGCAGGAGAAGCGCCATGCATCCAGCGATTCCCACGGGAAGGGCCAGAAGCGCCGTGGGCAACGGCCCGAGGCTTACGCCCATCCCCTGCAGCCACCATGTCGCAAGAATGGTGACCATCGTCCCGAAGGCCATCGTGTCACCGTGGGCGAAATTGGAAAACCGCAGGATGCCATATATCATCGTGACCCCGAGCGCCCCGAGAGCAAGCTGGCTGCCATAGGCGATGGCCGGGACAAGGACAAAATTGGCAAGCGCGATGAACGCGTTGAGAAGATCCATCACGAGGCTCCGCTGCGGGACGGCCGGCGGCCGGGCGTGAACGAAAATAGAACAGTCAGGTATTTGAAATTATCCACAGGTTTATCCACAGATTTCACGGGAAAATGTGGATAATTGGAATGGCCCGGACCATCGCCCCGATTCTTCCGTGGCAACTCCGATCGCCGCATTTGCCAGGTGTTCATTCTCATCCTCCCAGGAAGCTGCGCCGGACTTCGGGGTCTGCCAGCAATTCCTTGCCGGTGCCGGTATAGGCGTTTCTGCCTTGTACCAGAACATACCCCCGGTCCGCGATTGCCAGCGCCTGACGTGCGTTCTGTTCGACCATGAGCACGGGCAGGCCGGTGCGGGCCACCTCGATGATACGGTCGAAAAGTTCATCCATCACGATCGGTGAAACGCCGGCCGTCGGTTCGTCCAGCATCAGCACCTTGGGCCGGGTCATCAATGCGCGGCCGACCGCGACCTGTTGGCGCTGACCGCCTGAAAGCTCGCCCGCGGCCTGGTTGCGCTTGTCCCGTAGGATGGGAAACAGGTCGTAGACCTGCGCCATGGTGCCGGAGATGTCATCGCGCCGGATGAAGGCGCCCATTTCGAGGTTTTCCTCGACCGTGAGAGACGTAAAAATGTTCGCGGTCTGCGGCACGAAGCCCATGCCACGTGCCACCCGGTCCTGCGGATTGAGAGACGTGATATCGTCCCCGTCCAGGCGCACCGCGCCGCTACGGACATCAAGCATCCCGAAGAGCGCCTTCATTGCGGTGGATTTGCCGGCTCCGTTCGGACCGACGATCACCGCGATTTCCCCGGCGTTCACGGCGACCGTGCAGTCGTGCAGGATATCCGGACCGCGACCGTAGCCGCCTGTCATCCTGTCACCGACAAGGAACGGTTCATCCATGCCGAGTCCCCGCGGCACGGAGCTTGAATATCATGCCTCAATCCCTTGTTTTTCCATGTTTTTAAGACCGGTACCAAGATAAGCTTCGATCACCCGTTCATTGGCCTTGATCTCGTTCAGTGTCCCCTCGGCCAGCACCTTGCCCTCGGCCATGCAGATGACAGGATCGCACAGCCGGTCGATGAAATCCATGTCGTGCTCGATGACCACGAAGGTGTAACCGCGATCCCGGTTGAGGCTCGCGATGGCGTCCGCGATGGTACCCAGAAGGGTACGGTTCACGCCTGCGCCAACCTCGTCCAGAAAGACGATCCGGGCATCCACCATCATGGTGCGCCCCAGTTCCAGGAGCTTTTTCTGCCCGCCGGAAAGATTGCCGGCCTTTTCCTCGGCCAGATGGTCGATGGTGAGAAATTCCAGAACCTCGTCGGCGCGGGCCCGCAGGGTGCGTTCCTCTTCGGCGATACTGTGGCGCGCGATCCAGGTTTTCCAAAGCGTCTCTCCCGACTGCCCGCCGGGCACCATCATCAGGTTTTCGCGGACCGTCATCGAGGCGAATTCATGCGCGATCTGGAAGGTCCGCAGCAGGCCCTTGTGAAACAACTCGTGCGGGGGCAGGCCCGTGATATCCTCCCCGGACATGGTCACGCGCCCCGACGTAGGTTTAAGAACACCAGCTATAACATTGAAAAGCGTTGTTTTCCCTGCTCCGTTAGGACCAATCAACCCGGTAATCGTGCCCTCCTCGATCCTCAGGTTGGCACCGTCGACGGCATGAAAGCCGCCGAAATGCTTGTGAACGTCCTCGACGACGATCATGCGCTGTCCTCTCTTGCCGCCCTTGGCCGGACGATCATGTACATCGACAGCCCGGCCCCACAAGCCGGGCTGTCGGCGTGTTCTTCAGGCACAGCGCGTGTTCAGCGGTACTGCACCGTCGTGATCGCGCCATCCTCGAAAATGATCTCGCGGTAATTGCCGGCCGATTCGCCGGGGCCGATCAGATCGACCGCGGTGGCGCCCACGTAATCCACGTCACCGCCGTCGGCGATGATTTCAAGCGCCTTGCCCAGTTCGCCCGGAAAGATCTTTTCGCCGGGCGCATTGGCCACGTTCATCACATGGGTCTTGTAATCGCCGGGTTCGACCGATCCGGCCGCCTGCATGGCCAACATGATGAGTGCCGCCGCGTCGTAGGATTCGGGCGCGAAGGGCGAGGTGGCCTCGAACTTGTCGCCGACCATGTCTTGGAACCGATCCTTCCCGGGGCTGTCGGTGCCCGGATGCTGCCCGGTGGATCCGTCGATTTCGGTGCCGAAGTTCTCTTCCAGGGCTGTCCCGATCATGCCGTCGGGAAAGTGGAACGAGTCGAAAGCCCCGGTGTCGAGCGCAGCGCGCACGATGCCGCTGCCGCCCTGATCCACGTACCCGGCGACGACAAGCCGTTCTCCCCCCGCGGAGGCGAGCGCGCCGACCTCGGCGTAATAGTCGGCCTTGCCGTCCTCGTGCGCGGCCGAAATGGTGACGGTGCCGCCGGCCTCCTCGAAGGCGGCCTGGAAGGCATCCGCGAGGCCCTTGCCGTAATCGTTGTTGGTGTAGGTCAGCGCGATCTCGTCAATGCCGCGATCCATGAGCACGTTGGTCATCACCACGCCCTGGCGGGCGTCCGACGGCGAGGTGCGGAAGAACAGGCCGTCGTCTTCGGCCGTGGAAAGTGCCGGCGAGGTGGCCGAGGGCGAGATCATCACCATGCCGTTTGGCAGTGCGGCGTTCGACAGGATCGCGCCGGTGACACCCGAGCAGTCCGCACCCATGATACCCTTGATGCCCTCTGCCGTGATCAGGCGTTCGGCGGCGGCGGTGGCGGCGCCGGAATCGATGCAGGTGGAATCGGCGCGGACCGGCTCGACCTTCATGCCGTCCAGCAGATTGCCGCTTTCGCTGACCTCAGACATCGCCAGTTCGGCGCCGGCGGCCATGTGCGGTGTCAGGGATTCGATCGGTCCGGTGAACCCGAGGATTATGCCGATCTTGACCGCGTGGGAATCCGCGGATGCGGTTCCGGCACTGAGCGCGGCCGCGGCGGTGGCCATAAGCAGTTTCTTCATCTTCATTCTCCCTGTTCAGATCTTTCTCCAACCGGGATCGTATGCGCTGATGTCAAAAATGAAAAGTGTCTTCGCGGCGCCGAATAGGGCATAATCCGCGCGTTCATGAGACCGGGGAGGCCGATGATGCGAATCCGGAATGCGGTGATACGGGTGCTGACGATGCTGGTCCTGGCCGCACCGGCGGCGGCGCTCGAAAGCGGAGCCGGGACACTGAAGGTCGAACGCATGGCCAAGGGGCTGGAGGCGCCCTGGGCGATTGCGTTCCTGCCCGGTGGCGCGGTTCTGATCACGGAACGGGGTGGCCGGCTGTGGCGGCTCGAGGACGGCGCGCGCCAACCGGTGCGCGGCGTCGGCCCGGTGGCGGCGCGCGGGCAGGGCGGACTCCTGGACATCCTGGTGCCGCGTGATTTTGCCCGCACCCGCGAGCTTTACTTCACGCTGGCCGCGCCGCAGGCGGGCGGCGGTGCCGGCACCGCGGTGGCACGCGCGACGCTGAACGAGACCGGCACGCGGCTCGACGGATGGCGGGTGATCTGGGAGATGGCACCGGGCAGCTTCGGCGGACGGCATTTCGGGTCGCGCCTTGTCGAGGCGCCGGACGGTCATCTGTTCGTCACGGTGGGAGAGCGTGGCGATCGGCCGTCGGCGCAGGATCTCGGGCGCGCGGCCGGGTCGGTGATCCGCATTGACCTCGATGGAGGCGTGCCCGCCGACAATCCCTTTGCCGGCCGTGCGGGCGCGGTGCCCGCGATCTGGTCCTACGGGCATCGCAACCCGCAGGGTGCGGCGCTGGATCTGAAGGGCCGGCTATGGGTGGTCGAGCACGGGGCCCGCGGCGGCGACGAGGTGAACCTGATCCGCCGCGGCGCCAATTACGGCTGGCCGGTGATTTCCTACGGTACGCATTATTCCGGGGCCAGCATCGGGGAAGGCACGCACAAGAAAGGCATGGAGCAGCCGGCGTTCTATTGGGATCCCTCGATCGCACCATCGGGCATGATGATCTATTCCGGCCGGCTATGGCCGGACTGGACGGGACATATTTTCGTCGGCAGTCTGAAATTCGATCATATCTCGCGGCTGGAGGGCAGCCCCCTCCGCGAGGCCGAGAGGATCAGCGGACCTGAAACAGGCCGTGTGCGCGCCATCGAGGAGGGACCGGACGGCGCGATCTGGTTCCTGTCGGTCGGCACCGCTGCGCTGTATCGGGTCACGCCCTGACGGCGGTGGTGTCACGCCCGGCCTGAAGCACCGGGCGACTGAACTCCGGCAATGACACGGGCCGGCGCCCTCCTCCTGGCGCCGGCCCGGTCACCACGCGTCTGAACAGTCCTCAGACCGCTTGCGCGTGGCGCTCCTCGCGCAGGGCAGAAAGCTCTTCCGCGACGAGGAAAGCGAGTTCCAACGATTGCGAGGCGTTGAGACGCGGATCGCAGGCCGTGTGGTAGCGATCCGAAAGATCCTCATCGCTGACCGCGCGGACGCCGCCGGTGCATTCGGTCACGTCCTGCCCGGTCATTTCGAAATGCACCCCGCCCGGTATCGTGCCCTCGGCCTTGTGGACCGCGAAGAACTCGCGCACTTCGCGCAGCACCGCGTCAAAGGGCCGGGTCTTGTAACCCGAGGATGACTTGATCGTGTTGCCGTGCATCGGATCGCAGACCCAGGTCACGTAGGCACCCTCTTGCTCGACGGTGCGAATGAGCCGGGGCAGATGCTCGCCCACCTTGCCGGCACCGAACCGTGCGATCAGGGTCAGGCGACCGGACTCGTTTCCGGGGTTGAGAGTGCCCAGAAGGCGCTTGAGGTCGTCGGTCTCCATTGACGGTCCGCATTTCAGCCCGACCGGGTTGAGGACACCGCGGGCAAACTCCACATGCGCACCATCGGGCTGACGGGTACGATCCCCGATCCAGATCATGTGCCCGGATCCGGCCAGCCAGTTGCCCGAGGTCGAGTCCTTGCGAGTGAGGGCCTCCTCGTATTCCAGAAGCAGGGCCTCGTGGCTGGTATAGAAATCGACCGACCGCAGCGTTTCGGCATGGTCGCTGTCGACGCCGGCGGCCTTCATGAAATCCAGCGTATCGCTGATCCGGGTCGCCATCTCGCGGTATTTCTCGGCCTTTTCGCCATCCGTAAAACCGAGAGTCCACTGATGGACCTTGTGTACGTCGGCATATCCGCCCGTCGAGAAGGCGCGCAGAAGATTAAGTGTCGCCGCCGCCTGAGTATAGGCTTGCAGCATCTTTTCGGGGTCGGGCACGCGGGCCGTCTCGGTGAAATCCAGTTCATTGATGATGTCACCGCGATAGCTGGGCAGTTCCAGACCGTCCTGAACCTCCGTCGGGGCGCTGCGGGGCTTGGCGAATTGCCCGGCCATGCGGCCCACCTTGATGACCGGCACCTTGGCGCCATAGGTCAATACCATCGCCATCTGCAGCATCACCTTGAAGGTGTCGCGGATCGCATCGGCACTGAACTGCGCGAAGCTTTCGGCGCAATCGCCACCCTGAAGCAGGAACGCCTCGCCGCGCGCGGCTTCACCCAGCTGGTCCTTGAGGCGGCGTGCCTCCCCGGCGAAAACCAGAGGCGGATATTGCGACAGTCGCGCTTCCACCGATGCCAGCGCATCCGCGTCCGTATAGTCCGGCATCTGGACCCGCGGCTTCCGGCGCCAGCCGGACTTCTGCCAATCCGTCATCTTGTTTCTCCGAGATTGCGTGTCATTGCGTGTTTCGGACACATCGTATACTAGAGCCGTGGGCAAGAAACCATACGCATTTGCGAGAAATCAAGCTGAATTGACCCGCGGGCTCTTGTCCTTTCTCTATTGTTCCGTGAAAGTCCGGATATGCCGCTTATGCCGCACAGGGAGTCGCAAATGGCACAGGGAAATCGGCCGCGCGTGGCCGCGGAAGCCTCGGGCGCTCCGAGCCGATATGTCTTCGTGCTGCTGGAGAACTTTTCGCTGCTCAGTTTTTCCGCGGCTGTCGAATGCCTGCGGATCGCCAACCGCATGGCCGGCAAGACGCTCTACAGCTGGGCCGTTGCCGGCGAAGAAGGTGACATGATCACCTGTTCCGCCGGGTCGCGTTTCCAGGCGGACATGGCCCTCGAGGAGCTTGGCCGGGACGATACGGTCCTGATCTGCGGCGGCAGTGACATCCAAGGTGCCACCACCAAACGGCTGCTCAACTGGGTGCGGCGCGAAGCG
This sequence comes from Roseovarius sp. TE539, assembly GCF_003298505.1. Classification (GTDB taxonomy): domain Bacteria; phylum Pseudomonadota; class Alphaproteobacteria; order Rhodobacterales; family Rhodobacteraceae; genus Roseovarius. The sequence goes on from NZ_QNGB01000022.1 coordinate 39,169, forward strand.
CGGCGCGGGCTGCGAATGGGCGGGCTTTGTACCGCGTCCTACGTCCTGGCGCGCGCGGGGCTCCTGGACGGGAAGCGAGCCACCATACACTGGGAAAATCACGACAGCTTCGCCGAGGAGTTCGAGGAGGTCGAGCTCACCAAGTCGGTGTTCACGCTGGACGGAAACAGGATGACCACGGCCGGCGGCACCTCGTCGATCGACCTGATGCTCAAGCTGATTGCCGACGAGCACGGCGAAAAGCTGGCCAATTCGGTAGCCGACCAGTTGATATATTCTTCCATCCGCACCGACCAGGACACTCAACGCCTGAGCGTACCCACCCGAATCGGGGTGCGCCATCCAAAGCTCAGCCAGGTGATCCAGATGATGGAGAACAACATAGAGGAGCCGATCAGCCCCTCGATACTGGCCAAGGAAGTGGGCATGTCCACGCGGCAGCTGGAGCGGCTCTTTCGCCGTTACCTCAGCCGGAGCCCGAAGCGCTACTACATGGAACTGCGGTTGCAAAAGGCGCGCAACCTGCTGATGCAGACCGACATGACCGTGATCAACGTGGCGCTGGCCTGCGGATTTGCCTCGCCCTCGCATTTCTCCAAGTGTTATCGGGCCCATTACAATACCACGCCCTACCGCGAACGTGGCGCCCAGTCGGCGCGGCTGTCGGTCTGAAGCGCGGGACCGGAAGGCCGGGAGCGGACCTGGCGTTGCCCTAGGCGGCAAAATGCCGGTGCCGCTCGGCCGCGTCCGCCACCACGTCCGCGTCAAGCTCCACCCCGAGCCCGGGCCGGGCGGGAAGGGAAAGTTGCCCCCTTACCGGAGCGAGCTGCGGTTCACGGACCAGATCGTGGCGCAAGAGTTGCCACATGATCTGGTTGCCGTCGTCGAGATTGGGGATGCAGCGCCCCGCCTCGTGTTCCGCGCATGTGGTGATTCCGGAGGTCATGGAGGAATGGATGCACAGCGGCACTCCCGCCGCCTCGGTCACCGCCGCGGCCTTCATAAGCGCGCGCAGCCCACCAAGTTCGCGCGGGCCGACGGCGATCATGTCCGCCCGGTGGGTGGTGCAGGCGGTGTGCACCTCCGAAAGGGTAAAGACACTCTGGTCCGCGCCGATGGCGATCGGAGCACGCGCCGCCACATGGGCCAGCGCGGCCTGCGAGGCGGCCGGGGTGGGCTGCTCGATATACTCGATGCCGTAAGGTTTCAGCACGGTCATCATACGCATGGCTCGGGCCTGGTCCCATGCTTCGTTCGCATCAAGGCGCAGGCGCGTTTCAGGGGCCGCGGCGCGCACGGCCCGCACCGCCGCAAGATCCGCTGCGTCGCCGAGTCCCACCTTGAGATACAGGATCGGGTGTCCGTCGCGCGCCGCCTGCGCGGCGTCCTCGGCCAGCATGTCGGGCGTATCGCCTTGCAGAAAATGGAAATATCCCACCGTGTCGCGCACCTGTCCGCCCAGAAGATCCCGGACCGGCCGGCCGGTGATCCGGCCCTGCAAATCCAGGGCGGCCATTTCCAGCCCCGTGGCCAGGGTGGCGAAATAGCGCGGCATGTTGGCGCCGAAGGCGCGGAAATACGCCTTTTCGGCGCGCATCAGGCATTGTGTGATGTCGAAAGGGACTTGCCCGATCAGATCGCCACCGATCTTTTCGAGCACCCGCTTTTGTGCCTCGGCATCCGGCATTGCGGGGGTTTCACCGATCCCTTGGCGTCCCTCGCTGTCGGTGATCCGGATGAGGTTGACCGTGAAGGCCTGCTCCACACCCTGCGACCAGATGTAGGGCCGCCTGAGTGGCAGACGTAGCGGTGTGACCTCGACGGTCGCGATGGTCGTCATGATGCTGGCCCCCGATGCCGTGTGCCGGCGCCTCTGCCGACCTTAGCGAAGCGCGGGCCGGGCGCAAGCAGTGGTGCGCGGCCGAGAGGCATCTCAGGTGTCGGATTTCACCAGGCGCAGGTAAGGGCGCTCGCCGGACCGGATGCCGGGGGCCGCATCGTACCGAAGGAGCGCATCCGCGCGGCCCCTGGCGGGGCAGGGGCCGGCGGCGGGTGGCGGGCCGGTATCCCGAAGGACCGGTGTTGCCTTGCAGTCGCGGATGTCGAAGCGGACAGGTGCCGCGCCCGGCGGCGCGGTGGTGATCAGGCAGCCCAGGGCGCGTGACACGTCGCCCATGTCGCTGCGCAGGGGCAACAGGACCATCGTGCCCGTTGCAGCCGCCCGGCCCCGACCGTCGCCGCGCAACACCAGATCAAGCCGAAGGGTGGCCGGCTGATCGAACAGCCGCACCAGCCCGTCGGCCAGCCGGTCCCGGCCGGCGGGGGCGATGAAGGCGCTGAGAGGCAGGCCCCGCACCTCCATGCCCATCAGCTCGGTCAGGTGCATCCCGGCAATCCGCAGCCTGGCATGACCGGGCGCGATCCGTTCGGCGATGAAGGCGTTTGACAGAAGCGCCCCGATCCGTCGCGGATCGACGTCCGAGCGGCGCGGAACCTGCGCCCCGTCGCACATCCCTGCCCAGTACCCAACGAGGGCCGACAGGGCGCTGTCCCGGCCGGTCGGGGCCACTGCCGCCCCCGACCGGAATCCGAGGACATTTCCGTGGTCTGGCGTCTTGCATGAATCGTCCGACATCATCGTGCCTCCCTTTGCATGAACGCCCGTGACCGGGCTGCGTGTCCCTGCGGCGCTACACCCTGGTTTCCCGCGATGCGGTGGAAGCCCGAAGCCGGACGCGCAGGGCGCCGGGAGCAGACTGCCACATTTGTCGTCGGTTTTGTCTAAAATCCGCAGCAACTGGTTAACCCGTCCTGCAGTGTGCCGGCGTGCTGGCGGTGCTTGCCAGCCCGGGTTGCAGCGCGTAGGACGGATCCCGGACAAGCCGGGAGGACAGGGTGCTCAGGTCGATGACGGGTTTTGCCTCGGGGCGCGGTGCGCACGAGGGCCGGGGCTGGAGCTGGGAGCTGCGCAGCGTCAACGGCCGCGGGCTGGAACTGCGGCTGCGCCTGCCGGACTGGATCGAGGGATTGGAAGCCGGGCTCAGGGAGCTTCTGGGCAAGACGCTGGTGCGTGGCAATGTCACGCTCTCTTTGCGGATGCAGGCCGGCGAAGAGACCGGGCGGCTGACCCTGAACGAGGCGCAGCTGGAAAGGGTGCTCTCTGCGATGGCGTCAGTCGAGGCCCGCGCGATGGAGCGCGGCCTGTCGCTGGCCCCGGCGCGTCCGGGTGACATTCTGGCGCAGCGTGGAGTGCTGGAGCCGGAAAGCGAGGCGGGCACCGCGCCGGCAGGGACCGCCGTGCTGCGTGATGCGTTGCTGGCCGATGCCGAGAACCTGATCGCCGACCATGACCGGATGCGCGCCGCCGAGGGTGCCGTTCTCGAGACTGTCCTGAACGGCCATCTGGACGAGATCGCGCGCCTGACAGACGCCGCCCGGGATGCTGCCGAGGCGCGGCGGCCGGAGGCCGAGTCGGCGTTCCGGGCCGCCCTGGAGCGGGTGATGTCGAATGCCGAAGGGGCCGACGCCGCGCGGGTTGCACAGGAACTGGCGCTGTTGGCCGTGAAAGCCGACGTCACCGAGGAAATCGACCGGCTGCGCGCCCATGTGACCGCGGCGCGCGAGCTGCTGGCACAGGGATCTCCGATCGGGCGCAAGCTGGATTTTCTGGCACAGGAGTTCAACCGCGAAGCGAATACCCTGTGTTCCAAGGCGCAATCGGCGCCGCTTACGGGCATCGGCCTGGAGCTCAAGGCGATGATCGAGCAGATGCGCGAACAGGTGCAGAATGTGGAATGACGGCCAGGGGACCGGATGTGAGTATTTCGGGAAAGATGAAGGACAGTTGCAGGCATGACTGATCGGCGGGGACTACTGATCATACTCTCGTCACCGTCGGGGGCCGGCAAATCCACCCTGTCGCGACGTCTGCGGGACTGGGATCCGACGATCACCTTCTCGGTCTCGGCCACGACGCGCGCACCACGCGACGGGGAGGTCGATGGCCGCGAGTATCATTTCATGGACGAGGCGCGGTTCAAGGCCGAGGTCAAGGCCGGCGGGATGCTGGAGCACGCGCATGTCTTCGGCAATTTCTACGGCTCGCCGCGCGGGCCGGTGGAACGGTCGATCCTGGACGGGGCGGACGTTCTCTTCGATGTCGACTGGCAGGGGGCTCAGCAGATCCGCAATTCGCCGCTGAAGGACAGTGTCCTGTCGATCTTCCTGCTGCCGCCGTCGATCCCGGAGCTGCGCCGGCGGCTGGAGGGCCGCGGGCAGGACAGCCCCGAGGTGATCGCGCGGCGGATGCAGAAGAGCTGGGACGAGATAAGCCACTGGGATGCATATGATTACGTGCTGATCAACGACGATCTCGACGCCACGGAGTCGCGCCTGACGACGATCATCACCGCCGAGCGCCTGCGCCGGAGCCGCCAGCCGCAACTGGTCGATCACGTGCGCAGGCTGCAAACCGAATTCGAGGAGAAGACATGACGATTTATGCGCTGGACGGCCATGCCCCGGTTCTGCCCGAAGACGCTGATTTCTGGATCGCCCCCGATGCCAACCTGATTGGTCGGGTGATCGTGGAAAGTGCCGTTTCGGTCTGGTTCGGCAGTACCCTGCGGGGGGACAATGAACCCATCACCCTGGGCACGGGAACGAACGTACAGGAAAACACCGTGATGCATACCGACATGGGGTATCCCCTGGCGATCGGGGCGGGTTGCACGGTCGGGCACAAGGCGATGCTGCACGGTTGCACCCTGGAGGACAACGTTCTGATCGGGATGGGCGCGACGATCCTCAACGGCGCGCATATCGGTCGCAACAGCCTGGTCGGCGCGGGAGCACTTGTCACCGAAGGCAAGGAAATCCCGGAAGGCTCGCTTGTCATGGGGGTGCCGGGCAAGGTGGTGCGCCGGCTTGACGACGAGGCGATCGAGGGCCTGAGGGCCAGCGCGCTGCATTACCAGCAGAACATGCGCCGGTTCCGGGACGGGCTGGTTGCGCTGTGATCCCGTTGCCGGGGCCGCGCGGTGGATGACGAATGACGGATGAAACGATCCGGACCTTGCTTCAGGGCCTGCCGCTTCCGGCGTTGCTGATCGGGCAGGACGAGCGCATCATCGGGGCCAACGAGGGGGCCGGGGCGCTTCTGGGACGCGCCATCGTGGGGCGCCACTTCATCACCGCACTGCGCCAGCCGACGGTCCTTGATGCGGTCGAGGCCTGCCTGCGGGACCGTCAGAAGCGGGAGACCCGATACCTGTCCAATGACGGCGCGCAGGACACGACATTCGATGTTTCCGTCGCCCATGTCACCCTTGGCGGGGCGGGGCATGGCGGCGCGCTGGTCTGCTTCGAGGATGTGACGCATCTGGAACAGGTCAGCCAGATGCGGCGGGACTTCGTTGCCAACGTGAGTCACGAGCTGCGCACCCCGCTCACCGCGCTGCTCGGGTTCATCGAAACACTGCGCGGGCCGGCGCGCGAGGATGCCGCCGCCCGCGACCGTTTCCTGGCCACGATGATGGTGGAGGCGACCCGCATGGAGCGGCTGGTGCGCGATCTGCTCTCGCTGAGCCGGGTGGAAAGCCAGGAACGCGTCCGGCCGACGGAACGGGTTGACCTGAACGACCTTCTTGGATCTGTCAGGGATGCGCTGGCACCGGTGGCGCGGGACGCGGATGTTACACTGGTGCTGGAGCTGCCCGACGGGATACTGCCGGTGCCGGCAGACGCAGATCAGCTCAGGCAGGTCTTCACCAACCTGATCGAGAACGCGATCAAATATGGCGGTTCGGGCAAGAGCGTTCACGTTCGCGCCCGCTCCTCCGGCCACGAACCGGGTCTTCGCGGACCGGCGGCCATCGTCACGGTGCGCGACGAGGGGCCGGGGATCGAGGAAGTGCATATCCCCCGTCTGACCGAGCGATTCTATCGCGTCGACCCCCATCGCTCCCGCGAGATGGGCGGAACCGGCCTGGGCCTGGCGATCGTGAAACATATCATCAACCGCCATCGCGGGCGTTTCCGCATCGCCAGCAGCGTTGGAAAGGGAAGCGAATTCAAGGTCATACTTCCGATGGGATCCCAAAGCTGAGCCTTGATGCACCAACCCGCGGGCGATGAAATCATCGTCTGTCATAAAAGCGTTACAAAAACGTAACAAAAGCTTTGCCGTGGCCGAATAGCACCCGCCATGAGGTCATCACATCGCGGTGACCGGAACACATGAAATCAGGAGCTATCCATGTCCTTTGCAAGAATGTCCGTTTCTGCTGCGGCCATCATTGCCGTGTCGGCAACCGCCGCCGCGGCACGTGACCAGATCCGCATCGTCGGTTCATCCACCGTTTTCCCCTTCGCGACAGCCGTGGCCGAACAGTTCGGCAAATCCACGGAATTCCCCACACCCGTCGTTGAATCGACCGGGTCGGGCGGTGGCCTGAAACTGTTCTGTGCCGGTGTTGGCGCCGAGCATCCCGACATCACCAACGCCTCGCGCCGCGTGAAGATGAAGGAAGTCAAGACCTGCGCCGAGAACGGTGTGGACTTCACCGAGGTCGTCGCCGGCTATGACGGTATCGTCGTTGCCAACGCCGATTCGGGTCCGGACTACGAACTGAGCCGCGCGCAGATCTGGGAAGCCCTGGCCGCGAACGGCCCCAAGCCGACCACCTGGGACGAGATCGACCCTGCCCTGCCCGCCGAGGAAATCGAGGTGCTGGGCCCCCCGCCGACATCCGGTACCCGTGATGCTTTCGAAGAGCTGGTGATGGAAAAGGGCTGTGAAGAGGCCGGCGGTGAAGACTGCGAAGAGGCCGGCATGGAAATCCGCGAAGACGGCGCCTTCGTCGAGGCCGGCGAGAACGACAACCTGATCGTCTCCAAGCTGGAAGCCAACGACCGGGCGCTCGGCATCTTCGGGTTCTCGTTCCTCGACCAGAATCAGGATGCCATCAAGGGCGCCGTGATCGATGGCGTCGAGCCGACCTTCGACAACATCGCGTCGGGTGAGTACCCGGTCTCGCGCTCGATGTTCTTCTACATTAAGCACGCGCATGTCGGCGTCATCCCGGGCGTGATCGAATACGCACAGGAATTCGTCAGCGCGAACGGCCCCGACGGCTACCTGCCCGAGCTGGGCCTGATCCCGGTCGGCGATGACCTGATGGCGTCGAACAAGGACGCGGTGGAGAACCTCCCGGCCCTGACGGTCGACAACTACTGACAGGCTTCGCAAAAGCGATCCCTGACGACACGCCGGGGGCGGCATCCTGCCGCCTCCGGCACCTTCCGGCCGACTGAATGTCGGGGCCGCCTGCCTTCGGAGCCGTTTCAAGATGGTGTTCACCCTTTTCGCCCTCGTCCTCGTCCTTGCCGCCGCGGCCTATCTTGCGTCGCGGAACCGTGCCGCCCGGGTTGACGCGGCCGGGGATGCCGCGCTGCATTCACGCCCATCCTATCACGGCCTGCACAGCGCCCTTTGGGTCCTGATGGCCGGGTTGGGCGTGTTGGTGATATCGACGATCGGCGCCACATGGTTCATCACCTCGACCTTGATGAACGAGATTGCCCAGGCCCGGCCGGATGCGCCCCTTATCGAGCATCAACTCATCCTGTCCGACGCCCGCGCCATCGCCGATGGCCGCATATCGTCCGGCAGTGACATGCTGCGCGAGCAGGTGGCGGACCGCTTCGCCGGGCTGGACCGGATCCGGAACGTGGTGGTGATCGTCCTGACATTGGGCGCGGCCATTCTTGGCGGGGTCCTGTCCTACCTGAGCATCTCGCCGGAATGGCGGGCGCGGAACCGTTCGGAAACGGTGATCCGTGCAGGGCTGCTGGTGATGGCGGTGATCGCGATCCTGACAACCATCGGGATCGTGCTTTCGCTCATCTTCGAGACCGTCCGGTTCTTCAACGCGATCGACTGGCAATTGCACAAGTTCATCTTCGGCACCACGTGGAGCCCGCTTTCGGGTGTCTTCGAAGGCAAGATGGACGCTGAAAAGGTCGGTGCGCTGCCGCTGTTCGCGGGGACGCTCCTGATCACGCTGATCGCGATGCTGGTGGCAGTGCCTGTGGGGCTTTTCGCGGCGATCTTCCTGTCGGATTTCGCCTCCAAGACAGTGCGCTCCTACGCCAAGCCGATGCTGGAGATCCTTGCCGGCATCCCCACCGTCGTTTACGGCTTTTTCGCGGCGATCACCGTGGCGCCCTTCCTGCGCGACACCGGCGAGGCGATCGGCATCCGCGTGGCCAGTGAATCCGCGCTCGCCGCCGGGATCGTGATGGGAATCATGATCATTCCCTTCATCTCGTCGCTCAGCGACGACGTGATCAACTCTGTCCCGCAAAGTCTGCGCGACGGATCACTGGGGCTTGGCGCGACAAAGGCCGAAACCATCCGTCAGGTGGTGCTGCCTGCCGCGCTTCCGGGGATCGTGTCGGCGGTTCTGCTGGCGATCAGCCGCGCTATCGGCGAGACCATGATCGTGGTCATGGCCGCGGGGCAGGGGGCCAACCTGACCGCCAATCCCCTTGAGGCCGTGACCACGGTGACCGTGCAGATCGTGGCCCTCATTACCGGCGATACCGAGGCTTCTACGGCCGCCGGTCCCGCCTTCACGCTGGGTTTCACGCTTTTCGTCCTGACCCTTCTGATGAACATGGCAGCCCAGCGACTGGTTGCCAGATACCGCGAACGTTATGATTGAGGGCCGAACAGATGGCTGATTCCACCGCACAAACGCCTCCATCCGGCGGGTTCGACCACGGCAGCCTTGCGGCCGGGTCCGGACGCCTCAAGCAACGGCGCGCCGCCGAATTCCGGCTCAAGATGTATGGCATCATCGCCATCGGCGTGGCCGCCGCGGCGCTGGTCGCGCTGTTGGGATCGGTCGTGACCCAGGCATCCAAGGCGGTCACCGAGCATTATGTCGTTTCGGAAATCACGATCGACCCCGAAGTGATCGGCGTCACAGCCGAGACACCGACGGATGAGATCGCGAGGGCACAGTTCGGAGACCTGACCGAAGCCATGATGGAAGCGCAGTTTCCCCGTGCGACGGGCCGGACCGCCGGGCGGGAACTGGGGGAAATCATCTCGGGCGGGGCCAGTTTCGAACTGGGCGACCGGATTGCCGCGGAACCGGGCCTTATCGGCGAGACGATGACCTTCGAGTTCCTGGCGTCCGATACCACCGACCTTTACCTGAAGGGCGAATTCGGCGCGCTGCGTGATGCGGAGGCCAGCGGTCTGCTGACCGTCTTCGAAGGCGATGACGGTGATTTGCGGGTCTCGTCCAGCTCCAACGATTTCGGGGCGGCGCTCCGTCAGGTCAAGCAGCATCTCTACGAGGATGCCGACAGCCTGCGCACCAAGGCGGCGCGGCAGGAGAACGCGGTGCGGGTCTACACGGAACGCGCGGAAAAAGCCGACAGCGAAGAAGACCGGCAGCGTCAGCTTGAAAAAGCCGAGAGCGCCCGGGCCAAACAACAGGACCTGATCGACGAGGCGGCCGCCCTCGAGCGCCGTGCTGCGGGCGCGTCAGGCGCAGAAAAGGTGGATGACGAGAACATCTCGATCATGATCAAGGCCGGCGGCGGCTGGATGCGCCTCACCGAAGTCAATCGCGCGACGGCCAAGGCCGAATTGCTGACGCAAGTCTCGCTGCCGATCGAGAACAGCGATGACTGGACGCTCTACACCTCCGAACTGCCTGAGGCGGATCGAAAGGTCACGGACCGGCAGATCGCGTGGATCGAGACGCTCCGCGACCAGGGCAAGATCAAGGAGACGCTGAACACCCGCTTCTTCACTGCCGCCGACAGTCGCGCGCCCGAGCTTGCGGGTATCCGCGGCGCGCTGGTCGGCTCGCTCCTGACGATGCTGGTGACGTTCAGCCTTGCCTTCCCCATCGGTGTTCTGGGGGCGATCTATCTTGAGGAGTTCGCGCCCAAGAACCGGTTCACGAACTTCATCGAGGTCAACATCAACAATCTTGCCGCGGTGCCGTCGATCGTGTTCGGTCTGCTGGGGCTGGCGGTTTTCCTGAACGTGTTCGGTGTGCCGCGCTCGGCGCCGCTGGCTGGTGGTATCGTTCTGGCGCTGATGACGCTGCCGACGATCATCATCGCGGCCCGGGCCGCGATCCGGGCGGTGCCGCCCTCGATCCGGGATGCGGCGCTCGGGGTCGGGGCGTCCAACGTGCAGGCGAGTTTCCATCACGTACTGCCACTGGCGATGCCCGGTATCCTGACCGGCACGATCATCGGCATGGCGCAGGCCCTGGGCGAAACCGCACCGCTGATCATGATCGGCATGGTCGCCTTTATCGTCGAAGTGCCGGGCAGCATCACGGACAGTGCCACCGTTCTGCCGGTGCAGGTTTTCCGCTGGTCGGATTTTCCTGAACGCGCCTTCGAGGCGCGCACCGCCGCGGCGATCTGCGTGCTTCTGGTATTTCTGGTTCTCATGAACCTTATCGCCATCATCCTGCGCCGCCGGTTCGAGCGCCGTTGGTAAGTCCTGACAGGAGCCGTTACCATGTATGACACGCCCAATTCGGAGAGAGACGTGGACCAGAAAGAGATCAAGTTTTCGGCACGTGACGTCCAAGTCTTTTACGGCGACACGCACGCCATCAAGGATGTGGACGTCGACCTGGAGGACAAGACCGTTACCGCCTTCATCGGGCCGTCGGGCTGCGGCAAATCCACATTCCTGCGGTGCCTGAACCGGATGAACGACACGATTGATGTCTGCCGGGTCGAGGGGGACATACGTCTCGACGGGGAGGATATCTACGACAAGCGCGTCGACCCTGTTCAGCTCAGGGCGAAGGTCGGCATGGTCTTTCAGAAGCCCAACCCTTTCCCGAAGTCGATCTATGACAACGTGGCCTACGGCCCCAAGATACACGGTCTGGCCCGGACCAAGGGCGAACTCGACGAGATCGTCGAGAAATCGCTGCGCCGCGCCGCGCTCTGGGACGAGGCCAAGGACAGGCTGGAAACACCGGGCACCGGCCTTTCCGGCGGGCAGCAGCAGCGGCTGTGCATCGCCCGCGCCGTCGCCACCGAACCCGAGGTTCTTCTGATGGACGAACCCTGCTCGGCGCTTGACCCGATCGCCACCTCGCAGGTGGAGGAACTGATCGACGATCTTCGCAGCAACTTTTCGGTGGTGATTGTCACCCACTCGATGCAGCAGGCCGCGCGGGTCAGCCAGAAGACGGCGTTCTTTCATCTCGGGAGCATGGTGGAGTTTGGCGAGACGGGCCACATCTTCACCAACCCGAATGACGAGCGCACAGAAAGCTACATTACCGGACGGATCGGCTGAGGAGAGCCCAAATGCAGGACGAACACATAGCCTCGGCTTTCGACCGGGACCTGGAATCCATACAGGCGCTGATCATGAAGATGGGCGGGCTGGTCGAAGAGGCGATAATCGACGCGGCCAAATCGCTGGAATACCGTGACGAGGAACTTGCCGAGAAGGTTCGCGATGGTGATCGTGCGGTTGATTTGCTGGAAGAGCAGATCAACGAGGAAGCGGCGCGCGTGATCGCGTTGCGGGCGCCCACGGCAGTGGACCTGCGGTTGATCCTCAGCGTGATGAAGATCAGTGCCAACCTCGAGCGGATAGGTGACTACGCCAAGAACATGGCCAAGCGCACCACGGTTCTGTCCCAGATGACACCGATCGACGGATCGCCGGCCGCCTTGCGCCGCATGGCCCGCGAGGTCGAGCGGATGCTCAAGGACGCGCTTGATGCCTACATCCAGCGCGACGCCGACCTGGCCCGTGACGTGATGCATCGCGATCATGACGTCGACCAGATGTACAATGCCCTGTTCCGCGAGTTCCTGACGTTCATGATGGAGGATCCGCGCAACATCACCGCCTGCATGCACCTGCATTTCATGGCCAAGAATACCGAACGCATGGGCGATCACGTCACCTCCATCGCCGAGCAGGTGATCTATCTGGTGACCGGGGAGATGCCCGAGGACAAACGCCCGAAAAGCGACAAGACATCCACGGATCCTGCCGTCGCACCGAGTGGCGGCAAATAAGCGAGGTCTATGAGGGCAATGTCTCCGGAACACCCCACTGTCCTTCTGGTCGAGGACGAGCCGGCACAGCGCGAAGTGCTGGCCTACAACCTGGAAGCGGACGGTTTCCGCGTCACCCGAGCCGGCAACGGCGAAGAGGCGCTGATGCTGGTCGAGGAGGCAGCACCGGACATCATCGTGCTGGACTGGATGCTGCCCAATGTCTCGGGCATCGAGGTATGCCGGCAGCTCAAGACCCGTTCGGAAACCCGCGGCGTCCCGATCATCATGCTGTCGGCCCGTTCCGAGGAGGTGGACCGGGTGCGCGGACTCGAGACCGGGGCGGACGATTACGTGGTCAAGCCCTATTCGGTTGTCGAACTGATGGCCCGGGTTCGCGCGCAGCTGCGGCGGACGCGCCCGGCGACTGTGGGTGAACGGCTGGAATACACCGATATCGTGCTCGACTCGGAAACCCACAGGGTCACCCGCGCCGACAAACCCCTGAAACTGGGACCCACGGAATTCCGGCTTCTGGCCACCTTCATGGAAAAGCCCGGTCGTGTCTGGAGCCGCGAACAGCTGCTCGATCGGGTGTGGGGACGGGATATCTATGTGGATACCCGCACCGTGGACGTGCATATCGGCCGGCTCAGGAAAGCCCTGTGTCAGCATGGCGGGTCCGATCCCCTACGCACCGTGCGCGGGGCGGGATACGCGCTTGGCTGAAAATTCCGGCGTCAGTCCGGTCAACCGTTCAGCGGGGCAGCGGATCCTCGTCCTCGGCCTGTCCCGACAGCCAGTCGCGGAAGGCGCCAAGAACCGGATCCTCGGCATGCTCGGAAGGCCAGACAAGATGGTACGCGCCGGGCATCGGCGTCGCCTCGCCCCAGACCCGTGCCAGACGGCCGGTGGCCAGATCCTGTTCAGCCAGGTAGTCGGGCAAAAGCGCGACCCCCAGACCGTGCAGCGCGGCCTGCGTGATGGTCGAGAACTGGTCATGGATCGTGCCGCTGGTCGGACTGTCCTCGACACCATGCGCACGCAGCCAGTCTGACCAGGCGTCCGGCCGCGTTTCGATGTGCAGGAGCGGCAGGCGCAGCACCTCCGACGCAGCCGTCAGCGGCCCGTCGGGCAGCAGTGCCGGTGAGCAGACGGCGATGACAGCTTCGTCCCGAAGGCGCAGCGCCTGTGTTCCCGGCCAGTCGCCATCACCGAAATGTATCGCCGCATCAAACGAATCCGAGGCGAAGTTGAACGGCTTCAACCGTGTGGCGAGGTTGACGGTGATTTCCGGGTGGCGGCGCGCGAAATCGGGAAGCCGGGGCACCAGCCACCGCATTCCGAAGGTTGGCAGGATCGCCAGGTCCAGGGTTCCACCGGCCGGATTGACCGAAAGCCTGAGGGATGCACGGGCGATCTGCTGCAACGCCTCGCGGATCTCGCCGGCATAGCGGGCGCCCTCGGGCGTCAGGCGTATGCCGCGCCCCTCGCGCAGGAACAGCGTAATCCCCAGCTGAGTCTCCAGCCCGCGCAATTGGCGGCTGACAGCCCCTTGTGTGAGATTCAGCGCCTCGGCTGCGGCGGTGGCACTGCCCAACCGGTCCAGCGCCTCCAGCGCCCGCAATGCGGCGATGGAGGGCAGGAACCGCCGTGATTCCGGAAATGCTTGCGGTTTTCTCATGTATCCTTGCCGAATTGTCGCTGTAATTATCAAAATACGCGGGGTATTCTTCCCATGAAACATTGCAAGATCTCAAGAAAGGTGTCGTCATGTCCCTCGATTCTCCTGCGTTGACCGCCAAGGACGCACCCGATCTCGGGCAGTTCGATTGGCAGGATCCCCTCCGGCTCACCGAACAGCTTGAAGAAGACGAACGCATGATCGCCGAGAGCGCCCGCGCCTACGCGCAGGAGAAGCTGCAACCGCGGGTGACGGAGGCATTCCGCGACGAACGGACCGATCCCGGGATCTTCCGCGAGATGGGGGAAATGGGGCTTCTGGGCACGACCATCCCCGAGACGTACGGAGGGCTGGGCGCGGGCTATGTCGGTTATGGGCTTGTCGCACGGGAAGTGGAGCGTGTCGATTCCGGGTACCGCAGCATGATGAGCGTTCAGTCCAGCCTGGTGATGTATCCCATCCATGCTTACGGAAGCGAGGACCAGCGCCGCAAATACCTGCCCGGATTGGCGGCGGGGGATCTCATCGGGTGCTTCGGCCTGACGGAACCGGATGCCGGCAGTGATCCGGCGGGAATGAAGACACGGGCCCGCAAGGTTGACGGCGGATACCGCCTGAGTGGTACCAAGACCTGGATCTCAAACAGCCCGATCGCGGATGTCTTCGTCGTCTGGGCAAAATCGGACGCGCATGACGGAAAGATCCGGGGTTTCGTTCTCGAAAAGGGGATGAAGGGGCTGAGCGCCCCGAAGATCGACGGCAAGATGTCCCTGCGTGCCTCCATCACCGGCGAAATCGTGATGGACGATGTCGAGGTGGGCGAAGATGCGTTGCTACCGAACGTCCAGGGTCTCAAAGGGCCTTTCGGCTGTCTGAACCGGGCCCGTTATGGCATTGCCTGGGGCGTGATGGGGGCCGCGGAAACGTGCTGGCACGCGGCGCGGCAATACGGGCTGGACCGTCAGCAGTTCAAACGCCCCCTTGCACAGACCCAGCTTTACCAGAAGAAACTTGCCGACATGCAGACCGAGATCGCGCTCGGGCTGCAGGCGGCGCTGCAGGTGGGGCGCCTAATGGACAAGGCAAGTGCCGCCCCCGAGATGATCAGCCTGATCAAGCGCAACAATTGCGGCAAGGCGCTGGACGTGGCGCGCATGGCGCGCGACATGCACGGCGGAAACGGGATCAGTCTGGAATATCAGGTGATCCGTCACATGGTGAACCTGGAGACGGTGAACACATACGAAGGCACGCATGATGTTCACGCGCTCATCCTCGGGCGGGCGCAAACCGGGTTGCAGGCATTTTTCTGACACCCATTGCACCGGGTACGACAAGCGGGCAGGCTATGGGGATGACCTCATTCTTCCGTATAGATCAAGCCCCGGACCGAACTCCGAACGCGCCACATATGGCCTTGCCTGATTTTGATTTTTCATCAAACCTTTCAGCCGCAACCTTCATCAAGTTTCGGCGAGGGGCGGTGAATGTCTGATCTGTCCGTCCTGTGGCGCGAAAGCGCTGGCGAGGTGTTTTCAGCGCCACCGCTGGAGGGGGTCCACAAGACCGAACTGGCCATTGTCGGTGGCGGGTTCACCGGCTGTGCGGCCGCGCTTGAAGCTGCCGGGCAGGGGGCAGATGTGACCTTGCTGGAGGCTGAAACGATCGGTCACGGCGGATCGGGCCGTAATGTCGGGCTGGTCAATGCCGGCCTTTGGCTGCCGCCCGATGCGGTAGCTGAAACGTTGGGGGCATCTGCCGGCGAGCGCCTGAACAGGATCCTTGCCGCGGCGCCGGACGAGGTCTTCGGACTGATTGACCGCCACCGCATCGCCTGCGAACCGGTGCGAAACGGCACGCTGCATCTGGCCCATGCGCCACGAGGGGTGTCGGACCTGCGCAAACGGCACGCGCAAATGGTGGCGCGCGGCGCTCCGGTCACTCTTCTCGATGGACAGGAGGCATGCGACCGCACCGGAACTGACCGGTTTCACGGGGCTTTGCATGATGCGCGGGCAGGCACGCTCCAACCGCTGGCCTATGCGCGCGGCCTTGCGCGCGCGGCGGCAGGAAACGGTGCAAAAATATTTGAAAACAGCCGGGTAGAGGGTATTTTTGAACAAAACGGTGAATGGTGTCTGCGGACCGCGGGCGGAACCTTGACAGCCAGCCGTCTTTTGCTTGCGACCAATGCCTACCACCGCGCGTTGGGACCGGTGGATCCCCCGGATGTTCCCGTCGTGAATTACTTTCAGCTGGCGACGGAACCGCTCGGCGCCAACCTGGCCGGGGATGTTCTGCCGGGTGGCGAAGGATGCTGGGATACCGGGTTGATCATGTCGTCGCTGAGGCGCGATGCGACGGGGCGCGTGATCCTTGGCGGGATGGGCGATGCCGACGCCCTGGGCATTCAAGCGGGGTGGGCACGGCGCAAGCTGGAAAGGCTGTTCCCGCGTCTGGCGGATGCCGCGATCACCCATGCCTGGGCCGGGAAGATATCCATGACCGAAGACCATCTTCCGCGCATCATGCGTATTGGAGAGGGTGGATATGCCGTTTTCGGTTATTCCGGTCGCGGCATCGCTCCCGGAACGGTTTTCGGACAGGCCGCGGCCAGAGCATTGCTGGATGGGGACGAGGCCGATTTGCCGATCGGGTCTGTCGGTGCCCACCACGAAAGACTGCCCGGGCTGCGCACCCGGTTTTTCGAAACCGGGGCAAGGCTGGTGCACATGATCTCCGAAAGGCGCTGATGCCAGTGGGCGAGTCCTTCGTATGGTATCATGCATAAAGCGCATAATCAGTATTATGTTAATAAAATAGGAGTGTATGAACTCCCGCTAAAACTCCAATATTCTTATTGTTAACTGTCAGTTACCAGATGATTTCAATATTGAAAACGGCGCCCGCCTGATGGCACTTCTGCACCGGCGGCCGGAAAATCAGGCCGGCATGCGTGTGAAAACTCGACAAGGGCAAGGAATTCGCGCTACGGCCTGTCACAAAGGACACTGCCAGACCATGACCTCCATCCTGATCCTCAATGGCCCCAACCTCAACATGCTGGGCACACGGCAACCAGAAATCTACGGCCACACCACGCTTGAGGACATATCCCGCCGCTGTCGGGATCATGGTGCTGCGCGCGGCATCAGCGTGACGGTCGAGCAAAGCAACAGCGAAGGTACCCTCTTGGACCTGATCCAGTCAGCGCGCGGTGTTCATGATGGCATCGTCCTGAATGCGGGCGCCTACACGCATACCTCGATCGCACTGCGCGACGCGATCAGCGCCGTCGCCCTGCCTGTGATCGAACTGCACCTGTCCAACATCCACGCCCGCGACGCGTTCCGGCACCACTCCTACATCGCACCGGTCGCCCTGGGCGTCATTTGCGGATTCGGGGCTGCGGGATACACGCTCGCACTGGATGCCCTTGCAGGCCAGCTGGAGATCGAACCTTGATCCCGACGAGCGAGCTGAACGCTCTGCTCGACGCCTCGGGAATCGAGGAACTCTGGAACATGCATGTAAAGCGGATGGCCGAATTTGGCTTCGATCGCCTGATCTATGGCGCCACGCGCTACCGGACCGGCAATTCGCTGGGTGATCCGGACGATTTCGTGCTGCTGACCAATCACGAGCCCGAATATACCGACGTGTTCATCGGCGAAGGCCTGTATTTCCACGCCCCGATGGTAAAGTGGGCGCTGCACAATGACGGGGCCTGTTCGTGGTCGGTGCTGCGCGATCGCGTCAACAGCGAGATGCTGAGTTCTCAGGAACGGCGGGTGATGGAGTTCAATGCCGCACACGGGGTGACAGCCGGCTATTCGATCAGTTTCACGTCGGTATCGCCGCGCACCAAGGGGGCGATCGCGCTGACGGCCCGGCGCGGGCTCTCACAGGACGACGCGGATGCGATTTGGGCCGAACATGGTGAGGACATACAGGCGCTGAATACCATCGTGCACCTGCGCATCCTCGCCCTGCCCTATACCACGCGCGGGCGCACCCTCACGGCACGCCAGCGCGAGGTGCTGGGATGGGTCGGCGACGGCAAGACGGTTCAGGATATCGCCCTGATCATGGAGCTTACGCCGGCAACGGTGGAAAAGCATCTGAGGCTGGCCCGTGATGCCCTTTGCGTGGAAACCACAGCGCAGGCGGTGCTCAAGGCAGCATTCCAGAACCAGATCTTCCTGCTCGATCCCTGATCGGCGGTTCGAGGTAAGGATTCCCTTACTTTTGCCCGGCCCCGAAAACGCGCATGATGATGATGTTCCGTGAGTGGAGGTTTTGACACCTGGGAACATCGGACCGAAAACCCTTGGGATTTCAAGGCTCTTCGGTTTGCCGGCTCCTTGCCGGAATTCCGGTCGCTGGCCTTATTGGTCGGGTCAGTGACCGGTGCCTGTCGGTTGCTGTTCCATCCCCAATGCACGGCAACCCAAGAAAACGGCGCCGCCCCCTAGGCGGCGTCTGCATTTAGCTGATCCAAGCCATTGCGCATGCGAGATCAACGAAGGCTTTGAATGAGCTGACGGATTTCTCGCAACGCAATGCGATCCTGCGGAAGCGTTTGATCTTATTGAAAA
>NZ_QNGB01000023.1 GCF_003298505.1 Roseovarius sp. TE539
CTGCAGGATCCCGACAATCTGTTCTTCGGTGAAGCGTGATTTGCGCATCGTCTGTTCTCCTCGTCGCTTTGAACGTTACGAGAACAAACTCTACTTTTGAATGGCCCGGTTTTGCGGGGGCAGGTCAGGACCAATGGCGGCACCATGCCGAACTCTTCAATAAAGGCGATCATCGCTTCAGTGGGCGGTCGAGTTCCGCCTGCGCAAAATAAGCTGTCGCCTTGCGGAGAATTTCATTCGCTCGGCGCAGTTCACGGTTCTCTCGTTCCAGCGTCTTGATGCGATCACGTTCCTCGGTCGTCACGCCATTCCGCATGCCGATGTCCTTTTCAGCCTGTTTAACCCATCCGCTCAAGGTCTGCGGAATACAGCCGATCTTGGGTGCAATGGCCGCTATCGCGCCAGCCTGCGTTTCATAGCAGCCTTGATGCTCGAACACCATTCGGACCGCCCTCGCGCGGACCTCTGGCGAGTAGCGACTTGCCATTTTGCTTTTTGTCATTACCATCATCCTTACTTAAGTTGATGGTCTCCGACAAACTCGGGGCGATTCATGGTAGCGCCCGCTGCGATTCACCAAATGCCTGACCTTACCCGCCATGATGATCCCCATTTGTAACCATAAAACGGACGAGGCCCCTGCTATGCAAGGGTTTTATTTAATTACAATGGGGTAGGATGGTGGGTGATGAGAGACTCGAACTCCCGACATCTTCGGTGTAAACGAAGCGCTCTACCAACTGAGCTAATCACCCGTGTCGCGCGTCTTAGCCGCAGTGTCGCGCCCGCGCAAGGGGCTTGGATGCGTTGCCGCCAAGCTGCTGCGATCATTCGATAACCCTTGCCACCCCGTCGCGGATGTGATGCACCACGCCCTGCCCGCCCGGCAACGCCGACAGATCCTGCAAGGCGCGGCCCAGTACCAGGCAGCGCAGGGCACGAGACGTGACACCGTGGGTTACAAGAACCGTTGGTCCCTCCAGCCGTTCCAGCAGCGCTTGCAGCCGCGTCTCGATTCCGGACAGGGTTTCGCCGCCCGGGGCGGAAAATTTCCAAAGGTTCGGATCATCCGCTTGGGTCAATTCCGGATGCGCGGCGTGAATCTCGGCCACGCTCTGTCCCTGCCATTCACCCAAGCCCACCTCCACCAGATCAGGTTCGGCCTCGGGCACAAGGCGCGCAACCGCGCCGGCGATGTCGGCGGTGCGCCATGCCCGGCCGGCGGGGCTCGACAGCATCTGTACCGGCGTTTGAGGAAGTTCGCGGCGCAGAATCACGCCCTGGCGACGCGCCTGCGCCTCGCCTTCGGCTGTCAACGGGCTGTCAAGCCGGCCTTGCAGACGTTCGGCGTCGTTCCATTCCGTGCGGCCATGGCGCAGAATCCACAATTCGGGAACCGGCTTTGCCATGCGCATCATCACCGCGAAAAAACGAGGACCGTGGTGGGTGATAGAAGATTCGAACTTCTGACATCTTCGATGTGAACGAAGCGCTCTACCACTGAGCTAATCACCCGCCGGATCGCTGTTTAGCGTCACTCCGCGGCGTCTGCAACCGTATCTTTTTCGCCCGTTCCATCATCGGGACCGGCGCTTGCCGACTTGCTCTGACGGATCTTGGCGAAGATCACCCGGGCATTGGAGGAGTCCTTGGTCCGGCTTTGCTTGACCTTACCAAAGGGCTGAAGATTGAGTTCCCGCCCTTTCGCCAGCGCCGCGCCCATCTCGTCGATCATCGCCTCGACAACCGGTTTTGCAAAGCGTTTCTTGACCCCGGTCTTTTCCACGACGGTTGCGATCAATTCGCGTTTGCGAAGCGCCGTATCCTGAGGAAACTGCGCCGCATCCGCCGAGCTCTCCGCACCCGCGGGTTTCGCAGCCGGGACCGATGCGGTGGCCGGGCGCGTCCTGGCGGCAGGGCTGCGTGTCCCGCCCGTCTCCGGGGCGTCCGATGCAGACTTTCCCGCACTGGCCGCTTTCGGGCGCGCCGTGGAGGACGTCTTGCGCTTGGTCGTCTTGCTGGTTGTTCGGCTCGTGGCCATGGTTTGCCTCGCTTCATTGACTGCCACGCAACCCTAACTGCAAACCGCAGACCAATCCACAGGCAACTTGCCGCGACTTACCGGATATGGATTACATCCCGGGACCGGTCACAAGATGAACACGGTTTCAAAGCCCGCGAAACAGGCCCCCAAGAAGCCCGCGCACGATCCTGCGGCCGGTTGAACCCTTGATCTCGCGCACCAGCGCGTCGGCCATCGCGGATCCCACCCTGCCTCCGAAACTTTCGCTGCGGGCGCTGGAACGGGGAACGCGGGATCCGCTGTACCTTCGGGCTGCGTTGAACTCGCGCTCAGCAGGTCCACCGTTTTCCGCCTTGTCTTCGGCCCGCACGGCGGCCTTTGCCGCCTCTTCGGCCCGTTTGGCAAGCATTTCATGGGCCGAGGCACGATCCACCGGCGTCTCGTATTTGCCCGACATCGGGGAGGCTGCGATCACTGCCTTGCGCGCCTCCGGGTCGATTGGTCCGAGCCACGAGGAGGGCGGGCGGATCAGCGTGCGCTCAACAATTCCCGGCGCGCCCTTGTCTTCCAGCACCGATGTCACCGCCTCTCCCACGCCGACATCCCGGATCGCGTCCGCCGTATCGAACCGCGGATTGGGCCGGTAGGTTTCGGCAGCCCGCATCAGCGCCTTCCTGTCGCGCGCGGTGAACGCCCGTAACGCGTGCTGCACCCGGTTGCCGAGCTGTCCCAGGACATCCTCGGGCACATCATCCGGGTTCTGGGTGACAAAATAGACACCGACCCCCTTCGAGCGGATCAACCGTGCCACCTGCTCGACCTTTTCCACCAGGGCCTCGGGCGCATCATCAAAAAGAAGATGCGCCTCGTCGAAGAAGAAAACCAGTTTCGGCTTGTCGGGGTCACCGACCTCGGGAAGCGACTCGAAGAGTTCGGACAAGAGCCAGAGAAGAAAGGTCGCATACAGCCGCGGCGATGCCATAAGGCGATCCGCGGCAAGGATGCCGATACGCCCCCGTCCATCCGGTTCGACGCGCATCATGTCGCCGAGGTCCAGTGCCGGCTCTCCGAAGAACTGCGCACCACCCTGATTTTCGAGCACCAGAAGCGCCCTTTGAATCGCGCCAACGGAGCGCGGCGAGACATTGCCGTACCGAAGCGACAGATCGGCGCTGTTGCGTCCCACCCAGACCAGCATCGCCTGAAGATCCTTCAGGTCGAGAAGCGGCAGACCCCCCTCGTCCGCCACCCGGAAGGCGATGTTCATCACACCTTCCTGCGCCGCGCTCAGGTCCAGCAACCGCGACAGAAGCAGCGGCCCCATCTCAGCAACGGTGGTTCGCACGGGATGCCCCTGTGTGGCGAAGATATCCCAGAACGTGACCGGAAAGGCCTTGTAGCCGTAATCATGAAATCCGATCTTCGCGGCGCGAGAGCCGAAGGCATCGTGAAGCTTGAAATCCGGGCTGCCGGACTTCGCAAGGCCGGAAAGATCACCCTTCACATCCGACAGGAAAACCGGCACCCCGGCGTCGGAAAACCCTTCGGCAAGGATCTGCAGGGTGACGGTCTTGCCTGTACCGGTTGCGCCGGCAATCAGCCCATGCCGGTTTGCATAGTTCAACGGCAACCCCTGTGGTGAGCGGTAATCAACACCACCACCGCCCAGAAAAATCCTGTTTTCCAGCACCTTGCCCTCCGGCCGAAAATCTCCGCATTGCGACCATACAATCTTAAACATCTGCTGCCACCCTGAATTCCGCCGTGGGGTGCGATTGTCCTCCGTTCCGCGGCATGACTTCCTCCCTGTCAGACTGGCCGCGCCCCCGGGCGCGGCCCTTTTTGATCCAGCCGCGAATTTGCACATCTTGACTGTTGACGGCTCAACATGGCTGGCATACCGTTTGCGCAATCACTAAGTCGGCCAGTCCGGCAGGGAGAATAACGGGAAGGGGCCTCAGGGCCCCTTTTCCTTTTCCGGCTACCCTCGTTTTGCGGAAATCCGCCTTGCACCGGGAAAGGCTCTGCGGTTTTATCCTGACAAGCCGGCGGCGCCCATGTTACGGCGCCTCAACCAATCCGAACCCGAGGATAGAAATGCCCCATTTCCACAAGACGCTGACACTTATCGCCGCGATGGCCATGGCATCCGCCGCTGTCGCGCAGGATGACGCGGTAACCGATGCCGATGACCTGTCGCTGGGCCGGGAAGTCGCGGAGCCGACCTATATCAAGGAACAGTATGAAGACTGGCAGCTCAAATGCTTCCGCAGCGAGGCAGAGGAAGATCCGTGCCAGATGTTCCAGCTCATCAATGGCGAGGATGGCAACCCGGTCGCCCAGATCAGCCTGTTCCGCCTTCCCGAGGGCAACCCGGCCGAAGCGGGCGCCACGATCACGGTTCCACTGGCCACGCTTCTGACCGAGGAGGTGCAGATCAGAATCGACGACGGCAAAGCCAAGAGCTACCCCTACACCCTGTGTTCCCAGGTCGGCTGTTTCGCACAGATCGGCTTTACCGAAGACGATGTCGACTCCCTCAAGAAGGGCGAAACTGCCATGGTGACGGTGGTGCATGCACAGGCCCCCGGCCGACCGATCAACATTCCGGTGTCGCTCCAGGGTTTTACCGCCGCCTATGACAATGTCTCGGTTGCGCAAAGATAAGCGGGACGCAAGTGCACATGGCGGCGTTTGCTGGCCGCCCTCACGGCGCCGGCCCATCAGGGGCGGCGCTTTTTCGTTCAATTTCTGCTCACACGCCTGAGCGCCAGAACCGCGTTCAGCCCGCCGAAGGCGAAAGCGTTGGACAGCGCCACGTCCACATGCCTTTCGCGGGCCTCGTTCGGCACCACGTCGAGGGCGCATTCCGGGTCCGGCTCTTCGTAGCCGATGGTAGGCGCGATCACCCCGTCCCGAACCGCCATGATACAGGCCAGAAGCTCTACCGCGCCGGTGGCACCGATCAGGTGTCCGTGCATGGATTTCGTTGACGAGATCATCAGCGCATCGGCGTGGGCGCCGAAGACATCCGCCACAGCCGCACTTTCGGTCTTGTCGTTGGCCGCGGTCCCGGTGCCGTGGGCATTGATGTAACCCACCTCCTCGGGGTTGACGCGCGCATCTGCCATGGCACCCGAGATTGCCCGTGCCGCGCCCTGTTTGGATGGCATGACGATATCCGACGCATCCGAGGTCATCGCGAAACCGGCCACCTCGGCCATGATCTCGGCGCCGCGGCGGCGGGCATGCTCATATTCCTCGAAAACGAAGATGCCAGCGCCTTCCCCCTGAACCATCCCGTTGCGGTTGGCGGAGAATGGCCTGCACCCGTCGCGCGACATCACCCTAAGGCCCTCCCAGGCTTTGACCCCACCGAAACACAGCATCGATTCCGATCCACCGGTGATCATCACCGGTGTCATTCCGCCATGCACCATCTGGAAAGCCTGTGCCATGGCGTGATTCGAAGACGCGCAGGCGGTCGAAACCGTGAAGCTGGGCCCCATCAGATTGAATTCCATCGACAAGTGGCTCGCGGCCGCGTTGTTCATGAGTTTGGGAACCACAAAGGGGTGCACCCGGTTCTTTCCGTCCTCGTAGACAGTCCGGTAATTCTCGTCGAGGGTGGTCATTCCGCCACCGGAATTACCCAGGACCACACCGGCCCGCGCGGCAAGTTCGCCGCTGAACTCCAGCCCGGACTGCGCCACCGCTTCGCGCGCGGCAACGATGGTGAATTGCGTGAAACGGTCAAATAGCGAAAGCTGCTGCCGGTTGAAACGCTTCTCGGGCTCGAACCCCTTGACCTGTCCGCCAATTCTGATCGCCAGCCGGTCGACATCCCGGAATTCCAGCTCGCCTATGCCGCAGCGCCCCTCGCGCATGGCCTCCAAGGTGTCCGGAACCGACTGCCCCAGCGAGTTGATGGTGCCGGCGCCGGTGATCACGACCTTTTTCACGTCTGCTCTTTCACCAGTTTCTCGACCCCATCGACAATGGCCGCGACGGTCGAAATGTCGAAATCGCTCTGTTCCGGTTCGTTGGCGTTGAACGGAACAGAGATATCGAACGCTTCCTCTATCGCGAAGATGCTTTCGACAAGCCCGAGACTGTCGATCCCAAGCGACTCCAGGGTGCTGTCCATCGTTACGTCGGACGGCTCCAGAACGGCTTGTTCGGCGATGATCTCGATGACGCGATCCCTGATCTGCATGGTCATGCCTCCCCTTCGCCAGTTGGGGATGATTTACTCACTCTGCGACGACTTGAAAACAGCCTTTTTGAGCGCGGCGACATCGTCGAACACACGCCCGAGGCGGCGCAGCCGTTTGTAGAGGTCGATATGGCCATCCATCTTCATCGCCGGATAGCCAAGCATCACCCTTCCGGCCGGGATGTTCGACAGGACGATTGTCCCGCCACCGGTGATGACGTTGTCTCCGATGAAAATGTTGTCACTGACCCCGGTCTGCCCGGCAAGAACAACATTGTTGCCGATCCGGGTGGAGCCGGCGATTCCCACCATTCCGCAAAGCAGGCAATCGCGTCCCACCTCGACATTGTGCCCGATCATGACGAGATTATCGATCTTGGTCCCGGGGCCGATGCAGGTATCCCGGACGGTGCCGCTGTCGATCGTGCAGTTCGCACCAAGCTCCACATCGTCGCCGATCGTCACCGACCCCAGGGAGTGGATGCGCGCCCAGGACTGGGAGGCCGTATCGCCACTGTCGCCAAGGGTCCGGCGTGCCTGTTCGACCGATGATGTCTCGGGCGTCACAAAGGAAAATCCGTCCCCCCCGACAACTGCACCGGGCTGCGCAAAAAGCCGTTCACCGATGGTTGCCCGCGCGCCGATTCGGACCCCTTCGCGCAACAGGCTGTCCGCACCGATCACGCTGTCGGCACCGACATGGCATTGCGGCCCGATGCGCGTGCCGCCCCCGATGTGAGCACGAGGCCCAATGACGCTGAGCGGCCCGATGCTGACCCCGGCGTCGATCCGGGCGCTTTCGTCGATGACGGCGGAGGGGTGGATGCCGTTTGCCCATCCCTGCCCCGGATCCATCATCGCGGTCACACCGGACATGGCATAGCGTGGCCGCGGCGCGATAATGGCAGCCTCAAGCCCGAGGTCCTGCCAGTCCGTGTCCTGCGGAAGAACGGCGACACGGGCGGCGCCCCTTGGCAGGTCCGCGATGAATTCAGGCGTCATCGCGATGACCAGATGTTCAGGCTTCGCGACGGCGGGTTCCGCAACCCCGGTCACCTTCAGTGAAACGGCGCCCAGGACATCCATCCCGAGCGCCGTACCGATCTCTTTCACCGTGTGCGTCATGCCCGCCCCCTTTGATGCGGGACGAGGTTTAGCCCCGAACGCTGCGCAGTGAAACCCCCGCTCTGGAAAGCGCGTTCCAGATACGCGCATCGCGTCCGTAGACATCCTTGCGGTACTGCGCCTGCCCGCGCGCCGTGGTGAAGGCCGTGCGGTAGATGATATGAACCGGGACGTGCTGATCAAGATCGACCTGTGTACGCTGACCCGAATTCTTGATCCGGTCGAAATACCGCTTGGGATCGTCGCGTTGCCGCGCCAGAAGGGTATATCCGAATTCGAATGGCTGGTGCAGGCGGATGCAGCCATGACTGTAGGCCCGCACGTTGCGCTGGAACAGGTGCTTGGTGGGCGTGTCGTGAAGGTAGATGTTGTACTTGTTGGGGAACATGTACTTCACGAGGCCCAGGGCATTGCTGGCCGATGGCGGCTGCTTGAGGTCGAATGGAAAAGTCCGTGCATTATATGCATTGAAGTTCACGCCGGCGCGGCTGATCTGCTGTCCTCCGCGATACAGCCGCAGGTGGCCGGCCGCGGCCGGATTGGCCTGCATCTGCGGCAGGTATTCGCCCACCACGATCGAACGTGGCACGTGCCAGATCGGATTGATGATCATGTGCTCGATCTCGTCCGAGAATTCGGGCGTGCGGCGATCATGGGCGTTCATGCCGACGACGGCACGAGTGCGGAACGTGACCTTGTCCCGATCGACGATGCGGGCGCTGAAATCGGTCAGGTTGACCAGAACGTGCCGTGTCCCGCGGTCACGGTTGAGCCACCTTTCGCGTTCCATCGCCACCATCAGGGATTTCAACCGCTCCCCGATGGGCGTGTTGATCTGGCGCATCGTTTCACCGCCAGCGACGCCGTCCTCCTCAAGCCCGTGCGCCTGCTGAAAGCTGCGCACCGCCTCTTCCAGCCTCGTGTCGTAGACGAGGCTGGAGCTGCGATCCAGAAAGCCCATTGCGATCAGGCGGTCGCGCAGCGCCACGACCGCGTTGCCCCGGTCCCCCGGCCCGAGAGACCCGACCGCAACCTTTCGCCCCCAGCCGCCTTCATCGGCAAGCCGCTCAAGCCGAAGTTTTTCCTTCATGAGCCGCGCGTATTCGTTTGTCTGCGGGGGCAGCGACCGGAAGAAATTTGTCGGGGAACTGTCGGCGAACTCCGCAAGAAGACCGGTGCGGTCACGGTAGGGCACCTCGCGCTTGATATCGCTGTCGATTTCGGAGGGTTTGACAATCCCGGTCTGCAAGGCGCGCGCCAGCTCAAGGAAGGTCCGGCTCATGAGCACCTCGACCCGGCCAAGATCTCGGGGGGTGCGTGCCGAGCGCATCGTGTCCAGCAGGCCATCCGCATCGTACCTTTCCACGGGCAGGCCATGCGCGCCCGCGGTACCGATCGCCTGGATCAGTGCCTGACGGCGGCGGCGATCCTCTTCACCGTCTCCGGTCCACAACGGGACATAGGCGTTTTCACGATAAAAGGCGGCAATATCGTCATCGTCGGCCGCGTTCTCGGCAACAGCCTGCTTGAAAGCCGTCACCTGTGCCGACGCACCTTGAGGCGCGAAAACCGCTACAAGAAGCATGGTCAGCGCGGTCGCGACCCCAAGGACGAAACTTCTTCCGGTTGCGCACATTCCCGAACCCCTCATCAGAACCCCCTGCTTATCTTCGCTTTCACAGTCACCATTTTGGGTGACAGGCCGGTCATGTCTAATCAAATCTGCTTCACGGTGATCACGACACGGCCACCTGCGGCATTCGCGCACCTTCGTGGATACCGATTCAACACAGTTCGTCACAAATGCGCGAAAAACTGCCGGAATCCATTGCTTGTTGTTGTACAGCAATTTTCACACTAGGCCGCCGATTCTCGCTGTGCCATGTTCTGTCCTGCATTAGGGGATGTACAAAAGTCTCTGCAAAAAACGCAGGGCGGAACACGAAGCGACGGGACAGGCGCTCAAAATGACCGATACCAGCTCTCCGAGCATTACCCGGCGTGCGCTTCTGGGCGCGTTTGCCGCAACGACGATCACCGCAGCACCGACATACGCCAATGCCGCAGGTTTCCTGCGCGGCGCCGGCGATATCCGGCGCATCCGAATGGCCAATCCGCGCAATGGCGAGACACTCAACACCATCTACTGGATCGAGGGCGACTACCTGCGCGACGCGGTGCGGGAAATCTCGGTGTTCATGCGCGACTGGCGTGAAGACGCGGTCAAGGATATCGACACCCGCACAATTGACATCCTGTCTGCCAGCCACAACCTGCTTGAAGTGGACGAACCGTATCTTCTTCTGTCAGGCTACCGGACCCCGGCCACCAACGCGATGTTGCGCCGCCGCTCTGGCGGGGTGGCAAAAAAATCGCGACACCTCAAAGGACAGGCCGCGGATGTCCGCCTGACCTCGCGTTCGGTCAACCAGATGTATCGCGCCGCAATTGCCTGTCACGGTGGCGGGGTCGGACGCTACACCGGGAGCGATTTCGTGCACATGGATTGCGGCCCCGTGCGCAGCTGGGGTGCCTGATATCCGTTGGCGGGTTGGCGACCACGCGGCCGCCGGCTTTTGATCATCCGACCAGCGCGCGCCGCTTGCTCTGGAGTTCGGCAAAATCCTCTCCCGCATGGTAGGATGACCGCGTGAGCGGTGTGGCCGAAACCATGAGGAATCCCTTGCCGTAAGCCGCCTTCTCATAGGCCGCGAATTCATCCGGATGCACGAAACGATCCACGGCATGATGCTTGGGCGTGGGTTGCAGGTACTGCCCGATGGTCAGGAAATCGATGTTCGCCGCGCGCATGTCGTCCATGACCTGATGTACCTGCGCACGGGCTTCTCCCAGTCCCACCATGATGCCGGACTTGGTGAACATGGCCGGGTCCAGTTCCTTGACCCTTTGCAGAAGGCGCAGGGAATGAAAGTAACGGGCGCCGGGCCGCACATCCGGATAAAGGCCCGGAACGGTTTCCAGGTTGTGGTTGAACACGTCAGGGCGCGCAGCCACGACCACCTCCAGGACCGAAGGGTCGCAATGCAGGAAATCCGGGGTCAGGATCTCGATCGTGGTGCCGGGACTGCGATGGCGGATTGCGCGGATTGTCTGCGCGAAATGCTCCGCGCCGCCGTCCGGGAGGTCATCCCGGTCGACGCTGGTCACGACCACGTGGTTCAGGCCCAGCTTCTGCACCGCGTCGGCCACGCGCCCCGGTTCGAACACGTCAAGCGCATCGGGCTTGCCGGTGGCCACGTTGCAGAACGTGCACCCGCGGGTGCATGTCTCGCCCATGATCATCATGGTGGCGTGGCCCTGGTTCCAGCACTCGCCGGCATTCGGGCAACCGGCCTCCTCGCACACGGTCACCAGCTTGTGTTCACGCATTATCCGGTGTGTCTCCCGGTATCCTTTTCCCGTCGGGGCCTTGACCCGTATCCAGTCGGGCTTTTTCGGCTGGGCATTGTCCGGGCGATGCGCCTTTTCAGGGTGGCGCTGGCCGGGTATCTTGAGATCACGCACGAATGTATCCCCGCAGCTTGAGGTGGTTGTCCCGAGGATCATAGGACGCGCCATGACAAAGTTCCAGCCCCGCGGCACGCAGCGACCGCCCAGAACGGCCGGCACGAGGGTTGCGGGCCGCCGTGCATGCCGTATAGAGCATCCGGCGCGGAGAAGCGGAGGCGCAGACAAATGGACTGGCAAACACACCGGAGAGAGGCGCATTCCCTCGGCCGCACCCAGGAATTCCTCAAGCAGATCGTCTATGGTGGCAATGACGGCATCGTCACCACCTTTGCCATCGTGGCCGGTTTTGCCGGCGCGCAGAGCGAAGGCGTCGCCCAGATCGGCGGGCTTGCGGTGCTGGTTTTCGGCCTTGCCAACCTTTTTGCCGACGCGGTCAGCATGGGACTTGGCGAATACCTGTCCTTGCGCTCCCAGCATGACCTGTATCGCAGCCGTCGCGCCAGTGAACTGGAGGAGATATCAAGAAACCCGGATCAGGAACGCACCGAACTGTTCGAGATCCTGCGTCAGCGTGGCCTGCCGGCCGGCGAAGCCGACACGGCGGCGACGATCCTGACGCGGCACCCGCGGATCATGGCCGACCTGATGATGACCTACGAGTTCGGCATGCAGGACCCGGACGAGGAGAACCCGGCGATCAGCGGGCTTGTCACGTTCCTGTCGTTCACCGTTTTCGGGGCTGTCCCGCTCGTGCCGTATTTCCTTCGGGATCCAACGCACGAGACTTTTCTTTTGTCCGTGCTTGCCACGTTCGGGGCGCTATGCGGCCTCGGCCTGCTCCGCTGGAATGCCACCGGCGAAATGATTCTGCGCTGCGTCGGGGAGACGGTGCTGGTGGGGGCGATCTGCGCGGCGGTCGCTTTCGGTGTCGGCTGGATCGTGGGCGCCTGACCGCCCAGCCCGGGTCAGCCACCGATCAACCCGCCGTCCTCGCCCAAACCCTCGTAATGCCGGCGCAGGCGCTGCAAGGCGATCCTGAGAACGATCTTGGCCGAACGGGCCGACCAACCCATGTCCTTCTCGGCCTGCTCCAGCCCGACAAGATGACAACAGCAGCGCAACGCGATGTCACCAAGGCCGGGGCCCAGTTCGCTCAGCGCCGCGATCACGCGGCCCCGGGCCGCGGCCGCGCTTCCCGGTGCGTCTTCCCCGTCTGAACGGTCCATTTCACCTGCAAGGACCGCCTCCCAGTCGCCGGTATCGCCGCAGGCCATCTCGGCCAGTTCGAAATCTTCCCTCAGCCGTTCGCCCGCACGTACCAGGGGTTCCGACAAAAAGGGTTGGCCGTCTCTGTCCCGCCGCCGGGCCAACGCCACGAGCGGAGACTCCATGACGCCGTACCGGGTTCTGCCACGCGTACCCTCCCCGGCCTTCCAAGCCGTCTGCAAGACACCGGCCCGTTGCGCGGCCTCGAAATGCGCCGGCGCCTCGGCAAGGCCGGTGGCACGATTCTCGCTCTCGGCGACCAGGATGTTCAACTCCGACCGTCCGCTCCGGGTGATCGCATACCTTGAAATGCGCCCCGGCATCCGGCAGGCGATCCAGCCCTTGACCGCCATCGCTTCGGCCGCTTCACGCGATACGGCCGCAATGCGCACTGGCCCGTCACCGTCTTCGGTTTCGCGCACCACGACGGCATTCTTCATCCCGTCCGCCACCGCCAGAACCGACCCCGGTTCACACAATCGGCCAAGGATCCGCCGTGCGTCCTGACGGAGTTCCGCCTCCGAAAGACCCCCGGCACCATCCTTCACGGTGAAATCTTCCTTTTGATGACTCATCTCATCCATTTTATACGCCCCTAAGCCCTCGTTCATCGGCGTCACCGCCACGCCCAGACGCCGCAGGGCGGCGTCGACCAGGACATCGTCGCGCCGCGTTTCCCAATGACGGATGCGGCGCAGAACCGTGGACGGATGGCATCCGGCGTCGCGCGCGAGCCCGCGGATCGGTATCCCCGCTTCCGTATGCGCGAGGTAAAGACGCGCAGCCTTCGGCAGCCATGACGGCAGGCGCAATCGCACCGTCGTACACACGGCAGGCTTTTGCATGACACGTCCTCCGAAATCCCCGCGGCTCAATCACGCCGAGGGCCGGGACCATCCGGTCCACAGCGGTCCAGAAATTGTCCCCGGATATATCCACAGAGTTATCCACAACACTCATGCAACCTAAGAGTGTAGTTGTAAATGGTTCGTTAATTGTTTCCATACCTGCAACCATTGTTTCTGCTTCGTTAACAACGCCTCACCCCATCGACCGGAGTCAGGGCGGATTCCGCAACACCCGTTTAAGTTGTGATGTCATCCGACACGGACCCAACGGGAGAGACGCCATGAAAGACATCCTCGCATCGCTGAACGCCCTGCGCAGACCGCGCCTGCTGATCAGCGCGGCACGGTTCGGGGCGGCCGAGTACCGGCGTTCCGTTCACCTTCCCCGGCAATTGGGGCGCGCGGAACTGCCCCGCAGCGGCGAAGCCATCGTCGAACTGATGGAGTTGGAGGCGGAGGTGAACCGCCACCGCGTCAACGGCGCGGCCGGATACTCACCCGCCCGCCATGTCGAGATCCTGATTGCGTTGATGGGCGAGGCGCGACTCCTGCGCGCCACGCATCAGGCGGCTGCGATCAACTGAACGCGTCCGGCATCTCGGCCTTGCGTGTCGCCACATAGGCGCCAAGCGCTTCGGCAATACCGGGATCAAGGGCAGGCTGCTGGTAGTTCTCCAGCATCTGCTTCATCTTGATGTTGGCGAGTGTCATGGAGTCGCGCGCGCCTTCCTCGTCCCACGTCTCGAAGGGCTTGTAGTCGAAAACATCCGAGCGCCAGAACGCTTCCTTGAAATTGGCCTGTGTATGGGCGCAGCCCAGGTAATGCCCGCCGGGTCCGACTTCGCGGATCGCATCCATCGCCTGGCCGTTCTCGTCCATGGGCACGCCCTGCGCGAGCTTGTGAAGCGTGCCCAGCTGATCGGCGTCGAGCACGAATTTCTCGAAACTGGCCACCAGCCCACCTTCCAGCCAGCCACAGGAATGAAGCATGAAATTCACGCCGCCAAGAAGAACGGCATTGTGTGTGTGCGCGGTTTCATAGGCCGCCTGCGCATCGGGCAGCTTGGACCCGCACAACCCGCCACCCGACCGGAACGGCAGCCCCAGACGGCGCGCAAGCTGTCCGGCCCCGTAAAGGATCTGGCTGGCCTCAGGGGTGCCGAAGGTCGGCGCGCCGCTGTTCATGTCGATCGAGGTCACGAAGGCCCCGAAAATGACAGGTGCACCGGGCCGGATGAGCTGACTGTAGGCGATGCCCGCCATCACTTCCGCCAGAACCTGCGTCAGGGTGCCCGCGACGCTGACCGGCGCCATCGCTCCGCCCACGATGAAGGGCGATATGATGCAGGCCTGGTTGTTCTGCGCATAGATTTCCAGCGCCCCCATCATCACCTCGTCGAAGGTCATGGGCGAGTTCACGTTGACCAGCGAGGTCATCACCGTGTTTTCCTGCACGAACTCCTTGCCGAACAGGATCTCGCACATGTTCACGCTGTCCTGCGCCCGCTCGGGATCGGTGACGGAGCCCATGAAAGGCTTGTCGCTGAGCGTCATGTGCGCCAGCAGCATGTCCAGGTGCCTCTTGTTTACCGGTATGTCGGTCGGCTCGCACACGGTGCCACCGGAGTGATGCAGCCATTTGGACATGTATCCCAGCTTCACGAAACGGTGGAAATCCTCCATCGTCGCATAGCGGCGTCCACCTTCCATGTCGCGGACGAACGGCGGGCCGTAGACCGGGGCACAGACAAGGGTCTTTCCGCCGATCTCGACGTTGCGAGCCGGGTTGCGGGCGTGTTGTGTATAACTTGACGGGGCCGTTTCACACAGCTTGCGCGCCAGGCCGCGCGGAATGCGCACCCGTTCCCCGTCCACATCGGCGCCGGCCTCGCGCCACCGCTCAAGCGCCTTCGGATTCTCCACGAAACTAACACCGACCTCTTCAAGTATGGTCTCGGCATTCGTCTCGATGATCTCCAGCGCCTCGTCGTCGAGGATCTCGAAGAGCGGGATATTGCGCTCGATATATTTCGCGGTGTCGATGCTGACGGCGGTACGTTCCGCGCGACGCGCCGCGCCGCCTCCTCCCCGTCCGCGCCTGCGAGCTGCTGCTTCGGCCATTTTCTCTCTACCCTTGCGATGGATCGCACCCGTTTGGAGCACTGATTTGCGGAACCTTATCGCAGTGCGGGATCGGCGCAGTGAAGAATTGCGTCCTTTGAGGGGCTATAGCGACATCAGGCCACCGCTGGCCACGGCACAGATGCGAATCGCACAAGCCAAGTCTTGCACGAGGCCGGTCCGCGCCCTACTAGGCACCCATGAACCAGCAATCCCATGACCGCCTCCTGATCATAGATTTCGGCAGCCAGGTGACGCAGCTCATCGCGCGCCGCCTGCGCGAACTCAGTGTTTATTGTGAAATCCGCCCTTTCCACACGGTCACGGACGCTTTCCTGGATGAGTTCGGACCCAAGGCCGTGATCCTTTCGGGGGGGCCGGCCAGCGTACTGGATGCCGATGCCCCGCACCCGCCGCAGAAGGTGTTCGAGCTGGGCGTGCCGGTTCTGGGAATCTGCTACGGACAGCAGATCATGATGCAAATGCTGGGCGGACGGGTGGAGCGCGGCGACGGTACCGCGGAATTCGGCCGCGCCTTCGTGACCCCGGCAGGCGAAACGCGCATAGACCTCCTCAATGGCTGGTTCCTCGACGGGCCCGAACAGGTCTGGATGAGCCATGGCGACCATGTCAGCGCCCTCGCCCCCGGCTTTGCTGTCTATGGCACCTCGCCCAATGCGCCGTTTGCGGTCACCGCCGATCTGGACAGGCGTTTTTACGCCGTGCAGTTCCACCCCGAGGTCCACCACACCCCCAACGGGCGCACCCTGTACGAGAATTTCATCCGCGACGCCGGCTTCGCGGGGGACTGGACGATGGGCGCCTACCGCGAGGAAGCAATCGCAAGGATCCGCGCGCAGGTGGGCGACCGCAAGGTGATCTGCGGGCTTTCCGGCGGGGTCGACAGCTCCGTTGCCGCGGTGCTTATCCACGAGGCCATCGGCGATCAGTTGACCTGTGTCTTCGTCGATCACGGGCTGCTGCGCCACAACGAGGCCGACGAAGTCGTGGGCATGTTCCGCGACCATTACAACATACCGCTTGTCCATGCCGATGAAACGGAGCTGTTTCTGGGCGAACTCGAGGGCGTCAGTGACCCGGAGGAAAAGCGAAAGACAATCGGCCGTCTTTTCATCGACGTGTTCCAGAAATACGCGGGCGACATCGAAGGCGCCGAATTTCTGGCGCAGGGCACACTTTACCCGGACGTGATCGAAAGCGTGTCGTTCTCGGGCGGTCCCTCGGTCACGATCAAGAGCCATCACAATGTCGGCGGGCTGCCCGAAAAGATGGGGCTCAGGCTGGTCGAGCCCCTGCGCGAGCTTTTCAAGGACGAGGTCCGCGCCCTGGGCCGCGAACTGGGCCTGCCCGACAGCTTCATCGGCCGCCACCCCTTTCCCGGTCCCGGCCTTGCCATTCGATGCCCCGGCGAGATCACCCGCGACAAGCTTGAGATCCTGCGCAAGGCGGATGCGATCTATATCGACCAGATCCGCCGCCATGGGCTCTATGACGAGATATGGCAGGCGTTCGTCGCCATCCTGCCGGTACGGACCGTCGGCGTGATGGGCGACGGGCGGACCTATGACTATGCCTGTGCCCTGCGCGCCGTGACCAGCGTTGACGGGATGACGGCTGATTTCTACCCGTTCAGCCACGAATTCCTGGGCGAGACCGCCACCCGCATCATTAACGAGGTGCGGGGCATCAACCGCGTCACCTACGATGTCACCTCCAAACCGCCAGGCACCATCGAGTGGGAATGACAATATGAACCCGATTGCCTTTCTGCGTCGCCAAAAGGCCCTGCGCGCTTGGAAGAAACGCGGCTGGTCGGACAACGCCCCGCAATTCGTCAAGGAGGCGATCCTGCGCAAATACGCCATTGACGGCGCGCCGTGGATCGAGACCGGGACGTACATGGGCACGACCACCCGGTTCCTTTCGACAATGGCGCCAAAGGTTTACACGATCGAGCCCGGCGAAAAACTCTTTCGCCGCGCGGCGCGCCGCTTCAAGGACAGAAATGTCGACGTGATTCAGGGCGTCAGCGAAGACGTGTTTCCGGATCTTCTGCCCCGGCTTTCGGGCAACATCTGTTTCTGGCTCGACGGTCACTATTCGGCCGGCAAGACCTTTCGGGGTGACAAGGATTGCCCCGTCGAAGACGAGCTTTCGGCCATCGACGACAGCCTTTCGCGGTTCGGGCACATGTCGATCCTGATTGATGATGTGCGCTGCTTTCTGCCCACGGCCGAGGATTACGGCGATTACCCGTCGATCGACTACCTGGTGGACTGGGCCCGCACCCGGGGCTTTGACTGGCGGATCGAGCAGGATATCTTCGTCATCCGAAACTGGTCATGAGCCAACCCGGACCGGGATACGGTCCTTCGCCTGCCGGGGCCCAACCCGCGGCGCGCGTTGTCGTCGCCGCCTTCTGGATGATCGGTGCCGTGGTCTCGTTTTCCTCGATGGCCGTGGCCGGGCGGGAAATCAGTGTCGAGCTCGACACGTTCGAGATCATGTTCTATCGCAGCCTCATCGGCGTGGTCATCGTGGTGGCCCTGGCCCGCATGGCAGGCACGCACGGGCAGATCACCCGCCGCAGTCCCTGGCTTCATACGCTGCGGAACCTGTTTCATTTCGCGGGGCAGAACCTGTGGTATTTCGCAGTGGCCACGATCCCGTTGGCACAGGTCTTCGCGCTTGAATTCACCTCACCGCTCTGGGCGCTGGTGCTGTCGCCCCTGATTCTGGGCGAACGTCTGACCCGGGTGCGGGTTCTGGCCGCCTGCATCGGGTTCGCCGGAATTCTTATCGTCACCAGGCCAAGCCCGGAAACACTCAGCTTCGGGCTGGTCGCCGCGGCGCTGGCGGCGATCGGGTTCGCGGGGTCGGCGGTCTTCACCCGCCGCCTCACCCGGACCGAAACGCTGACCTGCATCCTTTTCTGGATGGTGACCCTCCAGACCGTGATGGGCCTTTTTTGTGCAGGCGCGGACCGGGACATTGCCCTGCCCACCACCGCCGCGCTGCCATGGCTCGCGGTGATCGCCATCGGCGGGCTCGTGGCACATTTCTGCCTGACCACGGCGCTGTCGATGGCCCCGGCAACGATCGTCATGCCGGTGGATTTCTTCCGCCTGCCCGTGATCGCCCTGGTCGGCTGGTTGCTCTACGCGGAAACGGTGGACGTGTTCGTCTTTGTCGGTGCAGCGGTGATTTTCGGGTCCAATTACCTGAATATCTGGATCGAAACACGGCGAAAGGCCTGACGCCGCACCACCCGGACCCTGGAAACTGCGGCGGGCACGCACCATTCGTGACATTTTTGCGACGCCCGCCTCTCGTGACGTGACGTCAGCGCTTGTTCCGTATTCGGTGCCGGATACTCTTGCAGCACGGCGCCGCACTCAGCGTCGAGGAGGAGGCAAAATGAACAAGACAACAGCCGCAGCCGTGGCCCTGGCCGCCACCGCGGGCGTTGCCCATGCGGGCAACCTGGACCGATCGGGCCAATCCATCGCTCCACTCTTCGAGACGGGAAACTACGCCGAATTTTCCTTCGGCGTGGTCAGCCCCGAGGTGTCCGGCAACCTTGCCGCGCCGGCGCCGCCGGTGGGCTCCGGCGACATGGCGGAAACCTACTGGCAGGTCGGTGCAGCCTACAAGCACCAGTTCAACGACAACATCAGCTTCGCGTTCATCTACGATCAGCCCTTCGGCGCCGATTCCCGGTATCCGGGCGGGGCCTACCCCCTGGCGGGCACCGAGGCCGTTTTCGATGCGGATGCGCTCACGGTGCTGGGCCGCTACGTCACCGATGGCGGCATCGGCGTGCATGGCGGTTTCCGGATCCAGAAAATCTCGGCCTCCACGATGGTACCCGCGGTTGCGGGCTACCAGGCCGATGCCGGCAGCGACGAGGGCGTCGGGTACGTGATCGGCGCCTCCTACGAGATCCCGAGGATCGCCCTGCGGGTCGCTCTGACCTACAATTCCGAGATCGAGACCGAACACAGCACGCTGGAAACCTCGGCCGTGACGCCACCCGGAGGGCTGACCAGCATCACCGAGATCACCTCGCCGCAGGCGGTCAACCTCGATTTCCAGACCGGCATCGCGCCGGGCACGCTGGTTTTCGGGGGTGTGCGCTGGACTGACTGGTCCTCGTTTTCGATCGACCCGTCACATTTCTTCGCGCTCGCCGGGCGGCCGTTCCTCAGCTACACGGAAGATATCGTGACGTACAAGCTGGGTGTCGGAAAGGAGTTCACCGATACCTGGTCGGGATCGATCGCGTTCACCTACGAGCCATCCGAAGGCGCGTTCATCACCAATCTCGGCCCGCAGAACGGGCGCTTCGGCGTGACGCTCGGGGCGCGCTACAAGAACAACGGGTATTCGGTCTCTGCCGGGCTGAACTACACGATGCTCGAAACTGCCCGTACCGTCGTCAGCTCCGCGCCGCTGACCACGTCACGCTTCCCCGACAATGACGTGATCGGTGTCGGCTTCAAGATCGGCTATCATTACTGACTTCTCCCGCCACGCGCGGCTTCAGGCCCCGCCCCTCAACGGGCGGGGCCTTGGCATGGCCATGACATAGCGTTTGACCCCCGCGCTGCCGGTGACTACCAAGCAGGCGCAGGAAGGACTTCGGAACAGGCATGCTTTACAGATCAGCACGGGAATGGCGCAGCGCCCCGCACAAGCGGGTGCTTCTTTACGGAATGTCGGGATTGGGCAAGACCCACCTGTCGAACATGCTGCGCGCGCATGGCGACTGGTTTCACTACTCGATCGACTATCGCATCGGCACCCGCTACATGGGCGAACTCATCGCTGACAATGCCAAGGCGCACGCGATGAAGGTACCGTTCCTGCGCAACCTGCTTCTGACGGATTCCATCTACATCGGGTCCAACATCACCTTTGACAATCTTGCGCCTGTCTCGACCTACCTTGGCAAGCCCGGCGATCCGGCAAAGGGCGGCCTGCCGATAAGAGAATACCGCCGCCGGCAGGAGCAGTTCCGCAGTGCCGAGATCGCCGCACTCCGGGATACCGGCCATTTCATCGAACGTGCGCAGCGGCTTTACGGGTATCCGAATTTCGTCTGTGACACGGGCGGCTCGATTTGCGAATGGGTTGATGGCGATGATCCGGAAGACACCCTGTTGAACGAGCTTTCCCGCCACTGCCTGCTGATCTACCTCGAAGGCAGCCGAGCACATACCCAGGAACTGATCCGCCGCTTCGACAGAGCCCCGAAACCGATGGCTTACCAGCCCGAATTCCTGGATGCCGCCTGGACCGACTACCTGAATGAGCACGGCTGCGGCGAGAGCGATGTCGACCCGGATGCGTTCATTCGCTGGACCTATGCACGCGCCCTCGCCCATCGTCAGCCACGTTACGACAAGATGGCCAAATGGGGCGTGACCCTGACCGCGGAGGAAGCGGCGGGTGTCACCGGCCCGGCAGATTTCGAAAACCTTGTCGCCACGGCCCTGGACCGCGCTTGCTGAAACCCGACCGACACCTCCAACGGAAACGAGCCCCGGAAGATGCCCATCAAGATCCCCGCCAACTTGCCCGCCTACGACGTGCTCACGCGCGAAGGGGTCATGGTCATGGACGAGGATCAGGCAGCGCGGCAGGATATACGTCCGCTCCGCATCGGCCTTCTCAACCTGATGCCCAAGAAGATCCAGACCGAGAACCAGTTCGCCCGGCTGATAGGCGCCACGCCGCTACAGATCGACTTTGCCCTGATCCGCATGTCAGAACACAAGACCCGCAATACCGCAGCCGATCACATGGAAAGTTTCTACCGGCCTTTCGCCGAAGTCGCGGCATCCGGCGAGAAATTCGATGGTCTGATCATCACCGGTGCCCCTATCGAGCATCTGGAGTTCGACGCTGTCACATACTGGGACGAACTGCGCCAGGTCTTCGACTGGACCCGAACCCATGTGCATTCCACCTTCGGCGTCTGCTGGGGCGGGATGGCGATGATCAACCATTTCCACGGCGTGCAGAAGCACATGCTGCCGCAAAAGGCCTTCGGGTGCTACAGGCACGCCAACATGGCGCCCGCCTCGCCTTTCCTGCGCGGGTTCTCGGACGATTGCGTCATTCCCGTCAGCCGCTGGACCGAGATGCGCCGCCCCGAGATCGAGTCCGCAGGCGGGCTGGTCATCCTGCTGGACAGTGCCGAAGTGGGTCCTTGCCTGGTCGAGGATGCGCAACACCGGGCGCTCTATATCTTCAACCACCTCGAATATGACAGCGACACGCTGAAACAGGAGTATGACCGGGACGTGGCCGCCGGCACGCCCATTGGCGTGCCCTGCAACTACTATCCCGGCGATGATCCGGCGGCGCAACCGCTGAACCGCTGGCGCAGCCACGCCCACCTGCTTTATGGCAACTGGATCAACCAGATCTATCAGTCCACCCCGTTCGACATGGATGAAATTGGCCATTAAGGCGCTTCTTGCCACAGCAGTCTTGCTGTCGGCGTTCTGGGGCTGGGTGCAGTATCGCGCGCAGGCCCACGAGTCGCGCGCCGAGTCCAGCCACCCCCCGCAGGGCCGCATCCTTCAGATCCAGGGACACCGGGTTCATGCCGTGGTCAGCGGTGAAGGACCGGACCTGGTGCTGGTCCACGGCGCCTCCGGCAATGCACGCGACATGACGTTTTCGCTGGCGCCGCGGCTTGCCCGGCATTTCCGGGTGATCGCGATCGACCGGCCCGGCCTTGGCTATACCGACCGCATCAACCGGAGCGGCGCCACCATCGCGGATCAGGCCGGGTTGCTGGCCGCCACCGCGCGCGAGCTTGGCGCGGACAGGCCCGTGGTGCTGGGTCATTCCTATGGTGGCGCCGTGGCATTGGCATGGGCGGTGCACCACCCCGGCACGCTTTCGGCGCTGGTAACGCTGGCAGCCCCCTCCAACCCTTGGGAAAGCGACCTTTCCACCTATTACAAGATCTTGTCGCACCCGGTTCTGGGGCCGCTGGCGATTCCACTTATCACAGCCTTCATTCCCGATGCCCGCGTCAAGACGGAAATCGCCGCGATCTTCACGCCCGACCCGGTCCCTGACGGTTACACGGACCATGTCGGTGCCGGGCTGACCCTGCGCCGCCACTCGCTGCGGGCCAACGCGCTGCAACGCGCACGGCTCCTGCCACAGATCAAGGCCCTGCACACCCGGTATGACAGGATCAGGGTGCCGACCGAGATCGTTCACGGTACCGCGGACACCACCGTGGGGCTGACGATCCATTCCGAACCGCTGAGCAAACAGATAAACGGCGCGCGCCTGACCCGTCTGGAAGGCGTGGGGCACATGCCCCATCACGCCGCCGAGGACGCGATCGTCGAGGCCGTGCGCCGCGCCGCCCGACGGGCCGGATTGCACGCCGGACCCTGAGGCGCCATATTGACCAAAACAAAGGAAAAAATCCCATGGAGCTGCCATTCGACGGTGCGATCAGCCGGTATTTCGAAACCGAGGCGCCGGCATTCGTACGCAACGCCATCCGTCGCGCGGACAAGGGGGACATCCTCGAGGCCGATTACCCCCATTCCGAACGCCTGCCGCGCAAGACCTACGAGAAGGATCTGGAAGAACTCCAGGTCGAGCTGGTAAAGCTTCAGGCGTGGGTCAAGCGATCGGGCGCCCGCGTCGTCTGTGTGTTCGAAGGGCGCGACGCGGCTGGCAAGGGCGGTACCATCAAGCGCTTCCGGGAATATCTCAATCCGCGCGGCGCCCGCGTCGTGGCGCTGCCCAAACCATCGGATACCGAAGCCACCCAGTGGTATTTCCAGCGTTACATCGATCACCTGCCGGCCGGCGGCGAGATCGTGTTTTTCGATCGCAGCTGGTACAATCGTGGCGTTGTGGAGCACGTGTTCGGCTTCTGCACGGACGATGAACGCGAACATTTCTTTCGCCAGGTCAAGGGGGTCGAGCGGATGCTGGCGGATGAGGGCATTCACCTTTTCAAGTTCTGGCTCAATGTGGGCCGGGCAGAACAATTGCGCCGGTTCCTGAAACGCGAAAGCGATCCCCTCAAGCAATGGAAGCTGAGCCGCATCGACGTGGAGGGTCTGCGCAAATGGGCAGATTACACGCATGCAATCGGCGAAACTCTTTTCCGCAGCCATTCCGACCCCGCGCCGTGGACCGTCATCCGCTCCGACGACAAACGCCGTGCCCGGGTCGAGGCGATCCGCCGGGTTCTTTCCGCCATCGATTACGACCGCAAGGACGAAAAGGCGATCGGCGCACAGGATCAGGCGGTTTGCGGCGGTCCCGAGATATGGGATGCCTAAACGGGGATACCATCACGGCAATCTGCGGCAGGCGCTCGTCGAGGCGGCGCTGATGCTGATCGAGGCGCGTGGTCCCGCGGGCTTCACTCTGTCCGAAGCGGCCAAGCAGGCCGGCGTGACCCCGGCGGCCGTTTACCGTCATTTTTCCGGCCGTGAAGAGCTGATCGCCGAAGCCGCGCGGCAAGGCTACGAGATTTTCGGGGACGTGATGCAATACGCTTTCGACAGCGGCAAACCCTCGGCACTGGCAAGTTTCGAGGCCACGGGGCGTGCCTATCTGGCTTTCGCGCGCAGGCACCCCGGCCACTACATCGCCATGTTCGAAAGCGGCGTCTCGGTGAATCGCACACCGGAATTGGCCGCCGCCGCGGCGCGGGCACGCGGGGTGCTGGAACAGGCCGCGGAGGCACTCAGCCAGCACATCCCGCCCGACAGACGCCCGCCCCCGGCGATGTTCTCTGCGCATGTCTGGGCCATGAGCCACGGCGTGGTCGAGCTTTTCGCCCGCAACAGCCCCGGCACCGCCTCACCCTTCGCCCCCGAGGATCTTCTGGAAACCGGGATCGGCATCTACCTGCGCGGCCTCGGGCTGGTTGCGCCTGACGACTGAGAATATGCGTCACATCGTGGCGTTGACCGCACCACCGTCCAGCAGGATGTTTTGTCCGACGATGAAGCCGGCATGCTGGCTGCACAGGAACGCGCAGGCGGCGCCGAACTCCTCCTTGGTGCCGTAACGGCCTGCCGGAATCGTCGCGCAGCGTTGCGCCTTGGCCTCGGCCATGTCTATCCCCTCGCGCTCGGCCACGCCTGCATCCAGTGAAACAGCCCTGTCCGTTGCATGAATTCCGGGTTGCAGATTATTGATATTGACCCCTTTTCCGGCTACTTGGCGCGATGTCCCGGCGACATAACCGGTCAACCCGGCGCGGGCCGAATTGGAAAGGCCAAGCACAGCAATCGGCGCCTTCACGCTCTGCGAGGTGATGTTCACCACCCGGCCCCATCCACGCTCCATCATGCCCGGTATCAGCGCCTTCATCAAAGCGATCGGGGTCAGCATGTTGGCATCGAGCGCCTTGATGAAATCCTCGCGGCTCCAGTCCGTCCACATTCCCGGCGGCGGTCCGCCCGCATTCGTCACAAGGATGTCGACATCACCCGCTTCCGCAAGGACGGCCGCCTGCCCCTCCTCGGCGGTCACGTCCGCGGCCACGGTCGTCACCCTGACACCGTGCGTCGCGCGAATCTCTTCTGCGGCAGCCTCGAGCGCCTCACGCCCGCGCGCGTTCATGACCAGATCGACCCCGGCGCCGGCCAGCGCCTGCGCGCACCCCAGTCCCAGGCCCTTTGACGAAGCACACACCAGCGCCCGCCGTCCCTTGATGCCAAGATCCATGATCATTCTCCCCTTTTGCCTTGTCGATCCCCGCTCTATCATCGATTGGTCAAACAATGCCAGCAAATCACCGGTGCTTCGACTAGATCGTGCCACAATACCTGGCTACACACGTCTCATCACCCAACCGCCGAACCGTTCAGGAGATCGCCCGGCCCATGACAACGAACGCGGCTCAATCGGTTCCCGTATACCATGCCGGCGATATCACCGTCGTCCATGGCGCCAACCTCGGCGATCAGTTGTCTTTCGCAGCCGAACTCGAACTCGACGACACGTACGAACTGTCCGAAAAGGCGCATCAATACAGGCTTTCCATCGTGACCGGCGAGGGCCCGGCGCTTACGATCGGCAATGATACCGCCCTGGGCCGGCCCGGAGCGACACTGCATGTCGATTGCTGCCTGACACTGATGTCGGGCTCCGGCGAGACGAACGAGGTTCTGGTGCTTGTCGAAGTCGACACCCGTGGTGACGTCGAAGCGATCTATGCCCTGCCTCTGGCGCCCCTGACACCCCGTATCGGGTATGCCCTGGTGGGTATCGAACGCGACAGCGCCCGCCGCCGCCTTGCCGAGGTTTCCTGCGTTTCATTTTCACGCGGGACCCATATTACCATGGCGTCGGGCGAACAGCGGCCGGTCGAAGCCTTGCAGGTGGGCGACATGGTCCTGACCCGCGATGACGGCCCCCAACAGGTGCGGTGGGTCGGCGGCGCGACCATGAGGGCGGTCGGGGCATTCGCGCCAATTCGCATACGCGCCGGCACCCTGCACAATGCCAATGACCTGCTGGTCAGCCCCGATCACCGCCTTTTCATCTACCAAAGATCGGACGCCCTGGGGGCCGGACGCCACGAGGTGTTGGTGCGCGCTCGCCACCTTGTGAACGGCGAAACCGTGGTGCGCGAAGATGGCGGCTTCGTCGACTATTTCCAGATCCTGTTCGACGAACACCAGATCATATATGCCGAAGGAATCGCGGCCGAGACCCTTCTTGTCGATACCCGCACGCGCCCGGCCCTGCCGCTCGAGATCAGCGAACGGCTCGCGCAACCCCTGCCCGGGCACGGGCCGCGCACCCATCTGGAATTCGAAGTGACGGAAAATCTTCTGGATCGGCCCGATGCCGCCGGCCTTCTCAGGCGGGCCTCGACGCGCTAGACGGCCGGCACGCATCGTTTCCTCTGTCGATCTGCGGGCGGTAGCGGCGGCCTGCCCTCAGCCCTTGGTTTCCTTGATCTGCTCTTTCCTGACCTCGTCACCGGCGCCTTCGAACGAAGGTTGCCGGGTTTGGCTCTGGATGGCTTCGGGCGTCCAGTCAAGGTCCGGTCTCGCGGCTCCGAACG
This sequence comes from Roseovarius sp. TE539, assembly GCF_003298505.1. Classification (GTDB taxonomy): domain Bacteria; phylum Pseudomonadota; class Alphaproteobacteria; order Rhodobacterales; family Rhodobacteraceae; genus Roseovarius. The sequence goes on from NZ_QNGB01000023.1 coordinate 26,172, forward strand.
CATCCTTGGCCTTCACCTTGTTACCGGGTTTCGCGGACTCCCCCGGCACACGCTCTGCTGCCGGATTGGCCGGGTCGTGTTTTGCCGTGCGCGACGGCGTTGCAGGTTTCTTCGCGTCTGATGACATATTGAAAACCTCGTTGTGCCACCTGACATAAGCAACATTCGTCCGGCTTCAACAGCCGCCCGGACACGGCTGAACCGGGCACGCCGACTGCCACGAGCCGGCGAATGTCCTTGTTGCACTGCCCAAAACCCACCGATATATGCCGGACATGCTTGAACAACCGTCCAACCGCCCGCAACTTCCACCCGAGATCGCGCGGCGCCGCACCTTCGCGATCATCTCGCACCCGGACGCGGGCAAGACCACCCTGACCGAGAAGTTCCTGCTTTATGGCGGCGCCATTCAAATGGCCGGACAGGTCCGCGCCAAGGGCGAGGCGCGGCGCACCCGCTCGGATTTCATGCAAATGGAAAAGGATCGGGGGATTTCCGTTTCGGCCTCGGCCATGTCTTTTGATTTCAATGACTTCCGGTTCAATCTTGTGGACACGCCCGGTCACTCTGATTTTTCCGAGGATACCTATCGCACCCTGACAGCCGTGGATGCCGCGGTGATGGTCATCGACGGCGCCAAGGGGGTCGAAAGTCAGACGCGGAAACTCTTTGAGGTCTGCCGCCTGCGCGACCTGCCGATCCTGACCTTCTGCAACAAGATGGACCGTGAAAGCCGCGACACATTTGATATCATCGACGAGATCCAGGAAAACCTTGCTATCGACGTGACGCCGGCCTCCTGGCCGATCGGAGTGGGGCGAGATTTCATCGGGTGCTACGACATGCTGCGCGACCGTTTGGAACTGATGGATCGGGCGGACCGCAATCGCGTGGCCGACTCCATCAAGATCAACGGCTTGGACGATCCGAAGCTGGACGAACATGTGCCGGTGGCGCTGGCCGGGCAATTGCGAGAGGAGGTCGAGATGGCCCGTGAATTGCTGCCCGGGCTGGAGCCCCGCGCGGTTCTTGAAGGGCACATGACACCGATCTGGTTCGGATCCGCGATCAATTCCTTCGGGGTGCGCGAACTTATGGACGGCATAGGTCTCTACGGCCCCGAACCACAACCGCAATCCGCGGATAAGCGCCAGATTTCTCCGGAAGAAACAAAAGTTTCTGGCTTTGTCTTCAAAGTTCAGGCGAATATGGATCCCAAGCACCGGGATCGCGTTGCCTTTGTCCGCATGGCCTCGGGGCATTTCCGCCGCGGCATGAAGCTGACCCATGTGCGCAGCAAGAAGCCGATGACCGTCTCAGCGCCGGTGCTGTTTCTCGCTTCCGATCGCGAATTGGCCGAAGAAGCCTGGGCGGGCGATATCATCGGCATTCCCAACCACGGCCAACTGCGCATCGGCGACACCCTCACCGAGGGAGAGCAATTGCGGGTCACCGGCATTCCCAGTTTCGCCCCCGAACTGCTGCAGACCGCACGCGCCGGAGATCCGATGAAGTCCAAGCATCTGGAAAAGGCGCTGATGCAATTCGCCGAGGAGGGCGCGGCGAAGGTCTTCAAACCGGCCTTCGGATCCGGGTTCATTGTCGGTGTTGTCGGGGCCCTGCAATTCGAGGTTCTCTCGACGCGGATCGAGATGGAATACGGGTTGCCCGTCCGTTTCGAGCCGTCGCAGTTCACCTCGGCCCGGTGGGTGACCGGAGACAAGGCCGCCGTGGACCGTTTCGTGGCGGCAAACAAAAGCCATATCGCCCACGACAACGACGGCGACATCGTCTATCTCACGCGTTTGCAATGGGATATCGATCGCATCGTGCGTGACCATCCCGAGGTCGCATTGAGCGCCACTAAGGAGATGATGGTGTGACCCGCTCAGACGGACGGGCCGGGGCAGCCAGAATTCTGATCATGCCGCGTTTTTCTGCGTCGGACGCTCTTGACCCGCACGATCCTCTGGCATAACGAGTTGCGCGTCTCTGGCGGAGTAGCTCAGGTGGTTAGAGCAGCGGAATCATAATCCGCGTGTCGGGGGTTCAAGTCCCTCCTCCGCTACCACCAGCCCCCACATGCGCAGGGGCATCCGTGGAAAAAGACCGACGCCAGCCCGTGACCTGCGCAAGCCGCTTCTCGACTTTGCCACGATTTCTTGTGACCTCTCGGGCCGCTGCACGGCGCTCCTCATGGTAAACGCGCAGGCATGCCTGTAAGCATTCGCGGTTGGCCACCTGCGCTTATAAAATGTCGAGCACGGCCCTCTTTGATCTTGTCGAGCCTGTAACAGGCCCTCCGCTCTCGGGCTGCCGCGGGCGTCGGAAACCGTCATTCAAGAAGCTCCGAAACCAACGGATTGGGAAAGCGTCTCTCAAGTGTTACCGCCAGAAATGCCTCTTCGATGTCTTCGAGTTTCGCGGCCTCCGTGAGGGCTGCCGAGGCCAGTTCATCCTTGACGACGATCGGGGGGATCACGGCCAGCCCTGCATCCTCTCGCGCCAGGAGCCTGAGCATCGCCATGTCATCCGCTTCTGCCGCGATCTGCGGCGATATACGCAACCGGGACAGCAGCGCATCGAAGGACATCCGCAACGCCGTTTCCGGCGTCGGAAGGATCAACGGTTCTGTGGAAAGCAGCTCGGTCAGGTTTCGGTGGCGGGGGCCGACCCGTTCAGGGGTGCCGATGAGACTGACCGACTGTTCCGAAATCCGTTTCACGAGATAGCGGCTGGCCGCATCCCGCGCCGGCGCGAGGTTGGTCAGGACCATGTCCAGAGCCATGGCTTCGAGACCGCGCAGCAGTTCGGCCTGATTGCCGGACCGCAGCACGACCTCGACGTCCTGTCGCCCGATGAGCGGTCGCAGGAGCTGCATCTGGAAGTTTCGCGAAAGTGTCGCGAGCGCCCCGACCCGGAGCGCACGGCGTCCGCCACCAGCTTCGCGGAGGGTCGCTTCTAGATCTTCGGCTGTCCGAAAGATCGCTTCGGCATGGTCGAGCGCGAGACGCCCGGCTTCCGTCAGGACAAGACTGCGACCACGGCGTTCGAACAGGTCCTGCCCGAGCGAGGCCTCAAGTGTCTTGACCTGGGTTGAAAGCGCGGATTGCGACAGGTTCAGGGTTCGGGCCGCGCCTGTCAAAGTCCCGTCATGGGCGACAGCCCGGAAAAGGCGCAGGTGGTGCAGGTTCAGGTATGCCATGATTCCATATTATAGAACGTTTACGGAGAATTTATGTGATTTTTTTATTCACTGACTCACGATACGTCCCGGTTCAGTCCTGATTTGAACCGGAGATCAACCATGTCCCACCTCCTGCTGTTGTTGCCGCTGGCCCCGCTTGCCCTGATTTCAGCGGCGGGCGTCTATGCCCTGCGTCGTGCCAGCCGCCCGATCCGCCGCAGCCGCCTCTCGGAGGGGGCGGCACTGGTGGCTGTCGGGATCATGATCGCGGGTCTTTGGCATCTTCTCGCGTTCGGACCTGCCTCCCTGTCGGTCCCGGAGGCCGGCTGGCTTGCTCTTCGCCTCGATCCGGTCAGTGTGACGATGGCACTGCTGGTGTCCTTCGTGGGATGGGTCGTGCTACGCTATTCCCGGACCTACCTCGATGGGGAACCCCGCGAGAACACTTTTCATGCATTGATGCTGACGGCGTTGGCGGCGGTGCTGACACTGGTCCTTTCGGGCAGTTTTGCGGTGCTCATCCCCGCCTTCATGATGATCGGGCTATGCCTGCGCTCGCTTCTGCTTTTCTATCCACGGCGCACCGAGGCGCGGCGTGCCGCCGCCAAGTTCACCCTTGTCTGGGGCGTTGGGGACGTGGCGTTGATCGGGGCCGCCGGGCTCTTTTGGTGGGCATTCGGCACGCTGGATTTCGCAACTCTGGTGGCGATGGCGCAGACCGGGCTGCCCGCCCCTGCACAGGGCGGTGTGGCGCTGCTCATTCTCGCGGCGGCACTCAAGACGGCAACATTCCCGTTGCACGGCTGGTTGACCGAGGTGATGGAGGCCCCGACCCCCGTTTCGGCACTGCTTCACGCGGGCATCATAAATTCGGGCGGTTTCATCCTGATACGCATGGCCGAGGCAGTTCAGGCCAGCCCCGGCGCAATGGCCGCACTGGTCATGCTGGGGGGATTGACGGCGCTTTTCGGGTCAGTCGTGATGCTGACGCAAAGCGCGATCAAGACAGCCCTTGCGTGGTCGACCATCAGCCAGATGGGCTTCATGCTGCTGCAATGCGGTCTGGGCCTGTGGCCGTTGGCCTTGCTGCATATCGTGGCGCATTCGCTGTACAAGGCGCACGCCTTCCTTGCCTCGGGCACCGCGGTTCAGACCGTGATGCGCGTGCGGCGGCCCGGCCCTGTCGCGGTTCCCGGGATCAGTGCCGTGGGCAGATCCTTTGCATTGGCGCTGCTGCTTTATGCGGGGGTGGCCGCCGGTTTCAGCCTGGTTGGCGGTCCCAAGTCGGCGCAGGCCCTGGCCCTTGGTGCGATCCTGATCTTTGGCGTGGCCTACCTTGTCGCACAAGGTCTCGCGGATGCGGCGCCCGGGGCGCTCACACGGCGGACCATGACGGCATCACTGGCAGCGGCGGTCGCCTATTTCGGCTTTCAGGTCCTGGCCGGGTCGCTGTGGGGGCCATATCTGCCCGCCGCGCCGGCACCCGGCCCGCTGGAATGGGCGTTGACGCTTCTGGCGCTGGCCTCATTCGGGCTGGTGGCGGTGGCGCAGGCGCTCTTTCCTCTCTGGGCGCATCACCCGGCGACGGCGGGTCTGCGGGTCCACCTTGCCAACGGGCTGTATCTGAACGCGCTTCTCGACCGTCTTATTGGCGGCCTGCGCACCATTGATAACAATTGATAATCCCGCAAGGAGACACACCCATGTTTCTCAAGAATGATGAAATCGCCCCTGACCGGATATCCGCCCTTCTGCACGCCGCCGAAGCCGCCGAGCGCGCCATCCCCCCGGCGTTCCCGCTGGAGGCCACCGTGGCCGTCAATCCCTTTCTTGGCCAGACAGGCGAAGATCTGGCAACCGCCTCGGCCCGGCTGGCGCGCGTCGCAGGGGTCAACCTGACGCGCAAGAGGTCCGATTATGCAGCGCAGGTCAGGGCCGGCCGGATCACCGATGACGACCTTGCCGTCGCCCTTATCGCCTCGGAATCGCCCCTTAAGCCGGCCGATCTTGCCCTTCTGAAGGCGAAGCTGGATCGCGCGCCCCCCGAACCACAGGCCTTGCCCACCGTCGCGCACCTGGCGGCAAAGGCCACCGGAACGGATTGGCCGGCGGTGATCGCGCGCAGTTTCGGGCTCTGGGCGGCGGGGCACTTCGATCGGGGACAGGCACTCTGGACGCCCGCCCCGGGCCGCACCGCCTTTGCCGCCTGGCGGGAATGGGCAACCCATGACCTGGCACCGGAAATCGCCGGGCTTGAGGGGTTCTGCGCCCATGTCTCGGAGGCGCCCGACACACCCGAACGCGCGATCCTGCGCGCCGCCGAACGGCTGAATCTTACCGACGCTGCTGCGGAAACGGCCTTTCACCGCCTTCTGATGGATCTCGGAGGCTGGGCACAGCACGCCCGCTGGATCCTCTGGGAGGCTGAACTCGCGGGGGGCAATGACGCCACGATCACCGATCTTCTGGCCGTCCGTCTGATCTGGGAGGAAGCGCTTCTTGCCCGCGTTCCCGACGTCACGGATCATTGGCAAAGCATCGTGGAGGCCCATGCCGAACCCGTGCAACCATCCGTCGATCAGGTTCTGGATGCAATCCTGCAACACGCGGCCGAACGGGCCCACCAGAGAAACCTGGCCGAAACGATCAAGGGATCCGTGACCGACAAGACGCGTCCAACCATGCAGGCCGCGTTCTGCATCGATGTGCGCTCGGAGGTTTTCCGCCGGTCACTGGAGGCACAGGATACCGGCATCGAAACCATCGGGTTCGCGGGTTTCTTCGGCCTGCCGGTCGCGCACAAACCTCACGGGACCGACCTGCGCCAGACGCATCTTCCCGCGTTGCTGAATCCGTCGTTGACATCGTGCAGCCATGCGGACGAAGACACCGAACAGGCCACACGGATCGCGGCCCGCGCCACACGCGCATGGGGCCGGTTCCGCCAGGCCGCTGTTTCCTCTTTCGCCTTCGTGGAGGCGGCGGGGCCGGTTTACGGCTGGAAATTGCTCAAGGATGCGCTCGGCAAGGGGGTCGCGGGCCGCGCGACCGGCCCGGCCCCACGCTTCGAGACCGCGCTGACCGCGCAAGAAAAGGCGGCGACCGCGGCGTCGGTCCTGAAGGCGATGAGCCTGACAGGCGGACATGCGCGGCTGGTGCTCTTGCTGGGGCATGGGGCACAGCTTGCAAACAATCCGCATGAAAGCGCATATCAATGCGGCGCCTGTGGCGGGCAGACCGGAGAGGTTTCAGCGCGGCTGCTGGCAAGTCTGCTCAACGATCAAGAGACGCGCGCAGGCTTGCCGGCCCATGACATCGAACTTCCCGAAGACACTGTTTTCATTGCCGGCCTGCACGATACCACGACCGATCAAGTTACCCTTTTCGATGATGATGCCCCGAAGGACCATGCCGTTGAACTGCAAGACGCCCGTTCATGGCTTGGCCAAGCTGCCCGGTCGGCGCGGGCCGAACGCGCGCTGCGCCTGCCCGGGGCGACCGGCGACAGCATTCCCGCACGGGCCACGAACTGGGCCGAACTGCGTCCTGAATGGGGATTGGCGGGTTGCGCTACCTTCGTCGCCGCGCCGCGCCCTCTCACCGCCGGGGCCGATCTTCAGGGCCGTACCTTCCTGCACAGCTATGATTGGCGGGCCGATGACGACTTCTCGACGCTGGAGCTGATTCTGACCGCGCCGGTGGTCGTGGCCAGCTGGATCAGCCTGCAATATTACGGCTCGACGGTTGCCCCGGATGTCTTTGGCGGGGGCAACAAGCTGATCCACAATGTCACCAGCGGTATCGGCGTCGTACAGGGCAATGGCGGAATCATGCGCCCCGGGCTTCCATGGCAAAGCGTGCATGACGGACAATCCCTGGTGCATGAGCCACTCCGGTTATCGGTGATGCTGGAGGCCCCGCAAGCCGCGATCCAGACAGTGCTCGACAGGAACGAGACCCTGCGCACGCTCTTCGACAATGGCTGGCTGCACCTCTTTGCCCTCGAAAATGGACGGGTTGCGGCACATTATCGGTCCGGCGGGAAATGGACAGGACACTGCTTTGAAGAGGCCGCCGCCTGAGCGCCCGGAGCCGTGTGATCCGCGTGAGCCCCGCGATCAAGCCCCCGCAAACGGGGGCTTGTCCCCACAGGACGGCGATGCGCGACCTGTTTCCCAAATGGTCGCTGGTTGCAATGAGATCATGCGGCGGTTCCTGCCCGAAATGGACAATGTCGGACCGGTCGAAGAAACGGATGCCATCACAGATGCCACCCGGAAGGTGATCCGGTAAACCTTGATCGCCGGCGATCACTTCGATCGCGGTGGCCCGGCGCAGAAGGATTTCGGGCCCTGATCGTCTTTTATGGCTTTGAACTGGCGTCTCATGGCAACTGGCGGTGCTCTATCGACCCGCCGGACAAGGCCGCCAACCACGGCGTTCTTGTCGCTGCGCCCACGGCTGCCCGGGCCAGGGACAAAATTCAAGGCATGTCGCATTCAATCGGAAACGACTCGAAGACGGGTGTTCACGCGTCTGCCCGTCGCCGGCGCGGCGCAAGTGTGATCCCGATCTGGCGCAACGTGCACCGGGCGGATGGTATCGGACAGGCCGCGCGCAAAGGACCGACAGGCGCATCCGGCCGGAGCCGTCAGGTCTCTGATGTTTTACCGTCCATCCAGGTGCCATCTATTTCGATGAGTCCGCAGGCCGCGACATCGCGTTCGATCTCGAGGAGATCGTACATCGTGCTGCCCTTGTCGAGCCTGTCGCGAAAGCCCTCTTCCTTGGCCGCACGAGCCTCGGCGTTATCGACCGCGGCTTCGACAAGTTCGGGCGGAATCGCCAGAACACCGTCATCATCGGCAATTACGAGATCGCCCGGGTTCACCATGACGCCGGCGACCACGACCGGAACGTTTGCTGAGCCGGGTCCGCGCTTTTCAGGATGTGAGACGGAGACGGCCGTCGAGAAAACGGGAAAGCCCATTTCGCGGACCCGGCCGGTGTCGCGGACCGCCCCGTCGACGACAGCCCCGGCGATACCCTTGCAGCGTGCGTAATAGGTGATCATGTCTCCCCAAAGCGCACCCTGCGCACTGCCGCCGTTGGTGGCGACGATGACATCGCCTGGCTCGGCGAGTTTGGCGGCAACATGCAAAAGCAGGTTGTCGCCGGGGTAGTTGTAACAGGTCACGGCCTGACCGCAGGTCTTGCTGCCCTGCCATACGGGGCGCATGGACGGCGACAGCAGGCAACGCCGCCCGGCAATCGCGCCAAGCCCCTCATGCAGGTCCGCCATCGAATTGCGGCCGGCGCGGGCGATTATGGCCGGGTCGATCCGCGGAATCCTCGTGTAGGCCACAGGCCTCGTCTCGTTCATGTTCGCTCCTCCGGGTATTGGCCAACGGCTTGCAACGGACCGATTGACCGCTGCCGTGTGTCCATCCTTGTATTTCAGCAGGATACTTATCCGTGGAATGACAGGTCAAGCTTGCCGTCTCGCCCCATTCCGGTTCGGCCCTGGGGTGGCACGGTGGTTATCGCATCTGGTCGAGGATGTGGGTTTGCGTCCGGTCGCACAGTTCGGTGAGGCGTTGCCGCAGGGCATCCAGGTCGCCATCGGTGGCCGCACGCACCACGCGCACGTGCATCTCGAGCGCCTCGAGGAGATCGGCAGTGCCGACCTGTGTGTGCCAGTAGCGCCGGACCAGCGCGTGCACCGGCCACATCGCCTGTGTCAGGAAGCGGTTGCCGCAGGCCTCCTCGATTATACAATCGAATTCCGCATCGAGGCGCACATAGCTTTCCAGATCCCCGGCTTTCGCGGCCGTTTCCATCTCGGAGGCCAGCCTTTTCATCTCGTCACGCTGGCCGTCACTGGCACGTTCGGCGCCACGCAGCAGCAGCCGCATTTCTAGTCCGCGGCGCATTTCAAGCAGCTGGATCTGGCTGCGCAGGTCAACCTCGGTCACGACGATCCCGCGGCGGGGCATGATCGAGACGAGGTATTCGCGTTCCAGTCGTTTCAGCGCCTCTCGCACCGGGGTGCGGCTCAGGCCCATTTCCCGCCCAAGAGAGTTTTCCGAAATCAGGCTGCCCGGCGGCAAGTCGAGCCGGACGATGCGATCCAGGATGGTTGTGTAGGCCTTGGCCGCCAGCGGATCGAGATCCGCGGCATCATGGGGTTTCGGGATATGTCGCGCCATCGGCAACCTGACTCCGGCTTGTTCCGGGCGCCTGTATACCACTGGTGCTGAAGATTGAAAGCAATACGGGGGGGGCATGCCCTGCCCGCAAGGGTCAGCCTTGATCGGCCGTCGAGATGAGGGCCAGCGCACCGGGCCCGGACGCGGCCCGAGCTTGTATTCAAGTGGAACACATGACAGCCTCGGCATGTCATCCCGCTTTCGGCGCGGCCGTATGTCAAAAGGCAGGAAGGGAGGGTTAAATGGGGTTCGAGGCGACCGGAAGGGAAATCACGCAGGGCGGATTCTGGCGAACGGTCGGGTCGCGGCCCGTGGGCGCGACAGTGATCACGGCAAGCCACAATGCCGGTCCGGCCGGGTTTCTGGGTCTGTCTTTCGCACATGTCTCGGCCGAGCCGCCGACGGTTCTGGTCTCAGCCGGAAAGACCACCTCGGCGCTGCCCGTCATTCGCGACACAGGCCATTTCGCGGTCAACCTGCTTCCAGGCGGGGCCGAGGACATGGCGCGCATGTTCGGCGGAACCGCGGACATGACGGAGCGTTTTGCCGCTGGACAATGGGGCAGCTTCGTGACCGGTGCGCCGATCCTGAAGACGGCCGCCGCGGTATTCGACTGCCGATTGGAAAGGGCGGTCGAAGATGAGGGGGCGGTCATCCTTGTCGGCGGTGTCAGAGGCGTCCGGTCGGACGGAAACACTGGCGTTACCATCGCATACCAGGGCGGGTACCGGGATTTCTGACCGGTTCATCGGGCGCCGCCGACCCTGTACACCCGCGCGGCCGTTTCAAAAAACAGCTGACGCCGGTCTTCTGCCTCAACGTCGCTCGTGGCCTTCTTGAGGGCGTTCCACAACGTGACGTAATCGCAGGTCATCCCATCGACAGGAAAATTGCTTTCCATCATGCAGCGGCCGGCGCCGAACGCCTCGATCCCGGTTTCGATGTAGGGGTGCCATGTCCGCGCCAGCGTATCGCTGCCCGGAGGCGTATCGCTCCGGTCGAATCCGAACCCCCAGAACGGCAGGCCGAAGCCGCCAATCTTGGCCATGACATTGGGGCGCCGGGCAAGCTCGCGCAGGGCGTGCGCCCAGTCCTTGAAAACGGTTCGCCGGTCGTCCCCGGACATCCCCATGCTCATCGCGAATCCAAGGTGATCGAGAATGATGACCGTATCGGGAAAGGCATCGCTGAGCGCCGCGATGTCGTCCAGCTGCGTGTGAAAGACGGTCGCATCGAAACTCAGCCCCCGCGGCCCGAGCAGGGCGAACCCGGCGCGGAAAGCGTCGGATCGCAGCAGCCCCTCTATCGGCGGGTTGAGGACATACCGGAAGGGGTCCGGGCTCGGATGTGAAAGCGCAACCTGCCGGACCCCGCGAAAACGGCCGCCACCGGCGGCAATGTGGGCATCCAGGGACTCGGCGACGCGATCACCCATAGCGAGATCGGCATGCCCCACGATACCGGCGTTGACATGACACTCCCCGTACTTGCCGCTTTCGCTCATCGCCGCAACTCCTGCGGCGAACTCGGTTTCGCCAACCGGCCTCAACGCTTGCGGACCACTGGCACGGCACATGGCCTGGCTCTCGATGTAAACGGTGGCTCGGATATCATGCCCGGCGGAGATGTCCGCAAGGTAGGCATCGAAAAGATAGGGCCGGCCCGGGCGGTCCATCAGGTGGTGATGGGCGTCGATGATCGGCATGCCTGGCTCGATCGCCTTCTCGAATGCGATGGTATCACTGTCGGTCATGGCGCGGTGGCCCCTCCTGCCGGGCTTGCCGCGTCTTCGAGGATCATCGCCGCCGCCTTCTCACCGATCATCAGAGCGGGGGCATGCAGGGCCGCATTGGGCATGCGCGGCATCACCGAGGTATCCGCCACCCGCAGGCCCTCGACGCCGCGCACCCGGAGTTCCGGGTCGAGCACGGCGCGGTTGTCAGCCCCCATCGCGCAGGTGCCGCTCTGGTGGTAGGACGTCCCCGCGTTGCGGCGGATTTCCTCGATCAGGTCCGCGCGGGTCCGGACCGTGGAGTCCGGCGCCATTTCGCGGCTGATGTATCGGGCGATCGCGGGCTGCCGCATGATATCGCGCATCCGCTGCACACCTGCAGCAAGCACCTCGATATCGCGGGAATCGGTGAAATAGCCCGTGTCGATGCGCGGCGGATCCAGCGGATCGGCCGAGCGGAGACTGACCCGGCCCCGGCTGCAAGGCGTGCCCTGGTAGATCGTCAGCCCGAAGCCCTGCTCACGAGGCAGGAGATCGAATACACCCGTCCCACCCGACGGGGGCAGCGCCGACAGGAACACCACCTGCATATCCGCGTGGTCCAGCTCCGGGTTGCTCTTGAAGAAACCCCCGACCGAGGCAAAGCTTTCCGCCAGCGGGCCCGAGGCCCGGGTCAGATAATGCCAGCCGGCGCGCAACGCACCAAGGGGGGTCAGATGGTTGCGGGCTGTCACCGGGGCCGAACAGGCGTATCGAGGCCGGTAGGAGGGATGGTTCTGCAGGTTCTCACCGACGGCGGGCGCATCCACCCGGACCTCTATGCCGAGCTGTCGAAGGTGTTCTGCCGGGCCTATCCCGGACAGCATCAACAGCGCCGGGCTCATGATGGCTCCGCCACAAAGCACCACTTCGCGCGTGGCCGAGAATGTCACCGCCCTGCCCCTGCGGAGGGCTTTCACCCCGGTCGCCCTGCCCTTCACGAGCGTCACCGCCGTTACCTGCGTGTTGCGCATGATGGTCAGGTTCGGCCGATCCCGGGCAGGCCCGAGAAACGCCCGGGCGGCACTGTGCCGCCGACCGTTCCTTATATTCACGTCATAGACCCCGACCCCTTCGGTCTGGTTGGCATTTATGTCCTCGACGACCGGCAGACCTTGTTCGCCGGCAGCCTCGAGGAACGCGTTGCAAATCGGCAACTCAGGACGCCCGGGCGGTAGTGCCCCGGGAAGTGGTGTAGGAACTGGCGTCCACCTGCTTCTTCATAGCCGGTGTTGCTCGTTCACTGTGCGGCGATCATGGCCGTCTCGTCGTCATCGTTGCATATGGCGGTCAGCTTTTCCACCGGCATGTAGCGGCGGGAGACGGCCCATTCGTCGTTCTGCTCCAGCATGAGCGCGCCGACGAGACGGATGACGGCGTCGCGGTTGGGAAAGATCCCGACGACGTTAGTCCGCCGCTTGATCTCCTTGTTGACGCGCTCCAGTGGGTTGGTGCTGTGGAGCTTCGAGCGCAGGCTCTCGTCGAAGGCCATGTAGGCCAGCACGTCGTACTCGGCCTCGTCCATCAGCTCGGCAACATCCCGGAACCGCTCGCGCAGGTTGTCAGCGACCTCGCGCCAGCGGGCATGGGCTTGGTCGCGGTCCTTCTCGGCGAAGACGGTCTTCACCACCGCGCTGACCACGGGCTTGTTGGTCTTGCTCACGCGGGCCAAGAGGTTGCGCTGGAAGTGAACCCGGCAGCGTTGCCATCCCGCGCCAAGAACCTTGCGCGCGGCGGCCTTGAGGCCCTCATGTGCGTCGCTGATCACCAGTTGCACGCCCCGCAACCCGCGCCGCGTGAGAGACCGCAGGAAGTCGGCCCAGAACGTCTCGGCCTCCGAGGGCATCACGGTGATCCCGAGTATCTCCCGGCGTCCGTCCGTGTTGACCGCGACGGCCACTATCACCGCCATGGAGATGATCCGCCCGCCCTCGCGCAACTTCACATAAGTGGCGTCGAGCCAGAGGAAGGGCCAGTCGCCCTCCAGCGGCCGGTTCAGGAACGCCTGCACCCGCTCGTCGATCTCCCCCGCAAAGCCGCGAGACCTGGCTCTTCGAGGTGCCCGTCAGTCCCATGGCGCGCACCAGATCGTCGACAGCCCGCGTGGAGACGCCGTGGATGTAGGCTTCCTGTATCACAGCCATCAGCGCCTTCTCGGCTGTGCGGCGCGGCTCCAGAAAGGTCGGGAAATAGCTTCCCTTGCGCAGCTTGGGGATGTTCAGCCCGATCGTGCCGGCCCGGGTATCCCACTGCCGCGCCCGGTATCCATTGCGCTGGTTCTCCCGCTCCGGGCTGCGCTCGCCATGCCCGGCACCGCACACGGCGGCCACCTCGATGTCCATCAGCCGCTGCGCGGCATCCTGGATCAGCTCTCGCAGAAAATCCGTGTCATCGCTCTTGGCGATCACCTCCGGAAGGTCGATCATGGTCTCGGTCATCGTGCTCTCCTTCGTTGTCGTCGGTCTTTGAACAACCTCAGACTACGAAGAAGCGCGGTGGCCGCCAGCCCGGCCGCGCGCTGCGCTACGCCAAAAGGCTCCGCGCGCGGCCTCTTACACCACCACGTGGGGCACTACCCTCGCGTCAGACCAGACAGATGTGAAGAACCTTTCTCAGGCTCCGGGAGGTCCGGGGCGGTGTGCTGCGGACGGGAATGGACTGGCGCGAACGCGATCCTCCCTTTGCCCTCCTTCTCCACATGGACCTCTCTCGGACATCATTGCGATCACGGGCGCGAACACGTCCCGGCCTGGTCTTGTCGCTCGCTCTCCCTGTCGCTTGTTTCCCTGATCGGTGCCATTCTATCTCCGGTATGTGCAGCGCATGTCGCTGTGCCAGGCTGTATGCGTCATCTGATGCTGTCCGCGTTCTTTTCGCTGTCGGTGTTCATCAGGGTTGCTTGAGCGCAACAGGTGAGCTTCTGGGCGTCTTTTCCCGCGGGGTGATATGCCATTATTTGCCCCCGTCTGTTCAAGCGTTACAGCTAAAAAAGGGTTTTTGGTAGACTGAACGCTAGCTAAGTGACTGATTTTAGGAGACTGGGTGTTTACATATGTAAACATTTGCCGTTTGGAAATTCGGACGATGTAAGCATTTTCGAGGGCATTCCCCGGGCATATGTAAACATTTTCGCGGGCCGAATGTTTCCATATGTAAAGGTCTGTGCGCGGCCATGTAAACATTCTCGCCGGATCACGGGACGACCACATTCGATAAGAGACCATGCAAAGTCATGCCATATGGGAGCTTTGGATCGGGGATAGTGATGGCACCAGCAGGCATCCCCGTCGCACGATCTCGATTTCCCTAGGACTTTACGTGCGTAGCGGGATCCGGCGGGCCGTGTATCTGTGTAAAGCTAGCCATTCCTAGCCCCGGCGGGAACGTGTCCCGTTTCTTTCATACTAAAAGTAATCGATCTTATCGACATCCCCGCGCCATTTATCGTTGAATCCGCTTAACTGATACAGACTGACCGTAGATCCGAGTGGCAGACTTGGTGCGACGTCTGCCTCAGGACGCGGGAATGCCGCGCATGCCGCTGCTGGCCTCGATCAAGAGCCAGTGATCTGGTGGTATGAAGGTGAAGAGGCTGTAGGCCAGTATCTGAAGAGTCAGAAGCCCAAAACCGGTGGGCAGGATCACTCCGCGTCGAGACACTACCTGGATGAGCAAAACGGCGGACATGAGCTGTCCGATAAGGATGGCAGCAATGAATGTGCCGATAACCACCTCCGGGTCTTCGCGGTATTCCTCCAGGATCACGGCGTTCACGAAGAGACAGAGCTTCCTCTCAGCCCATGGCTCGGCCAGCCATAACCCCGCCCCAGGCCGCCACTGCAGTCAGTGTGGCACCCCAGGCCATGTCGACGGCCACCATAGAGGGGTGCCAGTCGCGCATCACCGTCCAGCTGGTTAGCTCGTAAGTGCCATAGGCGACAAAGCCCAGTATTGCGCCGTTGACAAACGCTTTTGCAGGCGTTCCGTCGCGCAGCGCCGGCCAACCCGCGAACCAGACGACGCCCCCCATGTAGACGAGATAGAAAAGTGCCGCCGGAAGAGGCCGTATCCCCTCGCGGAGCGTGTCAGCCAAGTGCTGTGCGAAGATCGACCTTATGACAGTCGATAACATGACGGCGTCAGCAACAAGAAATATCAAGCCGGTGACTACCACGAGAACGAGTAGGGACATGCGTTTCTCCTCCGCTCTCGATTTAGATAGACCGGTGCGGCTGTTCATCCACGCATAGGGAGGATGCGCAAAGATGCGAATTTTGGTTGCCCTGTGTGACGAGCTCGGCCCAGAGCGGTCGCTCATCTGCTGCCAGCATGCCACGCCGCAGCTTTCGCATTTCTGCCATTTGTGCATCTTGCAGCATTTCTAACGGGCGAATGGCGGCAGAGCGGATATTTTGTTGAAAAACTCGCGCTTGATCGATTGGTAAGTCGCTGATTCAATTCTCTCAACGGGCGGGAGGATTAGCACGATGATGGGACCGAGACAGGAAGCACAGGCGGCGCTGTTCTACGAGTTCTCGCTGGAGGATCACGTTCCACAAGATCACCTTTTGCGGTCGATTGATCGGTTCGTCGACTTAAGCAGCATCCGCGCCCATCTGACCGAATTCTACAGCCACACCGGTCGCCCTTCCGTCGATCCCGAGTTGCTGATCCGGATGCTGCTGATCGGGTATTGTTTTTGCATCCGGTCCGAGCGGCGGCTTGACGACAACTGTGTGACCCGACATGACGGGTATGACCATGGTCTTCGTGGAGGTGCCTTTTGCCCATCGATCCTTGCTTTGCGGATCTTCTTGCCGATCCGCGCAACGCCGTGCGTCCGCCGCCTGCTGCGGTGCCGATGGACAAGGTCCGTCGCGCTGCTCACGGGGCAATGGCGCTGCCGGACGCGCCGGACATTGCGCGCGTCAACGAGCGCTCCGTGCGGCTGCCGGACCGGCAGATCACCGTTCGGCACTACCGGCCGAACGATGAGGAAATACTGCCTATCATCCTTTTCGCACATGGCGGTGGCTGGGTCTGGGGCAGTCTCGATACGCACGACCCGCTGTGTCGCGAGCTTGCTGACCGAACCGGTGCAGCCGTCATCAGTGTGGCCTACCGGCTCGCTCCCGAACACCACTATCCGGCTGCTCCCGACGATGTCTGGGCGGTCCTGTCTGACATCCTGGCCCGGCCTGAAGCCTATGGCGTGGACCCGGGGCGGATTGCCCTGGCCGGGGACAGTGCCGGGGGGCAGATTGTCGCAGAAATCGTGGCACGTGCACTCGAGGCCGGTCATCGGCCGCGACATCTCGCGCTTTTCTATCCCGCGCTTGACCCGGCCTGCGACACACCCAGCCACGCCGAATTCGCGGAGGGCGCGATGCTAACCCACGAGGGCATGCGCTGGTTCTGGGACTGCTACCTTGGCGCCGACCGGGCCATTGAGCTGCGGGGGCTTGATGATGCGACCGCCGCCTCATTTCCCCCTGTCACGCTACAGACCGCCGGATGCGATGTGCTTCGCGATGAAGGTCAGGGCTTCGCTAACCGGCTTCGGTCGCTGGGTGTTGATATCGAGAGCAGGGATCACGCGGGGATGCTGCACGGTTTTCTTTCGCTCGGCGTGGAAACGCCCGCGATCGAGGCCAGCCTCGCGCTGGCCGCCGAACGCCTGCGCGCCAGCTTGTCAGCGAGCTGAATGCAAGGCACCCGCGGGACGAGCGCGCGGGTGCGGTTTTTGAGTGGCGACGTTGCGCGTGATCAGTCGTTCGCGGCGGACAATTCCGCACGGAACGCATCGAGCACGGCCTGCGGATTTTCGACCCCGGCCTCTTTCGCACGCGCTATCCATTCGGCCTCGACCAGCGATATGGCTTCGGCGAAGTTGTTGAAGAAGTCGTCCGAAACTTCGTGGTAGGTGAAGCCGCCGATCTCCTCGAGCTGGGCCTCGGCATTGTCCTCGTCCTCCTGCCAGACGCGCCCGATGATCCCGGCCAGTTCAGGCCCCGACACGCTCGCGATGGCCTCCTGGTCTTCGGCCGAAAGGGAGTCCCACCGGTCCTGGTTCATCAGAAGCGCGATCACCGATTGCCCCATGCCTCCGGGCATCATCGTAATCTCCTTGAAGATGTCCTGCGTCTTCCAGGAAATGATCGGCCCGAGCGAGAAGAACGTCCCGTCCACGACGCCGGTGGAGGCGAGTTCGTAGATTTCCGTGACCGGCTTCTGCACCGCGACGGCGCCGACGGCGTCGATCACGGCGCTGGCGGTGGTCGACGGGGCACGGAGTTTCAGGCCCTCGAAGTCCTCCATAGTGGTGACCGCGTTGCCTTCGGTCGTGGTGACACTCGTCGGCGCCGACGCGAAGACGGTCAGCACGTGTGTGCCCTTGAACGGCTCGTATTGCGCGAGCTGTTCGTCGTAGACGCGGTTGAACACCGGGGCGACGGTCGCCTGTTCGGTCGGGACCAGAAGCGGCAGCTCGCCCATTTCCATGATCGGGAACCGGCCCGGGGTGTAGCCCGGCAGGATCAGCACGATGTCGGCCAAGCCGTCGACGGCGACGTCAAACTGGTCACGCACCGCACCTACCGTCGCCGGCAAGTATTCCACGGTCACGCGACCGTCCGTTGCCTCCTCGACGTTGTCGATCCATTCACCCAGCGCCGTGTTGAGCGAGTGGCTCGGCGGGAACCACGACGAATAGGTCAGCGTGGTTTCCTGCGCAGTGGCCATTGTGGCACCGGCCAAGATCATGGCGGTGGTCGTGGTCGTCAAAGTGAAAGTCTTCATTTGGTCCTCCCTGAAGAGCCCAGGCCTCCCGCCCGAGCGAAAAAATCCCGAATGCCTCAGAAGAAAAGTCGTGGCAGCGCCAGAGCGAGCGTCGGCACGAGTCCGATCAGCAACAGCCGCCCCAGGTCCGCCAAGACGAAGGGCAGAATGCCGCGGATAATGGTTCCCAGAGGCACTTCGGGAACCACGGATTTCAGGATGAAGAGATTGATGCCGATCGGCGGCGTGATCAGCCCAAGCTCGACCAGCATGACCACCATGACGCCGAACCAGACCGGGTCGTAGCCAAGGCCGACGACGATCGGAAAGAACATCGGAAGCGTGAGCAGCATCATGGCGAGGCTGTCGAGCAGGCACCCCAGCAGGATGTAGATCAAGCAGATTACCAGCATGACCATCGCGGGGCTGAAGCCGCTATCCTGCACGAAGGACAGGACGCCGTGATGCGCACCGGAATAGTTGACGAATTCCGCGAACACCTTTGCGCCGATGATCAGGGCGAATAGCACGGCGGTGGTTTCGGCCGACTCGACGAGGATGCGCAGGAACTCGCGCCACGGCATCCGGCGGATGATCGCGAAGACGAGCGCGCCCGAAGCCCCGATCCCGGCGGCTTCCGTCGCCGTGAAGAGGCCCGCGTAGATGCCGCCCAGCACGACGGCGAACAGAACCGCAACCGACCATGTCTTGCGCAGCGTGGCGCGGCGCTCCGCGCGGCTGGCGCGCTCAACATCCGGGGCCGCGTCGGGGTGGCGGTAGAGGGTGTAACGCACCGCGAGGCTGTAGCCGACGATGCCCACGAGGCCGGGGATGACGCCAGCGGCGAAGAGCTCGCCGATGCTGGTTTCGGTGGAGATGCCGTAGACCACCATGATGATCGACGGCGGGATCAGGATGCCCAGCGTGCCGCCCGCGGCGACCGTTGCGGTCGCGAGCCGGTCGGAATAGCCGAATTCGCGCATTGACGGTATCGCGACCTTGCCCATCGTCACGGCGGTGGCGACGGACGAGCCGCAGACGGCGGCAAACCCCCCGCAGGACAGGATGGTGGCGACGCCGAGTCCTCCCTTGAGGTGACCGACATAGGCCTGCGCAGTGCGGTAGAGTTCCTTCGCGATGCCTGCGCCGGCGATCAGGTTGCCCATCAAGATGAACAGCGGGATGACAGCGAGATTATAGCTCAGAGTCGAGCTGACCGCGGACATGCCGATCATCGAGAGGGCCGGCTTCACGCCTACGAGCAAGGCATAACCGACCGCGCCGGCCAGCCCAAGGGACAGGGCGATGGGCACGCGCAAGAAGATCAGCGCGAAAGCCGCAAGAAAGCCGAGCGTCGCGCTCAACATTATTCGATCCCCTTGGAAGGCGTGCCCGTCAGCTCGGGCAGGCGACGCGGAATAACGATGATGAGGGCGACGCGCAGGGCATAAACGATCGCAGTGACGCCGGAAAGAACAGACATGCCGTAGTAGACCCGGCCCAGCTGTATCCGCAGGTAGGGCGTGACGTCGCCGTATCCCGTGATGCGGTCACCGAGCAGCCAGAGGCGCCAGGCAAGCACGCCGAAAGCAGCGACACCGATCAGGGCGGCGAGGAGCCGTTGCAGCCACTTGGCACGCGGCCCCATGATACCGTCGAGAAGGTCGACGGAAATGTGGGTATCGCGCCACGCGACGCGCGGGTAGAGCAGAAAGGTGATTGCGACCAGCGCCAGTTCCGTGAGCTCCGTCGCGCCCGGAACGGGCGCGTTCAGGAAATTTCGTCCGACGACGTCCGCGAGCGTGAGAAGCGCGGTCGCGAGAAGCAGAACGCCCGACACCAGTCCGGCCAAGGTGCCCGCGTATCGTGCGATTTTCGGCATCTCCATCGGCTTCCTATCTGTCGGCGTCTGCCGCGCCGAGCATCAGCATGGTCGAGCGTGTGATGTTCGAGGCGATTTCATGGGGCTGAAGGCGCCCGCCTTCGCGATACCAGAAGGCCATCCAGGTCACCGAGCCGCCAAGAGTGAGGGCGCTGAGAAGCGGGTCGTCGCTCTTGAAGGCCTCCTCGTCGCGGCCCCGTTCGATGAAATCGGCGATCATAGAGAAGAATTGGCGGCGCTTTTCGTTCGCGCGGATGGCCTCGTCGGCGGGCAGGCTCTTCTCCTCGCGCGTGTAGACCGCGATGTATTTCTGGTATTTGAGCACCGAAGAAACGTAGCGCTCCACCACCAGCGCAAGCGTGGTGCGGGTATCGAGGCGCAGGTTCAGTGCGCCCTCGACGGCCTCATGCACGTGGGCAACGCCGCGGATGCAGATCTCGACCAGCAGTTCGGGCTTCGATGAGAAGTTAGAGTATATGAATGCCTTGGAGAAACCCATTTGCTCGGCAACCGCATCGAGTGTCGTGTTGGCGTAGCCGTGCTCGTAGAATAGGTCGGCGGCGGTATCGACGATGCGATCGCGTTTCAGCTGGGCGACTTCATCGCGAAATTTCAAAGGTTTTTCTTTGGGCACGGCAACGGGCTCCTTTGAGGAAGTGGCCCCGTTGTTATGCCCGTTCGCCTTTGTCCGCGAAAGCATGGCCCGGTTCGCGTTATCCACCCGTTCCGAGGTCATAGCGACATGATGTCCCTTAGTTCGCGCATGTAGAGCAGACCGCTGTTCACGTCGGTCACGATAACTTCGTGCCGCACGTAGCGGCGCCCGCGCTTTTCGTATTTGTCCACGGCCTTGGCCGAGATGGTGACGGTCGTGCCGACCGGGATGGGTTCGAGCAGTTCGGTCTCGTGCATGGTGTGGACCGAGCCGATCGCGAAGGGCTTGGTGTGGTCGAACTGCACGGACAGCACGAAGTGGCTGACCATCATCGGGGGCACAATCGCGCCGCCGAAGGGGCTTTCACCCTCGATGCGCCAGCTGTTCATCTTCCAGCCTTCATACCAGGGCGTGTAATCTTCGACCGCGTCGGCGTAGAGGATGACCAGCTCCGGCGTGATGGTGAGGTCGCGCGACAGCACGTCGCCCACCTCCACCATGTCCCAGTAGGTCTGGCAGTCTTCCTTCAGGCTTTCGATGAATTCCCGGGTCTGGCGGACCTGGACCTCGGTCATCGGGCGCAGGCTATCAGTGGCGATGGACTTGTTCATTTCGTTCTCCTCACGGGCCCACTGTGGCTTCGACGGTTCCGATGGACTTGAGCTGGCCCGCGTCGTTCTTGACCCAGACCTCGAGCGTGAACCGACAACCATCGCCATCGGGCTCCTTCGCGGTCACGCACCCGCCGGTCTCGATAATCTCGTTGGCGAGGATCGAGGCGACGTATTTGCAATTGAACCTGGCGCCCTTGAACATCGCAGCGCCAAGGTAGTTGACGCACATCTCGGCGATGTAGGCCGAGCTCATCTCGCCGGTCTGGATCGGCGCATCGAGGCCGGTTTCGTCGGCATAGACCGGGTCCCAGTGGTTCGGGTTGAACCGTCCCCAGAGGCGTGACCCCATCAGCTGGATCGCCGCTTTCTTCTTCACGCCGATCAGCTCGAAGCCGACGGGCGTGTCCGGCGTGATGCAGTAGGCCTCTTCGGCCGTCATCTGGTCGTTCATCTGGTTGTCCATTCGTTTCAGCATTTCGGCCCCCCGGTGACGTAGAGGATCTGGCCCGACACGAAATCCGAGTGCGGGTCGGTGAAGAAGGAAATCGCGTGCGCGATGTCGTCTGGCGTTCCGACGCGGCCGACGGGGATGCTCTTCAAGGCGTCCTCCGTCATGACGTCCACGCCTTCGCCGGTGCGGCCTGACATTTCGTCGATCATGTTGGTCAGGGTCAGGCCGGGCGCGACCGCGTTCACGGTGATCCCGAACCGGCCCAGCTCGATCGCCAGCGACTTAGTTAGGCCGTGCAGCCCGGACTTGGCAGCGCTGTAGGCCGAAAGACCGGTTGCGCCGAGTGCCCCAGTGCTGGTGATGTTCACGATGCGGCCGTGTCCTTCGGAGCGCATGCCCATCTGCACGGCCTGGGCCATGTTGAACGCGCCTGCGAGGTTCACATCGAGGACCGACTTCCACGTCTCGGACGAAGTCTTTCGCAGCGTGCCCTCGCGCAGCAGGCCGGCGTTGTTCACGAGCACGGTCGGTTTCCCAAGGCGCTCGGTGACCTCGGCAACGGCACGCGCGGCCGCTTCAGGGTTCGATACGTCGGCCGCGACGGCGACCGCCTTGCGACCGCAAGACTCTATGTTCGCGACAGTCTGTTCACAGGCCTCAATCGTCAGGTCGAGCACCGCGACGTCGTTGCCGTCATCAGCCAGTCGGAGGGCAGTCGTCGCGCCGATCCCGCGGGCAGCGCCTGTGACGAGGGCGATCCGGCTCATGGGTCGATCTCCAGTTCGCGGATTGCGCGGTCGGACAGCAGGAACTTGCGGGCCCGCCCCGAGGGCGTGACCGGGAGGTCCGCCTGGTCGATGAACAGAACGTGCTTGGGCACCTTGAACCGGGCGAGCGAATTCTTGCAGCGTTCGACCAAGTCGTCCTCGGTGACCGCGGCGCCGCTTCGCGCGACAATGTAGGCTACGCCGACCTCGCCCATGCGGGCATCAGGCACCGGAACCACGTGGGCCTGCATCACGTCCGGATGCGCGGTCAGCACGTCCTCGATTTCGGTCGGCATCACCTGTTCGCCGCCGCACCGGTAGCTTTCCTTGAGCCGGCCATCGAGCACGAGATAGTCGTCTTCGACAAGATGCCCGAGGTCTCTGGTATGGATCCAGCCATCCTCGGCGTAGAGTTCTTCGGTCTCCTTGGGCTTGTTGTAGTAGCCTTGGGTTACACACAAGCCGCGCGCCTGGAGTTCGCCGGTCTCGCCGTCGGGCAAAACGGCGCCAGTCTGCGGGTCGACAACGCGGTAGAGGACCAGCTTGCCGCGCAGGTCCTCGCTTCCCGCCGGTCCCGCGTCGCGCATGCGTCCGTTCGTCTCGCGCAATTTATCGTCGGGGTCGCCGACGCGTGTCAGCGCCATCGTTGCAGTGACCTCGCTCATCCCGTAGCCGGTAGTCAGCTCCACGTCGCCGAAATGGGTGCGGATCTCGTCCCAGATGCCCTTCGGCGCGCGCTGCCCGGAGCTGATGACCGCCACCAGGTCAGGCATCTCGGTTGGGTTGGCCTTCAGATGCTCGAAGATCGCGAGCGTCATGGTCGGGACCAGCAGCACGTCGTGCGCCTTGTGCTCGACGATGGCGCTAACGGTCTCGGCCGGGTGGAACGCGGTCTGCGGAATGATTGCGCCGCCGACCCAGGGGGCGGTGAGCATGCCTTCGACGTAGCCGTAGACGTGATACATCGGCAGCGAGAAGGTCACGCGCCAGCCATCATCGAAGCCACGCGTCAGCGCACTGGTGAACGAGGCCCGCGCCAGCATGTCATGCGTCATCATCACGCCCTTGGGCTGCCCGGTCGTCCCGGACGTGTAGATGATGTCGGAGACTCGCTCGGCTTCGGAGGTCACTGTGGCTGGCGCGTCGCCGTCAACATCGGCGAGTGTCCGCACACCGTCGCGGGCTGCGCCGGTGTCCGGGCGCACGACGACATGGGACAATCGAGGCAGCGCGTCGCCGCCACCGGCGCTTTCCCAGCCGGGCGCAATGTCGTCAAGCATGCCGAGGTAATCGAGGTCGCGAAACCGATCCATTGTGATCAGCACCTTCGCGTCCGACTGCGCGAGCACGTAGGCGAGCTCGTCGCGCCGGTTGAAGAAGTTTACCGGCACGCAGACCGCGCCCAGGCGCGAGATGGCATACTTGATCCAGACGAAATCGGGATGGTTCGCCATGAGCAGTGCGACGTGATCGCCCTGCGCCACGCCGAGCGCGGCCAGTCCCCCGGCTACGTGCTTGGAGCGCTCCGCGACATCCGCGTAGGTGTAAATGGCCGCATCGGTGATGATGAAGGGTCGGTCGGGGGCCTCGGCCGCCGCCTCGTCGAGGATCTCGTGCAACATCCGCGGCCGCCACACGGGGTGACGCTTCAGAACATCTGCATGACGGTCCCTGAACGTGCGGGCCATGAAGTCCTCCCCGTATCTTCGCGGTGAGCGATCTGTCGCAACTCCCTCCCGGAGCGTGAAGTCGGGCGCTTACCGTGAGAGAGATACTTACACGTATATTTTAATATATCAAGTATGCATACCGCCGGCGCGTCATTGCCACTTGTCGCATTAAGACCTTTTCCATCCCGAAATCCAATATTTGGAAATATTTTTAGTATCTTTTAGAGTGACGCGTGAGGGCTTCGGAGCTGGCTCGCGCTCTATGGCGGCAGCAAGGGTCAGTTCGGGTTTTAGGAGAAATACGTATTAGTATACTACAAAACTTGACAGTTACTCAGCCCATGTGTCAGCTTCTGGCAGCATCGTGGCCAAGGCACGCGCCGCCCCGCGCCGCGCCAAGTGGAGGAGTGCGCATGGCAAGCCAGCCAGAATTCGACGCGATCGTCATCGGGGCCGGGATCAGTGGTCTCTACATGCTCTATCGCCTGCGCCAGATGGGCATGACCGTTCGCGGGGTCGAGGCTTCGGACCAGGTCGGGGGGGTCTGGAACTGGAATCGCTACCCTGGGGCCCGGGTCGATTCCGAATCCGAGACCTACGCCTATTTTTTCTCGCGCGAGCTGCTCGAGAATTTCGACTGGTCGGAACGCTTCGCCGCCCAGCCGGAAGTGCTGCGCTACATCAACAAGGCCGCGGACGTGATGGAAGTGCGCCAGGACTACACGTTCAACGCCCGCGTCAGGGCCGCTACTTGGAATGACGATGCCGCGACCTGGACCGTCTCGTTCGAAGGCGACCGGCCGGACATGACCTGCCGGTTCCTCGTCTCCGCGCTCGGCCCACTTTCGGCGCCGCAATACCCCAATATTCCCGGGCGTGACACGTTCGAAGGCCTCACGCTTCACACCGGGCTCTGGCCGCGCGACCCCGACGGTTTCGGGCCGGCCCCGCTCGACTTCGAGGGCAAGCGCGTCGGTGTCATCGGCACCGGGTCGTCCGGCGTGCAGGTGATCCAGGAAATGTCGAAGGTGGCCGGTGATCTGACGGTGTTCCAGCGGTCGCCCAACTGGTGCACGCCGCTGGGCAACGGGCCGATCACGACCGACGAGATGCAGGAGATCAAGGCAAACTACGACGACATGATCGGCTTCCTCGACACCACGCTCGCCGGGTTCAGCCATATCTTCCGCGACCAGAACACGTTGGAGGCCGCGCCCGAAGAACGGCGCGCGCTCTGGGAAGAGCTCTACAAGGGCCCCGGCTTCTCGCTATGGTTGGGTAATTACAAGGATGTGCTCTTCAACAAGGAGGCAAACGATCTCGTCTCCGAGTTTGTCGCCGAAAAGATCCGCGAACGCGTGACCAACCCCGAAATCGCCGACAAGCTCATCCCTAGGGATCACGGCTACGGCACCAAACGGGTGCCGCTCGAGACCAAGTATTTCGAATGCTACAATCAGAACAACGTCCAACTCGTCGACGTGAACGCCGACCCGATCACGAGCATCACTGAAACAGGGATTGAGACCGAGTCCGGGAAGTTTGACCTGGACGTCATCATCTTCGCGACAGGCTTCGACGCCATCGTTGGTTCCTGGAACCGCATCGATATCCGGGGGCGCGACGGCATCTCGCTCAAGGACAGCTTCGATGACGGCATGTCGACCTATCTCGGGATGCAAGTCGCTGATTTCCCAAACTTCTTCATGCTCGTCGGCCCTCAGAATGGGGCGACCTTCTGCAACATTCCGCGGTGCTCGGCCTTGATGATCGATTGGCTGGACGGGCTTATGCGCACCGCGCTCGAGCAAGGCACGCAGGTGATCGAACCGACCCCTGAGGCGCAGGCCGATTACACCCGACTTTGTCAGAAACTTCTCTCGAAGACCCTTATCGGGTCCACCAACTCGTGGTTCACCGGCATCAACACGAACCTTGGCCGCGAGGGCCGCGACGCGCTTGTCTGGATCGGTGGCAACCCGATGTATCGCGACCTGTGCACGCGCATCCGCGAAAACGGCTATGAAGGTTTTCTGTTCGACGGCGCGCCTTTGGCGCAGGAGCCCAGAAAGGCCTTCGCATGAGCGATTTCTTCGAACGTTACCACCATATCGAATTCGAACGGCAGGGCCGCATCCTGACCGTCCAGCTAAACCGGCCCGAGGCGATGAACGCCGCCAACGCCGCGCTTCACACGGAGCTTTCGCACCTCTTTGCTGACCTGGACGACGATGCTGCCAGCGACGTGATCGTGCTCACTGGAAACGGGCGGGCCTTCAGCACGGGCGGGGACTTGGACTGGATGCAGGACGCCATCGACGAACCTGAGCGTTTCCATGTCACGATCCGAGAAGCCAAGCGCATTCTCGTCGGGCAACTCTCGATGGAGAAGCCGATCATCGCGCGGGTAAACGGCCACGCGATGGGGCTCGGCGCGTCTCTCGCGGTGTCCTGCGACGTCGCGATTGCCGCCGAAAACGCAAAGATCGGTGATCCGCACGTGGCCGTCGGTCTGGTCGCCGCGGACGGCGGCGCATTGCTCTGGCCGCAGATGACCGGCTACCTGCGCGCACGCGAATACCTTCTGACGGGGGATGCGATCCCGGCTACCAAGGCCGCCGAAATCGGTCTGGTTACAGACGCAGTGCCCGCCGAAGACCTGGACGCGCGAGTCTACAGCTTGGCCGAACGGCTTGTGACTGGAAAGACCAAGGCGATCCGATGGACCAAGATTGCGATCAATCGCCCCCTCGTGGCCCTCGCCGCACATCACGCCGATGCGGCGTTTGCCGACGAGATCAGGTCGAACGAAACGATGGAACACGCGGACGCCGTCCGTGCCTTCGCGTATGGCAAGAATGCAAAGGATTGAAGTTAATTCGTTCTAAGAGGCCGGCAAGTGAGGGTCGCACATGTCCGCGCCTAGTAGGGCGAATTGGTCTTGGTGAGCCCTTCAAGATAAGCGAAATTCAACTTTGGATAATTGGTGCCAGATAAAGCCGATTTTTTGGAGTTGGCACCGATCGTCACCAAGCGGCCCTTCAAGTATTCATTGCCGAGCAGCTGATGTGGGTCGTCCTCGACGGGCATGCGGTGCAGCACGTGCAAACTACAACTGAGGCGCTGCGTTCAATGTGGGTTCCGAGCCATCTTGCGGCAATGCAGTAGATTCTCAGGATTTGACGCAATTTCAATGTCTGCAACCGCCCGACTGCATCAATCAGCGCGCACCTGCAGAGAATGACCGGAAATCACCTGCCAAGTTGAATGCTGCGCTCGCAATGCTGCGCTCGCGAAGATCGCACCGATGACCTTCCGAAAAGAGGACGTTTGCGAACTATCGGCGAGCGATGCGTGACCTCTGGACGACGCTGTTTGCGATGGCGGCGCATTCCTCCGCTGTAGAAATTGGTGAATAGCCGAGCTGCCGCTTTTCCCCCACGGATTTATCGCGCGGCCCGCCAACCGGGCATGCGCGATGGAGTGTAACCCTTCAGCAGGACAGTGCCACCTGGCGTTCGCTGACCCCGATGTTCGGGGCCCCACGCAATGAACCCCGTGAAGAGGTGTCCGCATGACATCAGGCGCGGCCCACCGAGAATATGGGCCATGCGCGATGCTTTCAGAACTTCCCGCACACGCGCCTGAGCAGTTGCACGCGGTGAAGCGTCGGGTGCAGATCGCGGCCATCGCTGATCATCCGCAGGAACTCGACCCACGCGACCTCGTTGTCGGTCAGATCTTCAGGTCCGAAGCCAGGGCGGCGCACGCGGGGATGCGCTGCCGCGGCGGACGGGCGGCTCGGGTTCGTCATGCCTCTACTTCCCGAAGATCGCCCGGATCGCCGCGCGACCACGGCTGGTCATGCGCGGGTCGCTGTGATCCGAAGCTTCGCGGATCTCCTGCAGCCAGCCGAGCTCGTTGCCGGTGATCGGCGTGCCCATGATCTCCACGAGCGCGTGCGCGGCGGTATCGCCTTCGATCTGCTCGAGCGTCAGGCGCAACAAAAAAGCGGGATCGCATTCGAGCGCGCGCGCCAGGCTCGGCACGCGGTCGAGCGGCAGCTTGCTCGCGCCGGTCTTGATCATGGTGACCATGTTCTGGCTGACGAACCCGGCCTCGACGGCGATCTCGATCTGCGACTTCCGGGGCTTGAGTTCCATCACGCGCTTGTCGATGAATTTCGCGAGGCGGGTGTCAGCGTAAGGTTTCTTCGGCATTTTCTTCCCCTTTTCAGTCAGTTGCCTCACAGCGTATCAGCTGCTTGCTTTATTCATAGCAACGGTCCGACGGGGAACGGGCGGGGGAAGAATTAGTCTGAATGTCCCACTTCATGGCGCTTGAGCAATAGGCTACTCTGGCAAGGTGTGGTCAGCGTCTGTGTAAAATCACATTGCAGTCCTGGCAGCGTGGACCGCTTGGACCAGTTGGACCGAAATGAAACCAGGCCGTTTTCCCGACCCGAGCGGTCCGACCGGTCCAAGTGATCCGGCGATCAGGAAGGGCTGATCGCCCCTCCCGCCATTGAATGTCAGGAAGCGCTTACTCCTCAGACCGAGGTGGCGACATACTGGATCGTCGACTTGCCGCGCGACGACACACCGCGCATGTGAAACCCGCCACCGGTCTGGCCGAGAACAGCCAGAAGCGGTCCTCTGAACGCGTGCGACACCGCCAGCATCATCAGCGGATTGCCGACGCACCGTGCCGCGACCTCGCTCTTCCACGCGTCGAGCGTGCCCCGCGTGTGGATCGCCGCCATCATGTCGTCCGGGATATTGTCCGTCGTCACCAGCGCATGTCCGATCACGCGGCCGTTGCCGAGAACGAAGGCGTCATGCGCGTTAATGGTCCAGCCAAGCCGATGGCAGCGAAGATAGCTGAAGTTTGCTATACATTGTGCTATACAATTTGCTTGAGGCAAGAATTAAAAGTATTTACAATCAATTAGTTACGTTGATGGGGTTGACTATTTGTCGGACACCTCTTCCGCCACGATTTAGCCTAAAATATTGTTTTAATTACGTTTTTTTATATTCACCTCCCCCTTACCGCCAAAATTACCATCAAAAAATTTTCCTCATTATGCCACACCGCTCTGCCGCTTGCATCGATATGCAGACCAACGGCGTGTCGATGTGGTGATCACGCTGTATTACAATATATTTCAAACATTCAAAAGTAAGCGGGCACTGATTTTTTTCGAATCTTCCAACGACGGATTGCTATACAGGAGGTGTGGCCCATGAGCGCTTGCGTTGCGTCAGGGCTGCGTTGACCTCTGTTTTATAATGTGAATCGGCATGCAAAAGTGACCCACTTGGGTGGGTATGATCATCTAAAACTGACCCACCTGCATTGTTAACATCCGTGCGCTTTGGCACGGAGGAAGAGCAGGTGTTACTGATGGAAACGTC
>NZ_QNGB01000024.1 GCF_003298505.1 Roseovarius sp. TE539
AGAAGGTAAATCCCCCCGATCTTGCGGTGCAGAAAGAGGGTTTCCGCCGGCGGTACATGGGTCAGATCACGCTCCGCTCCCAGCGCCATGCCGATATCACGCAGGCGCTCCGGAAGATCGGCGGTGCCGAAATCGAACGGGTCGGATCGGCGCAGCGGGGCCATGGCCGTCTCGAACATCGTTTGAATGATGGCCTGGTGCCGGGGGGCGGTTTGCGCGTCCATCGACTGGCCCCTGACAAACGACATCGCCAGTATTCTCGGAGTACTCAGGTCCGGATGCAGGTCCGGCAGGCCGAGGCAGAGGTCACCAGCAGGACCCCTGATGTCCGGGGGCGCGACAGGGATTCACCGCAGATGTTGGACCTGGCATGTCGACACGAATCCGGCGAATGGAATCAACTTTACCGATACTGGCTGGCGTGCTACCATTCAGCTTTCCAGAGGCGGTTTGGTCGTGATGGCGAGTATCTTTCGCCTAAACATCTGTGCTACCGGACAATCGCCCCGCAGAGGAATAAGTGAGCGGACCGAAAGGTGACTTTAAAAGCAGTCTTTTGCATTATGTTTTTATCAAATTTAAAATTCATGATATTCTCAGATCAGCGCACAAGGCTGACGTGACAGAAGGATTTTATCATGACTCGTCCAAGTGTGCTGGTTCTGGATGATGAGGACCAGATTGCAAAGCTTGTTGATACGGCCCTGTCCGAGGACGGGTGTGACGTGTGCACGGTCGGCAAAATCTCTGACTTTCGGGAAAAGCAGGCTGAGCAGGATTTCGACATTTACATCATTGATCTTGGTCTTCCCGATGGCAACGGGTTGTCCTTGATCCAGGAGCTCTCTCGTAATCCGGCTTGCGGCGTCATCATTCTGAGCGGACGTGAGGCGGACACGGATCGTATCGTTGGTCTTGAGATTGGCGCGGATGATTATATCACCAAGCCGTTTAAATTGCGCGAGTTGGTGGCCCGTGTCCACGCTGTCTTGCGCAGAACGCAAAAGCAACCGATTGCGCAGCAAGAAGTCGCACGGGACATGAATAGTACGACTGGGACAACAAGCGCCATTCAGTTCGATGATTACAGACTTGACCTTGGTGCCCGGCTTCTGTTCGCGCCCGATGGCGGCGAAATCGAGCTGACCACCGCAGAGTTCAACCTGCTTGCCGCATTGCTGAACCGTCGCGGGCAGGTCCTCAGCCGGGACCAGTTGATGAACGCCGTCAAGGGACGCGATTGGGAAAGCTATGACCGCGCGATTGATAGCCTCGTGAGCCGGTTGAGACAAAAGATACCTGCTCCGAGAGATCGCTCTCATTATATACGAACGGTTCACGGGGTTGGATACGCATTCTCGTTATCCGCCAAGGATTCCACCCGCAATCATGAGTCCTGAATGTATGAGATATTCAACATTTCATCCCATCCGGAGAATGAGGCGCCGTTGACAAGCCCCAACTTGTTTTGCGGGGGGGCGTGTTTCACGATGCTCCACAGATTTACCTGAAGCGATGTGGTTGGCCGAGCGCGCAGAAATGCATGACTTTCTTCGGTGGTTCGTATCACGGAGGCCGCCGCAGACAGGCTTTGAAATGAAAGAATACAAGGGTTGCGACCGTGCCTCGAAGAGCGACGCAAGAGGTGCCTGGTTCTGGCGATCATCTGCATCGCTTTGCCTTTTGTCATGCCTTTTCGCATCGACGGTAGCATTCACCAGCCTGCCGGCACTTTCTGACCCGTTCCGGATCGGTGGCGTTGAGTATCTTGGCGACTTGCCCACTTTCATCGCGGAACGTGACGGGCATTTCGCACGACATCACGCGGATGTCGAAGTCATAACCAGCGGTTCGGGACGCGAGACTCTCGGACAGTTGCGGGCCGGAGAGATCGATTTCGCGCTTATGGCCATGACCCCACTGGTTTTCGATGCGTTGGCCAATCCCGCGCGTGACGGACCGGACACCCCGGTGATTCTGGCCAATCTTTCGCATGTACGTCCAGTGATTCATTTGATGCTGCTCGATGCCGGTGACGTCCCTTTGAAAGACGCGCTGCGCGGGCGGACCGTGGGAGTGCCGCGCGGCACCAATGCGGATTACGTTCTTCATGTGACCGCCAGGATCGCAGGCCTCTCCGAAGGCGACTACACCTTGCTGGATATGGACCCTGAGGAAATGAGCGACGCGCTGGCTGCCGGTCGGGTCGACGCCGTCAGCGTATGGGATCCTTGGGCGTTCCGGCTCCGTAACCGATTCGGCGACCGTCTGAGAGAAGAGCCGGATACCGGCAACTACGTCTCGCGCTGGTTGCTCGTCACGCGAAAGGAAGTCGCCGAGACCGATACTGGCCATACCCGCGCCATTCTTCATGCGTATCGCGACGCCGTTGACTGGATCCAGGCAAACCCGGAGGCGGCGCTTGCTGCACATGAAATGCGTATTTCCGACCTGAGAGCGATACCGAGAAGCAGAGACGTCGATCTTCTGTTCGATGTGACACTGGACTGGTCCATGATCGTCAGTTTCCGGCAACAACTGGCCTGGGCCATCAGGAGTATGAATGTCAGCGACGGGGAAATGCCCAGTGTCATGGACATGGTTGCTCCCGGCCCGCTGGCCACTGTTGCGCCGGGCGCGATCACCATTCCATATCTCCCCGAAGACAGCGGCAGGCAAGACAAATGAACCTCGTGCGCCTCTCGCAGATTTGCCTCGCCCTCTGCCTGTTCAGCTTTCTCACATTGTCTGGTGTGTCATTTTACTTTCTGGACCGTCTTCACAAGGAGCAGGAGCAGCTTGCGTTTCTTTTGAAGATCCAACGCGAGGTTGGCGCGATATCGGTTGGAGCCGACGCAATCGCGTTCTCCGGGGCCGATCAGAAGCTCTACGA
This sequence comes from Roseovarius sp. TE539, assembly GCF_003298505.1. GTDB lineage: Bacteria > Pseudomonadota > Alphaproteobacteria > Rhodobacterales > Rhodobacteraceae > Roseovarius. The sequence continues at coordinate 2,894 of NZ_QNGB01000024.1, forward strand.
CGCATTCGTCGCCAAGGCGCGTGATGTACAGATGGATTTGCAATCGCTTGCCAACGAGTTTCCGGATGCCCGAAATGCCATCAAGGCTATCGACATGATACTGGCGGACCTCGGCCCGCTGGCGTCTCTGAGCCGTGAAGAATACCTTGATCGCCTCACGGGTGCAGATGCAGACGACGAGTTCGCGAACCTTGCAGCCTCCAATATCGCAAGCCACGGCGTCGCACTGGATGCCGCTGTCAGCGAGGCGTTGAAACAGAGGCAACAGCAAATCGCGGACCGGGCATTCTGGGTCGCTGCATCTTTCGCGTCGGTGGCATCGCTGTTCCTCTTCGCCGCAGTCGGCAGCTTTGTGTTGATCTACCAGCGCATCGGGGGACCGCTACGCGCGTTCGCCCGGGCGATCAAGGCGGTTGACCAGGGGAAACCGGATGCGCGTGCTCCAGACAGTTCCAATGACGAGATCGGAGAGGTTGGCCGCGCCTTCAACGCGCTTATCGAACGTCGCCATGCCGCAGAGGAGGAACTGGAACGTTCCGCTTCGCTTTTGCGTATTGCCGGCCAGATGGCCCGGTTCGGAGGCTGGCGCTATGATGCGATCACCGAGAAAGTCGAATGGAGCGACGAAACCGCGATTATCCTCGGAGAGCCACCGGGCATCCAGCCGTCTCTGGAAGACACGTTGAACTACTACGTCGAGGAATACCGTCCCCGCATCGCAAAACTGTTCGGCGACTGTATCGAAGAAGGCAAGCCTTTCGACGCTATCTTCCGCATCCGCAAAGCCAACGGAGACATTGTGTGGATTCGCTCCGCTGGCGAACCAATCGATAGCGGCGACGGCACCATCGCTGGCGCTCATGGTGCTTTCCAGGACGTGTCTGACATCATGGAAGCCCGCAGTGAGGCAGAACAGCGCGATGCGGAATTGCAGGATGTCATCAGCTCGATCGGCGATGGCTTCATGATTCTCGACCGGGAGTGGCATTTCCGCTATGCCAACACCACTGCATTACGCTTGATGGGACGCTCCGGAAGGGATGTGGTCGGTCTGAACATATGGGAAGAGTTACCACAGGCGGTGGGGACAGATTTCGAACATTACTGTAATTCGGTCCTGGAAACCGGGCAAAGCCAGTCCTTCGTGGCGTATCTCGCGCCGCTGGAAAGGTGGTTCGAGGTCAGCGCGCATGCCACCCGCGAGGGGCTTGCCGTGTACTTCCGTGATTACACGGAGGAATACGAACGGCAAAGACAGTTGCGTCTGCTTCAAGCCGCAACTGACCGGATCAACGATATCATCCTGATCACCGAGGCGGAACCGATCGACGGCCCCGACCATCCGCGCATCGTTTATGCGAATGCGGCCTTCGAACGACGCACGGGCTACACGCGCGAGGAAGCACTGGCGGGTACGCCGCGGATTCTCCAGGGCCCCGAGACCGAGCGCGCGGAGCTTGATCGCATCCGGGCCGCTCTGAAGGCCTGGAAGCCGGTGCGCGCCGAACTGATCAACTACACGAAATCAGGCGAGCCGTTCTGGCTCGAACTCGATATCTCGCCTGTCGCCGAAGAAACCGGCTGGTACACTCACTGGATCGCCGTCGAACGCGACATCACCGAACGCAAGGATATCGAACGCCAGCTGCGTGAAGCCCAAAAGATGGAAGCCGTCGGTCATCTGACTGGCGGCGTCGCACATGATTTCAACAATCTGCTGACTGTCATTCTGGGCAATGCCGAGCTGATTTCAGAGCGCGCAAGCGATCCGAAACTTCGTGAAATGGCGGAAGTCACACTGTCCGCGGCCGAGCGTGGGGCCGAGATGACGGGGCGCCTTCTGGCGTTTGCACGTCGCAAGCCGCTGAATCCGAAGCCAACGAATATGAACCAAGTGCTGGAGGCAATGCAGCCACTTATTCGGCGCACGCTACCCGAGAGTATTGACATCGAATTCATACTCGACCCGGACCTTGGTATCGCGGAAATCGATACCGGGGAACTGGATTCGGCCCTGCTGAACCTCCTTGTCAACGCACGCGACGCCATGGAGGACGGTGGAAAACTTACCATCGAGACCGCCAATGTGGTGCTGGACGACGATTACGCCGCCCGCCACATCGAGGTCGAGCCGGGCGAGCATGTCATGATGTGCGTGTCCGACACTGGCAAAGGGATGGATCCGGAGACACTTCGACAAGTATTCGAGCCGTTTTTCACCACCAAGGACGTGGGCAAGGGAAGTGGCCTCGGGTTGAGCATGGTTTTCGGATTCACCAAGCAATCGGGCGGACACATAAAGATATACTCTGAACCCAATGAGGGCACGTCGGTTAAGCTTTATTTCCCACGCCTGTCGACAGAGCAAGAAACGGATGTCAAACCGACGCTCGAGGCTCCGCTGAAAGGCGGAAGCGAACATATTCTGATTGCCGAGGATGATGACCTCGTGCTCGAACACCTCAAGAACCAGCTTGTTTCGCTGGGTTACCGCGTGAGTTCGGCAATGTCGGGTCCAGAGGCGCTTGATGTTATGAAAGCGCACGACGATATCGCCCTCTTGCTGACCGACATCGTCATGCCCGGGGGGATGAACGGGCGCGAACTTGCTGAAAAGGCTCAGTTGGCTCAACCGTCCCTGAAAATCTTGTTCACCTCGGGCTACACCGAGAACGCGATTGTCCACCAGGGACGCCTCGACCCGGGAGTCGCCCTGTTGAGCAAACCCTATACCCGCCTCGAACTGGCAACCAAGGTGCGCCGCGTTCTCGACGAGGACCGCGGCGAATTTGCGTAACATGCCACCCCGCCCCGAGGGTGAGCCATCGCGGACTGAAGCAGCGGTTATCGGCTGGACCAGGTGCGCTTGAGGCCGTTTGGCCGACCCGCGCGCCCCAAGGCACCCTGGCGATCCATCTGGTACCGCATTCAGGCCGTTTGCATGACCAACTGCGACACGGGAACGAGCCGTGACTCCCCTTTGCGCGAGGGATACCCAAAGGGCTGGGTGTTTTGAAACGGCTGCGCGCTGTGCTTTGTGCGGCGTGTACGGTCAAGATTCAGCTTGTAGCCGATCCCGTAGATCGTTTCGATGCCGTCGAACAAAGGATCGAGCTTGCGAAGCTTGTTGCGCACCCGCTTTATGTGGCTGTCGATATTGCGGTCGTTGATCCCGTCCTGATGGCCATACTCGTAGATGGTTTCAATCAGCTGTTCGCGCGACTTGACCAGTCCATAATGGCGGGCAAGCGCGTTGAGCAGATCAAACTCCTTCTTGGTCAGGGACAGTTCGCGCTCCAGCCAGAACGACTGAAACCGGCTTTTGTCCATGACAAGCCTACCACGCTTGCACGGCACCTCTAGGCTGTGTTCCGCGATTTGCTCGCTCTTCTTGTCGACCGGCCGCGCGCGGGACGTGATCCGGGCGAAGAGTACCTCTGGCGACACCGGCAAGCGGATGTAGTCTTGTGCGCCAAGGCGCAGGAGTTTCAGCTCCTGAGACGCGTCACCATTGGCCGTCGTCGCGATGACCTCGGCAGCGCCATTGAATCCGTGCTGGAACATGAACTTCCAGCCGTTGGCCTCGGGATCGTCGAGCGAGACCACGATCATTTCGGGCCGGAACCTCGAGAATTCCTTTTCGGCGCGTCCGAAATCGGCAACAACCATTGCCCTATTCCCGGCCTTGCGCAGAAAATCCGCGGTTTCATTGAGAAGTGCCCGGTCGGCACCAACGAGCATCGTTCTGGTCATTTTCCTACCCCCGGTATGTCTGCCGGCCCATTTGCCGACGACACCTACATGAGGCCTGACTTTCGCCTTCTTTTGGTCCGGATCTCAGAAAACGTTCCAGGCATGTGCAAAAATGTGCGGTGGCTGTGTCACCGCTGTTGTCGCTCATGCCAGAGGAAACGCGATCGCTCGAAGACGCGTCACTTCCTCGGAGGCCGGTGTCTGACGTCAGCGTTTTGCGACAGATTTGAGGTTTTGGCACAAGAGGGGCTTTGTTGATGGCATGGATGCCCCCTCCCGACGACCAGACCTCAGGCCTGCGTTCATACGGGCATCCTATGTCAGGCGGGGAACACTAGCGGCGTGCGGCGAAGAACGACCGGAGCAGCGTCTCGGACTCCTGCGCGGCAATGCCGTCATAGACTTCCGGCACGTGGTGGCACTGCGGATGCGCGAACACCCGCGGCCCCTGTGCCACGCCGCCCGACTTGGGATCGGAAGCACCGTAGTAGAGGCGCGCGATGCGTGCCGCGCCGATCGCGCCGGCGCAGGCCGGACATGGCTCGAGGGTCACGTAAAGATCGCACCCCGTCAGCCGTTCCGATCCGAGCGCCGCACAGGCCGCGCGAATGGCCAGCATCTCGGCGTGGGCAGTCGGATCGCGCAATTCGCGCATCTTATTGCGGGCGCGCGCCAGCACCCGCCCTGAAGGCTCCACCACGACCGCACCGACCGGCACTTCGCCCGCCCGCGCGGCGGCGCGCGCTTCCTCCAAGGCAAGGTCCATATGGCTGCGAAAGCCGCTCATGCCTCTCCTTTGCCGCTTTCCAAGCGGCTGTCAAACCGCTAGGCCCGGGCCATGAACGACAAGTCTCCGAAAGGCGAGCGCATCGCCAAGGTCATAGCCCGTGCCGGCCTTGCCAGCCGACGCGAGGCCGAGCGCATGATCATGGCCGGCCGTGTCTCGGTGAATGGCAAGGTGATCGACCGTGCGGCCCTCAACGTGACCGATCAGGACAGGATCCGAGTGGACGGTCGCGATCTCGCCGCACCCGAACCGTCGCGCCTGTGGCTCTATCACAAACCCGGTGGCCTTGTTACGACCACACGCGACGAACAGGGGCGCCCGACCATCTTCGACGACCTGCCCACCGACCTGCCCAGGGTGATGAGCATCGGAAGGCTGGACCTGAATTCCGAGGGGCTGCTGCTTCTGACGAATGATGGCGCGCTCAAGCGTCGCCTGGAACTGCCGAGCACCGGCTGGCTTCGCAAATACCGGGTCCGGGTCAAGGGCCGCCCGTCAGACGACACGTTCGAGCCCCTGCGCCGCGGCCTGACGGTCGACAACGAGACTTTCCAGCCGATGAGCGTGACACTTGACCGTCAGCAGGGCGCCAATGCCTGGATTACAGTGGGTCTTCGCGAGGGGCGCAACCGAGAGGTCCGCCGTGCCATGGCGGATCTGGGACTCGAGGTGAACCGCCTGATCCGCATTTCCTACGGGCCATTCCAGCTCGGGCAACTCAGGCCCGGCGCGGTCGAGGAAATACGCCCCCGGATCCTGCGCGACCAAACCGGAACGTCAGTGGATGAAACCGGCTCCGGAGCGGCCAGGCCGCCCAAGCCGCGGCCCAAGCGCAGCCGCCGGCGCTGAGCCGGCGCGAAAGCACCCGATTGGTTTTGTTTTCGTCACTGGCCTGCGCTAAAGCGGTGGCGGATTTCATTCAAACCGAGGGGCGGATCACCGATGGCCGATCTACTGACCGTGGAAAACCTGGGCAACCTGCTGATGCTGTGCTTTTTGCAGGCGGTCCTGGGTTTCGACAATCTTCTTTACATTTCCATTGAGTCGCAGCGTGCCCCGGTGGCCCATCAACGCGCGGTGCGGTTCTGGGGCATCATCCTCGCGGTGGTGTTGCGGGTTGTTCTTCTGTTCGTGATGGTGCAGCTGATCGACGCGCTGGCCGAGCCTTTCTACGTCTTCGACTGGCGTGGTGTCATCGAGGGCGGCGTGAATTTCGCCACCTGTGTCTTCGTCATCGGCGGCATCTTCATCATCTACACCGCCGTGAAGGAGATCGGTCACATGCTGACCATCGAGCATCTGGACACCGACGTGAGCGGCAAGCCGGGCAAATCGGCGGTTCAGGTGATCATGATGATCGTGACCGTCAACCTGATCTTCTCGTTCGACTCGGTGCTATCGGCACTGGCGATCACGGATGTCTTCGTGATCCTTGCCACGGCAATCCTGCTGTCGGGTCTGGCGATGCTGCTGCTGGCCGACGGTGTGACGAAATTTTTGGAAAAGAACCGCATGTACGAGGTTCTGGGTCTCTTCATCCTGCTGATCGTGGGTGTGGTGCTTCTGGGCGAGTCCGGACAGGCCGCGGCCCACGCGATGCATGATGACAGTCTTGCCCTCAGGTTCTTCGGCTACGAGGTGGTGCCGATGTCCAAGACCACGTTCTATTTCTCGGTCATCGTGCTGGTCGCGGTCGAGGTGATCCAGTCGGGCTATACCCGCAAGCTCAACGCCGAACGGCGCACCGCGTCGCGGCATTGAAACGGCGCGCGGCAGGAACGTGCATGGCCTGATATGCATCCGCACTCGCAGTTCGCACTGGCAAGCCTCGTGCGCATCGCCTAAGTTTGACGGAGTGTTTTCGTTGTGAAGGTGCCGATGTCCCAGACGGGTCTGCAGAAACTGGCGTTTTTCCTGCTTGTCATACTGATCCTCTACGTGTCCATCGCAGGAGGGGTGTGATGGCGCAGAAGTTTGGCGGAAAATTCAGCCCGGAGGGCGGCACGGATGCCTCCCGCGTTCAGGACCGCGGCACCTATCGCGGCGCTCGGCGCACCCGCGCCGGGGGGCGGGTGAACCTGCTGTTCATCGCGCCGCTGCCACTGGTATACGGGGCTTTCACCACCGGTCCGGCGGGGCTTGCGATGAATCTTGCCGCGCTCGGGCTGATGCTTCTTGCCGCATGGCTCACCCGTGAGGGCATTGTGGCGCAGGAGGCGTACGAAAGTCGCAAGATCGCCCGCCGCCCCGCGGTTCCGCGCAAGATGGCCGGATCGCTGTCGATCGGTTTGGGCCTCGGGCTGGCAGGGTATGCGGCGTCTGGCGGCCTTGCGGCGCCAGTGATCTACGCCTTGGCGGGCATGGTGCTGCACGGGCTTGCCTTCGGTATCGACCCCATGAAGGACAAGGGGGTGGAAGGTGTCGACATGTTCCAGACCGAGCGCGTCGCGCGCGCGGTGGATCAGGCCGAGGAGCGGCTGCGCGAAATGACCAGCGCCATCCGCGGTGCCGGCGACCGGGCGCTGGAACGGCGAGTCGAGCGGTTTTGCGGCACCGCGCGTGATCTTTTCCGAACAGTCGAGGAAGATCCCCGCGATCTGACGGCCGCACGCAAGTATCTCAGCGTATATCTTCTGGGCGCGCGCGATGCCACGGTCCGCTTTGCGGAAATCTACAACCGCAGGCCCGATCCGCAGGCCCGCGCCGATTACGAGGCGTTGCTTGACGATCTCGAAGGAAATTTCGCGGCCCGCACGGAGAAACTCCTGAACGACGACCGGAGCGATCTGGATATCGAGATCAGCGTGCTGCGCGACAGGTTGAAACGCGAGGGCGTGCGCCCCGATTGAACGAGAAGAAAGGTTAACGAATGTCCGAAAAAGTCCGCCGGGAGGCCGAACAGGCGATCGCCGATGTCGAAAAGGTCAGCGCACAGCTCTTGCCGAAACCCGCCGATGCCGGAGACATAATTTCGCTGGACAAGGCCGATGAGCCGTCAAGCGCAGAGATCACCAAGCGCATGGCCGAAATCGACATGGGCGATACCAACTCGATCGTCGCCTTCGGGTCCGCGGCCCAGTCCGGCTTGCAGGAAATCTCGCAATCCATGCTCTCGGGTGTGCGCAACAAGGATGTCGGCCCGGCAGGCGACAGCCTGCGCGGCATCGTGACCACCATACGCGGCTTTTCCGTGGATGAGCTTGATGTCCGCCGTGACCGCAGCTGGTGGGAGAAGCTGCTTGGCCGCGCCGCACCGATTGCCAAGTTCACGGCCCGCTTCGAAGAGGTGCAAAGCCAGATCGACAGGATCACCGAGGATCTGCTGCACCATGAGCACGCGCTTCTCAAGGACATAAAATCACTCGATCTTCTCTACGAGAAAACGCTGGCTTTCTATGATGAGCTGGCGCTTTACATCGCCGCCGGCGAGGAGAAGCTCAATCAGCTGGACACGACAGACATACCGGAAAGGGAGGCCGCGGTAGAGGCCGCACCCGAAGCCGAACAGGTGATGAAAGCGCAGGAGTTGCGTGATCTGCGCGCCGCACGAGATGATCTGGAACGCCGGGTGCACGACCTGAAGCTGACCCGGCAGGTGACGATGCAATCCCTGCCCTCGATCCGTCTGGTTCAGGAAAACGACAAGAGCCTGGTGACCAAGATCAACTCGACTCTCGTCAACACCGTTCCGCTATGGGAAACGCAGCTTGCACAGGCGGTCACCATCCAACGCTCTGCCGAGGCCGCGCAGGCCGTCGGCGACGCCAATGACCTGACCAATGAGCTTCTCACCGCCAACGCCGCCAACCTGCGAGAAAGTAACAAGAAAATCCGCAAGGAGATGGAGCGCGGGGTCTTCGACATCGAGGCAGTCAAGAAGGCCAATGCCGATCTCATAGGCACGATCGAGGAAAGCCTGCAGATCGCCGACGAGGGCAAGGCGCGCCGCGCAGAGGCCGAGACCGAACTTCAGAAGATGGAAACCGAATTGCGCGACACGCTCGCCGCTGCCAAGGCCCGCGGGGACGGCACGGGTGACACCGCCGCCACCGCGGTTCCGAAGTCCTGAGGCAACATGCGGGCCGGCCGGATCATATTGCACCTGCTGACCGGTTTCGGGCTGATGACGCTTGCCGCCTGCATGGACGTCAATGACCGGCCGGCGACCGAACCGCCCCCGCAGGACGCGGCGTTGCCCGCACCGGATGCGGAGGCGGGGCCATCGCCGCGCAGCCGCGCACTCGCACGCCATTATGCCAATGTGCAACGCAGCCTGCTGGCCCGCGGGCTTCTGCGAACCGATGGCGGCGGCGTCGACACGCCTTACGACGCCGATGATCTGCTGCGCAATTTCGAGCGCATCGCATTCTACGACGAGTATGCACGCGACGGCGGGCTCAGGCACTCTGACGGTCAGGCCGGCGGGTTGCGAAAATGGGCCGAACCTGTCCGCATCGCGGTGGAGTTCGGTGACTCCGTTCCCAAAGAACAGCGCGAAGAAGACCGGCAGGCCGTGGCCGCCTATTCCGCGCGGTTGAGCCGGATAACCGGTCATCCGATCCGCGCGGGTGCCGCCCGGCCCAATTTCAACGTGCTGATCATGGGCGAGGACGACCGGGACCGGGCCATTGCCCGGATCCGCCAGATCGTGCCCGGGATCAGCCCCAACTCGATCGACCTATTCCGCGGTCTCCCGCGTTCCATCCATTGCCTTGTCGTGGCGTTTTCGAGCGGCGGATCGGATTACGTCTACAAACGCGCGATCGCCTTCATTCGCGCCGAGCATCCTGACTTGCTTCGCCGCTCCTGCATTCACGAGGAGTTGGCGCAGGGCCTCGGGCTGGCCAATGACAGCCCCCGCGCGCGCCCGTCGATCTTCAACGACGACGACGAATTCGCATTGCTGACGACGCATGACGAGGAACTTCTGCGGCTGCTCTATAACCCCGCTCTGAGCCCCGGCATGACCGTCGCCGAGGCCCGCCCGATCCTCCGGCGCCTGCTGGCCAGCCGGATCGGGCCATTCTGATGATCCAAGGAGGCCTGAAACATGGGTATTTTCGATTTTCTCACCGGGGAGTTCATCGACGTCATCCACTGGACGGACGACACGCGCGACACCATGGTGTGGCGCTTTCAGCGCGAGGGCCACGAGATCAAGTACGGCGCCAAGCTCACGGTGCGCGAGGGGCAGGCTGCGGTCTTCGTGCATGAAGGGCAGCTCGCGGATGTCTTCACCCCGGGCCTTTACATGCTGGAAACCAACAACATGCCGGTGATGACCACGCTCCAGCATTGGGATCACGGCTTTCGCTCCCCCTTCAAGTCCGAGATCTATTTCGTCAACACAACCCGTTTCAACGATCTGAAATGGGGCACCAAGAATCCGATCATGCTGCGCGACCCGGAATTCGGGCCCACCCGCGTCCGCGCCTATGGCACATATTCCGTGCGCGTCACCCAGCCGGCGCGATTCCTGTCCGAAATCGTCGGTACGGACGGCGAATTCACCATGGACGAGATCAGCTATCAGATCCGCAACATAATCGTGCAGGAGTTTTCGCGCGTGATCGCGGGGTCGGGCATCCCGGTTCTGGACATGGCTGCCAATACGACCGATCTTGGCAAGCTGGTGGCCGGGGCGATCTCGGATACCGTGGCCGATTACGGGCTCTCGATCCCGGAACTCTACATCGAGAATATCTCTCTGCCGCCCGCGGTGGAGGACGCGCTGGACAAACGCACCTCGATGGGCCTCGCCGGGGATCTGGGTAAGTTCACCCAGTATTCAGCGGCCGAGGCGATGACCGCGGCGTCGAAAAATCCGTCCGGTGGTGGCGGAATCGGCGCCGGGCTGGGCATGGGGATGGGGATGGCAATGGCCCAGCAAATGGCACCCGAGGGACCGTGGGGCGCGCGGCAGGACACCCGGCAAAGCGCCCAGGCGCCACCGCCGCCGCCCCCGGTTGAACATGTCTGGCACATCGCCGAGGACGGAAAGACGCACGGCCCCTATTCCAAGGCCGCGATGGGGCGCATGGCAACCGAAGGCAAGGTGACCCGCGACACCCATGTCTGGACCGCCGGGCAGGATGGCTGGATGCGGGCCGAGGACGTCACGGAACTGGCACAGCTTTTCACCGTCCTGCCACCGCCCCCGCCCGGCGCCTGATGATCGGCATCCCATGACCGAAGCCGCCGCGCCCGATGCCCCGCCACCGACGCAGGAGCACCGCTTTCCCTGTGACCAGTGCGGCGCCGATTACCGCTTCGCACCCGAAAGCGGGCAATTGACATGCGATCACTGTGGCCACACCGAGGAAATCGCCCCGCCCGGCCCTTGGGAAGGGGGTATTCGAGAACTGGATTTCCAGACCGCGCTCGCTCAGGCGCTGCCCGATCAGGAACTCGAGGAAACCCGCGTTCTGAACTGCCCCAACTGTGGCGCGCAGGTGGAATTCGATGAAACCCTGCACGCCCGGGACTGCGCCTTTTGCGCGACACCGGTCGTGACCGGCACCGGCACCCACCGCCATATCAAGCCAAGAGGCCTTCTGCCGTTCGCACTGGACGAAGGCGAGGCGCGCGCTGCAATGACGGATTGGCTGGGCGGTCTTTGGTTCGCGCCGAACGGACTGCAGGAATATGCCCGGAAAGGGCGCAGGATGCAGGGGATATATGTCCCTTACTGGACTTTCGATGCAGATACGACCTCTGATTATGCCGGTCAGCGCGGCACCGTCTACTATGTAACCCGCACGGTCACCCGCAACGGCAAGCGTGAAACCGTGCGTCAGGCCAAGGTGCGCTGGCGATCCGTTACCGGAACCGTCACGCGGTTCTTCGATGACGTGCTCGTGCTGGCCTCCCGTTCGCTGCCCAAGCGTTACACGGACGCGCTCGAACCGTGGGATCTCTCGGCCCTTGAACCCTACAAGCCGGAATACCTCGCCGGGTTCCGCGCCGAGGCGTACCAAGTGTCGCTGGAAGACGGGTTTTCACAAGCCCGAACTCTCATGGACCGGGTGATCGCGCGGGATGTGCGGTTTGATATCGGCGGCGACCGGCAGCGCATCCACAACGTGACCACGCGTGTATCCTCGCCGACGTTCAAGCATGTGCTGTTGCCGGTCTGGCTGGCCGCCTACAGGTATCGCGGTGAAACCTATCGTTTCGTGGTCAATGGCCGCACCGGCCTGGTGCAGGGCGAAAGGCCATGGTCAGCATGGAAAATTGCCTTCGCCGTCGTGCTTGGCTTGCTCCTGGCCGGTGCGGTCGGGTATCTGGTGGCGATGAATCAAGGCGCTCTCTGAGGACTGCATCCACACCAGAGAACCCGTTTTCCGGACCTGTCTGTCGACGCCCCGGCCTCAGCCCTTGCTAATCTCGATTTTCCGGGCTTCGGGATTGTCCGGCCCGCGCTTGGGAACCGAGATTTCCAGAACGCCGTCTCTCAACTCTGCCTGTACATTGTCACCGTCGGCATCCACGGGCAGGCGAAAGGATCGGCTGAATGCCCCGTATTGACGCTCGGTGAAATACCAGGTGTCGCCCTTCTCTTCGCGCGTGTCCGATTTCTCTCCCTTGACGGTCACCACGCCGTCATGCACCGACAGGTCTATATCCTTTTCGGAGACGCCAGGAAGCTCCATCGAGATGCGATAATTATCGTCGTTCGATGATGCGTCCGACGCCGGTGCAAGCCATTCGGCCATGCGGTGGCCCATGCTGCGGAACGGCTCGTAGATCGAAGGCCACAGTCCTGCAGTGTGAGATTTCTCAACCATGTCGTGAACTCCTCTTTGTCCGATGTTTCCGAATGAACGGTGCATACCCGTCCTTTCGATCTCGTGCCTTGATGCGCGTCAATTCTGCAGTGATGATGTAGGCATCAACCCGGTGCTTTGAACCCCTTGCGCGTCCGGCCTCGACCCGGCAGCGGGAATGCTGGCAGCAGGCGCCCGATTATTTGACAGGAGACGCAGATGCGCGCGCTTTTGCAACGTGTCACCCATGCATGTGTCACCGTGGACGGCACCACCGTCGGCCGGACCGGTCCCGGACTACTCATCCTTGTATGTGCCATGCGCGGCGATACCGATGCCGAGGCGGAAAAGTTGGCCGCGCGGGTGGCCAAGCTGCGCATCTTCACGGACCCGAACGGCAGAATGAACCTTTCGTTGCGAGACACCGGCGGTTCGGCCTTGGTTGTCAGCCAGTTCACTCTCGCCGCCGACACCTCGCGCGGCAACCGTCCCGGCTTCTCGGCTGCTGCCGCACCCGAGGAGGGCGCCCGCCTCTACGAGTATTTTTCAAGCTGCCTGGCGGATCAGGGCGTGCCGGTGGAAACCGGACGCTTCGGTGCCGACATGAAGGTCGAACTGCTCAATGACGGGCCTGTTACAATCTGGCTTGAAAGCTGACCGGCCCTTACCACGGTCCACTCCGTTTGAAAGAAAAGCTACGCGCCCCCTCTCGCCACGCGCGCGGCCAGGATCCGGATTCAGGGCTCGTGAAACGCCTCGCGGGATTTGTAGAGCGGCTTCAAGAGGTATTGAAGCACCGTCTTTTCGCCAGTGTGCAACTCCACCTGCGCCTGCATGCCGGGCCTGATCTCGATGCGTTGTTGACGATCGGTCAGGGCGCTCATGTCAACGCCCAGTGTTGCCTTGTAATGCGGGTTGCCATCCGCGGCGCGGGCGTTCTCATCCTTGAATGTATCTGCCGAGATGAAGTCCACCCTGCCCTTCAGCGTTCCGAAGATCGTGTAATCATACGCGGTCAGCTTGATCGTCGCCTCCTGTCCCGGCCGGATATTGGCGATGTCCTCCGGGGCCACACGCGCCTCCACGAACAATTCCTCATCGAGCGGTATGATCTCCAGGATTTCCTGACCGGGCCGCACCACCCCGCCAATCGTTGTCACCTCCAGGTTGTTGACAATTCCCCGCATCGGGCTCTTCAGGATCGTGCGGTCCAGTTGATCCCGGCTAGCCTTGAGATTCTGGCGCAGCGTCGCCAGTTCCTTCAGAGTGTCCGAATAGGCCTCTGCACGTTCCAGTTCCGCCTGCGTGACGATCTCGTCGTAGCGTTTGCGCGCGTCGGCGTGGGCCTTGCGGGCCCGGGTGACTTCGATCAGGGCGACAATCTTCTTTTCCAGCATGTTCTCGAGGAGCCGCAATTCGTCCGCGGCCTGCTCCAGAACACGCTGCGCCCCCTCGCTGCGTTTGACGTAATCGGCCTGCCGCGCTTTCAGGAGCGCCCTTTCGGATGAAACGATGCCCGGGGCGCGCGACGCCATGCGCTCCGGCACCGAGAAATCGAACTGCCCGGCCAGTTCCGCTTCAAGCCGCAGCTTGCGTATCTCCAGAGCCGTGATCTGGTCCTCGATTTCGGCGACCGAACTGCGGAACTGCGTGCCATGCAGGCGTGCCAGCACATCCCCGCGGTCGACGATATCGCCTTCCTGAACCATCAGCTGCGCAAGAATGCCGCCTTCGAGATTCTGGATGATCTGCGGCCGCGACGAGGAAATGAATTCCCCTTCGGCGCGCACGATCTCGTCCAGCCATGCAAACGCGGCCCAGACCAGGAAGAACCACACCGTCGCTGCACACAGCCATATCGTCAGGCTCGGGCCGCGCATACGCGCCTGAAGGGCGCCCCGGGCAGAGGTGGTCATACCGGCCATGTCAGGCACCTCCCGCCGCGCTGGCGTTGCCGGCCTGTGCCAGATGGGCCAGCACCTGATCGCGCGGCCCGTCCACCGCCATGCGGCCGCTCTGCAGGATCATGGTCCGGTCGGCCAGTGAAAGAATCGGCACGCGATGCGTCGCGATGATCGCGGTACGCCCTTCAAGCCACGATTCCAGCCGGCTCACCAGCGTCTTTTCAAGTGTCTGGTCCAGAGCCGCTGTCGGTTCATCCAGAAGGCAAACTGCCGGATCCTGCAACCACAGGCGCGCCCAACCGATGGATTGCCGCTGCCCCTGGCTGAGCCCCCGCCCGCCATCGAGGATTTCCAGGTCCAGGCCCTTGGGATGGTTGTTCACGAATGGCCCCAGACCTGCGAAATCCAGCGCCCGGAACAACCGGTCATCGTCGCGTTCCAGCAGCGTCAGATCAAGATTTTCGCGCAACGTTCCGGCAAAGAGCCGAATGTCCTGGCCAAGATATCCAATCGCCCGGCGCAGGTCACGCGGGTCGATCTGGCCCATGTCGGTCCCGTCGATCAGGATCCGGCCCCGTTCGGGCGTGTAGAGCCCGGACAACAACCTCAGGAAGGTGGATTTCCCGGATCCGTTCGCACCCAGAACCGCCACATGCTGACCGGCCTGAATCGCCAGGGCCGAGATGTCGATCGTCGGTGCACCATCATCGTCATACCGGAATTGGACTTCGCGGATCTCGAACCGGCCTTCCACGCGCGACCGGCGCAGATAGCTTCGTCCCGGGGCGTGATCCTGTTCCGCAAGGGCGATCGAATCGAGGCCCTCGAGGGCCGACCTGACATTGCTCCAGCGGGCCATCGTGCCGGCAAGCTGCGTCAGCGGTGCCAGGGTCCGGCTGGTGAGAATGCTGACCGCGATGATCGACCCGACCGTGAACTGCCCCGCGAAAACCAGGTAGGTGCAGGTGATGATCGCGGCCACATAAGTGGCCTGTTGCACCCCCTGGCTCCAGAAGGTCAGAACCGAGGCGATCTTGCGTTGTTCGCTGGATTTCAACGCTCCCAGGCCTGTCAACTCGTCCCACTGGCGGCGAAACCGTCCTTCCGCCCGCTGTGTCTTGACGGTGTCCAACTCGAATATCGCCTCGTGAAGCAGGCGCGAGGATCTTGCCCCGGCCCCCTGGGTTTCACGCGTAAGCCGCATCATCCGTTTCTGGAGAAAGTAACCGGGAAGAACCATGAGGATCGCGCCCACGACCAGAACCCAGACGACGTTACCGGCAATGGAGGCCACGAGCGCGAGAAAAACGAAGATGAACGGAATGTCGGCAAGCGTGCCGATCGTCGTGGCGGTAAAGAATTCACGCACCGATCCGAATTCGCGCATGGCGCTGAACAGTGATGCCGGAGAGCGCCCGGCAAGTTGCGCCTTCATGCCAAGCAACCGATCCATCAACAGGCGCTGAACACGGACCTCGATCTGCCGTCCCGCCCCATCCATGAGCTGGGCACGCGCGATTTTAAGCATCGCCTCCATGAGAAGCGCCATCGCTGCGCCGGCAGCCAGCACCCAGAGCGTCGCCTCACTCTGGTGCGGGATGACGCGGTCGTAAACCTGCAGCGCGAACAAAGCCACCGAGACCGCCAGCAGGTTGGCAACGAACGAGCCCAGCGCGACTTCGGCAAACGGCCGGCGGAAATCGGAAAAATGTTTCCAGAACCAATGTGGTGTTTCCGCCCCGGGCACAAGACCGTTTGCCGCCGAAGGCACCGATGCCCGCAGCGCGCGCCCCGTGAAGAAGGGCATGAATTCGGCCAGCGTCACGTTAGTCCGGTTATCGGCGCAGGTGGTATCCCGGATCGCAAGGCCGTCCTCGGTGGTTTCCAGCACCAGAACCACCTGACCATTTGTCATCTCCGCCAGGAGCGGCAATTCGGCAGTCAGATCGTCGATCTCGGGGCTTTCGACGGTCAACCCGGCCGCCTGAAGCCCGCGCTGCATTTCCTCCAACGCCGCGCCTTCGCCGCCATCCGCAAGCATTCCTTCCAGAATATCGCGATGCAGGACATCCGCCCCCAGAAGCATGGCATATGCGGTCAGGAGATCCGCCCGGGCTCGCGCGCGGGAATCAAATTTCCCTTCGCGCCCGGACCCGGTGGCGGCGGTGGCGGAGACGTCGGAATTCTCTACCGCCTGAAGGGGCACGCGGGCGGGCGAAAAACCTTTCGATGAGGGTGGGGCCTTGTCGGTCAAACCTCGCTCCCGTCTGCCAAGAGCCCCAGATGCCGCGCGATCTCGAGACGGGTCAGCGCCAGTTCGTATTTCAGTCCGACGCTCTGTTCCTCGCGATCGGCAAAGGTTTCATAAACGCTGACCACGTCCATCACCTGCCGTTGCCCCGCATCATACTGCTCCTGAAAGAGGTCGAGATTGGCGCGGGCCTGCGCGGTCAGGGCGCTGGCCTCACCGACCTGACGCGACAAGGCCGCGAGCCGCTGCTCAAGCCGCTTGAGCGTGCGGTTCGAATCCTCTTTTGCCTGCAAGACGCGCCGCGCCGCGGCCTCCTTCTGGGTTTCGATCGCCTTGAGTTCATCGCCGGTGCCGAGCCCCAGGAGCTGATCCGCGCGCAGAGTGACGCCAAGATCGGTTTCTTCACCGGCCGTACCGCCCGCCGTCACCCCGGGAAGCCGCCCGGCGCGGTCGATCCTGGCCTGCGCGATGTCACGCTCCTTTTCGGCCTCTGCCCGCAGGACGTCCAATGGTTTGGCCGCGTTGATCGCGACAGGGATATCCGCCAGACCCCGAACATCGTCCAGGGGAGCTGTGGACATCGCATTGAGTTCGGCCAGGGCGGTCTCTGCCGCCTCGTCATTGGCTACCAGCGAGGCCCGGATCTCTCCCAGTTTCTGGCGCAGAACATTAAGATCCGAACGGTCCGAAATGCCCCCCTTGACCCGCTCTTGCATAACCCACTCGAACCGCGCCATGTCGTCGAGGGTCCGGCGATCAAGACGGGCCCGTTCGCGACCCTCCGCAGCGTCCAGATAAAGCGATAGCGCGTCAAAGACCCTCGCGTTGGTGTCCGCAGCCAGTTCCACCGCCACCACCTCGACATCGGCCTTGGCAAACGCCCTTTCAGCCTTGAGGCGGCCATTGTCGAATATCACCTGCTCGACGATCAGGTTGGCCACGAAATCATCGAGGCTGGTCAGGCTGATATCCGGCCCGACGCGCGGAAGCCAGTTCTTCGAGGCCGCTTCGGACCGCAAACGCGCGGCACGAAGATCGGCTTCGCCGGTGCGGCTGTAGGCAGCGAGGGTCCGTCGTGCGACCTGTGCAAAGGCGCTGTCGGGGGGCAAAACCGTGCTACGGGTCTGCAGGTCCGTGATAATGCGCGACTCCGCTTCGGGGCGTGATGCATCCGCAGCCCCGAAGCGCGACACGAAACCGCCGTCTTCCTGCGTGCCAAGGCACCCGCTCAGGATCATGGCCGAAAGCGCCACAAGCACCCATGGCTTCGATCCGTCAACCTGCCCCATCAATCCCGCCTGTCCCGGTCATTCACTGCCGTGGCGTTCGCCCGGCGGCCACCTCGCGGTCACCGGGCGAACATTCATTATATCAGGTGATCACGTTTATATCGTCTTCGACGATGACGGCCGCCCCGCTGTCGCCAAGCGTGTAGATGTCGTGCTGCTCACCGTTCACCTGTGTCTGTCCGGCCGCGACCCCGCCGGCCACCGTGACAGCATCATCGGCACCGCCGCGCACCACAAGGGAACCGGTGCTGTCGGACAAAGCGGCGAGCTGCGCCTCGTCGATCGTCATTTCACTCTGGTCCCCGAACCGCAGGTCGACGGAGTCGATCTGGAAACCGGCCAGGTTCGGGTTTGACAGGTCAACGACCGACGTGTCCGTCTCGTCCAGAACAACGTAACTGCTGGACGTGTTTCCGGCCGCATCGGCGCTGGTCACGATCAACTCGGAGCCATCCGGTATGGTGGTCGGCGCCCCCGAGCCGTCGAGAAAATGATAATCCGTCTCGCCCAGGAATGCGTCTTCCGAGGCATGCAGGGCGAGTTGGGCCACCCCGCCGGCCGCGTCAACCTGGTGAATGGTCACCTCGTCCCCGGTCGTTTCCAGGGTAGCACTACGATAGCCACCGCCTTCGCGGAAATATCCCACCGTAGCGGGAGCATCCGGCGGAACCAGGTCGATCTCGAGCGGTTCAGTCACCGAGGAACTGTTGCCGGCGGCGTCGGTCGCGTTCACGGTGTAGTCGATGTTCAGCTCCTGCGCGGGAATATCCCCGGCGGGCACATCAAGGGTCCAGTTTCCGTTCGCATCCACAGTGGCGCTGTAATTCTTGCCCAGCAACTCGACTGTAACAGCCGATCCCGGTTCCACCCGGCCCGTCAGGGTGAACCCGTCCGCGGCCTCGGCGGCGTTGACGACATTGTCCGTTTCCACCGGCTCGTCCGAAATCCGAAGCTCGTTGACCAGCGTGTCAACAGTCACCGTATCCGTCAGCGTGGACGCGTTGCCGGACGGGTCCGTCACATCGACTGTCATGGTGGCCTCGTATTCGCCCGGCGCGACATCACCGGGAAGGAACTGCACCGACCAGTTCCCGGCATCGTCCACGACGGCCTGCCGGGTGGCACCCCCGAGGGTCACAAAGACGGTCGACCCCGGTTCGACAGTCCCCGTCACCACGAAACCATCCGCGGCGACCTGGTTGTTGATCAGGTCGGTGCCATCGGCAGAGGTGGCGATATCGATATCCGAAAGGTTGAGGTTGTCCACCCGCGTGTCCACGTGGACGGACGCGGCCACGTCGGTCGAATTTCCAGCCGCGTCCGTCAACCGCGCCGTCACTTCGGCATCGTAAACTCCCGATTGTATGTCCGAGGCGGTATATGTGGCTTCCCAGTTTCCCGACGCATCGACCACCGCGCTTCGCACGACACCGCCGAAACTGACGGTGACAATGGCCCCGGGTTCGTCCGCGACCCCCGAGATCGTCACGCCCTCGGCCGCCTCATCGGCATTGACGGTCCCGTCGCCACCGATCTCGCCGGTATTGATCGCCAGAAGGCCGGCGTCCGTGTCGACATTCACGGTATCACTGATCACCCTTACATTCCCCGCGGCGTCCGTCGCCGTAACCAGCATGGTGGCCGTATAGGTGCCCTCCGGTATCTGATCCTCCCTGAAGCCGGCGCTCCAGCTGCCATCGGCGCGCACCGTGGCAGGGACAGTTGTACCGGCCATCTGAACCGTCACAGCCGACCCCGGTTCAACGGTGCCTGTCAGGATGAACCCGGAGTCAAGCTCGGTGAAGTTCAGCACACCATCGGTTCCGCCCGGCTGGGAGGTGACGGCAAAGTCGCGAAGTTCCGTGTCGATCCGCAACGTCCCGGTGGCCGTTGTGCTGTTGCCCGCAAGATCGACAGTGGTTGCGGTCACTGTGGTGTCGTATTCCCCGGCCGGCAGATCACCGGGCGCGAAAACCGCGGTCCAGCTTCCTGTTGCATCGGTCACGGCGCTCTGGCTGACGCCCTCGATCTCGATCGTGACAGTCGCGCCCGGTTCCGATTGTCCGGTGATCGAAAGACCGTCCGCCATCTCGTCCGCGTTGACAACGCCGTCCCCCTCGATCAAGGAAGTTGCAATCTCCAGGGGATGGGCCACCGTATCGACATCGAGGGTCCGGGTGATCGTCGTCGTGTTGCCCGCAGGATCGGTTCCGATTATCGTGACCGTGCTCTGGTAATCCCCCTCCGGCAACTCGCCAGGGTCGAAGCCGATGCTCCAGCTGCCGTTTTCGTCCACGACTGTCTGATGTGTCATGCCGGCCACGGAAACGGCGATGCTGGTGCCCGCCTCGCCGGTGCCGGTGATCTCGAACCCTTGTGCAGCGGCCTCGGCATTGACGAAAACACCCTGCCCGAACTGGCCGCCGTCAACAGTGATCTGCGGTGGCGTGAGGTCGATGACCACGTTCGGGCCGGAAATCTGTGTCTCGTTTCCGGCCGGGTTGATCACCACGACATCGACCACATACTGCCCGTCCGCGGGAAATTCCGCGCCTTCGAACACCGCTTCCCACGTGCCGTCCTGTTGCACGGTGGCCTCGACGACCTGAATCCCGATGGTGACATTCACGGTCGAACCCGGTTGTGCCTGCCCTGAAATCAGGATCGGCGTCGCGTCCGGGCCTGCATCATCGCCCCCGATGACGATATCTCCCTTCTGGGTCACCTCCGGTTGGATCGTGGCCTTGCCGTCATCGCCCGCCACGACAGAGGACGCGGCAACTGCGGCCGCGCCAGCCCCGGCAGCCCCCAGCAGCCCGGATCCGCCGAAAATCCCCGCACCCAGCATGGCAACGGTTTCCTCGTCTTCCTCTTCGGGCGCGATCACCTCGGCTTCGGACAGGAAAATGAGCTCCTCCGAAGGGGTCCATTTGCCCCAGGCGGATGTCGGGCCGTACTGCGCATAAAGAACGCCATCATTGCCTTCGACCAGCGTAACCTCGTTGAGATAACCATCCGCACTGACGAAAAGGCGGCTGCCCGGATTTCCGTCATCCGCATAGTAATCCTGAAGAACCACGATCCGGCCATCCGCAAGCGTGATCTCCAGGTTGCTGCCACTGCGGGCATACCCGCTTATGTCGAACTGCCTGAGATTCAGGGATATTTCCCGGCCGCCTCCGGCCTCCAAGGACGTTACCGGCTCACCTGCGGCAATCATACCCGTACTCGACTCGCCCGCATGCTCACGGACGACGAAATCAATCGTCTTCATGTCACCACCACTCTACCTCAACATGCGGTGCTTGGCGCACCGCTTTCTTAATTTGGTCACCAAAATACCGCTTTTTGCACTTTCCGACCAGAAGTTTTTCCCGCTCAATAAATCTTTTCACGAAATTACAGTATATTGTGGGCCAAAGTGCATCCGGCCCACCTTCGAGTGCCGCCACAACCCGCCACCGTCGCCACATCAGAGTCAATTCTGCAACACGTGCCGTTGCGGCCCGGCCGCCACCCCGCTTGACCGGCAAATCCCCTGTCACAAGGGGTTGACGGCGGCGCGGCAGATCAACACTGTCGCCGGGTTGCTGGATATGCTGGAGGAGCCGGACGTGACGACGCAGTTGTCGGATACGGTTGCATTGCTGGGCGATCTGATCGCCTTTCCCACCGTGTCGGAGTTGAGCAATCTGGACATGATTGCCTATCTTGCCCATCTGCTTGAGCAGTCCGGCGCCCAAGTCGACATCTATCATGACGACATCGGCCACAAGGCAAACCTTTTTGCGACGATCGGGCCGCAAAAGGACGGTGGCATCGTTCTTTCGGGTCATTCCGACGTGGTGCCGGTTGCCGAACAGGACTGGAGCAGCCCGCCCTTCGAAATGATCGAACACGACGGGCGTCTCTACGGGCGCGGCACTTGCGACATGAAGGGATTCATTGCCGCAGCCGTGTCGATGGCGCCCTATTTCAACCAGATCGTTCGCGACAGGCCCGTGCATTTCGCGTTCACCTACGACGAGGAAGTCGGCTGTTTCGGCGCACGCGCCCTTGTCGAAAGCCTCAGGGAAAAGGGCATCACGCCCGGGGTTGCGATCATTGGCGAACCGACCAGCATGCGCATCATCGAGGGCCACAAGGGCTGTTACGAATATACCACGCGCTTCAGCGGCCTTGCCGGCCATGGCTCGAGTCCCGATCGGGGGGTGAATGCCGTGGAATATGCGGTGCGTTACGTCACGCGCCTTCTGTCCCTCAAGGAGGAACTGCGCAAGCGCAGCCCGGAAAGCAGCCGTTTCGCCCCCCCCTGGAGCACGATCAACACCGGCAGCCTGATCGGCGGCGTGGCGCACAACGTGATCGCCAGCCATGCTCAGGTCGAGTGGGAAATGCGTCCTGTACAGGCCTCGGATGCCGAGTTTGTAAAGCACGACTTGCACAGCTTCTGCGAAGAAGAACTGCTTCCGGCGATGCGCGCAATATGCCCCGACGCCGAAATTGCCACCGAGGTGATCGGCGAGGTCGAGGGGCTTGAACCCGCCGACAGCAACGAAGCACGCAATATCGTCATGGAACTTACCGGCTCCAACTCCGCCGACGTGGTTCCCTTCGGCACCGAAGCCGGCATTTTCCAGAGCTTTGGCATGTCGGCGGTGGTCTGCGGACCGGGCTCCATTGAACAGGCCCACAAGCCGGATGAATACGTGTCGATCGACCAGTTGCAGCAATGCCTCGACATGCTTGGCCGGCTGGGCCGCAAACTGGCCGCATGACGGCAGGCGCGGGACGCGTGAGCAGATTTCAAACCTGCGCGCCCAAGCGCCACGATCCCGCCCATTGCGGACCGACGTCAAACCGGACCGGCGAAAATCGCAAGCTCCGCGCGACAACCCCGCAAGACCGGCGCTTGATCCTTGACGTGGCTGGGGGGCAGGCGCTTGGCGCGTATCCGGGTTCGCCGGTTCCCGACGAGGTTTTCCACCCAGCAACCCACGCGACGAGTTCCGGGCGCATCGCGGCAGTGAACTTTCCCGCCGCCGCCCCTGCCCGCCCGCAGCCGGGGGGCCGTGCAACCGCACCACGCTCAGTTTTTGCGGAATGTCAGGTAATACGGCACGCGGCCTTCGCGCAGCGCCTTGTTCTCGTAACGTGTCGATATCCAGTCGTCCCAAGGCTCCCGCCAGTCAGAGGGGCGCTCGGCCAGCCATTCGAACCCGTGGCGGGGAACCTGCTGCAATGTCTGCCGCACGTAGTCGGGTATATCCGTGGCCACGCGCAGGACGGACCCCGGCGCCATGACCCGCGATAACGGTTCAAGATATTCCGGCGTGACGAAGCGGCGCCGGTGATGGCGTTTCTTGGGCCACGGATCGGGATAGAGCAGGAAAGCGCGCGCGATGCTCCGGGCCGGCAGGACATCGAACAGATCGCGCACATCCCCCGGATGCACGGACAGGTTGGCGACACCCGCCTGCCGGATCTTGCCCAGAAGCATCGCCACACCATTAATGTATGGCTCGCATCCGACAATGCCGATATCCGGGTTGCGGGCGGCCTGATGGACCATGTGCTCCCCGCCGCCAAAGCCGATTTCCAGCCATACCGGGCGGTCGCCGAACAATGGCTCCAGCGCGAGCGGGCGGCGTTCGGGGTTCTCCGCCCAGCTTACCGGCCCGGGCGACAGACGCTCCAGATCCTCGTCCAGGTAGGCCTCCTGCGCCCTGCGCAGCCCCTTGCCCTTGATCCGGCCGTAGAAATTGCGCCACGGTGCGCCGGAGGGATGCTTGTCGCTACTCATGACAGGCGTCTTTCAAGCCGATCCGGTTTCACCTCGCCCGCGAAGGAGGCGCTCTTCGCGGCTCAGATCTCCTTTGCCAGCGTGTCAGCCAGATCCGTGCGCTCCCAGCTGAAGCCGCCATCCGCTTCGGGCTTACGGCCGAAATGGCCGTAGGCGGCGGTACGCTGGTAAATCGGACGGTTGAGCTGCAAGTGCTCGCGTATACCCCGCGGGCTGAGATCCATGCATTTCGCGACCGCCTTCTCGATGGCTTCCGGCGGCACCTCGCTGGTGCCGTGAGTATCGGCAAAGATCGACAGCGGTTTGGCCACCCCGATGGCATAGCTCAGTTGAAGCGTGCATTTCTCGGCGATCCCGGCCGCAACCACGTTCTTGGCCAGATAGCGCGCCGCATAGGCGGCCGAGCGGTCCACCTTGGTTGGATCCTTGCCGGAAAACGCCCCGCCTCCGTGAGGCGCTGCACCGCCATAGGTGTCGACGATGATCTTGCGCCCGGTCAGTCCCGCATCCCCGTCCGGCCCCCCGATGACGAAGGTGCCGGTCGGGTTGACCCACCATTCCGTGGCGTCGGTGATGAGGCCGGAGGGCAGGATCTCGCGAATATAGGGTTCGACGATGGCGCGGATGTCATCGCTGGTCTGGTCCTCGCTCTCGTGCTGGGTGGACAGGACGATCGAGGTCACCTCCACGGGCTTGCCGTCCTCGTAACGCAGGGATACCTGGCTCTTGGCGTCGGGCCGGAGGGCGGGTTCGGTGCCATCCTTGCGCACCTCGGCCAGGCGCCGCAAAATGGCATGCGAAAACTGGATGGGCGCCGGCATGAGCGCATCGGTCTCATTGGTGGCGTAGCCGAACATGATGCCCTGATCACCGGCGCCGTCCTTGTCCACGCCCTGCGCGATATGGGCGGATTGTTCATGCAGGAAATTCAGGACATGGCAGGTGTTCCAGTGGAATTTTTCCTGCTCGTAGCCGATGTCCTTTATGCAGTCGCGGGCGATCTGGCCAATACGACCCATGTAGTTCTTGAGCCGTTCCTGATCCGAAAGCCCGACCTCTCCGCCGATGACCACCATGCCGCTGGTGGCGAAGGTCTCGCAGGCGACCCGTGCATCGGGCTCTTCCTGAAGGAAAGCGTCGAGGATCGCATCCGAAATCCTGTCGCAAACCTTGTCGGGATGACCTTCCGAGACGGACTCGGAGGTGAGTGTGTAGTTCTTTCGTGACATGGGACGCTCCATTGATTTTCAACCGCCACGCCAGGAAGCCGTTGTGACGGGGTCGCGACTGACTAAGCCTGCGCCGCGAGCGCGTCAATTGATATTTGTGCCGCGGCGTCCTGCCCCCGTGGCGCCAAGCCCCGCAAGCAGCAGCAGGATCAATGGCCAATCCCCCGTGCGCGAATAGATCGTCGGCGATGACGGCGGTGGCAGGGGCAGGTCGGTCCAGCCCGATTCACCCAATTCGATGGCACCGGTAATCCGCCCCTGCGCGTCGATCACCGCGGAAATTCCGGTGTTGGCCACCCGGATCATCGGCAATCCGCGCTCGGCGCTGCGCAAACGGGCCTGGGCCAGATGCTGATGAGGGCCGGATATGTCTCCGAACCAAGCGTCATTGGTTATCAGAAGCAGGAAATCCGGACGCCGGGGCGCCATGGCCACATTGCGGGCAAAGACGCCCTCGTAACAGATCAGTGGAAGCGCCGACCCGATGCCGCCAACGTCGATGACACGTGGACCGGGGCCGGCCGAAAAGCCGTTGCCATCCTCCGCGGCAAGCCCGCGCAGACCGAAGCGCCGCAGGTGCCTTCCGAACGGCAGGTACTCTCCGAAGGGGACGAGATGATGCTTGTCATACTGCGCCCTGACGTCGCCGCCGGGCCCGAGAAGAACCATGGAATTGTAGAGGCGCGCGCCCTCCCTGCGCTGAACGCCCAGAACCACCGGCACATCACCCGCAGCCTCGGAAACCTGCCCGAGTGCCGTACCAGCTCGATGCAGCGGCACCGGAACAGACGTTTCCGGCCAGACGATCAGATCCGGACGGTCCGCACCGTCTGCCGTGAACGCGATCTGCCGGTTGAAGAAAACGCCCATCCAGTCAGGATCCCATTTTCGATCCTGTGGGGCATTGGGCTGAACCAGACGGACCAGCGGCGCGTCTTCGGAAACCGGCACGGCGCGGTCCAGCAAGGGGGCGGCAAGATAGAGGGCTGCGACCACCGCCACCACCAGCATCCCTTTCAGCCGGGCCCGTAACGCCAGAAACAGACCGGCGCCGGCGGCGAGTGCCACCGCGCTGAGTCCGAGCGGCCCGATGATCGCAGACCAGGCAAGGACAGGAGTATCGATCCAGATATGCCCCACCTGCGCCCAGGGAAACCCGGTGAACAGGACGGCCCGCGCGGCTTCGGCAAGCGTCAGCGCGGCGACCCATGCCACGACCCCGCCACCGGCCAGACGCGCGACGGCAAAACCGGCGGACCAGAACAGCCCCAGCCCCGCGGCCATGAAGGCAAGGGCGAAAGGCGCCATCCAACCGTGCCGCGCAACATCCACCAGGAAGGGTTCGACGATCCAGCTGAGCGCGAGCAGGAAATAACCGGTTCCCGCGGCGAAGCCGATCAGGGCCGCCGATTTCATCCGGGCCGCCTTGCGGAACAATGCAAACAGGCCGCCAAGAGCGATCAGCGTCAGAGGCCAGAGATCCACAGGCGCCTGTCCAAGCGCCGAGACAGCACCAAGACTTGCCGCCGCTGCACCGATGCGCCATCCCCCGGCGCGGTCGATCCCGCACCGGCGCGGCCCGGTTTCAGTCATCCTGATTGCCCGGAAGGCGCACCCTGAGACGCTTGATCCGTCGTGGATCTGCCTCGACCACCTCGATCATCACCCCACTTGGATGTTCCACGACCTCGCCACGCACGGGCACGCGGCCCAGCAACATGAAGACAAGACCGCCAAGGGTGTCGATCTCTTCTTCGTCGACGTCTTCGGAATCCGTCAGGGATGTGCCGATCTCTGCCTCGAAGTCCTCAAGCGGAGTCTTGGCCTTGGCCAGGAAGCACCCCGGCGCCTCCAGGGTCCAGAACCGGCCCTCGTCGACATCGTGTTCGTCTTCGATTTCACCCACCACCTGCTCGATCACGTCCTCGATGGTCACCAGGCCATCGACCCCGCCATATTCATCGATGACAAGGGCCATGTGGCGGCGATCACTCTGCATTTTCTGAAGCAGAACGCCGATGGGCATCGAGGGCGGCACATAGAGCAGCGGGCGAAGCATCTCCTTGAGGGAAAAGCGCCCCCCGGACCCGTTGAATCCATGCTTGAGAGCGAAATCCTTGAGATGTGCAAGCCCCACCGGCGAGTCCAGCGTGCCCTGATAAACCGGCAGGCGGGTCATCCCGCTGTCGCGGAATACCCGCACCAACTCGTCCTTGGTGATGTTCAGGGGAACCGACACGATATCGGCCTTCGGCACGGAAACATCCTCAACCACCATGCGGCGAAGGTTGACCATACCGGGCAATTCCGTTCCGGTCCCATCCGACGGGGGCTCGGCTTCCGGGTCGTCTGTTTCGGTGGGGCTGAGAACCCCGATGATACGCCGGAAAAAACTTTCCGGTTCGTCGTCTTCGTCTTGCCTCTCGGGCTGCGCGCGTTGCGCCGCGTTAGAGGACTCGTCCAAACTGTCGCCCATCTTCTCTTTCCAGTGCCGGGGCCTCAGCCCCTGTCGTCGCAATATGGGGTATCAATGCCCATTTTGCCAAGTATCGCCACCTCCATCGCTTCCATCAAAGTGGCATCTTCGTCACGCAGGTGGTCGAATCCCAGAAGGTGAAGCACCGCGTGAACCAGCAGATGTGTGATGTGGTCTGCCGGTGGGCGGCCAATGGCGTCCGCATCCGCCAGGCATGTGTCGAATGCGATCGCAACATCACCAAGCTCGCCGTCCATCCCGGTTTCCGGGGCTTCGGGCGCCGCCCCGGCCACAGGCGCGCCGCGTTCCGCACTTGGCCACGACAACACGTCGGTGGCCTTGGGCCTGTCGCGGAACATCGCGTTGAGCGACGCAATCCGCGCATCGTCACATCCCAGGACACTGATGACGAAGGCATCAGGATCCAGTCCGAGATGTTCAAAGGTCGCCTGCCCCGCCGCCTCTGCAAGAGAGTCGAGGCGCAACTCGCGCCATCTTTCATCTTCGATCAAGGTTTCAGTGAGCATCCGCGTTCCGCGCCCCGAATCAGCCCGTTCTCCGAACTTCAGCTGTCGGCGTCATAGGCCTCGATGATCGCGGCCACAAGCGGATGGCGCACGACGTCACGGGCACTGAAGTAATTGAAGCTGATGTCGGGAATGGAATTCAGCAGCCGTTCGGCCTCGTGCAACCCTGAGGGCACACCGCGCGGCAGGTCGACCTGGCTGCGGTCCCCCGTGACCACCATGCGGCTGCCTTCGCCCAGCCGGGTCAGGAACATCTTCATCTGCATCGAGGTTGCATTCTGCGCCTCGTCCAGCACGACAAAGGCATTGTTCAACGTCCTGCCGCGCATGAACGCCAGGGGGGCGATTTCAATCTTCTTTTCCTCGACCAGCTTGGCGAGCTGCTTGCCGGGGAGAAAGTCGTTGAGCGCATCATAAAGCGGCTGCATGTAGGGATCGACCTTGTCCTTCATGTCGCCGGGCAGATAGCCCAGCTTCTCGCCGGCCTCGACCGCCGGGCGCGACAGTATGATCCTGTCAACATGCCCCTCGATGAACATGGACACCCCGACCGCCACGGCAAGATAGGTCTTGCCAGTTCCGGCGGGTCCGATCCCGAATGCAAGTGAATGTGCGAAGAGCGACCGGACGTAAGCCCTCTGCGCATCCGTCCGCGGCTCGATCAGTTTTTTCCTGGTCTTGATCTCGATCGGGCCGCCCCGGAACATCTCAAGCTGATCACCGTCGCGGGTTCCCTCTTGCGGCTCGTCGCCCATGCGAAGCTCGCGGTCCACATCACCGCTTTCGACAGGCTTGCCGGCCTCGAGACGTTCGTAAAGGGTGTTGAGGACATTCACCGCCTCGGCGGTCTGGCCAGGCTCCCCGACCACTGCCAGTTGATTGCCACGCCTCAGGATGTGGATGCCGATGCTTTGTTCGATCTCGGCCAGGTTCTTGTCGTATTCACCGCAAAGGTCGATCAGCAATCGGTTGTCCAGAAACTCCACGATCTCCTCATGCATGTCGGCCTGATCGGTCGAGGACGGCAAGGCAGGAATGGACAATCGGCTCTCCCGGGCGCGCTGTTACGAGTAGACCGTGCCAAGATGCGCTGGCCTGTGCAAGCAAATCACGACAAATATCACGCTTGTGACATGAAACACCGATGGCCCTGCCCGAGGACGGTCATCGCCCTCGGCGTCTCACTTCGGACAGAGACGGAAAGATCAGATCGGGTCGGAAACCGTCGAACCGGACTTGAAGGCGCCCGTCGCCGTGTTGGGCGGGGCCGTTCCCGAACATACGGGCTTGCCATACTTGTCCAGCCGCTGGGACAGATATCCCTCGGCACCATCGTCGATGATCCAGTGATCACAGCCGTTCGGGTCGATCCAGATCCCGGCCTGCAGCTGGCTGAGATGTTTGGAATCGATCCCTCTGTCGACGGTCTTGTTGCGTTTGTTGTCCACGCATCCGGCAACCAGCGAGGCCGCGCAGAGAACGAGTGCGGGTTTGAGGAATTTCATTTGCCGACGCCCCCTTTAGCGAATGCAGATAATCTCGACACGGCGGTTCTGCGCCATGCCTGCAGCTGTGTTGTTGGATGCCTTGGGCATCCGTTCGCCGTAACCGCGGACGTCGGCGATGCGGGCCCCGGCCCCGGCCGCGACACGCGCCACGGCATTGGCCCGCCGCAGCGACAGTCCCATGTTGTACTGGTCCGATGCCCGGCTGTCCGTGTGCCCCGTGATGATATACGAGACGGCGTTGGCTTGATGGAAGAAATTCACCAGCCGGGCGCGTCCGGCGCTGCTGATATGGGCGCTGTCGGTCCGGAAAAGCTGATCGGTGTTCATGACACCGCAAACATTGCCACGACGACAGACCGGAATGCCCTGACGATTCACATGGGGAGACATGTAGCCTTCCCAGCCATCATCCATAACCCAATGTTCACACCCGTCGGGATCAACCCAGATCGTGGGTGCATAGCGTTCTCCGATAACGGTTGTCTGCTGTGCGGCCGCGGCCCCTGCTGCGGAAATGGCGAGTGCAAGTCCCATTACGGCGGCAGCCATCCGACCGGGAAGCGCACGAGCGAATTTTGAGAGTCCCCCCGTCACAATCCTGTTCCTTTTTTCTGTTCCCCCAGGCGGCACTGACACGCAGTAGCGCCGGTGCCGCGGCTATAAACCACGGTCGAGCGTAACAGCTTTACCTGATATGTGAAGCATTATTCACATGTGATTGTTTGGTATGAGGAAACAATGCAACGTCGCGCTGTGGAAAACCCGGCGCCCAACAGGCGGATGCAGTCAGGCAGGCAGCAGTTCACCGGCCAACGAATTCGGCAGCGCGTCCACGATACGCACAGGTGCGATGGTTCCCCGCTCCAGCTGCGCCCCGCCAACATGGACGGCATGCAGATACTCGGACTTGCCAACCATCTGCCCCGCTTCGCGGCCCGGCTTTTCGAAAAGAACGTTCACCCGCTTGCCGACCATCGCGCGCTGCACCTCATTCTGTTGACGCGAGATCAGCGCCTGAAGGCGCTGCAGCCGCTCGGACTTGATGTCCTCGGGAACCTGCGGACGTTCCGCGGCCGGCGTTCCGGGGCGAGTGGAGTACTTGAAGGAAAACGCGTAACCGTATTCTACCGCCTCGACGAGATCCAGCGTGGCGCGGAAATCCTCCTCGGTTTCCTCGGGAAAGCCGACAATGAAATCACCCGACATCAGAATGTCCGGACGGGCCGCGCGAATGCGGTCAATGAGCCGCAGGTAACTTTCGGCCGTGTGACTGCGGTTCATCCTCTTGAGGATGCGATCACTGCCCGACTGCACCGGCAAGTGCAGATATGGCATCAGTTTCTCGCACTCTGCGTGTGCCGCGATCAGATCGTCGGTCATGTCATTCGGATGCGAGGTGGTGAAGCGGATGCGCGCCAGACCGTCGATTCCGTCAAGCGCCCGGATCAAACGCGCCAGTGACCAGTCCGACCCGTCCGGCCCCTCTCCGTGATAGGCGTTCACGTTCTGGCCCAGCAGTGTGATTTCGCGCACGCCGCGCGACACCAGGTCGCGCGCCTCTTCGAGGATACGGCCTGCGGGGCGGCTGACCTCGGCGCCGCGCGTATAGGGGACGACGCAGAAGGCACAGAACTTGTCACACCCCTCCTGCACCGTGAGAAAGGCCGTCGGGCCGCGTTGCGCCCGCGGGCGTTGCTTGAGAGCGTCGAACTTGTCATCGGCGGGAAAATCGGTATCAAGAACCTTGCTCCCGTTACGCGCGCGCGATTCCATGCCCGGCAACCGGTGATAGCTTTGCGGACCCACGACAAGGTCCACAAGTGGCTGACGACGCATGATTTCCTCGCCCTCGGCCTGCGCCACACAGCCGGCCACGCCGATTTTCAGTTCCGGGTTCTCCTCCTTGAGCGGGCGCAGGCGGCCAAGTTCCGAGTAGACCTTTTCAGCCGCCTTTTCACGGATGTGACAAGTGTTGAGCAGGATCATGTCCGCATCCTCGGGTGTGTCGGTCTGCACATAGCCGGATCCACCCATGGCCTCGGCCATTCGCTCACTGTCGTAGACGTTCATCTGACAGCCGTAAGTCTTTATGTAGAGCTTCTTTTGCTGCGCCATTCCCGGGGCTCCCGTCGCGGTCACGAGGGGCCTGATTACATCATTCCGGGGGCGACTTGCAATGGACCGCGAATTGACGGACCCTGCCCGTAAAAAGAGGGCGCGAATGCAGTATTCGGATCTGGACGATTTTCTGGCAAGGGGCAGTTCGGCACTGGCGAAAGGGCCGATCGCGATGATCTTCGTCGAGGACGAAACAGAGGTCGATTCGACATTGCGGCACCATCTCGACTGCGGGTTCAAATCCGTTCTGGCCCTCATGCCGGATGCATTCAGTCTGGCCGAAGACGTGGCCCCGCGGGTCGAAAGGATCGGCCACACCTTGCCGGAAACCCAGCAATTTCAAGACACTGTGAACAAGATCATCGCCGCCGCGCCGGGACTGTGGATGTTTTACTGCTTCAACACGGAGTATCTTTTTTACCCGTTTTGCGAAACTCGGACAGTCGGGGAGATGCTGGCCTTTCATACCGAAGAGCGCCGGGACGCCATGCTGGCCTACGTGGTTGATCTCTATGCGGGGGATCTGAACCGTCATCCCGATGCCGTGGCGCTGGAGGACGCGCATCTGGATCGCTCGGGGTACTATGCGCTGGCGCGGACGGGCGGCGCGCACGATCATCCCATGGATCGGCAGCTGGATTTCCACGGCGGGCTCAGATGGCGCTACGAAGAGCATATTCCCGAGGCCCGACGAAAGATCGACAGGATCGCGATTTTCAAGGCAAAACAAGGACTGAAGGTGGATTTCCGTCATCTCTTCAACGATGAGGAATACAACACCTACGCCTGCCCCTGGCACAACAACCTGACTGCCGCGATCGCGTCGTTCCGCACCGCCAAGGCGCTCAGGCGCAACCCCGGATCACGCTACGAGATCGACAGTTTCAGGTGGCACAATTCGGTGCGCTTCGAGTGGCATTCGCGGCAGTTTCTGGATCTGGGGCTGATGGAGCCCGGACAGTGGTTCTGATCCGGCAGGCCCGGTTTACATCAACATTCTGAAGACCTTGCAGGGGGTTGTTGAACGGTCTTCAGGCGACTTTCGCGACGTCGTGTCCGTGGTGAACGCACCGCGGCCGCGGCGCGTCTCACTCGGCGCTGTCGCGGCCGCGGTCGCGGGCCTGTTCGCGGGCACTGGGATGTTCTGACGGCACGAACGGAACCTCGGAGACAATCGCATTCACGGGCGCGCCGCTGGTTTCGGCATACGTCTCGGGCAGTTCCACACCGAGGCGGGTGCCGATCCCGCTCTGCGTCCAGGGCACGAACCCGAGGGCGATATTGGTTTCAAGTTCCGGCGACCACCAGGGCGAGGTCACGTAGCCGCAGCGTGTCCCTTCCGAATCGGTGATCAGCCAGAAATCCGGTGCGTAATCCGTGATCGGCTTGCCGCCCATTTTCAGCCCGACGAGTTTCAGCGCAAAGGGGTATTCACCTGCTTCGATTCGCGCGCGTTGTGCCTCGAGGGCCTCACGGCCGATGTAATCCGCGGCTTTCGAGCGCGGCACCTGATAGGACAGGTTGACCTGAAAGGGCGACGTCTCGGCGTCCATGTCCTGACCCCAGGACAGGATGCCCGCGGCGATACGACGGTGATGTGCTGGCGCGATGACACGCAGGCCATAGCGGGCGCCGACGCCCCGCAGCGCGTACCAGACCTGTTCCGCGGTTTCGGAGGCATTGCGAACATAGACCTCGTAGCCCTTCTCACCGGAAAAGCCGGTCTGGCTGATCAGAACCGGACACCCCTCGATCTCGGCCTCCATGAGGCCGTAATAGGGAATCCCGCGCACCGAATCGCCGACAACGTCCGCCATCATATCCTCTGAAAGCGGCCCCTGAACCTGAACCGGCGCCACGTCGATCTCGCGGATATCGACATCCCAGCGGCGCGGCGTGTTCACCCCCTGCATCCACAGCATCAGGTCGCTGTCGGACAGCGAGAACCAGAATTCATCCGCGGCCGGGCGCAAGAGCACGGGATCGTTCAGGATACCCCCTGCCTGGTTGCACAAGATGCAGTACTTGCCGTGCATCGGCTCGATCCGGGTGGCATCGCGGGTGATGATCGTGTTCACGAACGCTTCGGCGTCCGGACCCTTCACCCTGATCTGCCGTTCCACGGCAACGTTCCATAACGTCACCCCGTTGCGCAACGCCCGGTATTCGGCCATCGCGCCGCCATCCTCTGGCCGGATGTAGCCACGCGGGTGATACATGCGGTTGTAGACGGTCGCGCGCCACATCCCCGCCTCGACCGACAGATGCCAGAAGGGGGATTTGCGCACCCGTGTCGAGATCAGCATCTCGACGGGCGTGGGGCCGGATTGCCGCAGGTTGACGGGCACCGTACGGTCGGATTGATCCACGCCGGGCACATTGGGGTGCTCGCGTTTTTGTTGCTGGCTGAGTTTGGTGACCTGTTCCATGCCTAGAAAATGGGCATTGCGACCGGCGGCTTTCAACCCCCGCGACGGTCACGACCATTCACGCATTCACGCGAGGGCGCGCAAATTTGCCGCGGGTCACCTCATGTTTTACATGATATATGCACGATATTATATTGATATTGTGATGGGATTATTCACAGGTTTTCCGCCTGTGGCATTCCGAGGACATGAAACCCGCCATCCACGCGGACGATCTCGCCGGTGGTGAAGGCGCCGGCATCCGAAGCAAGGTAGACGGCGGTTCCGCCCACGGCATCGAGCGTGGCATTGGCCCGGAGCGGGGCATTCTCGTCGGTATGCTTGAAGGTGCGGCGCGCGCCCCCGATGGCGGCGCCGGCCAGTGTCTTCATCGGGCCGGGCGAGATGGCGTTCACCCTGATTCCGTCCGGCCCCAGATCGTTGGCGAGGTAGCGGGTGGTCGATTCAAGCGCGGCCTTGGCCACGCCCATCACGTTGTAATTCGGGACCACGCGGTTGGAGCCCTGATAGGTCAGCGTCAACAGAGTGCCGCCACCGTCCTTCATGAGCGGGTAGGCGCGGCGCGCCACTTCGATGAAGGAATAAGCCGAAATTTCCAGCGACGCGCGGAAATTGTCCCGGCTTGTGTTGAGAAACCGCCCCGTCAACTCGGACTTGTCGGAATAGGCAATGGCGTGAACAAGAAAGTCGATGCTCGGCCAGCGCTCGGCCAACGCGGCGAAGGCGGCATCAAGAGACGCGTCATCCGTCACATCCACGTCGACCAGGAAGTCCGATCCCACCTCCGCGGCCAGCGGCGCCACACGTTTACCGAAAGCCTCGCCCTGGTAGGTGAAGGCAAGCTCGGCCCCGGCGCCGTGCATCGCCCGTGCGATGCCCCACGCGATCGAGCGGTCGTTGGCCACGCCCATGACAAGGCCACGCTTGCCCTCCATCGAATTCCTCATGTCATGTCATCCCTCATATCTGCTCATAAGCATGGAGCCGTTGGTGCCGCCGAAGCCGAAGGAATTGGTCATCACCGTGTCGAGCCCGGCTTTGTCGACGCGGCTTGTCGCGATCTCGGACGGGTCGAGCGCCGGATCGAGCGTTTCCACGTTGATCGACGGAATGATGAAATCCTCGCGCAGGGCCAGCAGGCAATAAATCGCCTCCTGCGCGCCGGTGGCACCCTGGCTGTGCCCGGTCATGGACTTGGTGGAACTGATCGGCGGGGTGGCGCCCTCGCCGAAGACGCGGCGCACCGCCTCCACCTCGCCCACGTCGCCCACCGGGGTCGAGGTGCCATGCGCATTGATGTAGCTGACCTTGCGTCCCGCGGGCAGGGTTTCGAGGGCCAGGCGCATAGCCCGCTCGCCGCCCTCGCCCGAGGGAGCGACCATGTCGTGCCCGTCGGAGGTGGCGGCGTAGCCGGTGATCTCGGCATGGATGCGTGCCCCGCGCGCCAGGGCATGCTCGAGTTCTTCCAGAACCAGCATGCCGCCACCGCCGGAAATCACGAACCCGTCCCGGTCGGCGTCAAAGGCGCGGCTGGCCTTCTGGGGCGCGTCGTTGAACCGCGAAGACATCGCACCCATGGCGTCAAAGAGGCACGAAAGGGTCCAGTCCAGCTCCTCGCCGCCGCCGGCAAACATCACGTCCTGCTTGCCCATCATGATCTGCTCGGCCGCGTTGCCGATACAGTGCAACGAAGTGGAACAGGCCGAGGTGATCGAGTAATTGATACCCTTGATGGCAAATGCTGTGGATAAGTTGGCTGATATGGTCGAAGACATGCATTTCGGAACCGCAAAAGGGCCGATCCGCTTGGGGCTGCCCTTTTCGAGGACGGTCTGATGCGCCGACAGCATGGCCGAGGTGGACGGCCCGCCCGACCCGGCGACAAGACCGGTTCGGGGATTGACGATGTCATCCTCCTCCAGTCCCGCATCCGCGATTGCCTGGCTCATCGCTATATGGGCATAGGCCGCACCCGGTCCCATGAAACGCAGGGTGCGCTTGTCCACATGCTCGGCCACGTCTATATCCACGGCTCCCGCGATCTGACTGCGGAAGCCGTGTTCCGCCATGACCGGGTTGGCGGTTATCCCCGAACGGCCGTCCCGCAGGGACGCCAGAACCTCGGCGGCATTGTTTCCGATGGACGAGACGATACCAAGTCCTGTGACGACGACGCGGCGCATTCGAGCACTCCTATGCAACGGGGCCTCAGCTTTCGGAAAGGGCGACCTTCATGTCCCTGACCTCGTAGATGACGTCGCCGTCGGCCTTCACGATGCCGTCGGCCACGCCCATTGTCAGGCGGCGGGTCTGCACCGCCTTTGTGAAATCGACATGATACGTGAGCATCCCGCGATCGGGGCGCACCATGCCCGTCAGCTTCACTTCGCCGACGCCCAGAGCATAGCCGCGCCCCTGCCAGCCGCGCCAGCCAAGGTTGAAGCCGGTCAACTGCCAGAGACCATCGAGCCCGAGACAGCCCGGCATGATCGGGTTGCCGGGGAAATGGCACTTGAAGAACCACAGGTCAGGGTGAATGTCGAACTCGGCCACCACATGCCCCTTGCCATGCGAGCCACCATCGGCACTGACCTCGGTAATGCGGTCCATCATCAGCATCGGCGGTTCGGGCAGCTGCGCGTTGCCGGGGCCGAAAAGCTCGCCACGGGCACATTTCAGCAGGTCTTCCTTGTCGAAGCTGCTCGGATACTCGGCCATGTGAGGCGGCCCTTTCGCGATAAGACTAAACTGTGCCCGAACCCTCTATCACCCTGCCAGCGGCGCTTGCAAGCCTGTGGGAGACAGTGGCAACTGCCGCGAAGGCGATGAAATTTGTTTGAAATCCGCCGCCCCGCGCCCCTATATAGGGTTGAAATGCAAAGAAGGCCGGCATGACACCGCAGGCGACGAAAACCGGAAACGAGTGGCTCGAGCGCGGAGGCGTGCGGCCCACCCGTCAGCGCGTGGCGCTGGCCGCGCTGCTGGTGGGTGACGGGCAGCACCGGCATGTGACTGCCGAAAGCCTGTTTTCCGAAGTCCGGAGGCTGGGGGAAAGCGTGTCCCTGGCCACTGTCTACAACACGCTTCGCGCCTTCTGTGACGCCGGGCTGATTCAGGAAATCATGGTCGACGGATCAAAGAGCTATTTCGACACCAACACCCATGACCATCCTCATTTCTTCTGGGAAGACGAGAACCGGCTCAGCGACGCGCCCGCCGAAGAGCTGGAGATCGCGCGTCTGCCCGATGCCCCGGACGGAGCTGCCATAACCTCGGTCGATGTGGTGATCCGGCTGCGCCGGACCTGACCACCCCGTCCACCCTCCCCCGACACCCCACGGAGAGCCGCATGCGTGCCATCAGCTATTCACGTTTCGGACCGGCCGCCGAGGTCCTTGACCTCGTGGAGATCGCCAAACCCCTCCCCGGTCCGGGCGAGGTTCTGGTCCGGCTCAGTCATTCCGGGGTCAACCCCTCCGACGCCAAGGCGCGGGCCGGGGCGCGCCCCGGCGTTACCAGGCCCGCGTTCGACAGGATCGTGCCGCATTCGGACGGCGCAGGCGAGATCGAAGCGGTCGGCAAGGGCATCGACAGCGCACGCATCGGCGAAAAGGTCTGGATCTGGAACGGTCAATGGCAACGCCCCTTCGGAACCGCGGCCGAATACAT
The DNA here is from genome assembly GCF_003298505.1 of Roseovarius sp. TE539. GTDB lineage: Bacteria > Pseudomonadota > Alphaproteobacteria > Rhodobacterales > Rhodobacteraceae > Roseovarius. The sequence goes on from NZ_QNGB01000024.1 coordinate 40,403, forward strand.
CGCCCTGCCGGCAGCGCAGGCGGTGCCCCTCCCCGAGGACATTCCCGCGGAAGTCGGGGCCACCCTCGGGATCCCCGGCCTGACGGCGGCGCATGCGGTCTTCGGCGACGGCGAGGTGAGCGGGCAAACCGTGCTGGTCAGTGGAGGCGCGGGCGCGGTGGGCCACGACGCTGTGCAACTGGCGCGATGGGGCGGCGCGACGGTGATCGCCACCTGCGCAGAGTCCGCTGCGGACCGGGTGGCGGCGGCAGGGGCCGACCACGTTCTTGCCTATGACGATCCCGATCTCGCCGCCCGGATCCGCGACGCGGCACCGGCGGGCGGCATCGACCGGGCCATCGAGGTCGAATTCGGGCAGAACGCCGCGCTACTGGCCGAGGTCATGGCGCCGCTGGGCCGCGTCATCGCCTATGGCTCGGGCCGGGACATGTCACCGCGACTGCCGTTCGGGGCCTTTCTTTTCAAGTCCATCACGCTTGAGATGCCGCTCGTCTACATTCTGCCCGGCACCCCGCGCCGCGCCGCCATCGAGCGATTGCACAGCGCGCTCTCGGCCGGGGAGCTGCGGCCTGAAATCCACGCACGTTTCCCGCTCGTGAACTGTGCCGCCGCACAGGATGCCGTGCTGGCGTCGGGACGTGCCGGCGCGGTCCTGCTCGAAATCGTCTGAAGCCGGGCCTTCTCCCGACCTGTTCAAATGAGTATTTCAGGAAAGATGAAGACGGTCGAAACTCTTCATCTTTCCCCAAATACTCCCGCCGGAGGCGCCGCGGGAAACGGGCGCAAACCGATGACATGAGCGGAGGCGTCGTCACCCCCCGCCTTTCGGGATGATCGCTTGCGACAGGAATTGTCGCGGATTGGCATGCGGGCCGGGTCAGGCCAGGCAGTGTTGCGGCAACAGAACAGGGAGGGCTCCATGCAAACCACCACCCGCGTGGTCGTGATCGGCGGCGGTGTCGTCGGATGCAGCGTTCTTTACCATCTCACCAAGCTGGGCTGGTCGGACGTGATGCTCATCGAACGTTCCGATCTGACAAGCGGCAGCACCTGGCACGCGGCGGGGGGGTTTCACACCCTCAACGGTGACACGAACATGGCCGCACTGCAGGGCTACACCATCAAGCTTTACCGTGAACTGGAAGAAATCACCGGCCTCTCCTGCGGGCTGCATCATGTGGGGGGCGTGACGCTTGCCGACAACCGCGACCGGTTCGACATGCTGCTGGCCGAACGCGCCAAGCACCGTTACATGGGACTGGACACGCATATCGTAGGTCCGGAGGAGATCCGCAAGATCGCGCCGGTGACCGATACCGAGGGCGTACTCGGGGCGCTTTACGATCCGCTTGACGGGCATCTCGATCCCTCGGGCACCACCCATGCCTATGCCAAGGCGGCACGGATGGGCGGGGCCATAATCGAAACCCATTGCCATGTGCGCGAGACCAATCCGCGGCCCGACGGGACCTGGGACGTGGTGACCGAAAAGGGCACCATCCATGCCGAGCACGTGGTCAACGCGGCCGGCCTCTGGGCGCGCGAGGTGGGGGCGATGGCCGGGGTCTACCTTCCGCTGCACCCGATGGAACACCAGTATCTCGTGACAGGAGAGGTTCCCGAAATCGTCGAGATACTCGACACGGGTGGCGAGCATCCGCATGTCATGGATCCGGCCGGTGAAAGCTACCTGCGGCAGGAGGGGCGCGGCCTGTGCATCGGGTTCTACGAACAGACCTGCCGGCCCTGGGCCGTGGATGGCACCCCCTGGAGCTTCGGGCATGAATTGCTGCCCGACGATTTCGACAAGATCGAGGAGTCGATCGATTTCGCCTACCGCCGCTTTCCGGCACTGGAGCGGGCGGGCGTGAAATCGGTGATACATGGGCCCTTCACCTTCGCACCGGACGGCAATCCTCTGGTCGGGCCGGTGCCGGGCATCGCCGGCTACTGGTCCGCCTGCGGCGTGATGGCCGGATTCAGCCAGGGCGGCGGCGTGGGGCTGATGCTGGCGCAGTGGATGGTTGACGGCGAGTGCGAGCGCGATGTCTCGGCGATGGACGTGGCCCGGTACGGCGACTGGATCACGCCCGGCTATACCCGGCCCAAGGTGATCGAGAACTACCAGAAACGGTTCAGCGTTGCCTATCCGAACGAGGAACTTCCCGCCGCGCGCCCCTTCATGACCACGCCGATGTACGACATCTTCGAGAGCATGGGCGCCGTCTGGGGCCACCAATACGGGCTCGAGGTGGTGAATTACTTTGCACAAGAGGGCGAACCGCGCTTCGAAACACCCTCCTTCCGGCGCTCGAATGCCTGGGAGGCCACGAAACGCGAAGTGCAGGCGGTGCGCGAGGGCGTGGGCATCAACGAGGTGCACAATTTCGGCAAGTACCTTGTGACCGGAGAGAAGGCGCGCGCCTGGCTCGACCGGATCATGGCCGGGCGCATTCCCAAGCCCGGGCGCGTCTCGCTGACGCCGATGTTGAGCCCGGCGGGTCGGCTTTGGGGCGATTTCACCGTCTCGTGCCTCAATGACGAGACATTCCAGCTGACCGCGTCCTACGGGGCGCAGGCATGGCACATGCGCTGGTTCGGCCAGAACGAGACGGTGGGCGTGCATGTCGAGAACATCTCGGACCGGCTCAACGGGTTCCAGATCGCGGGCCCCAGCGCGCGCGACGTTCTGGTCGCCTGCACCCGCGACCGGGTGGCGGACATGAAGTTCATGGATCTGCGCCACGCCACCGTCGGGATGGTGGATGCGCTGATCCAGCGGGTCAGTTTCACCGGCGATCTCGGCTACGAGATCTACTGCGATCCGATGGCACAACGCGCGCTCTGGGCGGTTCTGTGGTCGGAAGGGCAAAGGCACGGAATGAAGCCCTTCGGGATGCGCGCGATGATGTCGCTCAGGCTCGATCGGTTCTTCGGTGGCTGGATGCGCGAATTCTCACCCGATTACACCGCCGCTGAAACCGGGCTCGACCGCTTCATCAGCTTCACGAAAAACGTCGATTTCGTCGGCCGCGCCGCGGCGGAGGCCGAGCGCGCAGCCGGGCCCGGACGCAAACTGGTGGCGTTCGAAGTGGAGGCGCTGGACGCGGACGTGAACGCCTACGAGCCGGTCTGGATCGAAGGCGCGGTTGAGGGATTCTGCACCTCGGGCGGGTACTCGCACCATGCCGAGAAATCCGTGGCCCTGGCGTTGGTGCCGGCGGCGAGGGCGGTGCCGGGTCTGGCGGCGGAAATCGAGATCCTGGGCGAGATGCGCCCGGCGCGGCTGATCACGGAACCGCTGTTCGATCCCGAGGGGGTACGGTTACGCTGCTGACGCCTTCCGGGGTGTCGGGGCGATGTCCGGCGCCTCCGGCGGGAGTATTTGGGGAAAGATGAACACAGTGGCATCAGGTGACTGTTTCCCGGCGGGAATACTGCGGAGGGAACCTTGCCGGCTGGCCCGGAAGCAGAAGGGGCGCCGCCCCCGTCTTCGAGAGGGGGCCGAGGCATGACCGGGCTTGCGATCCTGATTCCCGCCGCGGGTCGCTCGGAACGCATGGACGGGCGCGACAAGCTTCTGGAGCCGGTGGACGGCGAGCCGCTTTTGGCGCGGCAGGCCCGGGCGGCGCTGGCCACGGGGTGGGAGGTTCTGATCACGCTGCCGCCCGGAGCGGCGGCGCGACGCACCGCCCTCGACGGGATCGGCGGCGCCTGCCTGCGGGATGTGACGGATGCGGCACAAGGCATGGCGGCGTCGATCCGGGCCGGTGCCCTGTGGGCCGAAGCCCGGGAAGCCGATGGATTGCTGGTGCTGTTGGCCGATCTTCCCGAACTCGGGACGGACGATATCGCCGCGGTGGCGCGGAGTTTCATTGCCCGGCCGCGGCTGGTTCATCGCGGGATGGATAGCGCGGGCCGCAAAGGCCATCCCGTTGTTCTGCCGAGGCGCCTTTTCCCGATGCTCGGCGCGCTTGAGGGCGATGCCGGCGCGCAGCAGGTGTTCACAGGCGAAACCGTGGTGAAGGTGCCCCTGCCCGGGCATCGGGCCACCACGGATCTGGACACGCCGGCGGACTGGGCGGCGTGGCGGCAACGGACCGGGCGCTGACCCCGTCGGCGCGCGCCCTCTACTGTGGCCGGCCGCGCGCGACCAGTGCCTTGGCCTCATGCGCCTTGAGAGACGGCCGTGCCGCCCTGTAGGCGCCGAGACCGCGGGCACTGGCGAGATCCGGAAACAGCGTCAGGATTTCGTCGCGTTGCTCCGCCTCGATACCACGTAGCGCGTCATCACCGGGCTGGAAACTCTCGGACCAGGCGGAATCGGCCAGCAGGACCTCATGGTGTTCACACATCACGTGAATGTAGCTCACGCCTTTCGCCGCGCCGGCCTGCTCGATGCCGGGCAGGCCGGTCAGGTGTTTGGCGGCGACGAGAACCTCGCGTTCCCCGAAGAGCATTTCCGCCAGTTCATTGGCGATCAGCATCCGGTGATTGGGGCTTACCAGCATGTCACGATCCGGCATCCCGGTACCGAGCGCATCGCGCCGGATCAGGACCGGACAGAGATGCGGCGCGACCATCAGACGGGCGGCATCGAGCCTCCGGCGGCCGGTCCAGCAGATTTCGCGAAGGCCGTTGTCCCGGGTGATGACGCGATCGCCGGGGCGCAGATCCGTGATCATCTTGATGCCGCGCGGCGTGGCGATGCCCGTGCCCGGGGTAAAGCAAATCACGCGCTCGATCTCGGAGAAGTGGGCCGTGTGCGTCACTCCGCCCGACCCGTCGAGGAAATCCACGGTGCCGGATTCGGGTCCCGTATGGGTGACCGAGGTCGAGAGTCCCGACAGGTCGAGCACGTCGATATCCGAGTCATCACTGTCTTCGCCACCGACGATCCTGTGATCTCCGGCCTCCGTGACCGAAAAGGTATCGGACCCTGTATCACCCTCCAACGTGTCGTCGCCGGCACCGGCGAAGAGCGTGTCACCGCCCGCGCCCCCCTTGAGGAGGTCATCACCGGGTTCGAAACGGGTGAAGGACACGTTGTCGATCGCACCGCTGCCGTGGAGGGTGACATCCATGCGCGCCACGTTGTCGTTGTCGATCGTTTCCAGCCGTTCACCGCCATCGCCGGTTGCGGAAACCGGGATGGACTGGATCAGCGCGCCCTCGTCGTCAAGCAGGTCGATCTTTGCCCCTTCCTCGATGTCCTTGAAGGTCATCGAGTTCATCGTCACCGGATCGTCGAAAGTGAACTGGAAGGTGCCGCCGCTGCCATTGTCATCGGGATCGGACGTGTCACCATCCTGTGACAGGATCAGAACCTTGCCGAGGGTCGCCGAGCCGAGATCGCCATCGCCACCGGTCGGGTTTTCGGTGTCGAAGATCATCGGCGGGTGGTCGGAATCCTCACTGGCAATCGTGACTCCGTGGCCTTGAAACTGTCCCGAAACGATGTCGCCGGTCGCGAGACCCTCGAAATCCAGCGTCGTGGCCTGATCACCGGCGCCACCGCCCGCCAGGGTATCGGATCCTTCACCGCCCGAGAGCGTGTCGTCGCCAAGGCCGCCATCGAGGCTGTCATCGCCGCCTTGCCCGAAGGCTTCGTCGTTGCCGGCGCCTCCGAGGATCGTGTCGTCGCCATCCTCGAAGGGCGTGACCACGGGATCCTCGATCAGGTCACCGCTGAAGCTGAACCCGGAATTCGTGGACCGTGTTTCGAGCGTGAACTCGATGAACTCCCGGTTTTCGAATTCCGCCGAGAACCATGCATCCGGATCGGACGGATCATTCTGTTCGGTGCCCGAGGCGGTCACGGTGCCGGAGCCGGTGGTGGTTTCGAGAGACGTCTCCGATGTGGTCGAGAAACTGATGAAGCTGTCCGCGTCGATGGTCACGGACTCACGGTCGCCGGGGCTGTTGCGGTCGAGGTCGTTTATGGTGGCGGTGGAGTTGAGGGCCACCGGATCACCGGTGGCCGGATCGAAGAATTCCATCCGGAAGCTGGCCGTTTTGCCGCCCATGGACTCGTCCGAGCTGCCGTTGAGCAGGATTTCGAATCCGTCGCCGCCGCTCAGGTCAACGTCCAGATGATCATCGCTGGTGCCGGTCAGGACGATGCGTGCGGAGATCGAAGTGCCATCTTCAAGCTGAGCGACATCGGAATAGACCGCCGTATCGCCGACATCCGCATTGTTGTTTCCGTGAGAGGTGTCCGACACGAGGTTCGAAATGCTCAGCTCAAGCGGAGTCGCGTCGTTGCCAAGCGAGGTGCCATCGCCGGCATCACCGAAGATCGTGTCGTCGCCATCACCGCCGAGGATGCTGTCGCTTCCACCCTCTCCGGACACCCGGTCGGCCCCTGCAAGAGCCTCGATGGTGTCATCTTCGTTGGTTCCGGGAATCGTGTCGTTGCTGCCCGTGCCGTCGATATCGGCCATGCGGAGGTCTCCTTGCCTGTATCACGCCGCGGTTGACCCTTCACGAAGGGCGCCCCCGCTTCCGCGGCTTACCGTTTACTCATGGCGCAAGTATGGCGCAGGGCGCAAAAATTGCCATGGACGGCGAAAAAGCCACCCATGGGAGATGCGCGACCGCAACAGAAACCGTGTGATTGTACGTCACCAACGAAACAATCCCGGACAAAAGCCGGGATTGTCCCTTTCGGACCCGAAACGCCCCCGGAATCGCGCCCGGCACCGGCGCAGTTTCCCGCGCCGGTCGGCTGCAAATGCCTTATTCCGCGACCAGCAGGCCCGCCTCGTGCTTTTTGAGCGACCGGCGGGCGGATTGGTAGGCCCTGATCCCCTCGGCCTCGGCCAGTTCCGGGAAGAGTTCGAGGATTTCCGCCCTGCTTTCCTCTCCCATGCCGTCAAGGGTCTGTTCACCGGGCTGGAAGCTCTCGGTCCAGGCCCCGTTCGACAGAACCACCTCGTGCTGGTCGAACATGAAGTGAATATAGCTGACGCCACTTGCCTCGCGGACCTCGTCCACGCCTTCGAGTCCGGTCAGGTGCTTAGCCGCGGCAAGCACCTCGCGATCCTCGAAATAGAGCGCGGTCTTGTCGTTGTTCATCAGCACCCTGTGCTGCGGACTGACCAGCATGTCACGCTCGGGCAGGCCGCGGCCGAGGGCGCCGGCACGGATGAGCACCGGGCGCATGTGCGGCGCGGCACCAAGTTCCGCGGTGCCAAGATCGCGACGGCCGGCCCAGCGGATTTCCTGCAGGCCATTGTCGCGGGTGATCACACGGTCCCCGGGCCTCAGATCCTCGACCGGGCGTTCGCCGTAAGGTGTGGCGATAACCGTCCCCGGCGTGAAGCAGGGCACGATCCGCTCGATCTCGGAATAGGTCATCGAACCGGTGACGCTGCCACCCGGGCTGTCGAGGAAGTTGATCGTGCCGCTGGTGGAGTCGCCATCGGGATCGGTGGTCTCACCGACCCTTTCGAACGGTCCAAGGCCAGTCAGGTCCAGCGTGTCGAAATCATCGCCAAGGGTGCCGCCATCGACGTCGTCGCCATCCGCGTCAGAGACAGAGGTGATGATGAACGTGTCGCGATCAGCACCGCCGGTCATGGTGTCGGCGCCGGCCCCGCCTATGATCGTGTCATCATCGACCCCGCCGTGCAGGGTATCTTCACCGGCACCGCCTTCCAGCGTGTCGTTGTCGTCCTCACCGAAGATGAGGTCATCGCCACCCCCGCCGAGAAGCGAATCGTCGCCATTGTCCAACTCGGGGTCGATGGGATCGGGAATGTTGACGGCGGGATCGTCGATGCCACCATAGATCGTGTCGTCGCCACGACCACCGAATACGGTGTCGCTGCCTTCACCGGCAGTGATTTCATCATCGCCGTCAGCGCCGTAGATTTCGTCGTCGTCCAGCCCGCCGTCGATGGTATCATCACCGGCGCCGCCACTGATCCAGTCGGCATCGTCGCCGGTGTTGATCGAGTCGTCACCGCCGCCGCCATCAACCGTATCGCGGTCGTTCAATTGGTTGGGGTCTTCATCCACGACACTTCCGAAGCCGTCATCGGGAAGCGGGTCACTTCCCGACGTGTCGATGGTATCGTCGCCCGAGCCGCCGATCACGGAATCGCTGCCGTCTCCGCCGATCAGCACGTCATCGCCACCGCGCCCGTCGATCGTGTCGTTGCCGGCGCCCCCGTCGAAGAAGTTGCTGAACACATTCGGGTCCGAGGTGCCCTGCTGGTTGAAGCCGACGAGAAGATCGTCATGATTCGAGCCGATCGCACCGTCGATGCCATTGATGATCGTGTCGTTATCGGCGTCACCGCCCGAGAGGCTGGAGGTTGAGAGGTTGACAGTCACGGCCGCGCCAGAGGTGGAGTAGTCGATCACGTCCTCGTCACGACCGCCGTCGAAGCTGTCGGCGCCGTCGCCGCCGACAAAGGTGTCGTCCTCGTCCCCGCCGCGCAGGATATTGGTGCCGTCGCCGCCCGAAAGCAGGTCTGCCCCGGCACCGCCCTCAATGCTGTCATCGCCGCCTTCGCCGTAGATCTCGTCGGCGCCCGCGCCGCCCAGCAGGGTGTCGTCCCCCCCCGTGCCGGGATCCGCCACCGGCGCGTCGTAATAGACGTCCGTGACCCAGATACCCGAGTTGAAGTCGCCTTCGCTGTGCTCGATCTTGATCTTGTCGAACGGGCCGTCGATTTGCACTCGCGCCGAGAAATCATCCTCGTTTGGCTGCGCGTATTCATCCGGACCGGGGTTGTCGGTGCGCGCTGTGTTCCCGGAAACATCGAGTTTGCTGCCACCCGTCAGGTTAACCGTGACCGGCACGCCATCCAGCTCGGCGGTGACGGTCACCATGCCGGACCCGTCGATATCGTTGATACGGAAATCCGCATTCTCGACCGGCGTCGAAAACCCGAGTTCGAAATTGGCGCTGCCGTCCCCGTCGCCCGTCAGATCACTTACCAGACCGCTCCCGGCGTCGATCGACTCGCTGCCGTCATCGATTCCCCCGACGAACTGGTGCTCGTCCGAGAATTCATGGTCGACACGCGAGCTGGATTGGTCGGTAACCGTGAAGGTCACATCGACGTTGCCCGTGTTCTGGGTAAAGTGGGACAACGGATCTTCGTCTTCGATCGGGTTCGGTCCATTTGGATCGGGCGCCTTGTCCCATTCGAAGCTCTCGCGCACGATGCCGTCGAACTGTTCGTCGGAAAGATCGCTGTCGCCGTAAATCAGGTCGTCGCCGGTTCCACCCTTGACGCTGTCGTTGCCAGCCCCGGCAACGACGGTATCGTCGCCCTCGAAGGCGAAGATGGTATCATCATCGCCGTCGAAGCCGTCGACCTGGTCACCATCGGCATCGATGAAGAACGGCAGGATCAGATCACTGCCGGTCGTTCCGTCGACAATTCCGTTCGGGCCTATCCCCGATCCGGAGCCTGAGCTTGATCCACTCATTTGCACAATCCTTCTGTTTTCAATTCCCCAAGGTCGTCCTGCGACCCGTGTAACGTCATGCGTGCCGACAACTTTCGGTTGCGCGCATCCCTTTTCCCCGGCAATACCTGTTCCCGACACATCCCTTCCGGACGATGCGAAAAGCGACTAAGGCTTCCGGACAAGGCCGGGGCATGTGCGCGCGACGCGTTTCGGCCACGCCATGAGCGGCGACGTGAGTCCGCCCGGCCGGACGGGCACGATACTAGCTGAGGGAGAGTGCCATGACTGACAGCGAAGCCGCAGCCGAGGCTGGCGAGATCGCCCGGCGGGCCGCCGCGCTTCTGGGTCGGCGGGTGGAGCGCATCACCGCACCGGCCGGGCGCGAACAGGCGAGCTGGCGAATACATCTGTCCGACGACACGATGATCGTCACCCGCCGCACGGACCCTGAGCGAGCTGCGCGCGAACGGATGGTTCTGTCCCGGCTGGCCCCGCTGACCGACGCGGTTCCGCGCCTTCTGGCCGCCGAGGAAGAACTGACAATCCAGTCCGATCTTGGCCGCGACCGCCTGAGCGTTGCGGCAAATCGCGCCGACGCCGGGCAGCGCCACAAGCTGGCGCGGGACACCGTTGACTCGATCCTGGCGATACAGCGCGCGGCGGTCACAGCCGGGCTGGCCGAGGAGCCGACGCTGCCTGCGGTTGGTCGCGATGCCGGGATCACCAGCCGCCGTCTGGACGCGATCACGGCGCTGGCACAGGCGCTCGGGGCGGAACCGCCGACCCTTGACCGCGCCCTCGTGACCGACGCGATGGCTGTTGCGCCCGTCGGCTTCGTGCGGGGCGACTGCCGTGCGGGCAATGCCGTGCTGGACTCTGCGGGCATGGTGCGCTGGTTCGATTTCGAGGATGCCGGCCGCGGACCGGGCGCCGAGGATTTTGTCCGCCTTATGAACGACGAGACATGGCCGCTGTCGCCCGAGGCGATGCTGGAGATCATCGGCGCGCGTCTCGACCCGCGGGACACTGACGACCCGGAGGCGTATCTGGCCGATCTGCGCGCCCGCGCCGTCTTGCATGCGGGCGGTCGCCTGGGACGGATCCTGCGCCGCGCCCATCGCGAGGGTTGGCAGATCCGCGCGGAAATCCTGCGACGCGACCGGCTGGGCGCGCATCCGGCGATGGCTGCCGCTCTCGCCGACCGGGCGGCGCGACTGGCTGCGGACTGTCCGCTCTGTCATGGCGCGGAAACCGTGTTCACCGCCGCCGCGCACGCCGTGCGCGCCGTCTGGCAGCGGTGACGATCGCGCGGGAATGCCGAGGAACGAGTCATCGAGCAGACTGTTATCGATGTCGCCATCGATCCCCCTCACTGACATCTTTCCACTCCCATTGTGCGATACGGTCGTCTCAACCGCTTCTCGGACATTCGACTCATCTGCCCGGGACCGATGATGATTCCACGGGCTTCGAGGCGACCGTCGTAACCGCAAGCATGAGATGCGATGGCCCGGCATCACAGTCGTGGTCGGTAGCTTTGCCATCGTCTTCTCCTTACCGCGGGCGGGTGCCCGGCCTTCCGCCTCGTGGCGAACAAAACTCCTGCCCCCCCGACAGGCCGGCGCGACCGCCGCGTGCCCGGCACCGGGCGGGATGTTCGGGTTCGCCACCGGCAGCCGGGCGCCGCGCCGCGCTGGCGCCTGCGTCCCGGTTTCCAGACCATGCTTTGCCTCAGCACGGCGAACGCACGAACAACATCCCGTCGATGCATTTCACGCGCAGTCGCCCCCACGACCAACAGACCTCGCCCCCCAGCTAGGCAAACGCATTCTTACCCCGTACCGGCGCGACCACAAAGGCAAATCTGACGGCAACGTGACCGCAATCCGCCACAATTGGGTCCTCAACATGACGAAACCGGACACGGAACAGCCCTGACGGGCAGCGATTGTTTCCAGCCCCGCATTGACGGTCCACCCGTCCAGAGCCTTGAAACAAAGGGCCCGGGACGGTGCGGCGGCCGGATCAACCGGGATCGCTTCGGGGAACTGTTTCCATCTTCGCGACGAGCACCCCGAGTCCGCGCCATCACCCGGCATTGCCGCACGGGCCAAGCGTCCGCGGAACGTTTTGTTTCCGCTTCAAGGTCAATCCACGCGCACGCGGCCTTTTCACGATCATCCGGAAACGTCCCCGGCTCGAATCGCCACGCACCCTGGCCTTGCCCCGCATTGCCCGCCCGGCCCTCGCCCGGTTAGGGTGGCGCGACGCGGTGAAGGGACGGGGCATTGGGCGACGGCGGCAACACCATCACATTGACACTGACATGGCAGGTGTTCGGAACCGCGATGACGGTGCTCGCAGTCGTGGTTCTGTCCGCCTTCGTCTTGCTTGCCACGGGCAAGGGCCGGCTCGATCTCGGGCGCGAACGGATGGGGCTGGAGGGCCTGCCCCATTTTGTCGTGCTGATCCTGACGGTCATATGGGCGGCGCTCCTGCTGACCCTGCTCTGGGGTGTCTTCTGGGTGATCTTCGGGATCATGGACAGAACCGCCGCACCGACGCAGGCGGAGGGCCTGGACCTGCGCTGGTCACTGCTGACCCTCACGGCCCTCACGGCCGCACTGGGCGCGGTGATCTCCCTGCCCTTCACGCTGATCCGCATGGCGCTCAACCGCCGCCAGACCGAGACCGCCGAACAGGGCCACATCAACGACCGGATCAACACCGCCGTGCAGGGGCTGGGCGCGGAGAAGGAGGTGAACCGGCTCGGTCGACAAGTGACGTTGCTATTTAAAGAAGCCGAGGCTGTTTCTATCGAGTTTGAATGGAAGGACGAGCCATTACAGCTTCCGCCCGGTGCAACGCGTGGCAAAAACGAAAAATGGGAAAACATTGCTGTCACAATACCCAACCTCGAAGTCCGCATCGGGGCGATCTACGCGCTGGAGAGGATCACGCAGGACAGCGACCGCGACCATGTGCAGATCATGGAAATCCTCTGCGCCTATATCCGGGAAAATGCCAAAACAAGTGATCTAACGCCTAAAGAACTACCTTTTGAGCGTGGATCGCTTCGTGTCGACCTTCAAGCAGCTATCGACGTGATAGGTCGTAGATACGAGAGCCAAAAATCTGTAGAAAGGGCAAAAAGGTACCGATTGGACCTCAGAGGCACCGACCTGAGTTTCGCCAACTTCGCACGTGGTGACTTTAGCGCCGCAATTTTAGCAAGCTGCAGACTAGGCGGCGTCTGCATTTAGGGGATTCCCAAATCGGTTCTCGTTTGATTCAAGATCAAAAACGGGAGGCGATCTTGAGCAGACGGACTTTGACAGACAGGCAGTGGGCGATCATCGAACCTTTG
>NZ_QNGB01000025.1 GCF_003298505.1 Roseovarius sp. TE539
CGCTCGACGAGGTCTTCCCGGGCACGCGCCATCAACGGTGTTGGGGTGAAGGGCGTCTCGGGATTGGTCCGGTGGACCAATCCAGCCCTGAACGGGCGGAGCCCCGTCGAACAAGATCGCCAACGTCCTGAACAAGTTCCCGAAATCGATGCAGCCGACGGTGAAGGCCGATCTGCGTGAGATCTGGCAGGCGGAAACCCGCGCCGCGGCGGAAACCGCCATGGAAACTTTCTCCGAAAAATACGGGGCGAAATACGAAAAAGCGGTCACCTGGCGCCGGTCAATCACAAGAGGGTTTACCGGATCATGAAGGCGCACAACCTGCTGCTGGCACGCAAATACACGGAGCGTCCGGAGCAGACCCATGACGGCAAGGTGGTCGTCATGCGGTCGAACCTCCGCTGGTGTTCCGACGGCTTCGAGTTCACCTGCTGGAACGGTGCCGTGGTGCGCGGCGCCTTCATCATCGATGCGCATGATCGCGAGGTCATCGCCTGGCGCGTGGTGGTGAATGCCGGCATCAGCGGATCGGACATCCGCGACACGATGCTGGAGGCGGTGGAGAGGCGCTTCGGTGATTGCCAGGCGCCACACGCTGTCGAGGTGCTCACCGACAACGGCGCACCCTACACGGCGAAGGATACGCGCATCTTCGCCCGGCAACTCGGCCTGCGCTCCTGCTTTACGCCGGTGAAGAGCCCGCAGAGCAATGGCCTGTCCGAAGCCTTCGTGAACACGCTCAAGCGCGACTACGTACGCGTGACGCCGTTGCCGGATGCGGAAACCGCGCTCGGATTGATTGATGGCTGGTTCGAAGATTATAACGAGAACCATCCGCACTCAGGGCTGAAATGGCGCTCGCCCCGCGAGTTCATCGCAGCTCAAAACGCAACCGCCTGAGTGTCCGGTGAAATGGGGGCAAGATCAATCCCGGCCAATCCGGACGATATGAGGTCTTTGCGCCTGGCCCGGCCATAACGCCGCGCCGGGGGGCGGCCCGGTGATGCGCGGCGGCTTCGCCTGGAGTCCGCGCAGGGAAAATGTGCGCTCCATCCGCGCTTCGGTCACTCGACCTACCAAGCGCGAAGCTCCGCCCTGACCAGCCGGTCCGCAAGGGGCCGTGTCCGCCCCGGGCTGACTGCCACCATCTGACATTTTCGCGCGGGAAACGTGTCTCCTGGCCTCATGCCCGCGTTCTTACGGGCATCTTGTGGCCGGTGTGGAACACTATACCTGTGCGTAGCTTGACCACAGGATCCGCGTTTCACCCTCGGTCTGCCAATCCACCGTTCCGCCCTGCAGGACATAGGCCGTCTGGCCACTCGTGAAGGTTTCGTCCCCGGCCGGCGACGTCAGTGTCAGACAGCCGGACAGCACATGGAGCAGCAGGTTGGCACGCACCGGCATCGCCGGGATCTTCATGTCCGCGCACAACCGCAAGCCGGCCTGCATCGACCCCGCGGCATTGATGAAATCCACACGGTCGGTCACGACCCCGCCGCCCGGGCTGCCCGACAGGTCGGGCACAGTGATCCGGTGCAGCGCAGGGTTATCTCCCGCCTCCGGCACAGTTGCATCGAGAATCATGAATAACTTGCGCAGATAACCCGCCTGCTTCCACTGGCATTCGAACCCCTTGGGAATGATGAAGGCCTGCCCCTGCTCCACTTCGACATCGGTACCATCGGGCAGCCCCATCACCAGCGACCCTTCGAGCAGAAACATGAACTCGTCCACCGGGTAGGGCGCCATCCTTTCGGTCTGGGCGGTGCAATCCCAGACCCCTGACAGATAGCCGTGCGCCGCGTCCTCGTGATAGATATGTCCGCGTTGCACCGGTGTGCCGGATTCAAGGCCCGCGGGGTCAATCGTCTCCCATTCGGTCAGCCCGGTATCTTCGGGGCCTTTTTCTTCGAATCTAAGTATGGTTGCTGCCTTTGTCATTGTCCTGGTCCTTTCCGGTCAGCGTGAAGCGGCATGTCTGTCGGTACCCTGTTCGCGGCCCGGCAACGCGCGGCTCGCAGGCGGCGCGGAATTTCACCACGTTCCTTCCCGGGCTCCGTGTCCGGAGGCGGTCGACTCCGGATCATAGCTGCGCCCCCACCGTCAGCCCCTCAAGTACCGCCTCCTCGACGCTGCGCGGGGAAACGCAATCGCCAATCATGTGAAGGTGGCCCGGCCAATCCTTCAGGGCGTCGCACAGCCCGGTTTCCGGAGCGTGGCCAAGGGCTGCAACAACCGTATCGACACCTTCAAGAACCACCGGCTCGCCGCTCAGGACATGCTGAAAATAGGCATCATCGGCATCCGCCCCGTAGAGCCGCAGATAGGGAATGATCTCGACCCCGAGACGATGCAGATCCCCCAGCCATTTGTCGCGCGTGTACTGGGGAATGGAATGGCCCGCCGTCATCGCGTTCACGGCCAGCCTGACATGACAGCCGTCCCGCGCAAGACGTTCGGCCAACCCCAGCCCGATCCAGTCCGCGCGCCAGTCGGCGATCGCCACGCGCGGGCCGACATTCACAGCCCCCTTCAAAACCTCCCAGGCATCTACCAGGTGGGCCTCGTCGGAGCCCTCGATAGCGGGGCGACGGGGCGTGGCGCCGGTTGCCAGTATCACCGCGTCAGGGGCGTCGCACGCGACCCGTTCCGCATCAACCGGGCTGTTGAAGTGCATGGTGACACCCGCGTTCCCGGCCTCGCGAAGAAGGTTTGTCGTGACCCCTCCGAACTCGGCCCGCCCGGGCAGCATCTGCGCCAGCGTAACCTGCCCGCCGGGCGTCGCCGCGGCTTCGTGGAGCGTCACGTCATGCCCGCGCGCCGCGGCAATGGCAGCGGCCTTCAGCCCGCCCGGCCCGGCGCCGACCACCATCACCCGGCGTGGCGCCGCCGCCGACGTGAGAGTGCCGTACCTGCGTTCCCGGCCGGTTTCGGGGCGCTGGATGCACGAGATCGGATACCCGTTCAGCATATGCCCGATACAGGCCTGATTGCAGGCGACGCAGGCACGAATATCATCCAGCCGCCCCTCACGGGCCTTCTCGGGCATGTCGGGGTCCGAGATCAGCGCGCGGGTCATCCCGCACATGTCCGCCTGCCCGGCCGCCAGCACCTGTTCGGCGATCTGCGGCTGGTTGATGCGGGCGGCAACAAAGACGGGCACGGATACGCGCGCCCGGATGGCCTGTGAAAGCGGCGCGGTATAGGCCGTATCGAAGGCCATCGGCGGCACGATATGCGTCGACCCGGCCAACCCCGCCGAGGTGCCGGCGGTCACATTGAGGTAATCCAGCACGCCGTCTGCCGCCAAGGCTTCGGCGATATCCAGCATGTCGCCCTGCTCCAGGCCGTCGTGGTCCCTTTCATCACCGGACAAGCGGAGGCCCACGACCATGTCATCACCAGCCCCGGCGCGCACCGCATCCAGCACTTCGCGGATGAACCGCAATCGGTTGTGAAAACCGCCGCCGTAGCGGTCCGTCCGCAGGTTGGTGCGCGGGTTCATGAACTGTCCCGCCAGATACCCGTGCGAGGCCACGACCTCGATCCCGTCAAGTCCGGCAGCACGGCAACGCCCGGCGGCCTCACCGAACCCGGTGACGATTTCCTCGATCACACCGGCGGACAGGGCGCGGGGCATGACATGAAACCGCTCGTTGGGAATGGCCGAAGGGGCCACGGCCACGGCCTGCGTGCCATCCGCGGCGACGGCCATCTCCCGCCCCGGATGCGACAGTTGCGCAAAGACCTTGCAGCCATGCGCGTGACAGGCCCGCGCTATTCGGCCGTATGCGGGGATGCAGGCATCGTCATGGGCGCGGATCGCGGGCCGCGCCGCCTGTCCCGAAGGATGGGCGCGGGCGGCCTCGATGATGATCAGGGCAGCCCCGCCCCTTGCCCGGGCCTCGTGATAGGCGACCATGTCATCCGTCGGCAAGCCGTCGCGAAGCATTACCGTCATGTGCCCTGTGGACAGGATGCGGTTCTTGAGAATATGCCCGCGAATGGTGAGCGGCGAGAAAAGAGTGGCAAGCCCCTGGGTCATGGCATCAGTCGGTCACGGATCGTTTTTCCGGCTGTCAGCCAGTTTTTCAAGTTCCCGGCGCAGGCGCTGCTTATCCAGGTGGCGGGCAGTGCAGGTGTCGCAGGCGAGCGCGGGCCGGTCGGCGGTGACCGGGGCCGTCGTGGTGTCCGGCCGGAACACCGCAACACCCGCGCCAACGGCGACGATCACCAGCCCGGCAAGGAACGCTTTCGACATCATGCCGTTCCCGTCGCCAGATAATGCCGCATCGGCGCGGTGCTTTTCGGATCGGCGGCCACTTCGCGTTCGAGAAAGGCGATCGCGGCCACTTCATGTGCGGTCAGAACCTTCAACACCGGCAGATCGGCCCGCGGTGCCATGGACTCGAGCTTTTCGAAATCGTCGATATAATCGGGAAACGTTCGTCGCATCTCCGCAATCAACCCGTGCCACTCGGCCGGGCCGTGAGCGGCCTGCGCCCGTCCGGTGCGATGCAGGTCCGCGCTCGGGCGCGGGCACAGGCCGTATTTGCGCAGGAGTGGCAGGACGGCGGCAGCGGCATGCGTCTCGACCTTCGCCATGAGGCGCATCTTCGCACGCTGCTCCGGTGACCTGAGCCGATCGGCCAGCGCATTGAAATATGCCTCGCCCTCGATCTCTTCCTCATAGTAACGCAACAGAGTTTCCAGATACCCCGGGTCGGCCACCTCCGCCGGGGCTGTTGAAGAGGTCCCGGCAAGATGCGCGCCATCCCGCGTATCGCCCACATCCACCCGGTCATGGCGAAGAGGCTCGTCGATTTCCACAGGTTCATCCATTTCCCTTGCGTAGCGGTGCCCGGCATGAACCGCCGCGGCCACGATCGCCGGCGCCTCGCAATCTCCGATCCGCGTCAGTGTGAATGGAAGATTTTCGGCCGCCCCACCCGCCTTTGCCAGGATATCCTGATAAAGCCCGTCTTCCGGGCACCGCTGTGTCACCATCACGACCGAGCCAACGGCGATCGCCTTCTCCGCACCGCTGTAGGTGCAAGCCAGCGTCGCCTTGCTGCCGTCAAAACAGCGCAGGCAATGGGAGAGTTCAATCCCGATGCCCAGTTCCACCAGGTGGCTGCGCACGCGCCAGCGTTCGCTTGTCTTCCCGGCCCATTCGGACACCACGTCGGAGGGGGTGCAAAGCGTCACCTCGCGCCCTTCGTCGTGCAGCTTCTCGGCGATGACGCCCCCCATGTAATACCCGTCCTCATCATAGACGAGCACCGGACCGGACGGCACCCGGCCGTCCATGATGTCATCCGGTGTCAGGATTTCCGGTGTCTCCGCATCGTCCGGAACGACCGGAACATAGGCAAGACCATCGAAACGGTCGGAACGCCACGTCGCACCGGTGGCGATGGCCACGTGATCCGCCCCTACCGCGATAACGTCCTCGGCGGAAAGGCGGCTTTCGAGAAACACCTCGACATTCGGCATCTCCAGCATCTGTTGTGCACGGTAATCACGCACGCGGGCATATTCGCTCATCCCCGGCAGCCTGCTTTCGCGCGTGACGCGCCCGCCGATGTCGCGTCTTGCCTCGGCCAGCATCACCTTGTAGCCCCGCGCGCCAAGCGCCCGTGCCGCCTCCAGACCGGCGGGACCGGCGCCAACCACGAGCACCGTCGCGTCGGACCCCCGCGGCGGGATCTTTTCGGGGTGCCAGCCCTTGCGCCATTCCTCGCCCATCGTGGGATTCTGGGTGCAACGGATCGGGACACCAGTCGAGTCGCCGGAGTAGCAGACGTTGCAGCCGATGCATTCACGGATTGCCCCCAGCTCTCCGGTTTCGATCTTGGCCGGCAGGAAGGGGTCAGCGATCGAAGGGCGCGCGCCGCCTATGAAATCGGTGATCCCGCGCCGGATCTGGCCGACCATCGTGTCAGGCGAGGTGAAGCGTCCCACCGTGACCACGGGCTTGCTGGTGACCTGCTTGACGAACTCCATGTAGGGCTCGAGCGCCGCTTCCTTGGTGAAGCGCGAAACGCCCATCTCGACAAAATAATTGGCGATATTGATATCCCAGAGGTCCGGAAGATCGCCCATCGACGCGAGCATGTCACGCCGCTCGCCGTGGATCGGCACGCCATCGGCACCGATCTCCTCGTCTGCGGAGAAACGCACCGCGACCGCGCACCTGTCGCCAACCGCTTCCTTGGTGTCCTCGATCAGTTCGCGCACCAGCCGGGTGCGGTTCTCCAACGATCCGCCATACTCATCACTGCGAGTATTGGCCCTGGGATCGAGGAAATTGGACAACAGATAGGTGTGCGTGGCGTAAACGTAGACAATGTCGAAGCCCGCATCGCGGGCCCGGAGTGCCGCCTTGCGGTGCCATCGGCGCAGGTTCCGAATGTCGGCCTTGTCCATCGAGCGGGTCTGATACGGGTGTCCGGCCAGATTGGGCATCGACGTCACGTCCATCGACACCTCGCGCGTCAGAAGGTTGGCCGACCGCGCCCCGCCATACCACAGTTCCGCACCGGCCAGCGCCCCGTGCTCATGCACCTTCTCGGTCATCAGCGCATGGGCGCGGATGTCACCCTGATCCCACAGCGACGCCGACGGATGCGGCAGATCGTCGGACGTGGGGTGGATGGAGTTGTACTCGGTGCAGACAACGCCCCAGCCGCCCTCGGCCTTGATGCCGCGCATCTCCGACAGCATCCGCGGGCGCATGTAACCCATCCCGGTACAATGCGGAACCTGATAAAACCGGTTCTTGGCTGTCACGGGCCCGATCTTCACCGGCTCGAAAAGTACGTCATATCGCGGGTCGCGTGTCATCTGCGTCTCCTGTGCGCTCACATTGTCCCGGCCAGTGCCATGCATTCGCGCCGGAAGGGTACATTGCCGTCAACGGGGGCACCCACCTCGCGGGCAAACCGATGGCCACCATAGACAGCCGCGGCGATCGTCCCGGGCGCGAGGCAATCGCCGATCCGGGTCAGAGATCCGGGGCCGTCACCCGAAAGGTCCGCATAAAGGTCGTCGACGGGCCGCCGCATCGTCACAAGCACGGCGGCCCCGCAGCTCAGCGTTTCAACCTGCCCGGTATAGATGCATTCCAGATCCGCCGCTCCGGTGCGCAGCGCGGCGATGTTGCGTGCGGTCCTGATCCGCACGCCCAGATCCAACAGGCGCTTCTGGATGGCGTGCTGTTCAAGTGTGTTGTGCGTCCATGACGAAACTTCTGTGGCCGGGGTGACATAGGTCACGTCGGCGCCACAGCGGCGCAACTTCTCGGCAATCACGGCGCCCATGTAATAGTGATCGTCATCGAAAACGATCAGCTGCCCCCCGGGCGGGGGCGTCCCATCCATGATGTCGTCCGGGGTCAGAACCCTGGCATCCGCCGCGATCTCCATGCCGGCGGGATTCTCACGGCCCTTTCCATCGGCGCTCCAGCGTGCGCCGGTTGCCAGGACCACGTGATCGGCGCCGAACTCCGCGATGGACCGCGCGTCCATCCGGCTTTCGAGGTAGAAATCCACATTGACCATCTGGCCAATCCGGTATTCACGGTAGTCGGCCACCCGGCCCCATTCCGACAGTCCCGGAAGCCGACGCTCCCGCGCCACCCTTCCGCCGGGTTCGGATCCGGCCTCGGCCAGCGTCACTGCGTAGCCCCTCTGACCAAGCGCAAGCGCACATTCCAGCCCGGCCGGCCCGGCACCTACGATCAGGAAACTTTCGTTTGCCGTCCGCGGCGCGATCCGCTCGGGGTGCCAGCCGCGGCGCCATTCCTCGCCCATGGTCGGATTCTGCGTGCAGCGGATCGGAACACTGTCATTGTCTCCGGACACGCATATGTTGCAGCCGATGCATTCGCGAATTTCATCGATGCGCCCTTCCTCGATTTTCGCGGGCAGGAACGGATCGGCGATCGACGGGCGTGCCGCACCGATGAAATCCAGTTTGCCGCCCTTGACCAGTGAAACCATCGCGTCGGGCGAAGTGTAGCGTCCCACGCCCACCACAGGCTTGCTCGTCACCGTCTTGACGAAGGCGACATAATCATCCTGGAACCCTTGCGGCTTGAAGCGTGACGTGGCGCTGTCGTTCTCCCACCCGCTCAGGTTGACATCCCACAGGTCCGGAAGCTCGGCCAGCATCTCGACAAGATCGCGCCCCTCTCCCTCGCTGGTCATGCCACCGGAGCCCAGCAACTCTTCGACGGCGAAACGCAGGGCCACCGCGCACCGTTCGCCGACAGCTTCTCTTGTGTCCTCCAGCACTTCGCACAGAAGGCGCGCGCGGTTTTCAAGGGACCCACCATATTCGTCACTGCGGTGGTTGTGCCGACGCGACAGGAAATGCGAGATCGTTGAAAGCTGATGTCCGGCATAGACATAGACAATGTCGAACCCAGTGCGGCGCGCCCTGAGCGCGGCCTCCCTGTGCCAGCGGCGCAGATCGCGAATATCCGACTTGTCCATCGCCCGCGCCTGCACCGGATCCGGCAGGGCGACAGGGCAGTGAGACGGCGCCATCGGCACGTCCCGGCTGTAGCGGTTGGCGGCCATCAAACCGGCATGGTTAAGCTCGACCCCGGCAAGGCTGCCGAATTCGTGGATGCCGTCACACATGCGCGCCAGAACCGGCATATCCCTGTCATCCCAGAGCCGCCCGCCCGACCATGGCGCGTGTTCCGAAGATGAATGGATTTCAACCTCCTCGGTGCAGATCACGGCCCAACCACCTTCGGCCTTGGTGCGCCGCATCTCGGCCATGGTGCTGGGGTAGACACGGCCCATGCCGTTGCAATGCGGCACCTGGTAGAAACGGTTGCGCGCGGTGACAGGACCGATCTGCACCGGCTCGAACAGGCAATCGTATCTGGTGTCGCGGGTCATCCTGATCTCCGATCCTGCGCAAGGGCCGGAAGCTCACGGCGAAACGGAACGCCGTCGGTCGCGGGCTCTCCCAGCTCGCGCGCGAAACGGTGCCCGCCATATACCGCCGCCGCGATGGTACCCGGTGCAAGGCAGTCTCCGATCCGCAGAAGCGTTGCGGGTTTGGCGTCCGGCCTGTCGTCGCTCAGCGCGGCAACCTCGTGAAACAGGCTGTCCGTCGCCGCGCGCATCGTCACCAGGACGGCCGTGCCGCAGGGCACCGTCTGCACCCGATCGGTGTAGACGCACGAAAGATCGGCACTGTCCGCGCCCAGCCTGGCAAGATTGTGAAGCGGCACGATCCGAACCCCCATCTCCATCAGGCGGGTCTGGATCCGCTCCTGTTCCATGGTGTTGTGGGTCCAGTGCGAAACGTCGGCGGCGGGCGTCACGTAGGTCACGTCATGGCCGTCGTCCCGCAGCTTTTCGGCCATCAGGCCGGCCATGTAGTAATAATCGTCATCGAAAACGACAACCGGCCCTTGCGGAACCTTTCCGCCGCAGATGTCATCGGGTGTCATGATCCGCGCGCCGTCATCGGCGGTTATGGGCAGGCGGTTGGTTCGACCGACCCCGGAGCCGGCCCAGACCGACCCGGTGGCAAAGGCCACGTGATCAGCCCCGAAATCCAGCACCTCGTCGGCGCTCAGCGGACTTTCCAGATAGAGGGCCACGTTGGCCATCTGGCTGATCTGGTATTCACGGTAATCGGCCACCCGTTTCCAGGCCGAAAGGCCAGGCAGGCGGCTTTCCACGGCGACGCGCCCACCGACCGCGCGCCCGGCTTCGGCCAGCGTCACGTCATAGCCCCTCTGACCCAGGGCACGCGCGGCCTCCAGCCCGGCCGGCCCGGCCCCCACGATCAGCACGCTCTCATCCGCAGACTTCGGCGCGATACGTTCGGGGTGCCAACCCTTGCGCCATTCCTCGCCCATGGTCGGGTTCTGTGTGCAACGCATCGGGTGAACAAGGAAATCCGCTGTCACACAGATATTGCAGCCGATGCATTCGCGGATGTCTTCGGGCCGGCCCTCTTCAATCTTGCGGGGCAGGAACGGATCAGCGATGGACGGTCGCGCCGCACCGACAAAGTCCAGCACACCGTTGCGGACCAGCGACACCATCGTATCCGGAGAGGTAAAACGCCCGACCCCGACCACCGGCTTGGAGGTCACGTCCTTGACCCACGAGATGTAGTCGGTCTGATACCCCTCTTGGGAAAAGCGCGAGGTGGCGCTGTCGTTTTCCCAACCACTCACGTTCACATCCCACAGGTCGGGCAGGTCGGCCAGGATCTCGACGATGGCACGCCCCTCCTCATCGGCGGAAATACCCTCCGCGCCCTGCATCTCGTCCACCGCCAGTCGCACCGCCACGGCGCAGGTGTCGCCTATGGCCTCCTTGGTATCCTCCAGAACCTCGCGCATCAGGCGGACGCGATTTTCCAGGGATCCGCCATATTCGTCCGTCCGGTCATTGCGGGTGGGCGAAAGGAAATGCATGAGTGTGGTCATGTCATGCCCGGCATAGACATAGACGATGTCGAACCCTGCCCTTCTGGACCGCAAGGCGGCGTTCACATGCATCTCGCGGAAGGCGCGGATATCGGCCTTGTCCATCGCGCGGGACTGAACAGGCTCAAGAAGATCAATGGGCCGCGCCGTGGGGCCCATCGGAATCTCGCGGCTGTAGTTGTTGGCCGCGCCCATGCCGAGATGTGCGGGTTCGATCCCTGCCAGAGCACCGTGTTCATGAACCCGCTCGACCATGCGGGCGAGGACCGGAATGTCGCTGTCATCCCACAAACGGCTTTCAATGACGCCGCTCAGTTCGGATGTATGGTGGATCTCCACCTCCTCGGTGTTGACGACACCCCAGCCGCCCTCGGCCTTGACGCTGCGCATCTCGGCCATGCTGGACGGATATTGATGCCCCATGCCGTTGCAGTGCGGAACTTGGTAAAACCTGTTCGGAGCCGTCACGGGGCCAAGCCTGACCGGCTCGAAAAGAATGTCGTAACGCGGGTCACGGGACACGGCTTTCATCCCCCTTTTCCGGGCACCGGTGCCGGTGCGACATGTTGCGGGAATACAGTGTGAAGATAATCCCGGATCCGCGCCTTGGCGTCCTCGCGGGAGAATTCGCCGGGATAGATCAGGATATTGAGGCAGAATCCGTCATAAAGCCCCTCAAGCGTTTCCGCGACATGCTCGGGGTCGATCCCGTCATAGCCCCCTTCCGCGACGATTTCCCGGCAAAGGACGGTCGAGACATTCCAGCGTTCCTCGTCGATCTCGGACATGATCGCGCGGTAGGCGGCACGATATCCCGCCTCGCCGTAGAAACCGAACCAGACCGCGAGCTTTTTTCGATTGCAGATGCTGGGGTGGTAATGCGCGTCGACGATGGCCAGAAGCTTGGCCTCTGGAGTCAACGCGGCGTTACGGACCGAGCGGCGCCACTGATCCCGATGCTCCTCGGCCAGAAACCGCAGGGTTTCCTCGAACAACGTCTGCTTGTTCTTGAAATGGAAGTTCACGATACCGATCGACATGCCCGCGAAGCTGGTCACTGTCGTCATGGTGGTGCCCGAGATGCCATATTTGCTGATCGACTCGATCGTCGCGTCGATCAATTGTCGGCGGCGGACTTCCTTCGAGGCCGTTCTGCCGGTTTTCTTCACGTCCTTCCCGGCTGTTTCACTGGACTCACTCATTCTCTTTCACTTTCGCTGGTCATTCATGGTGCGCAGGACGTAACTCAATCCGACGTCAGCACAACAACTGATGCCTCACTCCAGTTGAGCCAGACAGGCCCGGTTGCATCCGTGCCGATCGTGGCGCCTTCCCGGTTCTGGGCGGACACCGCAACAGGCTGATCAAGACCATCCAGTTTCACGAAAAAATGGCTCCGTTCGCCCAGATAGGCCGCATTCTCGAGCGATCCCTGAACGGAAATGCCGCTGTCCAGCGGAGCATCCGCAGTCAATTCCAGCTTTTCCGGACGGATGGCGATCTGCACGCTCTCCCCCTCGACGTAGCGTCGATCCCGTGCTGGCGCATTGATCCGCCCGAGTCCCGCCGCCTCGACCTCGACCCTGGCACCGTTCACACCGGACACTTTCGCGTCGAAGAAATTCATCGTCCCGATGAACGATGCCACCTCGCGATTGTGCGGTGTCTCGTATAGGCCCGAGGGCGTATCAAGCTGCAGGACACGGCCCTGGGACATCACGGCGATTCTGTCCGACAGGGTCAGCGCCTCTTCCTGGTCGTGGGTGACGAAGACGAAAGTGATGCCGACTGTCCGCTGCAATGCACGCAATTCAAGTTGCATCTGTTCGCGCAATTGCTTGTCGAGCGCGCCCAGCGGCTCATCCAGGAGCAGCACTTTCGGCCGGAGGATCAGCGCCCTCGCCAGCGCGATCCTTTGCCTCTGTCCACCCGAGAGCTCATTCGCCCTTCGGTCACCGAAACCGGGCAGCTTGATGAGCTCAAGCATCTCCTCGACCAGATCGTGACGCCTGTTTCGGGAAAGCCGCTGCTTGCGCAGCCCGTAGGCGATGTTGTCACGCACGTTGAGATGCGGAAAGATCGCGTAGTTCTGGAAGACCATGTTCACCGGCCGCATGTGCGGCGGCACGTCCGACATGGGCTGCCCGTCGATGAATATCTCTCCGCCCGTCGGCGCCTCGAACCCCGCAAGCATCCGCAAGAGGGTCGTCTTGCCGCAGCCCGAAGACCCCAGCAAAGAGAAGAACTCGCCATGTCCGATCTCTATCGAAACGCTGTCGATGGCCTGCACCTTGCCGAAATGCTTGTCGACCTTGCGGATTGAAATGAACGCGTCCTCGGTCACGTGTCGTGCCCCTTGACCGCGCCCGGCTGGGCGCCTCGGTTGATCCACTGTCCCAGAAAGACCAGCACGAACGACATCGCGATGATCATCGAGGCCAGCGCGAGGATGGACGGAAATTCCTGCGGGAAGCGAAGCTGCCCCCAGATATACATCGGCAATGTCGGCTGCGTGCCACTCAGGAAGAAGGCCATGATGAATTCGTCGAACGATACCGTGAAGGTCAGCATCAGGCTTGCCACCACACCGGGGAAGACCATCGGGAACGTGACCCGCCAGAAGGTCCACCATGCGTTCTCTCCCAGGTCTGCCGAGGCCTCCTCGATCGCCCGGTCGAACCCCTCGAAGCGCGGGATCAGCGTGGCCACCGAAAACGGCAAGCAAATGATCATGTGCCCGATCGCCACGGTATAAAGCGAAAGCGGCACACCCAGCTGGCTCAGCAGGACCAGAAGTGCAACGCCGAAGATGATGAGCGGAACCACCAGCGGCAGCATGATGAATCCCACAAGGGTTCCGCGGCCCGGAATCCGGTAGCGCGTGATGGCCTTGGCCGCGAAAATACCCATCGCGGTGGACAGCACGGCCACCACCACACCGATCCGCACACTGTTCATCAACGCGTTCCAGACCGGTTCGCGCTGGAACAGTTCAACATACCACTTGAACGTGAACTCCTTGAGCGGAAACCGGACGTAAAGCGAGTCGTTGAAACTGAACAGCGGAAGGAACAGGACCGGCGCGTAAAGCGCGATCAGGAAGATGACGGCATAAAGCTGAAGCGGTCGGTTCGGGCGTTTTATGTAGGTATCCGAGCTCATGAGATGCGCTTTCTGACGAACAGGGTGAGAAGTATGAAGACGGCGCAGATGAAGGCGATGGCCAGCATCAGGATTATCGAGAGCGTCGCGCCCATCGGCCAGTCGTTGATCGGGCCAAACTGTTTCTGGATCAGGTTGCCGATCATCGCGCCGTCCGGCCCACCCAGAAGCGCGGGGGTGATGTAGTCTCCCGTCGTGGGGATGAAGATCAGCAGGCTGGCCGAAATCACCCCAGGCAGGGACAGCGGAAGCGTGACCCGCAGGAACCGCATGACCGGACCGTCGCCAAGATCGGTCGCGGCCTCGAGCAGAGAGCGGTCGATCTTCTCGAGTGACACGTAAAGCGGCAGGATCGCGAACGCGGCCCAGGCATGCGCCAGCGTGATGATCACCGCGGACTGGCTGTAAAGCAGGAATTCGAGCGGCTTTTCGATAACTCCCACCGATATCAGGGCCGAGTTTATGACCCCCTCGTAACCCAGCACCACCTTCCACGCGAAGACACGCAGCAGGTAGCTGGTCCAGAACGGAAGCGTCATCAGCACAATCCACATCATCTTGTTGCGATGCACATGGAAAGCCACGTAATAGGCCATCGGGTAACACAGGATGACGGTCGCGACCGTGGCGATGCCCGACATCCGCAAGGATCGTTCAAGCAGGGCACCGTAGATGGGCCGCTCCATTGCCTCGCGGTAGTTGTTCAGGGTCGGGGTGGTATCGAATTCAAAACCAACCGGGGTCCAGAAGCTCATCACCAGCAGGATGGCAAAGGGCAACAGGATCATGATCGACATGAACAACAATGTCGGGGACAAAAGGCTCAGCCCGCGAAGTGTTTCGGAGCCGTGCAAAAGGCTTGTCAACCGACCGGGCCGCGCCTGCCGGATGCCCGGCGCCTCGGTCTCTGGAAGTGTCTGATCACTCATTCGGGGCTATCCAACCTGTCGCAACCGGGCACGCGAACCACCGGGGTTTCTCCGGGGCCGCAGGGATGCATTACGAGGCCGGCACCTGCCCGGGCA
The DNA here is from genome assembly GCF_003298505.1 of Roseovarius sp. TE539. GTDB lineage: Bacteria > Pseudomonadota > Alphaproteobacteria > Rhodobacterales > Rhodobacteraceae > Roseovarius. The sequence continues at coordinate 14,659 of NZ_QNGB01000025.1, forward strand.
GACGGTGCCGGCCTGTTTCGTGTTGGATCAGAAGCCCGCCTTGATCTCTTCGAAGGTCGAATTCATCTTGGTTTCCCATTCCTGGGTCTGCGGGATCTGGAAGTGACCGGCATTCAGGATATCGCTGGGATTGCTGCTCAGCCCGAGACTGACCAGCGTTTCCTCATCGAACTGTTCGAACGATCTCGCGTTGGAGTGACCGTATCCATAATCGTTGATCATGAACTTGCCCGATTCCACGCTCAGCAGGGAATCGATGACGTCATAGGCCCGATCGAGATTCGGCGCGTCCTTGTGGACCATCAGACCGCAAACCCATGTCAGGGCGCCTTCCTTGGGGGACGCGAACTTGACGGGCACGTCTTCCGCCTTGAGCAGCGTGGCTGAACTGTTCCACGTCATCGCGGCCACCATTTCGCCCGAGGCCAACGCCTGTTCCAGCGTCGTGGTGTCGTCAGTATAGGTGCGGATCAGCGGGCGCTGTTTCCGCATAACCGCCGCGATCTTGTCAAATGCCTCCGGTGTGTCCAGGTTCTCGAAATCCACGCCGGCCTTGATGGCACCGACCCACCAGGCATCCCCGCCCGAGGCAAGACTGCCCAGACGGCCCTTGTAACGCTCGTCCCAAAGCATGTCCCAGCTTTCCTCGCCCTCAAGCTCGTAGAGGTCGGTTCGATAGGTGATCGAGGTCTGTCCCCAGTCGAAGGGCGCCAGCCATACATTGCCGCCTTCCGCGTCATTGCCGGGCATGTTCACCAGATCGGGCATGACATCCGCCCAGTTGGACAGGCGTGATGTGTCGATCGGCTGGAAAAGACCCGTCTTCACCCAGCGTGGCAAGGCCTGGTTGCAAGGATGCGAGACATCTACAACGAAACCGCCACGCATTTTGGTCAGGGCCTCCTCGGAGCCGCCGAAAACCGAAAAGTTCGGCAGGTCGCCGTGCTTTTCCTTGTAAGGCACGAACAGCTCGGGGATATCGTAACCACCCCAGGTGAAATAGGTGGCGTGATCTTCCGAGGCGGCGCCGGCCATGCGCGATGTCAGAGGCAACGACATCACGCCGACCCCCGCGCCCAGCAATGACCTTGTAAAGGCGCGCCGGCTCATCTTGCCTTCCTTGAGTGATCCCAGTTGATCGAGGATATCCATGATTGGTCGTCTCCCTGTTGTTAAGCCGGCTCGCACCGGCTGAATTTCGCTCGGCAACGCTTCGCGGCTGCCTTTTGCGGTGCGCTCCGATTGCGGATTGTCACACCGGAATATCCGGAACAGCACCCTGACCAGCCCATCCGGATGGCCGCGCACTATTTGAATATTCATTCATTGAATGGCTTGATTTCCCCTTGGAGTCAACAAAACCTTTCAATGCGGCATGGCGTCGCTGACCGCAGATCAGGAAATCTCTGCCTCCAGCCCGCGCAGAATGACATCAAGGCCGAAATCGAAATCAGCGTCCGTGTCGGAGCGTCCAATCTCGTCAATCAGGCTTTTCATGACAGGAAAGTCACCATCCGACAGGCTGCGGGCAAACGCCTCCCGGTCGGTCGGATCGAAGGGCTCCAGCCAGCCCGTGATCTCGTCCACGGCGAAGGCTTCGGTGTAGGTCAACAAGAGCCGGACCGCCCGCACGGTCTTCTGCGGCGGAAACCCGGCCCGTTGAAGGGTCGCGTGAAAGGCTTCTTGCACCCGGTGTTCTGCCGGTATCCAGTCCTCGTACAGTTCATAGACGCGAAACGCGCCGGGGTGACGGCGGGCCAGCAGGCGCAGACCGTTGCAAAGTTTGCGGAGATCCTCGCGCCAGTCCGGGCCCGGGGCAGGTACGTCGTAAGTTTCCATCAATGCCTGCAGGACATCCTTTATCAGGGCCCCTCGGTTCGCGTGGTAGTGATAAAGGGCCATGGGATCGACCCCCAGGTCAGCCGCGAGCTTGCGCATGCTGAATGCTTTCTCGCCTTCCCTGTCCAACAGCCGCATCGCTGCTTCGACGATGCAATCCCGCGATAGGCGGCCCCGTCCTGCCATGTACATACCTCCTTCGCGTTGACTTTTTCTACGGTGTAGAGTAAAAGCCTTCTACGCCGTAGAGTAATTATATGGGAGATGCCCGATGTCGTCACGCCTCAAGATAACCGCCACCGCACCGCTCGGCCGCCGTGAATTCGTATCCCTTTGCGGGGCCGGGCTTCTGGCTCCGGCGGCGGCCCGCGCACAAGGCGGCTTCTCCTCCAATCCCGATGTCGTGATCATCGGCGCCGGGGCCGCCGGGATCGCAGCGGCCCATGGTTTGCGTGAGGCCGGGATCGACTACGCTCATATCGAGTCTGCATCGCGCGTGGGCGGCCGCGCCCACACCGAAACCCACAGCTTCGGCATCCCGCATGACAGGGGCGCGCACTGGGTCCAGAACCAGACGCGCAACCCCTATTTCAATCGCGCCAAGGCCAGCCCGCACCGCTTCTACAAGGCGCCGGAGGTCTTTGATATCTACACCGCCGATCGCCCCGCCACGGAAAGCGAGACCGAGGCGCTCTGGTCCATCTGGGACAGGGTGGAAGGGGCCATCGGAAAGGCGGGGCGGCGAGGCCGCGATGTTTCACCTGCCGAAGTCGCACCCCTGGACGGAGATTGGGCACGCACCGCGCATTTCGGCATCGGCCCCTGGGAAATGGGCAAAGACATGGACGATTTTTCCTGTACTGACTGGTGGAACTCCGCCGACAGCGTCGACTGTTATTGTGCCGCCGGGTATGGAACCCTGGTGACGGATCATGCGCGGGGTCTGCCGGTTGTCCTCGACACGCCTGCCACGCGTATCCGCTGGGGCGGTCCCGGCGTCGAAGTGGAGACACCCCGCGGCACACTCAGGGCCAAGGCGGTGATCATCACGGTATCGACCGGGGTGCTCGCCGCCGAGGGCATCACTTTCGACCCGCCCCTGCCGGAGGACAAGCAGGCATCGTTCCATGCGATTCGCATGGGCGATTACAACCACATCACCCTGCGTTTCTCGGAAGACATCTTCGGGATGGGTGAAGATGGTTACGTTCTTCATCAAGTGGATGAAAGCGACGAGGCTTTCGGCGCGTTGACCAATGCAAGCGGTACGGGACTGGCCTATTGCGACGTCGGAGGGCGGTTCGCACGCGACCTTGAAAAGGCCGGACCCGCGGCCGCGCGGGATTTTGTCCTGGGCAAGTTGCGCGACATGATCGGCAGCGACGTGGACCGCTACCTGACCGGCAGTGCCGTCACCGAATGGAGCAGCGACCCGCATGTCCGCGGCTGCTACGCCTCGGCGGTGCCCGGTGGCCATCCCATGCGCAAGGTGCTGCGCGCACCCGTGGCCGATCGGATCTTCTTCGCCGGCGAGGCCTGCCACCCGGACCTCTGGGCCACGGTTGGCGGCGCCGACATTTCCGGCACCCGAACGGCTATCGCAGTGACACGCGCGGTTTCAGGCTGACCAGACAGCAAGAGCCTCGGAACGCACCGCCAGACCGGCCTTTCCGCCCGCTGAGATTGCGTCACGGCGCGCCGACCTCATCGTGCCATTGTAGAGGCCGGCCTCGAAGTGCGTTCCAATTCCCGGTATGGAAACCGGAAAACGACGTGAAACTGCCTGTGACCCTGAACGACACGGCGGCCGGCACCGCCGATCCTGTCATCGACGCACCTGCCGAATTCAAGAGGGCACCCAACGCCCCAACGACGGACTGCCTGCAGCAAAACTGCTGCGCCATCAGAATTCTGAACGAATACCCACCGAAAGCGCCGTTTCTTCAACTTCGAAGCGGCTGATATTGGAACGGCTCTGCTCGTGGGTCAGGGATATCGCGGGCACGAAACCCATGTAGTTGACGCTTTTCAGCGTCGCCGTGATGCGGGCAAAGACCGACTCGTCCCGGCGCCCGCCAGGCACCGCGATGAAGCCGATCCGGAAACGATCATAGTCAAGGCTGCTCACCCCCAAGCTGAAATCCAGATCCACCAGGCCGGGCTGCCGCGACGGGCGATAGCTTGCAATCGCGCTCCACTGGGTGAAGCTGCGGTTCACACCGTCGCTGTCGGCGTCGCGAAGCTGCAGCCGCAGCCCCAGATCTCCCTCTTCGCCAATCGACCGGGTGATACCCGCGAAGGCACTGTAGACAGAGGTATCCGCATTTCGTCCGGCTTCGTCGCGCTGCCCCTGGATCTCGACGCCCAGTGCCCAGGCCAGCCGCGGGCTCGCCCTGTGGTGGCGCTGAACGCCGAGGCGGGCGAAATCATAGAGGGGATCACCACCGTACCACGTCCGCCCTGCCCCCAGGTCCAGCCGCCAGGTGATCGCCGGCCCCTGCGCCAGAAGTTGACGCAAACCCGCTTCGGCTGTGGTGGACGACAGATCCCCGCCGTCAAGCCCCCCCACACTGTCCGACAGGTGGACACGGCGGCTGTGCAGCCGCCAGGTGGTCCGGGTCTCGCGGCCCTCGCCCTGCGCCAGCCGGTACGATCCGATAAAATGCGCGGTCGCGATCACACCCTCGAGCGCCTGCGCCGACGGGCTCAGCAGGCCCACGACCGGCACCCCGTCGATCACGTTCAGGGGGCTCGACGCGCCGTTATTGACATTATCCGACGGCGTGACCGACGCCCGCAGATTGAACCGCAGCGGATTGCGGTGCCTGACCGCGCGATAGGACCTGATCGTCGCGTCACGGGTCACGTCGTCCGGGGCGTGATTCACCGCCCGCCGGAGCCAGAACTGCGACCCGGTGAAACGCGTGTCGGCATAGCTCAGGCGGGCCGCCAACTGCGCGGCCTGAAAGCGTTGTTCCGGGGTCCGGGCATGCCAGTAGGCGCGGGCCGCCTTGTGTTCCGCCGCGCGCCAGGCTTCCGCCTGCGCCAGCGCAAGTGCCTGGTAGAAATGTGCATGGGGGTTGCGCCGGTCCGCCTGCTGCAACCCTTCGCCCAGCTCATAGGCCAGCCTCGGCCGGCCCGACGCAAGTGCCGCCTCGGCCATGGCATGTGCCTCCGGCAGGCTCATGGTTACAGGCTCGGCGCGGGCCGAAGGGATACCTGCGGCGAGAAGGCAGATCAGGGCGGCGGTGCGCCACATATCACGGCGAGCCGGCGTCGGGATTCACATTCGCGCAAACAGGTGACGAAACCGCCGAACCACACTGATCGAGTACGAAGATACCTCGTTCCAGCTCATTTTCGAATCCGACCGGGTTACTCACGCCATCAAACTCTTCCAGGTTTATCACCCCGGCCAATCCGTCCGAATCCGGCCCGCCAAAGACGCCGCCATATCCACCAATTCCAACGAAATCGGTGGTATTGGATCGTGGATCGCCGGTTTCATACTCGACGCCGCCCTCGAAGGTTCCGTTTCCTGCGATATCGGTCACGACCAGGACCAATGAAGGCAGCTCTTGCCCTATCTCGACAATCTTACGCCTGACGATGTTCCCCTCAACACGATTGTCGGCAAAATCGGCATTCACGAACGCCTCGCCACTGACCGTAAGAGCCTGGGGAATGACCAGCTCGTCCGGAACGTCAGGACCAGTAATCTCCTTCAGGTCTGATCCGTTGACGTCGCCGATATTGGTCACGCCAACATAATTGCCGGCATAGCTGACAAGGCCGCTGCTCGAGGTGACCTCCGGCTTGTCGAAATTGCCGTCGCGTTCGAACGTCGCCCCGAAAAAGGAGCGGTTTCGCGGCCCGGGGCTGCCTGCAACCACGGCACGCACCGCGCCGCTGTTGTTGGACTGTGCTGCATAGGCCGTGAAATGCCGGTCAAGGGGATCCTCCTGAACCGTGAATGCCAAGTAGTTCCCGCGATCCAGCGAAGACTTCCTTTTATATTCGGCGGTGAATGGCACTTCGTCGAGGTTCACCCCTTCGATGGTCAACGTTTCGGCGTCAGGATCGAATATCGCGTTGCGCACCTGACCGGCCAGGTTGGCTGGAACTGTGACCGCCGTGTTTATCGCCTCGCTGCCGCCCGCCTCGTCACCGCCGCCATTGGCATCACCGCCCCCGGCGTCGCCGTTATCCGCACCACCACCATCGGCGCCGGCGGTTTCACTCTCCTTGAACGGGTTCGAGCCGCTGTCACAACCGCCCAATAGGGCGAAGGCCAAAAGACCTGCCGCGATCTGTTTCATGATGAGACTGCCCTCAATCTGCTCGTTTTTATCGTATTTTTCCACAAAGTCTTTGATTTCGCGGTCCAAGTCAATCACGGAGTGCGCCACCGGGCGCCCATCAGCGTCAGGTGTGGCCTTGTGGCCCGGGCCGCCTGTCGCGCTGTTCCTGCGGACCTACCGGATGAACGGCGCGTCAGTGCCTGTGAATTCGAGGCCGGGATCTTTAAATATTCGTTTTCTCGAATATATGATCCGAACCTTCGGGACGAATCGCATGAACAGACGATATACACGGGCACAGACCGGCCGACCGCCGCCGCCGAGAACGAAAAGGAGCCGACCCGCATGATCACGGAATTCACGCCCCTACAGTCACTTTTCGGCGGTGCCCTGATCGGCACCGCGAGCGTGCTGCTGATGCTGACGCTGGGCCGCGTAATGGGCGCGACCGGCATTTTGTCAGGATTTCTTCAACCAGAGTCGCGGCCCGACTGGACTTGGCGCGCGGCCGTGCTGGCCGGGATGGTCACGGCACCGGGCGCGATGCTGCTTTTGACCGGCCGGTTGCCGGAAATCGCGGTGCCGGTGAGCATGCCGATGATGATCGCGGGCGGTTTCATCGTTGGTCTCGGCGTTACGTTCGGCGCGGGCTGCACCAGCGGCCACGGCGTCTGCGGCATGGCGCGGCTGTCGCGGCGGTCCATTGCCGCCACCCTGACCTTCATGACCTTCACCGCCGGCACGGTTTTCGTGATCCGCCACGTGATCGGAGGCTGACCTGATGACGCGCCTTCTCACAACCTACTTCATCGGCCTTCTGTTCGGGCTCGGAATCGTGATCTCGGGCATGGCAAATCCTGCCAAGGTTCTGAATTTCTTCGACTTCGCAGGAAACTGGGATCCGTCTCTCATTTTCGTCATGGGCGGTGCACTGGTCGTGACATTCTTCGGCTACCGCCTTGTCTTCGGCCGGGCGGCACATGCCCCCGTGATGGGCGAACGTTACCAACTGCCCACCGGCACCCGGCTGGACATCCGATTGATCGGAGGTTCTGCGCTCTTCGGCGTGGGCTGGGGTATCGCGGGGTTCTGCCCGGGCGGGGCATTGCCCGCGATCGGCACCCTGAACCCGGCCGTGCTGACATTCGTCGCCGCCCTCGTGGCCGGTATCCTCTGCGCCAAGGCGCTCCGCAACCTGACCAACCCTGCCGCGGCGGAGGCGCCGCGGCCCCAGACCAGCCCGAAAGGATGAGGAGATCATGAAGGACACCCCCGTTACCATGACCGTCAAGCCCGAGGTCGAGGCTTTCTTCGACGACGCGACCAACACCATCTCCTACATCGTGAAGGATCCAGCGTCGCAAAGCTGTGCGATCGTCGATTCCGTGATGGACATCGACTATGCCGCCGGTCGCATCACCTTCGACCACGCGGACACCATGATTGACAGGGTCCGCGAACGCGGTCTCGATCTGGAATGGATCATAGAAACCCACGTCCATGCCGATCACCTTTCCGCCGCGCCATACATACAGGAAAAGCTGGGCGGGAAAATCGGCATCGGGGCGAAGATCATCCTCGTGCAGGACACGTTCGGCAAGGTCTTCAACGAAGGCACCGAATTCCAGCGCGACGGCAGCCAGTTCGACGCCCTGTTCGAGGACGGCGATACCTACATGATCGGCACGATGCCGGCCTTCGCGATCTACACACCCGGCCACACCCCGGCCTGCATGACCCATGTCATCGGCGACGCGGCCTTCGTGGGCGATACGCTGTTCATGCCGGATGGCGGCTCCGCCCGGGCAGACTTTCCCGGCGGGGATGCCGGCACCCTCTATGACAGTATCCAGAAGGTTCTGGCCCTGCCGGACGACATGCGACTGTTCATGTGCCATGATTACGGGCCCGGCGGACGTGACATCGCCTGGGAAACAACCGTTGCCGAAGAGAAGGCGCGCAACATTCATGTGGGTGGCGGAAAGACCCGCGAGGAGTTCATACGCTTCCGAACCGAACGCGATGCACAACTTGCCATGCCGCGGCTCATCATCCCTTCGCTGCAGGTGAACATGCGCGCTGGCGACATTCCGAAGGATCACGACGGCAACCCGATGCTCAAGGTTCCGGTGAACAAGCTCTGACAGGAAAACCCGGCCAGACCGAAAGGCCGGTCACGCCCCACCCGTAATGTGCAGGTCTGCGCTCGGCAGGCCGCCAATCCCCGTTTGCGCCCGCCCCTTGCGCCAGAGACACCAGCATGACCCGCATTCTCGCCCGCCACCTGCCGATCCTGACATGGGGCCGCACCTATGGTCGGGAAACGTTTGTCAGCGATATGATCGCCGCAGTGATCGTGACGATCATGCTGATCCCGCAATCACTGGCCTACGCCCTGCTTGCCGGGTTGCCACCCGAGGCGGGCATCTACGCCTCAATCGTTCCGATCCTGATCTATTCGGTCCTCGGCACGTCGCGCTCTCTGGCCGTGGGACCAGTGGCGGTGGTGTCGCTGATGACCGCCGCCGCAATTGGCGATGTGGCTCAGCAAGGCACGGCCGGCTATGCCGCTGCCGCCCTGACCCTCGCGGCGCTGTCAGGCGGAATTCTGCTGATCCTCGGGCTGTTCCGGCTGGGATTTCTGGCCAACTTTCTTTCGCACCCGGTGATATCGGGATTCATCAACGCAACCGGTATCCTGATTGCCCTCGGCCAGTTCCGGCACCTGCTCGGGATCGACGCCTCTGGCCACACCCTGCCACACCTTGTCCAGGGTCTCTGGCAACAGCTGGGCAACACGCATTGGATCACCCTGCTGATCGGCGCCGGCGCCACGGGGTTTCTGTTCTGGGCGAGGAGCGGGCTGAAACCGCTTCTGCTGGGAGTTGGGCTGGCACCCCGGGCCGCTGAAATCATGACACGGGCAGGCCCGGTGGCGGCGGTGATCGTGACCACGGCCGTGACCGCTCTTTTCGGGTTGGACAAGGCCGGCGTGAAAATCGTGGGGGCGGTGCCGCAAGCCCTGCCGCCCTTCACTATACCGGACAGCTCGACCGATCTGGTCACGGCGCTTCTCGTTCCGGCGCTGATGATCTCGATCATCGGATTCGTCGAATCAATCTCGGTCGCCCAGACACTGGCAGCCCGCAAACGCCAGCGGATCGACCCCGACCAGGAACTCATCGGTCTGGGCGCGGCCAATCTTGGGGCGGCCTTCACAGGCGGTTATCCTGTCACCGGGGGCTTCGCGCGGTCGGTTGTCAATTTCGATGCGGGAGCCGAAACTCCCGCCGCCGGGGCGTTCACCGCCATCGGCCTCGCGATTGCCGCCGTGGCCCTGACGCCGCTGATCCATTTTCTGCCCAAGGCCACGCTGGCGGCGACGATCATCGTCGCGGTGCTCAGCCTGGTGGATCTGTCGGTACTGAAACGCGCCTGGATCTTCTCGCGGGCCGATTTCGCGGCGGTGCTTTCGACGGGTCTGGTGACACTTGGATTCGGGGTCGAGGCGGGCGTGTCCGCGGGGGTGGCCCTGTCAATCGCCTTGCACCTTTACAAGACGTCACGACCCCATGTTGCCGAAGTGGGCCGGGTTCCCGGAACCGAGCATTTTCGCAATATCCGGCGCCATGATGTTGTTACCGATCCCGCCCTCCTGACGCTGCGGGTGGATGAAAGCCTCTATTTCGCCAATGCGCGCTTTCTGGAGGATTACATCGCCAACCGGGTGTCCGAAGATAGCGGTCTGAAAGACGTGATCCTTCAGTTTACGGCAGTGAACGAAGTGGACATGTCGGCGCTAGAAAGCCTCGAAGCCATCAATGAACGGCTTCGGGCTATGGGGATCGGGCTGCATCTGTCGGAGGTGAAAGGCCCGGTGATGGACCGTCTGCGCCGCAGTCATTTCCTTGAAGACATGAGCGGCGACGTGTTCCTGACCCAGTTCGAGGCATGGTCGCACCTGACCAGCCCACAGGCCCAGCCGACCGGATAGACGCCGCGCTCTCTGGCATCCGGCGCGCATCTGGCCTATCTGCACCTGCATGCGCACCGTCCTGACCGCCCTCAGCCAGATCGACCGGCTTTCCGTCGACACCATCATCGACGTCCGCGCCCCCTCGGAATACGCCGAGGACCACATGCCCGGGGCGATCAACCTTCCCGCTTTGTCGGACGAGGAGCGCGCCGAAGTCGGCACGATCTACGTTCAGGATGATCGGTTTCGGGCCCGCCGCATCGGGGCCGCGCATGTGGCACGCAATGTGGCCGCGCATCTTGAAGGGGCGTTATCCGGCCATGACGGAAGCTGGCGGCCCCTCGTCTATTGCTGGCGCGGGGGGCAGCGGTCTGGCGCCTTCGCCTCTATCCTCAGCGAGATCGGATGGCGCACCTCGGTTCTTGAGGGGGGATATCGCAGCTACCGGCGGCTTGTTGCAGAGATGATGCACGACACCCCGCTGCAGGTGCGCCCGGTGATCCTGGACGGCAACACCGGCACCGCAAAGACCCGTATCCTGCAACTTCTTGCAGGGAATGGCTGGCAGGTGATCGATCTTGAAGGTCTTGCAAATCATCGCGGATCGGCGCTTGGTGCGCGCCGCGAGACACAGCCCTGCCAGAAGCTTTTCGAGGGCATGATCGCGCAGCGCCTGGCCAGGTTCGACCCTGCGAAACCAGTCATCGTCGAGGCGGAATCCAGCCGTGTCGGCACCCTGAACGTGCCACCCGCCCTCTGGTCGGCCATGAAGAGTGCCCCACGAGTGCTTCTCAGCGCGCCGCAAGCGGAGCGCGCGCGCTATCTTGCACGCAGCTATGTCGACATCACCGCTGACCACGCGGCCCTCGCCGCGCGGCTGGACCTGCTGCGCGGGATCCGGGGACATGCGGTGGTGGACCGATGGCAGGGCCTGGCCCGCAACGGCGCGTTCGAACAGTTGGCCCTGGAACTTGTGCAGGTGCATTACGACGCAGGCTATGACCGTGCCCGCCGGCACATGGCCGGGCCCGACGCGGCCGTGTCGCTGGATGATCTTTCGGAAGACGGGCTGACGGCCGCCCTGCCCCGCATCTCTGCGGCCCTCGAACGGGCCGGAATCAACGCAGGCGGATAACCGGCGCTCCGTCCTCGATCTCTCCGATCCGCGCCGCGGCGCCGCCGGCACTCCGCAACTCCCCCAGGATCCTCATGGCATCATCTGCCGGCACCGCGGCCAGAAAACCGCCCGCGGTTTGCGGATCGTGCAGGATCTCGACGGTGGCGTCCTTCGCACCGGTGATGCGCGGCCCGGCATGGCCCGCATTTGCCGCGTGCAGGGATGCGCGCCACCCCGCCTCCAGCAGCGCCTCCGCGCCCGCAAGCCGCGGCACCGCGTCAATATCCAGAACCGCACCGCACCCGCTGGCCTCGCACAGGGCCAGGAGGTGGCCGGCCAGGCCGAAACCGGTGACATCTGTCATCGCATGCGCCCCGCGCAGCGCCGCAGCTTCGCGCAGCGGCACATGCTCCATGGCCGCATAGGCGTCATTGACGATCCCGGCATCGGCGGAATGGGCCATTTCGGCAGCAAGAATTACGCCCGTCCCCAAGGCCTTGGTCAGTATCAGCGCATCGCCAGGCCGGGCGCCATCCAGCCCGATCAATGGCCCGTCGGCCAGCCCGGTCACCGTGAATCCAAGACCGGCCTCGGCGCCCTGCGATGTATGCCCGCCGACGATCCCGGCCCCCGCCTCGGCCATGACCTGCCCGGCGGCTGTCATGACCTCGCGCAAGCTGCGCGCCTGAAGACTTTCCGACATGCGCGGCAGGATCACGTTGGCCAGCGCGGCCTGCGGTGCTGCACCCATGGCCCAGACATCACCAAGCGCGTGAATGGCGGCGATCCGCGCGAACCGCCACGGGTCATCGGTGAAGGCACGAAGATGATCGGTGCTGAGAACCTGAACCTGGCCACCGATAACAAGGCTGCCCGCGTCATCACCGATGCCGCTCAGGATATCGTCACGCGAAGTCTGCAAGATCCCGTCAAGCGCCTCCGACAGCGCCGCCGGCCCCACCTTCGCACCGCACCCGCCACAGAGCATCGGATCCCCGGAATATGCCTCGCGCGCCCCGAACGCGGCCTCTCGTGGCGGTTCGGGCGGCGCCATGCGGGGCAGATCGCGGAATTTCTCCATGAACTTGCGGTCTATCCGGTCCTTCCAGTTCCACATGAACGGCAGTGAAATGGCGATGCCGCCCTTGTCGGCCACCGCTGCCCGTCCCCCCAGCGACACGAGCTTCAGGAAATCGCGTTGCGGTCGGAACCGGCGCATGGTTCCCCCGGCCAACGCCACGCGAAGATTGTGATGCAGCACCGGTGCCGCGCGCACGGCATAAACCCCGGCCTTCGGCCGTGGCGCATGGGCCAGATGCGCACAGTCACCCGCGGCAAAGACCGCATCGTCACCCGCGGATTGCAGGGTGTCCCCGACGCTCAGGAATCCGTCCCGAAGGTCCAGCCCGGTCCGCTGCAGCCAGTCCCACGGACGCGCGCCCGCGGCCCCGACGACCAGCCCCGACTGCAGCTTTTCGCCACGGGAAAGGCGCAGCCCGTCGGCCTCGACCGCGTCGACCTGCACGCCCGCGCGCATTCCGACGCCAAGATCGCGCATCTTGCGTTCCAGGGCGCGGCGCGTGCCTCCGGCGACATCGCGCAGGGGTGTGGCCGCCTCGACCACGGTCACGACCGCCCGCGGGCCGGCGATGCCGCGAAGCGCATGCGCCATCGCAAGCGAAAGTTCCGCGCCGGCCACACCGCCACCGATAACCGTAGCCAGCGGCGCCACGGTGCCCGCCTCGACCTGCCGCAAGAAAGCCCGCCAGCGCACGGCGAACGGACCCATCGGTTTCACCGCAACGGCGTGTTCGGAAAATCCCGGAATCTCGTCCATGCACGAGGTGATGCCGACATCCACCGACAGCACGTCGTAGGCGATGTCGCCACGCCCTTCGACTTGCACGCGCCGCGCCGACGTGTCGATGCCCGCCGCACGGCCCTGCACCAACCGCGCCCCGGCAAAACGCGCAAGGCGAACAAGGTCGATATCCAGCTCCTCGCGGCGATAGTGCCCGGCAACATAGCCCGGCAACATGCCCGTGTAGGGCGCCTTGGCACTCGGGTCTATGACGGTCACACGCACACCGGGCAGCGGCGCCATGGCCCATTCCCGCAGCACCAGCGCATGGGCATGCCCGCCCCCGACAAGAACAAGATCGCGTGTCAGCGGCAGAACGGCATCCATCTCCAACAGTCCCGGCTTGGCTCGACTCGTCCCGAGATAGATACCACCAGCCCCGGAATGGCAACCGCCCCGGGATCGCGGATCCGTGATCGCCCCGCCCGCGACGGCTTGAGGAAAATCAGTTTCGCAAGATCACCAGACCGTCAGCCCGATCCCGGAATTACCCTGCGGCCGCGCGGCGCCGTCGCCTCATCTTCGGGCCGGCCGAGGTAAAGCTGCGCGTGGAAATAACCGGTGCTCTCGACGCCGTCTGTGACATGCCCGCGCGCCTGTGCATTGGCGATGGCGCGCGCCTGTTCCTGCGCGTCGGCAAAGCGCCGGTGGCGGAAGGGGGGCATGTCCAGCACCTCCACGAGCAGGCCGTGATCATGCATAACCTTGATCGCGGCCGCGGTGTCGTTTCCACGGATCGGCGCGGTTATCACCCATGGCCGGCGCCCCGCCGCAGCCCCGAGAACCCTGTCCAGAGCATCGGGCAGCATATGCGCCACGCTTCCGCATTCAACGACAAGATCACATTCCGCCAGCCAGGCGCGCAACTCCTCTCCAGGGTCGGCAGCCTGAAGATTTTCGGCGTAAGCCGCGTCGAAAACGCCGGCCTCCACCCCGTATCGCAGCGCGAGATCCGCGATATCTATTCCGACGAACCGGTCATTGTTTCCGGCTCTGCGATGCGCCGCGTACCACTCCCGGTCCCGGGCCATCACCTCCCCGGGCGTCGCAGCGTCGAATTCCGGGTCCCGGTACCGCTCCAGCACGTCATCAAGAGTCAAATCGTGCCGCATCAGGGCCGCCGCGATCCCGTAGCCGCTGGCGAAATCGAGTATGTTCAGCGACTCCAGATCCCGGGTCCGGGCCAGATCATCCCGAACCCCCCGGAAGGCGTTCGCGGCATGGTGGGCGGTACGGAAACCCGCCCCATACATGGCCCGGAAATAATCCCGGCAGTCCGGCAGGTTGTATATATCGTCGAATATCGTGACGATCCGTTTTTCGCTGCTGCCCTCGTTCTCGATCATGCGCCCCTCCGGCGGAAAACTCTGTCGGCGCCAGTTGCGCAGTTGGACACGAAGAATTCAAGCCATGTCCCGCCCGCGTGATCCCGCCGTGAGCCCGGGCACAAGATTCCGTGCGCTTACCGCAACGTGATCCCCTCGTGATTGTACGAACCGCTAGATTGCATGAACAGAAGCCCGTGAACGACACTGCCGCAGCCCACGTCAAGCCAATGGAACCCGCATCATGGCCGATACCGCAACCAAAGCTTTCTCCACCTCCAGCTTTTCACAGTATCGACCGAGCGGCTCGACGCTGCTCATCGGGGGGATCGCGGCCTGGATCGCGGTGATCGTCTACGCCTCGGCAAATTCCGTGGTCACGCTCCTGGTCGAAATCGGAGCGCAGAACCCGGTTGCCGGCGGGCGCAACGCGATCACCTACTGCAATCTGCTGTTTCTGGGATCGCTGATGTCCCTCGTTCCGATGGTCGCGGTCTTCCACAAGGACTGGACGCGCGACAACCTCGCCGCGCTGACCCGCCGCGACTGGGGCATGCTGACAGTTTCCGCCTTCCTGTCATCGGCACTGACACCGGGGCTTTTCTTCTATGCGCTGGAACACACCACGGTCACGAACGTCGTTCTGGTGGGTCGGATCGAACCGCCGCTTTTTCTTCTGGCAACCTGGCTTTTCCTGGGTGAGCGACTCAATCCCTGGTCACTCTATGCAGGTCTGATCGCGCTGGCCGGGGCGGTGATCATCGTCGCCCTCAAGAGCGAGGGCGCCCTGTGGAAATTCGGAACCGGCGAAATGGCCACCGTGGCGGCGACACTCTCGTTCATCGCCTCCACGATTGTCACCCGCACCGGGCTTCAGGGTGTGCCCATGGGCATATTCGCGGTCTACCGCACGATGCTCGGCACCGTGCTCTATTTCCTCTTGGCGATCTATCTGTTCGGACCGGCGCATTTTCAGGATCTTTTCGCGCCGGTGGTCTGGAAATGGACATGGATCTACGCGATCCTGGTCATCATCGTCGGGCAACTTGCCTGGAACATCGGATTGAAATTCGCCCGGTCCGGCGACGTGTCGCTGGCCACGTCCTTCTCGCCACTGGCGGCGATCGTGATCGCGATGGTCCTTCTGGGTGAGGATCCGGGCCCGGGTCTGGTGCCCGGCGGGATCATAATCCTCGCGGCGATCGCCGTGGGGCAGTACGGACGCCGCCACGAAAGCGAAGCCCGCCGCCGCGCCGCGGAGGAAGCGCTCGAGCATGAGGGCACCGTGAATTTCAAGGGCGTCTGAGGCACGCCAAACGATCGCCGATGTTACAGCCGAACACGCTATCGCGATACAACCCCCCATTCTGAAACAATATTTCAGCGGTCCCACCACAACGTGACGCTGGCGCCGGGAGGGCGGCCTTGTCGTGATGCAGCAGATGCGCCACATGCTTGCGGACAATGCAAAGCGGAGACAGGGACAATGAGCCTCGTTCAGACAGATACAAGCACCGGACATTCCAGGGTCGCCCTGGGCGCCGCCCTGGCCTGGGTTGCGGTGATGGTCTACGCTTCGTCCAACTCCATCGTCTCGCTGCTGGCCGAGATCGGAGAGCGCCACCCGGTAGACGGCCGCAACGCGATCACCTTCTGCAACCTGCTGTTCCTGGGCTCGCTGATCTCGATCGTGCCGATGATGATCTTTTTCTGGCACGATTGGACGCGCGACAACCTGCGCAAGCTCACCCGGCGCGACTGGGGCCTTCTGACCGTGTCCGCGGTCCTGTCCTCGGCGCTGACACCGGGCCTCTTCTTTTATGCGCTGGAGCAGACAACCGTCACCAACGTGGTCCTCGTGGGACGGATCGAGCCTCCGCTCTTCCTGCTCGCGGCATGGCTCTTCCTGGGAGAAAGGCTCGATCCGTGGGCGATGGCCGCCGGGCTGATCGCCCTGATCGGCGCGGTCGTGATGATTGCCATGAAGGGCGGCGGCGCCACCTTCCGCTTCGGCCCCGGCGAGATCGCCACCGTGGGGGCCACGCTGTCCTTCATCGCCTCCACCATCGTGACCCGGGCCGGGCTCAAGGCCGTGCCACTCGGAATCTTCTCGATCTACCGGACAGTGCTTGGGACGGCGATCTACTTCGTCGTGGCGCTCTACCTGTATGGCCCCAATCATTTCCAGGACCTTCTGGAACCGGTGGTATTGAAATGGGTCTGGATCTACGCCGTGATTGTCATCATCATCGGGCAGTTCGCCTGGAATATCGGGCTCAAGCATGCCCGGTCGGGAGACGTGTCGCTGGCCACCTCATTCTCGCCGCTGGCGGCCATCCTGATCGCCATGGTGCTGCTGGGCGAGGACCCGGGCCCCGGCCTTGTTCCCGGCGGGGCGATCATTCTCACCGCGATCGGCGTCGGCCAGATCGGCCGCATTCGCCGCAGGAAGGCCGAGCGCCGCGCGCAGGAACGGGCGATGGAACTGGAAGGGCGGTGCAACTTCAAGGGGGCTTGAGGCACACCCCTCATCCCGGTGGAAGCGGCGCCAGGAGCGTGCATTCGGAGGGTTGCACAGGATCGATCCCGCACTCCCGGCAGATCGCGGCGGCCAGGTCCGCCCCGGCCTGCGACCCGAGGCTCAGGCCCGCCCGGAACTCCGGCGCCACGCGGCCGCCGCCATCCACCGGCATCGCCAGAAGCCGCGCGTCCAGATCGGCCGCCAGCCGCCGTGCCCCGGCCGCACCGGGCCAGGGGCAGATCACCCGGCAGGCCGTCGCGCCCGCGACCGCCGCCACCGCATCCGCGGGTGCACGGAACAACGCGGTCGGGAACCGCGACAGCGCCGCATGCAGGGCCGCCGCACCCGGTCCGCCCGCCTCTTCCAGGCACAGGACCACGCGCCCGCCCGCCCGCAACCGCGCGGCCAGCAACCCCAGGCAGCCGGCGATCACCGGCGGCGCCCCCGGCGCGATCACGACAAGCGCCTCACCAGCGTCCCGCGCATGCCGTTCCAACAGAAAGCCCATGATCACCGACGCCATGGCGTTGTAATGCGTGATGTCACGGCGGTCATGCTCGATCCGACCGATATCGGCTTCCGCGACTCCGCGCCCGGCACAATGAACCCGGATCATCGCATCAAGATCGGCAGCGTAATCCCCTCTGAGCTCTTCCACGGCGATGCAGGAGCGGTCAATCAGGTAGATGCCAGAATTCGGTGCCTCAAGATGCGCCAGCCCCGGCCACATATGTGTCAGCGCCGGACGAATCAGGAGGCGGGTCATCGGCATGTCATCGCCGGGGTCCGCCCATTTGCCCTTGACCAGCCCCGTGTCTGCCCCGCGCGCAGCCAGCAGGCGCGCCACCAGATCGCCCTCGAACCTGTCCAGATCCGCATCGACCTTGACCACCCAGTCATACCGTGCCGCCGCCAGTCCGGTCCGTACCGCATGGCCCATGCCAGGCCGCACCTCGGTGATCACACGCGCACCCGCTTGTGCGGCCAGGGCGCCGGTTCCGTCCTCCGAGGCATTGTCGATAACCAGAACTTCGCCAATGGCCGGGTTGCCGCGCAGCGCCGCGACCACGGTGGCGATGGTCGCCGCCTCGTCGCGGGCCGGGACAATGGCCGAGATCGGATCAGGCATGGATTGCTCCTTGCGGCGGCACCGGGGACGTTGACCGGTCTCTAGCCCATCCGACCGGGCGTTGCGAGCCCCCCGCGGGGCTCGATCCCCCAAGGGCCTCCGGCGGGAGTATTTCGGGAAAGATGAAGTTGCCCCCTGTTTCCTATTTCCTTCAATACTCCGGGCGTCGTCATTGTCCCACCATTGGTCCGGGAGTCATTGGCGACGGGCCGGCCCCCGAGGCCTGCGAGGTGAAACGCCAACGCATCCTGTGTGGCGCCGCCACGCCTTCGGGCCGGCACGGCTCAGGCGGCGGCCCGCAGGCAGGCCACGAGTGCCGCTACGTCAAGAGGCACCGGGTTCGGTTTCATCGAGGACGCGCCTTGCGCCGCCCGTGCCACCACCCCGAATTCCGCCGGTTCCAGGCCCATCGCAGTCAGCCCGGGCAGCCCCTGCGCCCGGCTCCACGCCGCCAGTGCCGCCGGGACATCCCGGGGCGCGCTCACCTCAAGCGGCGCGGCCATCCACCCCAGAACCCGGGCCATTCGTGTCACGGCATCCGCATCGCGCAACCGCTCGGCATTCACCGAGAGAACATGCGGCAGAAGTGAACCACAGACCGCACCGTGCGGTGCATCCGGCGCCATGCCGCCGATCACGCCGGCCAGACCGTGAACCGCGCCCAGTCCCGCCTGTGCCAGTGCGAGGCCGCCGCACAGGCTGACCCAGGCCATGCTGTCCCGCGCGCCCGGATCCTCCTCTTCCTCCATCAGCCGGATCAGGGCCGGCAGCGCCACGGGGATCGCCGCGGCACAAAGCGCGTCGCTCATCGGTGCGGCGCGGCTGCTCAGGAAAGGTTCGATCACCTGAGTCAGCGCATCCAGACCGGAGGCCAGGGTCACCGCGGGCGGCAATCCGTCGGTCAGCGCCGGATCAACGATCGCGAGGTCGGGCACCATACGCGTGTCACGAAGGCTGACCTTGCGGCGCGACCCCGGCACCCCGATTACCGCATTGCGCGTCACCTCGGCCCCGGTGCCGGCCGTGGTGGGCAGCGCAAGCATCGGCAGCGGCGCGACCTCCAGCGGCAAGGCACGCCCCACGACCTCAAGATGGTCCATGATCGGGCGGCGGCCCGGAATCAACGCGGCCAGCGCCTTGCCTGTGTCCAGGACGGCGCCACCACCGATCGCGACCACCAGGTCTGGGGTATGGCCGCGGGCATGCTCCAGCGCGGACTCGAGGGCCGGCAGGTCCGGCTCTCCCGGAGAGGAGACCGCCATCACGGCACAGCCTTCGCGGCGCAGCGCATCCATCAACCACGCGGCCCTTTCCGGTTCCCGCCCATGAACCAGCAGGGCGCGGCGCCCGAGACCCGCGGCCATCTCTGCCGCGTACTCCGCCTTTCCGCGACCGAAGATCAGCCGCCCGGGGGCAACCATGTCGAATGCGGTCAGGTCAGCCACGCCGCGCCGCTCAGAAGGCCAGCGTCGATTGCACGGCGCGTTGCCATGCACCGTATTTCGCATCGCGCAGCGAAGCGTCCATAGACGGGGTGAACTGGCGTTCCAGCGCCCAGGTCTTGGCGAAATCCGCCTGCTCGGGATAAACCCCGGCACGCATTCCCGCCAGCCACGCGGCGCCAAGCGCGGTGGTCTCCAGGACCTCGGGCCGGTCCACGGGCGCGTCGATGATATCGGCCAGGAACTGCATCGCCCAGTCCGAGGCGCTCATGCCGCCATCCACGCGCAGCGTGGCGACCTCGGCACGACCCGCCTCGCCGGCCCAGTCCGCCTTCATCGCCTCCAGCAGGTCGCGGGTCTGATACCCGACGCTTTCCAGCGCCGCGCGGGCCATTTCCGCCGGGCCGGTGTTGCGCGTCAGTCCGAACACTGCACCGCGGCAATCGGGCCGCCAGTAGGGCGCGCCAAGCCCGGTGAAGGCGGGCACCAGCATGACCTCCTGCGCCACATCGGCCTTCTCGGCCAATGGCTGCGTTTCGGCGGCCGTGCGGATCAGGCCCAGCCCGTCACGCAGCCACTGCACCACCGCACCGGCAATGAAGATCGAGCCCTCCAGCGCATAGGTCGTCTGCCCGTCGAGCTGATAGGCGATGGTGGTCAGAAGCCGGTTTTCCGAGTTCACAGGCACGGTCCCGGTATTGAGCAGGGCAAAGCAGCCTGTCCCGTAGGTGGATTTGAGCATGCCGGGGCTGAAACAGGCCTGCCCGACAGTCGCCGCCTGCTGATCCCCGGCCACGCCCAGGATCGGCAGCTCCGCCCCGAAAAGATCCGCCCGGGTCCTGCCGAATTCGGCGGCGCAGTCGCGCACCTCCGGCAACATCGCTTCGGGAATGTCCAGAAGATCGCAGATGGTTGTGGACCACCGCCCCTTGCGGATATCGTAAAGCAGGGTACGGGCGGCATTGGTGGCATCGGTGGCATGTACCCGTCCGCCGGTCAGCTTCCAGATCAGGTAGCAATCCACGGTGCCGAAAAGCAGCTCGCCCCTCTCGGCCCGGGCGCGGGCGCCCTCGACATTGTCGAGGATCCACTTGAGTTTGGTGCCCGAAAAATAGGGATCCAGCAAAAGACCGGTGCGTTCGGTCACCATGGGCTCGTGCCCGGCATCGCGCAGCGTGCGGCAGGTCTCGGCGGTGCGGCGGTCCTGCCAGACGATGGCGTTCTGCACCGGCTTGCCGGTCTCGCGGTCCCAGACAATCGTTGTCTCGCGCTGGTTGGTGATGCCGACCGCGGCGATATCGGCCGCCGTCAAGCCGGCCCGTTCGATCACCTCGCGGCAGGTGCCGGCGGTGGTCGACCACAGGTCGGCCGGATCATGCTCCACCCAGCCGGACCTTGGATAATGTTGCTGAAATTCCTCCTGCGCGGTGGCCAGAAGCTTCATTCCGGCATCGAAAATGATCGCGCGGCTCGATGTCGTGCCCTGATCGATGGCAAGGATATGGGTCATTTCTAGGCTGCCGCTCCGGTATGGTCACAGGCCGGGCGGCGCATGCAGTACGCGCCGCCCGGAGGGTCGTTTCGAGGTAAGTGATACCGCGAAGGCCGGGGCCTGTCGGCCCCGGCGGTGCTGCATCAGTCCTGCCACCCCGCGATCAGCTCGTCATAGCTGATGGTTTCCGGCGCAGGGTTCTCGTTGTCAAGCGCCGCCTTGGGGGCGCCCGGCTGGCTCAGCCAGTAGTCCGGATCGCGCTCCTCGTTGAGCTTGGGGCCAAGATCACCCTGGACACCGGCCCGTTCCAGCCGTTCCAGCACTTGCTCCTGCTGCTCGCAGAGGCTGTCCAGAGCTTCCTTGGCAGTCTTGGCGCCCGAGGACGCATCGCCGATATTCTGCCACCACAGCTGCGCCAGCTTGGGATAGTCCGGGATGTTGGTGCCCGTGGGCGACCAGCGCACCCGGGCCGGGCTGCGGTAGAATTCCACCAGACCGCCCAGCTTGTCGGCGCGCTCGGTGAAGCTCTCGTGGTTGACGGTGGACTCGCGGATGAAGGTCAGCCCGGTATGGGATTTCTTGGCATCCACGGTCTTGGAGACCACGAACTGCGCATAGAGCCATGCCGCCTTGGCGCGGTCCACGGGGGTGGATTTCATGAGCGTCCAGGATCCCGCGTCCTGGTAGCCGACCTTCATGCCCTCCTGCCAGTAGGCACCGTGGGGGCTGGGCGCCATGCGCCATTTCGGCGTGCCATCGTCGTTGAGGACCGCCTCGGCCCCTTCACCCACCATCGACGCGGTAAAGGCCGTGTACCAGAACATCTGCTGTGCCACATTGCCCTGCGCGGGGACCGGTCCAGCCTCGCCGAATGTCATGCCGGAGGCCGCCGGCGGCGCGTAGTCGTTCAGCCACTTGGTGTATTTCTCGATCGCGTAGACAGCCGCCGGGCTGTTGGTCGCGCCACCGCGCGCCACGCACGAGCCGGTGGGCTGGCTCTTGTCGTTCACGCGAATACCCCATTCATCGACAGGCAGGCCGTTGGGCTCACCCTTGTCGCCCATGCCGGCCATCGACATCCACGCGTCGGTGAAACGCCATCCGAGGCTGGGATCCTTCTTGCCGTAGTCCATGTTGCCAAAGACTTCCTGGCCGTCGATTTCGCGGCCGGTGAAGAACTCCGCGATATCCTCGTAGGCCGACCAGTTGACAGGTACGCCCAGTTCGTAACCGTACTCGTCCTCGAATTCTGCCTTGATCTCGGGGTCGTTGAACCAGTCGTAGCGGAACCAGTAGAGGTTCGCGAATTGCTGGGTCGGCAACTGGTAGAGCTTGCCATCCGGTCCGGTGGTGAACTGGGTGCCGATAAAATCGTCGACGTCGAGGCCCGGATTGGTCACGTCGGCGCCATCGCCGGCCATCCAGTCGGTCAGGTTGCGCACCTGCTGATAGCGCCAGTGGGTGCCGATGAGGTCGGAATCGTTGACATAGGCGTCATAGATATTCTGGCCCGACTGCATCTGCGTCTGCAGCTTTTCCACAACGTCGCCCTCGCCGATAAGGTCGTGGGTGACATTGATGCCGGTGATCGCCGAGAATGCCGGCGCCAGAACCTTTGACTCGTATTCATGCGTGGCAATGGTTTCCGATACAACCGTGATGTCCATGCCCCGGAAAGGCTCGGCGGCGTCTATGAACCACTGCATTTCGGCTTCCTGCTCGGCGCGGCTGAGCACCGAGAGATCGCCGATCTCCTCATCGAGAAACGCCTTGGCGTCGCTCATGTCCGCCAGCGCGGGGCCGGTCATCAGACCGAGCGCCGCCACCATGGCGGTGGTTGTTGTCAATCTCAAGTTCATGCTGTTGTTCCTCCCTAGACAGAACCTTGGTTTGCGTGGACGCGCCCGGACCGTCCGGGCGCGCGTTGTGGCCCGATCAGACCCAGCGGAAGACCGCCGCGGCATAGATCAGGCAGACGATCAACGCCCCCCATTGCGGGGCGCTGAGAAGCCCGAGCCAGGCCAGGTTGATGAAGGCCGAGCCCAGAAGCGTTATGAAAAGCCGGTCGCCGCGCGTCGTCTCGATGCGCAGGATGCCCTTGCGCGGGGTTTCCGGGTACCGCGCGGCGAGGATCGTGAAGATGATCAGCAGCGACGCGATCACCGCGAAGAAGGCGGCCGTTGGCCATGTCCATGCCATCCAGTCCATGTCGTATCCTCTCGTTGATCAGACCCGGCCCAGGGCGAAGCCCTTGGCGATGTAGTTGCGGACGAAATAGATCACCAGCGCACCCGGCAGGATGGTCAGCACCCCCGCGGCGGCAAGGACGCCCCAATCCACGCCACTCGCGCCCACCGTGCGCGTCATCGTCGCGGCGATCGGCTTGGCATCGACACTCGTCAGCGTGCGGCTCAGCAACAGCTCCACCCAGGAGAACATGAAGCAGAAGAACGCTGCCACGCCGATGCCGGAGGCGATGAGCGGCATGAAGATTTTCACGAAGAACCGCCCGAACCCGTAGCCGTCGATATAGGCGGTTTCGTCGATCTCCTTGGGGACACCGCGCATGAACCCTTCGAGGATCCACACCGCCAGTGGTACGTTGAACAGGGTATGCGCCAGGGCCACCGCGATATGCGTGTCGAAAAGCCCGACAGAGGAATAAAGCTGGAAGAAGGGCAGCGCGAAGACCGCCGGCGGGGCCATCCGGTTGGTCAGCAGCCAGAAGAACAGGTGCTTGTCGCCCACGAAGCTGTATCGGCTGAAGGCGTAGGCCGCCGGAAGCGCCACCGTGATCGAGATCACCGTGTTCAGCGTCACGTAGATGATCGAGTTGACGTAGCCCATGTACCAGCTCGCATCCGTCAGGATGGTGGCGTAATTGGCGAAGGTCAGATCCCGTGGCCACAACGTGAAGGCGCTGAGGATCTCGTCATTGGTCTTGAGGCTCATGTTCACCAGCCAGTAGACCGGAAGCATCAGGAAGAGCAGGTAAAGCCCCATGACCACCGTGCTGCCACTGATGCGTGACGTCGTTTTGTCGGCCATCACACGCCCCCCTGTTTATCGAGATTGGTCATCACCGTGTAGAACACCCAGCTGATCGCGAGGATCACGAGGAAATACATGATCGAAAAGGCGGCGGCGGGTCCGAGGTCGAACTGCCCCAGTGCCATCTTCACCAGGTCGATGGACAGGAAGGTGGTGGCGTTGCCCGGCCCCCCGCCGGTGACCACGAAGGGCTCGGTATAGATCTTGAAGCTGTCCATGAACCTCAGCAGGATCGCGATGGTCAGAACCCCCGACATCTTGGGCAACTCGATGTAGCGGAACACCTTCCAGCGGCTCGCCTGGTCGATCCGCGCCGCCTGGTAGTAGGCGTCGGGGATGGATTTCAGCCCCGCGAAGGCCAACAGCGCAATCAGCGACGTCCAGTGCCAGACATCCATCACGATCAACGTGATCCATGCATCCAACGCGTCCTGCGTGTAGTTGTAATCAATCCCGATCGCATCCAGCGTGTAGCCCAGCAGGCCGATATCCACGCGTCCGAAAATCTGCCAGATGGTACCGACAACGTTCCACGGGATCAGAAGCGGCAGCGACATCGTGACCAGGCAGAAGGTGGACCAGAAACCGCTCTTTGGCATGTTGAGCGCCACGAAGATCCCCAGCGGCACCTGGATCGCCAGGATGATGCCGGTGAACAGCGCCTGTCGTCCGAGGGCGCTGTGCATGCGCTCCGAGGTCAGGATATCCTCGAACCAGACCAGACCCGCCCAGAAGAACTGGTTCTGCCCGAAACTGTCCTGCACGGAATAGTTGACCACCGTCATCAGCGGAATGATCGCCGAAAAGGAGACCAGCACCAGCACCGGCAGAACCAGGAACCACGCTTTCTGATTGACCGTCTTTTCCATTATGCCGCCCCCCCGTTCGCCGGCCCCGACGGCGTTACGCGCCAGTCGTCCGCATAGATATTTGTGCCCTCCGGGGCGAAGCTGACCCGCGTCATGTCAGGCGAGATCTCGGCGCCCTCGGGCATGATCACGTTTATCTCCGTGCCGAAGAAATCCGTGCGCACCACCTTGTGGCGGCCCACGTCCTCGACGCGCTTCACACGCACGGCCAACCCGTCCTCACCCCCGGTCAGGCGGGTGAACTCGGGCCGCACGCCAAGCTGTACACGCCCGGAAAGCGCCTCGTAGCGCCCGCCAAGCGGCAATTCGATGCCGTCGATCACCGCGTGATCGCCTTTCACCGTGGCCTCCAGCACGTTCATGCCGGGGCTGCCGATGAAATAGCCGACAAAGGTGTGCTCGGGCCGCTCGAACAGTTCCTGAGGCGTGCCCATCTGCACGACCCGCCCGTCATGCATGACCACCACCTTGTCGGCAAAGGTCAGCGCCTCGGTCTGGTCGTGAGTGACATAGATCATCGTATGCCCGAACTCGTGATGCAGCGCCTTGAGCTGGGTGCGCAGCTCCCATTTCATGTGCGGGTCGATCACCGTCAGCGGCTCGTCGAACAAAAGGGCGTTCACATCCTCGCGCACCATGCCGCGCCCAAGGCTGATCTTCTGCTTGGCATCCGCCGTCAGGCCCCGCGCCTTGCGGTTCAGCTCGGACTCCATGCCGATCATCCGCGCGATCGCCTGGACCCGTTCGGCCACGTAGCTGGCCGAGGCGCCGCGGTTGCGCAGCGGGAACGCCAGGTTGTCGCGCACGCTCATCGTGTCGTAGACCACCGGAAACTGGAAAACCTGGGCGATGTTGCGCGCCGCCGTCGGCTCATTGGTGACGTCGCGGTCATTGAACAGGATCCGCCCCTGGCTGGGATGCAAAAGGCCCGAGATGATGTTGAGCAGCGTGGACTTGCCGCAGCCCGAGGCACCCAGCAGGGCGTAGGCTTCGCCGTCCACCCAGTCGTGGTTGAGTTCCTTCAGGGCATAATCGGCCTCGCCGGTCGGGTTCGGCAAGTAGGAATGCGCCAGGTTGTCGAGTGTGATCTTCGCCATTTCCGTCCCCTCCCTCAGGCTGCCTGGGCATAGGACGCGGGCGCCACAAGCGCACCGTCCTCGGCAAATACATAGACATGCGCGGGATCCAGGTAGACCTGAAGCTGCCGGCCGAGTTCAAGGTTGCGTACCCCGTGGACCAGACCGACCCAGCGTTCCCCGTGATGATCGAGATGAACAAAGGTCTCGGACCCGGTTATTTCGGTCACGGCCAGCTTGGCGGTGAATTCCAGCGCCGGAACGTCAGGGCGCTCCAGTTCCAGGTGGTTGGGCCTGAACCCGGCCAGATAGGCACCGTCGGCAAGCGATCCCAGGCTCCCCTTGGCGTCGGCTGACTGACCGTCGCCGAACATCAGCCGGCCACCGGATTTCCGGACCTTGAGAAAATTCATCGGCGGATCGGAAAACACCCGTGCCGTGGTGGCATCGACGGGGCGGCGGTACACATCGGTGGTGGGGCCGAACTGCGTCACGCGCCCCTCCCACAAGGTTGCCGTGTTGCCACCCAGAAGCAACGCTTCCTCGGGTTCGGTCGTGGCATAAACGAAAATGCTGCCGGCCTCCTCGAAAATCCGCGGGATCTCGGCACGCAGTTCCTCACGAAGCTTGTAATCGAGATTCGCCAGCGGCTCATCCAGAAGCACCAGCCCGGCATCCTTGACAAGGGCACGCGCCAGCGCACAGCGCTGCTGCTGACCGCCCGACAGTTCCAGCGGCTTGCGGTCCAGCATCGGGGTCAGCTGCATCAGGTCGGCGGTCTTCTTCACAGCCGCGTCGATCTCGGCCGATGATTTGCCGAGAAGGCGCATCGGGGAGGCGATATTGTCATAGACGGTCATCGACGGGTAGTTGATGAACTGCTGATAGACCATCGCGACCTTGCGGTCCTGCACGCGCATTCCGGTCACATCCTCACCTTGCCACAGGATCCGGCCAGTCTCGGGCGCGTCCAGCCCCGCCATCAGGCGCATCAGCGAGGTCTTGCCGGAAAGCGTCGGGCCCAGAAGGACATTCATCGTGCCTTTTTCGAGCGTCAGGTCGGTCGGGTGGATATGCACCTGCCCCGCGACCACCTTCGATACGCCCTCAAGTGCCAGCGTCATTGCACGGCCTCCCTTTTCGCCGCCGGGGCATCGCCTCGCCGGTCCCTCATCCATGCCTCGAGCGCGCCAATCTCCTCCGCGCGCATCTTCAGCCCCAGTTTGGTACGGCGCCACACCACGTCATCGGCACTCAGCGCGTATTCACGATCCATGAGCCAGGCCACTTCGCTTCCGGTGAGCGTGGCGCCGAAATCAGGGCCAAGATCCGCAGCTTCGCTTGCGTCGCCCAGCATTTCCACGGACTCGGTGCCATAGGCACGCACCAGGCGCGCGGCCCAGGCATCGTCGAGAAACCCGAACCGGTCCAACAAACGTTCCTTGAGGGCCGACACGCCGTCAACGTCGAAATCACCCCCCGGAAGCGCAACACCCGCGGTCCACGCCCCGCCCTTGCCGGGAAAGAACGGGGTCAGCTGTGCCATCGCGGCCTCGGCCAGCTTGCGGTAAGTGGTGATCTTGCCCCCGAACACGTTGAGCAACGGCGCGCCGCCCTCGTCGTTCAGTTTGAGGACATAATCGCGCGTTGCGGCCGTTGCCGATTTTGCCCCGTCATCGTAAAGCGGCCGAACCCCCGAATAGGTCCAGACGATATCGTCGCGCGTCACCGGCCGTGCGAAATATTCCGACGCGAACCGGCACAGGTATTCCGCCTCTTCGGGGGTGCATTCAGGACGTGTGTTCACATCCTCGTGTTCCGCGTCCGTGGTCCCGATCAGGGTGAAGTCCCCTTCGTAGGGGATCGCGAAGATGATCCGTCCGTCGGTCCCCTGGAAGAAGTAACACTTGTCATGATCATAAAGCTTGCGGGTCACGATATGGCTGCCGCGCACCAAACGCACGCCTTCCGTGGCGTTGACGCGGATGGTGTTGCGGATCACGTTCTCCACCCACGGTCCGCCGGCATTGACCAATGCCTTGGCCCGCACGTTGCGCTCGTTACCGGTTTCGGTGTCGCGAAGGCGCACTGTCCAGAGTTCCCCGGCGTCGCGCTCGGCCGAAACGACCTGCGTGCGCGTATTGATCGTCGCGCCCTTGGCTTCGGCATCTCGCGCGTTCAGGACCACGAGCCGCGAATCCTCGATCCAGCAATCCGAATACTCGTATGCCTTGCGGAACTTTTCCTTGAGCGGCCTGCCCGCCGGATCCGTTGAAAGATCAAGCGTCGAACTTGCGGGCAGGATCTTGCGCCCGCCCAGATGATCGTACAGCAACAAACCGAGCCGGATCAGCCAGGCCGGGCGCCGCCCGTGCATCCACGGCATCACCATGCTGAGCAGTTTCGAGGTCGGCGTCTCCGCCTCGAACCGCATCTCGCGGTGATAGGGAAGGACAAAGCGCATCGGCCAGCTTATGTGCGGCATCGCGCGCAGCAATGTCTCGCGCTCGATCAACGCCTCGCGCACCAGCCGCAGTTCGAAATATTCAAGGTAGCGCAGACCACCGTGAAACAGCTTGGTCGACGCCGAAGATGTGGCCGAAGCCAGATCGTTCATCTCGGCAAGCTCGACCTTCAGGCCCCGGCCCGCCGCATCACGGGCGATGCCGCAGCCGTTTATGCCGCCGCCGATCACGAACAGATCGCAGATATCGTCCTTCTCCCCTGACGACACCGAAGCCTCCTCCCTCAGATGTGAGCGCAAACGAAGCACAAGGCGTCACAACAAGTCAAGCACGAAAGTTCGTTTATTTTCTATTTTGCGCCTCCGGCCCGACAATCGGCCTTCGGATCCCGGCCATTCCGCAGTAATCCCGAGGTTTCTTCACGTAGTCTTGCTTTTCGCCAGAAAACGAACATAATCGAAAATGCCGGCCGGGCGCCGGTGCACCACCCGGGGGCCGCCAGATGTCAACTTCTTTCCGAAAACCCGACATCCTTGAAATCGCCCGTGCCGAAGGCAAGGTCACCGTCGAAGGGCTGGCCGAGCGTTTCGACGTCACCGTCCAGACCATACGCCGCGACCTGACCGAACTGGCCAATGCCGGAAAACTGGAGCGCGTTCATGGCGGGGCGATCCTGCCTTCCGGGGTCACGAACATCCTTTACGAGGAACGCCGGCGCCTCAACGAGACGGCAAAATCCACCATCGCCCGTGCCTGCGCCGCCGAGATTCCCGATGACGCCTCGGTTTTTCTGGATATCGGCACCACGACCGAGGCCGTGGCGCGTGAACTCATGGACCACCGCAACCTTCTGGTGGTGACCAACAACATGAATGTCGCCGCCATCCTCCAGGCCAATCCCGACTTCGAGATCGTCGTCGCCGGAGGCATGCTGCGCCGCGCCGACAACGGGCTGGTCGGCAACCTGACGGCGCGCACAATCGAGAATTTCAAGTTCGACGTGGCGGTGCTGGGCTGTTCGGCGCTCGACGTGGATGGCGATCTTCTGGATTTCGACACTCAGGAGGTCGTCGTCGGACAGACCCTGCTCACCCGATCGCGCGAAGTGTTCGTTGTCGCCGATCATTCAAAATTCACCCGCGGCGCGCCGGTGCGGATCGGATCTTTGCGGGATGTCCACCGTTTTTTCACTGACCGACCCGTGGCCGACCCGCTGGCAACCCGCTGCGCGGGCTGGGGCACGGCGGTTCATGTCGCCACACCCCCCGAAGAAGAGAAGGGGGCCACCGCTCAGCTTCCGTAAACGGTGCTCCAGCGTTCGATGAGAGCCTGCTGCAGGCGTTTGGAGCGGATGTTCCAGCTCCGCGCGCCGGGCGGGCGTTCCTGGATGGCGCGGTTGATCCGGGCGCGGCGATCGGTATCGGCGGTCAGGATCGCAAAGGCCAGCTGCCGACCGCCCGGCACCGTCGCATACCCGGCCAGCGCGCTTACGAAATAGAGCGTGCCGGTCTTGGCCGCCACCTTTACCGGGTGGCCCTTGTCGATGCGGCCATTCTCGTCCCGCAGCGGGATCGGTTTCAGAAGCGGCTCAAGCCGGTTGTCCGCATGCACGCGCACCAGCATCCTGGCAATCTCCGCCGAATTCAGCCTCGAGGCATCCCCAAGCCCCGAATGGTCCACCAGTTGCGCCGAACCAAGGCCAAGCGCCTCCCCCGACCAGCGCGACATTGCCCGGGCCGATGCCCTCAGGGATCCTGGCCGCCCCTGCCGCGCGGCGGTCGCTGCCATGCCCACCAGTTCGGCGGTCATGTTGTTGGAATATTTCAGCATCCCGCGCAGAATGCGGCGCAGCGGATCGCTGCGATGCACCACCAACGCCTTGCCCGCGGGCGCCTTGCCTGCGGTTTTCGCCTTGCCCAGTTCGATCCCGTGCGAGCGGGCGAAGGTCGCGAACACCTCACCGGCATAAGCCGCCGGCTTGCGAACCGGAAGCCAGCGCGCACCGCCATTTCCCAACGCCCCACGCGCCACTGTCCAACTGTCGTGATCGCCCTTGTCGAAATAGCTGTAGACGGGCGATCGGCGATCACTGACCTTCATGCGCGCCACTTGAACCTCGGGGCGGTAACGGCTGGATCGCGCGTCCATCGACACGCTGTAACCGCCGGATCCGCGCTTCCACTCGAAATAGACCCGGTTATAATTGAGGCTCAGCCCCGAAAGTGCAGGATTGTAACCGACGTGCTCGGGTTGGGACGTGTCAATTGCCCGCGAGAATGGCAGCGCCCCGCCCCAGACCCGGAAATTCCCGGTGATCTCGCGCACGCCCGCCGCCTTGAGCCTGGACGCCATGTCCGCCAGCGCATTGGTGTCCAGGGTTGGGTCGCCGCCCCCCGCCAACACCAGATCGCCCTCGATTCGTCCGTCCTTCAGAGGCCCGGTGGCGACAAGACGCGTCTCGAAACGAAATTCCGGCCCGAGAACATCCAGAGCATAAAGTGCCGTGACGGCCTTGGTCACGCTCGCCGGCGGCAATGTCGTGGCGGCACCGCGCGATTCCAGGATCTCTCCGGTCCCGGTGTCGGCAACCGCGAAGGCGATCCTTCCACTGAGGTTGGAGCCGGCGACGATCCGCGCCGCCGATGGTCCCGAATTCACCGCGAACCCCGCCGGCCTCAGCCGCGGACGCAGTGAGACGGCAGGGGCGCCCGCGCCTGCAGCCGTCGCCAGCCCGCCCAGTCCCGCAGCGATTATGAACCGTCTGGAAAATGCCTTCGTCATGCTGCGATTTAAGCGCAGGACGCCCGATCACACAATGCGCATTTATGTCATCGCGGCCTGTGGACGCCCCAATAGCCTTGTGCCCGCAAGCGGGTCGAGGACAGCGCCACCATCGGCACGTTCACGAAACACCAGGCGGGCGCGGCGCAACGGCTCAGCAAAAGGCTCTGACGGCCATGGATTCGCGCCTGCGCGTATATGTAGGCCGCCGGCGAGCGCCGCGCCGCCACACGCATTTCAGGACGCGCCAGAACCCCGACCGGTACCGTGTCCATGATCTCGCGCCAATCCTGCCAGAGGTGAAGCTGTGCCAGGTTGTCCGCCCCCATCAGCCACACGAATCGTAGATCGGGGCGGGCCCGGCGCAGCGCACGCAACGTCTCGGCCGTGTAGCGGGTGCCGGCCCGTGCCTCGAAATCGCTGATCGCCACGCGCGGATGATCCATGATCGCGCAGGCCGCCTGCATTCGCCGGGCAAGTGGCGCCGGGCCGCGCGTCTTGAGCGGATTGCCCGGACTCACCAGCCACCACACCCGGTCCAGCCCGAAACGCTTGAGCGCCTCGCGGCTGATATGCACATGGCCGGCATGCGGCGGATCGAAAGACCCCCCGAGAAGGCCGATCACCTGCCCGCGCCCGGCGGGTGGGGTCTGAAGCGTCATGGCGCCCTCCCTGCGACGGCGCAGCTTTGGTGCAGCGGCGCAGGGTCGTCAAGCCACACCCGGCCCGCACGTCCTGCACAACACGCCGACGGACGGACCCGGCGATTGCAATTTGATCAGCTTTCTCGGTATTTCCGATCCCGGCCGGCCACCGCCTGTTAAGGGATGCATCCGATGATTTCCCGGGGGCGGAACCGGATGGTCAGACATGGCGGGAAATGATCACCAGGCGCGTCCTGCGCCGGCACTGGCGGGCGATGACCCGCGGGATATCGGTGCGGGGTCCACACCTTCCCTGATCCTCGACCACCTGCGCGACGGGATCGCGCTGCAGGATCTCTCGGGCCGTATCGAATGGATAAACCCGGCTTGCGAACGCATGTTCGGCTGGCCCCTGGAGGAGGTGCGCGGCCGCAAACCGCAGGAATTCGCCCTCCCGCCGGCCATGCGCCCGGCCCCGGAAAACATCACCGCCTTCCGCTACGATCCGTCCGGCGGAATCTTCCGTCGCCTCCATGTGGTCCGCAATATCCGCCGGGACGGCAGCGAATTCTGGAACCAGCTCAGCCACGCGATGATCGACATGGGACCGCGCGAGGGCGACAAGCGTGTTGTCGTCACCTGCCGCGACATCACCGATCAGGTCCGTACCGAGGCCGCGCTGCACCGCGCCAAGAACGATCTTGAGCACGCGGCGCATCACGATGATCTCACCGGGTTGGCCAATCGCACCCTTCTCTCGGCCTTCCTTGACGAAGGGCAGGTCCGTGCGCGGCTTGGCGACGGGTGCATCGGCGTGCTGCAACTCGATATCGACAAGTTCAAGGAGATAAACGATACCCTCGGCCATGCCGCGGGCGACGCGACGCTGCGCCATGTCGCCGCCGCGCTTGCCGCGAATTGCGGCCGCGATGATCTGGCCTGCCGCACCGGCGGGGACGAATTCTTGCTGGTCTGCCTCGGGGTCGCCTCGCAGGAGGCGCTTCTTGCCCGGGCCGAACTTCTGCGCCGTGCCGTGGCCGCACCGCTGGACTGGCACGGCCAGGAAATCGCGGTGCGAATTTCGGTCGGGGCGAGCCGGCCCGACGGCGCCACCGGCACGGGCACGGGCGAAGCGCTGATCCGGCAGGCTGATCAGGCCCTCTATGCCGCCAAGGAGGGCGGGCGCGGCCGCGTGGTGGTCTACACGGGTCATCTCGGCCGGCGGTGCAGCGAACGCCAGCAGATGGCGCGCGACCTGCGCGCCGCGCTCTCTCAAGGGCAGTTCCGGGTTCACCTTCAACCCCAGATCACGCCGGAGGATCGGCGGATCGCCGGGTGCGAGGCCCTGTTGCGCTGGCAGCACCCCGAACGCGGCCTGCTCGCGCCCGCCGCCTTCATGGAGGTCGCGGAATCCGCGGCCCTCCTGTCCGAGATCGACCAGGCCTCAACGCTTCTGGCCCTCGACGCCCTGAAGCGTCTGCGTGATGCCGGTTTCGACGGTCTGCGCCTGTCTCTCAACGTGTCGTCCGCAATCCTCTCGGCCGCGGATTACCCGGCGCTGCTGCACTGGGCCCTGCAGGCCCGCAACCTGCCACCCGAAAGCGTCTGCGTGGAAATCCTCGAGACCGCGCTTCTCGACGGTGGCCCGGCCGGCATCCGCACGGCCGTTCGGCGCCTGAGGCGCATGGGTGTCCGGGTGGCGCTGGATGATTTCGGCACCGGCTATGCCGGGCTCGCGCATCTCACCGCGTTCGAGATCGACACCATCAAGCTGGACCGCACCCTGACTGGCAGGCTGGGCCATGACAGCCGCAGCCGGGCCATCACCCGCGCGGTGATCCGGCTTTGCAATTCACTGGGCATGACAACCGTCGCCGAGGGTGTGGAAACGCAGGTCGAACTGGATTTCCTGCGCCGTGCCCGCTGTCCGCTGGCGCAGGGCTACACGCTGGCCCGCCCGATGGAGGTGGAAGCGATGATCGGCTGGCTCCGCGATGCCCCGGCCGCGCGCCTGCCCGGTCCGGGCGGGCATATCCCGGATGCCCGCACCCGCCGTCCCTGAAACGGTAGCAATCGCCGCATTGTCCGGCATCGATCAGCGCGAAGCGGTCCGCACCGGCCCCTGGATCCGGGGCGGGGTCTCCAGCAGCCAGAAATTGCCGCCATCCGCAGTCAGGTACCGGTCTTCATCATCGGGCGGTGCATCGAAACGCAGGATTGCCGCCATGTCACTGAGAACCGCGGGATTGCGCCTGAAATACCCGTGGCTGTTGCGCCCGACGACGTTTCCGACACTGATGAAATCGACATTCCGGATGCGCTTGAAGATCTCTCTTTCCGCCTCGCCCAGATCCTCGTGGGAGAGACGTCCGAACCGGATGCCCTTCATCAGTGTCTGCGCGAGGGCCAGCACCTCGTCGCCCTCGTTCATGTAAACGGTGATCCGGCCGATTGCGGGGCCAAAGCGCTCGGCGATCAGCCGCTGACGCACAACATCGAAATCCAGATCGGGCGCGGCGAGAATCAGGTTCTCCACCTTCAGCACCTGCGGCGGGTCGCGGCCGGATGCACGCGCAGCGATCACCATCTCGCGCAACGCGGTCGTCACCACGTCGGTACCGCGGCTGTGGGCGACGATATGGAGCCTCTCCAGCTGTGGAATATCGGCCAGCAAACGCAGCGTTTCCTTCAGATGATAGATTGCGAATTCGCCACTCTCACGGTCGGTGAAATAGCTCAGCAGCCCGGCATCCCGCGCCGGCCAGCTGAACGCCACCGGAACGGCGGCCCGATCGGTCGCCCGCCAGACCGTCGCGGTGGCTGCCATCGCCTCGGCGAAATTCGTGTTGACCCCATGAACGGTCATCAACACCTCACTGCGCTGGCTTTCACGCAGGGCCGCGGCAATCCGTTCAGTGAACCGGCGTGCGGCTGCGGCATATGCCGCCGCATCCTCCGGCAGGGTCACCGGTCGTCCGCCACGCATGGTAAACTCCAGCGGTGTGGCCGGAAAGCGCACCACCTCGCGGACCGCCGGCGCCGCATCCTCGCGATCCGTCAACACCCCGTAGGCCATCGACTGGCTGCGCTCCCCGCCGTACGCGCCCACTTTCATTGGCGCCGAGGTTTCACTGTCCGGCGCACGGTCGGTGACATAATGGAGAGGCCCGGTATCCGACAGGGCGACGTCCACGTCCTGATGCCGCCCTGCGAAGGGCAGGGAACATCCCGCCAGCGCCACCATCATGATCACCATTGGCCCGGTCCGGCACGGCCGATGTTCCGGGCGGTGGCTGCGGCCGTCGCGCATGTCCGATTTTTGCATGGCTCCCCTCGCAGTCCGGCAGCCCATTATCGCTTCGCACTGCGTGAACCGCAAGGCGCGATGCCTCCCCTTGTTCCGCCGCCGCAAAGGTCATAGAACCGCCAGGTCACATCACTTCCCGAAATTATCGGAGCCCGACATGGCCAGCTATCAGTACGTCTATCACATGCAGGGCGTCTCCAAGACCTACCCCGGCGGCAAGAAATGCTTCGAGAACATCCATCTCAACTTCCTGCCCGGGGTCAAGATCGGTGTTGTCGGACCCAACGGCGCCGGCAAGTCCACCCTGATGAAGATCATGGCCGGGATCGACACCGAATTCACCGGCGAGGCCTGGGCGGCCACGGGCGCGCGCGTCGGTTACCTCCCGCAGGAACCGCAACTCGATCCGAACCTCACGGTGCGCGAGAACGTGATGCAGGGCGTGGCCGGGAAACAGGCCAAGGTCACCCGTTTCAACGAGATCGCGATGCAGATCGCCGAGGATTACTCGGACGAGCTCATGGAGGAGATGACCGCGCTGCAGGACGAGATCGACAGCGCCAACCTGTGGGATCTCGACGCCCAGATCGACGTGTCCATGGAGGCGCTGCGCTGTCCGCCCGACGAAGCCGACGTGGCCACGCTCTCGGGCGGGGAAAAGCGCCGTGTCGCCCTGTGCAAACTGCTGCTGGAGGCACCCGACATGCTGCTTCTGGACGAACCCACCAACCACCTCGACGCCGAAACCATCGCGTGGCTGCAACAGCACCTGATCGACTACAAGGGCACCATCCTGATCGTCACCCACGATCGCTATTTCCTCGACGACATCACCGGATGGATCCTCGAACTCGACCGCGGACGCGGCATTCCCTACGAGGGCAACTATTCCAGCTGGCTGGAACAGAAGGCCAGGCGGCTGGAGCAGGAGGCGCGCGAGGACAAGTCACGTCAGAAGACGCTGGAGCGGGAACTGGAATGGATGCGCCAGGGCCAGAAGGCCCGCCAGGCAAAGCAGAAGGCGCGGATCAACGCCTATAACGAACTCGCCAATCAATCCGAGCGTGAGAAGCTGGCGCGCGCGCAGATCATCATACCCAACGGCCCGCGCCTGGGATCCAGGGTGATCGAGGTCGACGGGCTGAAGAAGGCCATGGGCGAAAAGCTCCTGATCGAGGATCTGGGTTTCTCGCTGCCGCCGGGCGGCATCGTCGGCGTGATCGGTCCCAACGGGGCG
The DNA here is from genome assembly GCF_003298505.1 of Roseovarius sp. TE539. Taxonomy (GTDB): domain Bacteria; phylum Pseudomonadota; class Alphaproteobacteria; order Rhodobacterales; family Rhodobacteraceae; genus Roseovarius. The sequence continues at coordinate 51,092 of NZ_QNGB01000025.1, forward strand.
GGCAAGTCCACCCTCTTCAGGATGCTGACAGGTCAGGAGACGCCCGATGCCGGCACGATCGAGATGGGCGACACGGTTCAGCTGTCCTATGTCGATCAGTCGCGCGACGATCTCGATCCGAACGCCAATGTCTGGGAGGCGATCGCCGACGGGCAGGACATCATCCGCCTCGGCGACGCCGAGGTGAACGCGCGGGCCTATTGCTCGGCCTTCAACTTCAAGGGCGGCGACCAGCAGAAGAAGGTCTCGCTGCTCTCGGGCGGGGAACGCAACCGCGTCCACATGGCACGGCTGCTGCGCTCGGGCGGCAACGTGCTGCTGCTCGACGAGCCCACCAATGACCTTGACGTCGAGACGCTGCGCGCGCTGGAAGACGCGCTGGTTGATTTCGCCGGCTGCGCGGTGGTGATCAGCCACGACCGGTTCTTCCTCGACCGCATCTGCACCCACATCCTCGCCTTCGAGGGCGAAGCGCACGTGGAATGGTTCGAGGGCAATTTCGAGGATTACGAGGAAGACAAGAAGCGGCGTCTGGGGCCGGATGCGCTGGAGCCCAAGCGGATCAAGCACAAGAAGTTCGCGCGGTGAGGTGACAACGTACCCTAGCAACTGCGTTTAGCTGATCGTGTGTGGATGCCCCCTGTTTGGCAAGCGTTATCTGCGATTTTTCGGCGGGGTCTTCGATCGGACGTGTGTCAGGCCTCTGATCGTGGCCTTCCATGACGCCACGGGCCGGTTCTCTGATTGCGGC
>NZ_QNGB01000026.1 GCF_003298505.1 Roseovarius sp. TE539
TTTTTCAATAAGATCAAACGCTTCCGCAGGATCGCATTGCGTTGCGAGAAATCCGTCAGCTCATTCAAAGCCTTCGTTGATCTCGCATGCGCAATGGCTTGGATCAGCTAAATGCAGACGCCGCCTACACCGCGTTCCGGGGGCGGCTGCCGGGGGTCGGAGCCTTGCTGGAGGGGCGTGGGCTGCCCGCATGAGCCGCCGGGCCGGCCCATTGTGCCATTGCGCGGGTCGGGCGCTTGCGTCATGATCACCGCTGAGGGAGAGGACAGATGCGCAAGTTTCTCGTGGTTCTGGATGACAGCCGCGAATGCCTCAACGCGATGCGCTTCGCGGCCATGCGCGCGGCCCATACCAATGCCGGGGTGGAGATCCTGTCGGTTATCCCGCCCGAGGAATTCAACCACTGGATCGGCGTTGGAGAGGTCATGCGCGAGGAAGCCCGCGAGCGCATACATGCCCATTTCGAGGTTTTCGCCAAGTGGATGCGCGACAAGCAGGGTGTCGATCCCGAACTGGTTATCCGCGAGGGCGAACCGGTGGACGAGATCATCGCGCAGGTGCGCGACGATCCCGAGATCGGGGTGCTGGTTCTGGGCGCGGGAACCGGGCGCAAGGGGCCCGGGCCCCTGGTCACGCAGTTGAGCCGCAATGCCGGCACCCTGCCGATCCCGATCACCGTCGTGCCCGGCGATCTGAGCAAGGAGCGGCTGGAAGAGATAACCTGACCCGCCGCGCTGCGAAATCGGACATTCTGTGCCATGCGTTGCGCGCCTTGCCTCTTGATTGCGGGCCGGTTCCGCAAGCAAAGCCGCCGGTTGCGGGGCGTCGCGGGGGCGCGGGCGGTGATTTAGAACCGTTCCAAATCTTGACATCGCGTGTCCCGGCGCGCATATCCAACTCATGCACCAAAAGGGGGCGCCCATGTTTATCCAGACCGAATCCACGCCGAATCCGGCAACGCTGAAATTCCTGCCGGGCCAGACCGTGCTTGATGCCGGGACCGCTGACTTCCCCTCGGCCGAGAGCGCCGAGCGGTCGCCGCTTGCAGGACGCATCTTTGCCGTTGACGGCGTTACAGGCGTGTTTTTCGGGAATGACTTCGTCACCGTGACCAAGGCGGAAGCGAACGAGTGGGATCACCTGAAGCCGGCAATCCTTGGTGCGATCATGGAACATTTCCAGTCCGGGCAGCCGGTGATGGCCGATGACGGGTCCGATCCGTCTTCGGGTCATGCGGATCATGACGGTGCGGATGGCGAGATCGTGGGCCAGATCAAGGAGTTGCTGGATACCCGCGTGCGCCCGGCGGTGGCGCAGGACGGTGGCGACATCACCTTCCACGGTTTCGAGCGCGGGGTCGTCTACCTGCACATGCAGGGTGCCTGCGCGGGGTGCCCGTCCTCGACGATCACCCTCAAGATGGGCATCGAGAACCTGCTGCGCCACTATATCCCCGAAGTGACCGAGGTGCGCCCGGTTGGTATCTGAACCTCTGGTTCTGGGATTTGACACGTCGGCCGCGCATTGTGCGGCCGCTTTGCTGTGCGGGGACCGGGTTCTGGCGGCGCGTGCCGAGGCGATGGGCCGCGGTCAGGCCGAGCGTCTCATGCCGCTGATTGCCGAAATGCTGGCGCGGAACGGTGCCGGGTGGCGCGATCTGGACAGGATCGGCGTTGGCGTGGGCCCGGGAAATTTCACCGGCATCCGCATATCTGTTGCCGCCGCCCGCGGGCTGTCACTGTCGCTGGGGTGTCCGGCGGTGGGGGTGTCGCAATTCGCCGTGATCCGGGCCGGTCGGGAGCGTCCGCATCTCGCGGCGGTGCCGGCCCCGCGTGAGCAGCTTTACATCGCGCCGCGGGGGCAGGCCCCCAGTCTTGTATCCCGCGACGAGGCCGAAGCGCTTGGCCTGCCGGTAGAGCTGCCGCCTGCGCCCGAGGATCTGGCGGTGGCGGTGGCACGGATCGCCGGGCACGAAACCGGGCCGTTCGCGGCGCCGGCGCCGCTGTATGTCAAGCCGGCGGACGCCGCGCCGTCGCGCGAGGCGCCGCTTGTGATCCTCGACGATGGGGGGTGACCGCGCGGTTTGCCTGCCGGGGCCGGCGGAATTGGCGGCGCTGCACGCGCGCGGCTTCGCCGGACGCGGGCGCGGCTGGAGGGCCGCCGAATTCGCCACGCTTCTGGCTGACGCGCAGGTTGTCGCGGTCGGGGATGGCCGGGCCTTCGCGCTTGGCCGGGCGGTGGCCGACGAAGCCGAGCTTTTGACCATCGTGACCGATCCGGATCACCGCCGGCAGGGGCTGGCGGCGGCGGTTCTGTCAGCCTTCGAGGGGGCCGCGCGGGACCGGGGCGCGGCGCGCGTCCTGCTTGAGGTGGCGCAGGGCAACGCCGCGGCGGCGGCGCTTTATGCCGCGGCGGGCTATGTCGTCATCGGGCGTCGCGCGGGCTATTACCGCGGTCCCGATGGTGGGCGCGAGGATGCGCTGATCCTTGAGCGCGGGCTGGCCTGAATGCCGCCGCGCCGGTGCCGCCGAACACGAGGATTTGTGCGGATGACGCCGCGGCAGCGTGAGTATTCTATTGACCGCGGCGGGGCGAAGCAGGCTTAATCCCGGCCTGAACGCAGACGTGACGGAAAACGCGTGGTCCGGCAAAGAGGGCAATACATGCCCCGCGCCGCGCATGGAACCCAGGGAGATTGCAATGACGATGATGAAGACCCTACTGACTGCCGCCGCCGGGTTGGCGCTGAGTGCCGGTGCGGCGCTGGCCGAGCCGGCGCTCATCTTTGATCTGGGCGGCAAGTTCGACAAATCCTTCAACGAAAGCGCCTATAACGGGGCGCAAAGATGGGCCGAGGAAACCGGTGGCGACTATGCCGAGGTCGAGCTGACATCGGAGGCGCAGCGTGAACAGGCCCTGCGCCGCTTTGCCGAGAACGGCAACAACCCGATCGTGATGACCGGCTTTGCCTTCGGCAACGCGCTGGCCGAGGTGGCCCCGGATTACCCCGACACCAAGTTCGCGATCATCGACATGGTCGTCGAAGAGCCCAATGTCCGCTCGGTCGTGTTCAACGAGCACGAGGGCAGTTACCTGGTGGGCATGATGGCCGCGATGGCCTCGGACAGCGGCACCGTGGGCTTCATCGGCGGCATGGATATTCCGCTGATCCGCAAGTTCGCCTGTGGCTACGTGCAGGGGGTCAAGGCCGTGGATGGCGACGCGGAGGTGATCCAGAACATGACCGGCACCACGCCGGCGGCATGGAACGATCCGGTCAAGGGATCCGAGATCACCAAGGCGCAGATTTCGCAGGGGGCAGACGTGATCTATCACGCCGCCGGCGGCACCGGCACCGGGGTGCTTCAATCCGCGGCTGACGAGGGTGTTCTGGGCATCGGTGTGGACAGCAACCAGAACTACCTGCACCCCGGCGATGTCCTGACATCGATGGTCAAGAGGGTGGACAATGCGGTTTACGAGGCGATGATGGCCGGCGATGACCTGGAAACGGGGATCGTGGTGATGGGTCTCGCGAATGGCGGCGTGGGCTATGCCCTGGACGAGCACAATGCCGATCTGGTCAGCGAAGAGATGCAGGCATCGGTCGACGCGGCCGCCGACAGGATTGCCAGCGGAGATCTCAAGGTGCACGACTACATGTCCGATAACAACTGCCCTGTGGAATAGGGCGGCTTGCCGGATCATGGGGTGGTGCGGCATGCGCCATCCGCCCTGCTGCACGTTGGGGGAAGGCCGATGACGGATACAGAGCTTCTCAATCATTTCTTCTGGGCCTGGGGCATGGCCGATGCGGGGCGCCGCCGCTCGGTCCTGTCGGAATGTTTCGCCGAGGATGGACTCTACAGTGATCCGCATTGTGCGGCGCCGGTGACGGGCCTGCCGGCGGTGGCGGCGATGTTGTCGGACTACGCTGCCAACATGCCCGGTGGCGCGGCCCGGGTGGCCGGTGAGGCAGAAGGCCACAACGGGTTCATGCGTGCCGAAGTCGTGTTCGAAAAGGATGGCGCCGAAGTGATGCGGGGGCGCTATTTCGCCCGGCGCGAGGGGAACGCCCTGAGCCTCGTGGTCGGATTCGTCGGGGCCGCCACATGACACCTCCGGTCCCGGCGATCGAGTTGCGCGGTATTTCCAAGTCCTTCGGGCCGGTGCGGGCAAACCGGGACATATCGCTGTCCGTCGCGCCGGGCACGATCCACGGGATCATCGGCGAGAACGGGGCCGGGAAATCCACCCTGATGTCGATCCTCTATGGTTTCTACCGCGCCGACGCGGGCGAGATTTTCATCGGCGGCACGCCTGCCGATATTCCCGACAGCCAGGCCGCCATCGCCGCCGGTATCGGTATGGTGTTCCAGCATTTCAAGCTGGTGGAGACCTTCACGGTGCTGGAAAACGTGGTACTTGGGGCCGAGGACGGCGCCCGCCTGCGGCCCAGCCTTGCCCGCGCGCGCGCCAGCCTCCAGGCGCTGGCGGATGAATACGAGCTGCACGTCAAGCCCGATGCCCTGATCCAGGATATCGGCGTGGGCATGCAGCAGCGGGTCGAGATCCTCAAGGCGCTTTACCGCGAGGCCGGGATCCTGATCCTCGACGAGCCCACAGGCGTTCTGACCCCGGCCGAGGCCGATCAGCTTTTCCGCATCCTCGACCGGCTCAGGAACGAGGGCAAGACCATCATCCTGATCACCCACAAGCTGCGCGAGATCATGGAGATCACCGACACTGTGAGCGTCATGCGCCGCGGCGAGATGACGGCGACCCTGCCCACTGCCGAGACAGACCCCGCGCAACTGGCCGAGCTGATGGTCGGGCGCAAGGTGCTGCTGCGGGTCGACAAGACCCCGGCCACCCCCGGCAAGGCGGCGCTGGAGGCCGAAGGGCTTTCGGTGATCGACGGGCAGGGGGTCGAACGGCTGCGAGGCATCGACCTGACGCTGCGTGCGGGCGAGATCCTCGGCCTTGCCGGGGTCGCGGGCAACGGGCAATCCGAATTGCTGGAGGTTCTGGGCGGGATGCGCGATGCCACCGGGCGGTTGCGGGTGAATGGCCGCGATCTTGCGTTGACGGGCCGGGCCGCCGACGGGCAGGCGCGGCGCGCGGCCGGAATCGCCCATGTTCCGGAGGACCGGCAGCGCGAAGGGTTGATCATGCAGTTCCAGGCCTGGGAAAACATGATCTTCGGCTATCATCATGACCCCGCGTTGCGCCGCGGACCGTTGATGCAGAACGCCGCCATCGCCCGCGACGCCGGTGTCGCCATGCAGGAATACGACGTGCGCCCGCCCGATGCCCGTCTGGCGGCGCGCAATTTCTCGGGCGGCAACCAGCAAAAGATCGTGCTGGCCCGGGAAATGCGGCGCGACCCGGAAATCCTTCTGGTCGGACAGCCGACGCGCGGTGTGGATATCGGCGCGATCGAATTCATCCACAGCCAGATCGTCCGCCTGCGCGATGCCGGCAAGGCGATCCTCCTGGTCAGTGTGGAACTGGACGAGATCATGTCGCTTTCGGACCGGATCGCCGTGATCTTCGATGGCCGCATCATGGGCGAACGCCTGCCCGGCGAAACCGACGAGGGGGAACTGGGCCTGCTCATGGCGGGGATCGAGGGCACCCCTGACAAACCCGCGTGGCAGGCCGTGGAGGACGCGCAGTTCGCGCAGGCAGAGGCGGTGGAGAAGAGCCATGGATAGGCTGCCCCGCTGGGCCGATATCGTGCTCATCCCGCTGGTCAGCCTGGTGCTGGCGGCCGTGCTTTCGGCGCTGGTGATCCTGGCCATCGGTGAGGATCCGGTGGCGGCTGTGCAATTGATGATCACCGGCGCGCTCGGTTCGACCTATGGCTGGGGCTACACCCTTTATTACGCGACGAATTTCATTTTCACCGGGTTGGCGGTGTCGGTCGCCTTTCATGCGCGGATGTTCAACATCGGCGGCGAGGGGCAGGCGATGCTGGGGGGGCTGGGCGTGGCGCTTGTCTGTCTGCACCTGCCGCTGCCGCACTGGAGCCTGGCGCTGATCGCCGCCACCGCCGGCGCGGCGCTTTTCGGGGCGCTTTGGGCGCTCGTTCCCGGTTGGCTTCAGGCAAGGCGGGGCAGCCACATCGTGATCACCACGATCATGTTCAACTTCATTGCCGCGGCGCTGCTCAATTACCTGCTGGTGAACCTGATGCGCCCGGTGGGGGCGATGGACCCGGCGACGCCCAAGTTTCCCACCGCCACCCACCTGCCCACGCTGCATGACCTGCTGGCGCCGCTCGGCATCGCCTTCTCGAAGGGGGCGCCGGCCAATGTCAGCCTTCTGGTGGGGCTCCTGGCCTGCGTGCTTGTCTGGTTGCTGATCTGGCGCACCCGGCTGGGCTACGAGATCCGCGCCCTGGGCCATTCCGAGACCGGGGCGCGCTATGCCGGGATCGGCCCGGCGCGGACCATCGTGATCACCATGGTGATCTCGGGCGCGCTGGCGGGCGGCATGGCGATCAACAACGTGATGGGCGAGGCCGAACGGCTGGTCATGAACGCGACCGAGGGCGCGGGGTTCATCGGCATCGCCGTGGCGCTGATGGGGCGCAACCACCCGTTCGGGGTGCTGCTGGCGGCAATCCTGTTCGGGTTCCTCTTCCAGGGGGGCGCCGAGCTGGCGCTGTGGACGGACATCCCGCGCGAGCTGATCGTGGTGATCCAGGCGCTGGTGATCCTCTTCACCGGGGCGCTGGACAACATGGTGCGCAGACCGTTGGCCATGGTTTTCGCGGCGCTCCGAAAAGGGCGCGAGGCATGACCGGGCGGCGGCATGGCCCGCTGGCGACCGGCAGGGAGGGGGATTGATGGATTTCCTCACCCTGCTTCAGGTCCTCGACAGCACCGTGCGGCTGGCCACGCCACTGCTGCTGGCCTGTCTCGCCGGGCTCTTCAGCGAGCGCGCGGGCATCTTCGATATCGGGCTTGAAGGCAAGATGCTGATGGCCGCCTTCCTGTCCGCTTCGGTGGCGTTTTTCACCGGATCGGTCTGGATCGGCCTGTTGGCGGGGATCGCAGCCTCGGTCCTGCTGAGCGTACTGCACGGGTTGGCCTCGATCACCTTTCGCGGCAATCAGCTCATCTCCGCGGTGGCGATCAATTTCCTTGCCGCGGGCTTGACGGTGCTGATCGCGCAGGCCTGGTTCCGCGAGGGCGGGCGCACGCCGTCGCTGATCGGGGGGGCGCGGTTCGAGCCGGTGACCCTGCCGCTGGCCGAGACACTGGCGCCGGTGCCGGTGCTGGGCCCGATCTATTCCGAACTGGTCTCGGGGCACACGATCCTTGTCTACCTGGCACTTGCCTGTGTGCCGTTGACCTGGTGGGTGCTGTGGCGCACGCGCTTCGGCCTGCGCCTGCGCGCGGTGGGTGAAAACCCGGCGGCCGTGGATACGGCCGGCATCTCGGTGGTGGGCATGCGCTACGGCGCCGTGGTGATCTGCGGGGTGTTGTGCGGGATCGCGGGGGCTTATCTGGCCACCGGTTTGCAGGCGGGCTTCGTCAAGGACATGACCGCCGGGCGCGGCTACATCGCGCTGGCGGCGCTGATCTTTGCCAAGTGGCGACCGTGGCACGCACTTGGCGCCACACTTCTGTTCGGCCTGCTGCAGGCGGTCGCGGTGCGGTACCAGAACATCGATCTTGGCGGTGTGGTGATTCCGGTGCAGGTGATGGACGCGCTGCCCTATGTCCTGACCGTGGTGATCCTGGCCGGATTTGTCGGCAAGGCGATCCCGCCGCGTGCCGGCGGCGAACCCTATGTGAAGGAACGCTGAACCCGGAGGGGGCACGCGGATAGGGCCAGATCCGCGGATTTGATCGGGCCTGCGGCGTTTCGGCCCCTCGCGTGCCTTGCATTGAGACCGCCTGCGGCGCTAGGAGAGGCCATGCAAATATACCTGCCCATAGCCGAGGTTTCGGTGAACGCCTTCCTGCTGCTGGGGCTGGGCGGGCTGGTGGGTGTATTGTCGGGCATGTTCGGGGTCGGCGGCGGATTTCTGATGACGCCGCTTCTTTTCTTCATCGGCATACCGCCGGCGGTGGCCGTGGCGACCGAAGCCAACCAGATCGTCGCCTCCTCCTTTTCCGGGGTGCTGGCCCATCTGCGCCGCAAGACGGTCGATCTGCGCATGGGAACGGTGCTTCTGATCGGCGGGCTGGTGGGTGCGGCTTTGGGTGTGGTGGTATTCAACTACCTCAAGTCGATGGGCCAGGTCGATCTTCTGGTGCGGCTCTGCTACGTCGTGTTCCTTGGAATCATCGGCGGCATGATGTTCTTCGAGAGCCTGCGCGCGATCCGCAACACCCGTTCGGGCAAAGCGCCAAGACGCAAGAAACACGGCTGGGTTCACGGGCTTCCCTTCAAGATGAGGTTCCGCACTTCGGGGCTTTACATCAGCGTGATCCCGCCGCTTCTGGTGGGGGTCGCGGTGGGTATCCTCGCCGCCATAATGGGCGTCGGGGGCGGGTTCATCATGGTGCCGGCGATGATCTACCTGCTGGGCATGCCGACGAAGGTGGTGGTCGGGACGTCGCTTTTCCAGATCATCTTCGTCACCGCCTTCACGACGCTGTTGCACGCCACGACCAACTTCACCGTCGATATCGCGCTCGCGGTGCTGCTGTTGGTGGGCGGGGTCATCGGGGCGCAGATCGGCACCAGGATCGGCACCCGCATGCAGGCCGAGCAGTTGCGCATCGCGCTGGCGGTGATGGTGCTGGCGGTCTGCGGCAAGCTGGCGATGGACCTGCTGCTGCAACCCTCGGAACTCTATTCGATCGGAACCGCGGGCGGGGGGCACTGATGGCCTGGCGGCTGGTTCTTCTGCTTTGCCTTGCGGCCCTGCCGGGACGCGCCGAGGAGGTCGTGCTGGGCCTGAGCCGCGACAAGGTGGCGATCACCGCGAATTTCGATGGTTCCAACATCCTGGTTTTCGGGGCCGTCAAGCGCGAGACGGCAATCCCCGAAATGCCGCTCGAGGTCGTCGTGGCCATCGCCGGGCCGTCACGACCCGCCACCGTGAGGCGCAAGGAGCGCCGCTTCGGCATCTGGGTCAACACCGAGGCGGTGGAGGTCGACGCCGCGCCAAGCTTTTACGCCGTTGCCACGAGCGGACCTCTGGAGGACGTGCTGTCGCGGGTCGAGGACCTCCGCCACCGGATCACCATTCCCAAGGCGATCCGGTCCGTCGGGACCGGGGTTCTGGACGCGGAGAATTTCACCGATGCGCTGATCCGCATCCGCATGCGCGAAGGTGCCTACCAGATGCTGGAAGGCGGCGTGGCGCTGGATGAACAGACCTTGTTCCGGACCTCTATCGACCTGCCGGCGAACCTGACCGAGGGCGACTACGCGACACGCATCTTCCTGACCCGCGGTGGACAGGTGGTATCCGAATATGAAACCGTGATCGACGTGCGCAAGGTGGGGCTGGAGCGGTGGCTTTTCGTTCTGTCACGGGAACAGCCGCTGCTCTACGGGCTGATGTCCCTGGCCATCGCGATCGCCGCGGGGTGGGGCGCATCCGCTGTTTTCCAGTTGTTGCGGCGGGGCTGACCGCCCGTTCCCCCGGCCGGCAATTTCCCGGATGAGCGCGCCGGGGGCGCGCGCAGGCTTGTCTCGTCACCCGCCTCCGGCGGCCTCCTCGGGTGCCTCCGGCGGGAGTACTTGGGAAAGATGAAAAGGCCCCTCGCGGACGCTGCTACCCGCGCCCGATATACGGCATGCCGGTGGCCATCACCGTCATGAACTGCACGTTCGCCTCGGCGGGCATGGCGGCCATGTGCAGGACCGAACGTGCCACGTCCTGCACGTCCATGGTGGGCATGTCGGGCCGGTCCTTCTTCAGGGCCGCGACCAGTTCGCTTTCGGCATTGCCGACGTCGATCTGCCCGCAGGCGATCCCGAAGGGCCGCCCATCGAGGGACAGGCTGCGTGTCATGCCGGTGATCGCATGTTTCGAGGTGGTGTAGCATATCGAACCGGGCCGGGGGCTGTGGGCCGAGAGCGAGCCGTTCATGATGATCCGTCCGCCCTGCGGGGCCTGCGAGCGCATCCTTGCGAAGGCCAGGCGGGCAGCGATGAACATGCCCCGCAGATTGACCGCCATGACCTCGTCGAACTCCTCGACCGTGACGGCATCGGGTGTGGCCGAGGGTCCGAACATCCCGGCATTGTTGAAGAGCGCGTCCAGCCTCCCGGCGATGACCTCGAAGCGCTCGAAGGCGGCTGCCACCGCGTCCGCGTCGGTCACGTCGCAGGGCAGGGGATGCGCGCCCGCGAACCGCTCTGCCAGGGCCACGAGCGGTTCGGCGCGCCGTGCGATCAGGCCCACGCGCCAGCCGGCGTCGAGAAAGGCGGTGGCGGTTGCGTGGCCGATGCCCGAACTCGCGCCCGTGACGATGACGGATTTCATGACCCGGCCTCCAGTTCCAGAGGCGCCGGCCCGGCCTTCAGGTCATCGGTGCGCAACGGCGCGAGCGGTTTCGACAGCCGGTTGCGCACCACCCAGTGCAGGCGTTCCTCGGCGCGGGTGATGGCGACATAGGCGAGGCGTTTCCAGAGCGGCTGACCGGCCTCGTTGCGGCCCATCCGCGCCGCGGCCCACAGATCGGGGGCGAAGACCTGCACATCGCGCCACTGGCTGCCTTGCGCCTTGTGGATCGTCACCGCCGCGCCATGCAGGAACGTGGCACCCATGTTGGCGGCGAAGGGGATGAACGGCTCTTCCTCGTCGGGTTTCTCGATCTTCACGATGCTGGCCGCACCGACCTGCGGATCCTCGGCCCCGATGACGTGAAGCCGCGAGAAGCCGGGTTTCCTGCCCGGCCCGAGATAGATCACCTGGGCGCCCTTGATCAGGCCGCGCGCCTCCAGGTCGAGGCGTTTCCTGCGATGCCGCAGCGGCAGTTCGATCCCGTCGCAGACCAGTGGTTCGCCCGGCAGCAGCGCCGTTTCGGGAGCATCATGGACGCGGCGAAAGGCGTTGATCAGGCGGATGCGGGTGGCGTTGCGCCACACCAGCACCGGGGAGCGTGCCATCAGGTCCACTTCGACCCGGCCGGACCAGCGCACCCGGTCGTCGCGCTGTGCCGTCTGTTCGATCATGCGTTCGAAATCGTTAAAGTCCAGCGCCGGATCTGCCAGGGCATGGGCCAGATCAAGGATCGGGTTGTCGGCGTCCTGACGGTGGATGCGCCGCAGTGTGAGCTTGCGGGTCTCGGGCAGCCCGTCGAAAACCATGCCGCCGCTGCCCGATTTCACCGGGGGAAGCTGTGCCGGATCTCCGAAGAGAAGCAGCGAGGGGAAGATCTCCTGCAGGTCCTCGAACTGCTTGTCGTCGAGCATGCTGGCCTCGTCCACAAAGCCGACGTCAAGCGGCGACTCGCGGCGTTTCCAGCCGGTGATGAAATCCGATCCGCGCAGTCCCGCCGCCGCCAGGGCGCCCGGGATCGACCGGTTGGACCGGTAGAAGGCAAGCGCCCGGTCGAGGGCCTGTTCGCTGAGGCCCGCGGCCTCGGCAGGGCGATCGCCCTGGCCGGCCAGCCATTCGGCGAGGCGTTCGTATTCGGGGTCGTAGACAGGTGTGTAGAGGATGCGGTGAATGGTGGTGGCGGGCACCCCCCGCAACCGCAGGACGCTGGCAGCCTTGTTGGTGGGCGCCAGCACGGCGAGGCTGCGCCGGTCGCGGCGTGCCCGGCCCTCGTGGTCGCCCGAGACCAGTTCAACCCCTGCCTCCTCGAGCGCGCGGCAGAGTGCGGCCAGAAGCATGGTCTTGCCGGACCCGGCCTTGCCAACCACCGCGAAAACGCCGCTGCGCCCCTCGCGCGGGGGAGTGAGCACGCCGGTGTCGATGTCGATGCCCGTCTGCCGCAATGCTTCCGCGACGCGGTCATGGGCCTCGGCCTGGTCATGGGAGAAACGGAGAGCGGTTTCGGTCATGCGATGACCCTAGCCGTGGGCCGGGGCGCGCGCCAGACACGAAACGCCGCCGGCCGGTGTGCGGGCGGTCATGCTCATATCGTCTGGTCGTAATCACCCACCGAGGGTTCGGTACGGATCACCGCATCGAGTCCGGCGAAGATGGCGCGCATCTCCTCCTCGCTCTCGCCGCTTTCGCAAACCACGACCAGGTTGGGGGTGTTGGAACTGGCCCGGACCAGCCCCCATGACCCGTTGTCCAGGATCACCCGAGCGCCGTTCACGGTCACGACCTGCCGGACGGGGCGGCCGGCGATGTGCGTGCCGGCGTCGGCCATGGCGGAGAGCCTTTCAACGATCCGGTCCAGCACCGCGTATTTTTCCTCGTCGGGGCAATGGGGTGACATGGTCGGGGTGGCCCATGTGTGCGGCAGGGCGCGGCGCAGATCCGACATCGACTTTTCCGGGTGCCGATCCAGCAGCTTGCAGATCTCGACGGCCACCCGCATTCCGCAATCATAGCCACGCCCGACGGGATGGGAGAGGAAGTAGTGGCCCGACTTCTCGAACCCCGCGAGCGCGCCAAGATCCCTGACCCGGCGTTTCATGTGCGAATGCCCGGTTTTCCAGTAATCTGCGGTGGCGCCATTGGCGCGCAGTTCGGGATCGGAGGCGAACAGCCCGGTCGATTTGACATCCGCCACGAAGGTGGCGCCGGGGTGCAGGCGGCTGAGGTCCCGGGCCAGGATCACGCCCACCTTGTCGGCAAAGATCTCCTCGCCCGTGTCGTCGACCACGCCGCAGCGGTCACCGTCACCATCGAAGCCCAGAGCGAGGTCCGCACCGGCCCGGCGCACCGCATCGGCCATGTCGTGCAGCATTTCCATGGCCTCGGGGTTGGGGTTGTAGTTGGGGAAGGTGTAATCGAGGGCATTGTGGCTTTCGACCACCTCGACGCCGATGCGACGCAGCAACTCTGGCGCAAAGGCGCCCGCGGTGCCATTGCCTGTGGCGCAGACCACCTTGAGCGGCCGGGTCATTCGGAAATCACCCGCCAGATCATCAAGATAGGCCTCGCGTACGCCCGCGACGAATTCGTAGCTGCCGCCGGGGCGGTCCGCACCGCGCCCTTCGAGGACTATGTCGCGCAGTTCCGCCATCTCGTCGGGGCCGTGGGTAAGCGGGCGGTCGAACCCCATCTTGACCCCCGTCCAGCCATTGGGATTGTGGCTGGCCGTGACCATCGCGACGGCCGGCGCATCAAGGTGGAACTGCGCGAAATAGGCCATCGGGCTGAGGCAGGGGCCGATGTCGCGCACCGCGATTCCGGCGCGCATCAGTCCCAGGATCAGGGCATTCTTGATGCTCAGCGAATAGTCGCGGTAATCGTTGCCGACCGCGATCACCGGGTCGATGCCGCGCGCATGCATCTGTGTGCCCAGCCCCATCCCGAGGGCGGTGATTCCGGGCAGGTTTATGCCGTCGGGATATTTCCACCGCGCATCGTATTCGCGAAAGCCCGTGGGTGCGATCATCGGGTCGCGCAGGAATTCCCAGGTGTTGGGACTCACATCGGGCAGTGGCTTGGTCACGGGCGGGCCTCTCTTATGGTGTTCGTCGCGCGGCTCGGTGGGCGGGTCAAAGGCGCAGGGGCTCCTGCTTGGCCAGCGCGTCGAAGCGCATCAGGCTGTCGATCAGGTCCGGCATCCGCTTGAGCGCGATCATGTTGGGCCCGTCCGACGGCGCGCGGTCGGGGTCTTCGTGGGTTTCGATGAACACCGCCGCGATCCCGAGGCTGACGGCCGCGCGGGCCATCACCGGGGCGAATTCGCGCTGCCCGCCGCTGCGCCCGCCAAGGCCCCCGGGTTGCTGTACGGAATGAGTGGCGTCCATCACCACGGGGTAGCCGCTGGCGGCCATCTGCGGCAGGGCGCGCATGTCCGCGACAAGCGTGTTGTAGCCGAAGGACGTGCCGCGTTCGGTCAGCAGGATGCGGGTATTTCCGGTGCTCTCGATTTTTGCGGTGACATGCGTCATGTCCCAGGGTGCCAGGAATTGCCCCTTCTTGACATTGATCGCCGCGCCCGTCGCGCCGGCGGCGAGCAGAAGATCGGTCTGCCGGCACAGGAACGCCGGGATCTGGAGAACGTCCACCACCGCCGCCGCTTCGGCACATTGGTCGGGCAGGTGCACATCGGTGAGCACGGGCAGGCCGAGCGCATCGCGCACCCCCTCCATCACCCTGAGCCCGGCCTCCATGCCGAGGCCGCGTTCCCCCGACACGGACGAGCGGTTCGCCTTGTCGAAAGAGCCCTTGAAGATCAGTTGCGCCCCGGAAGCGGCGCAGGCTTCCTTCAGGCATCCGGCGATCATCTGTGCGTGATCCGCGCTTTCCAGCTGGCAGGGCCCCGCGATCAGGGTGAGCGGGCGGTCATTGCCGATCGCCAGGCCGGAAACATCAACGACCCGCATCCTAGGACGAGACCTGTTCGCGCAGGATGGAGGCGGTCAGCGACACCATCAGGTAGATGCCCGCGAAGATCAGGAAGGCCAGCATCGTGTTCTCGAAAGACCTCGGGTAGGATGGATCCTCGGACGCGACGGGCTTGACGCTGACGGTCAGGTAACGCACCTGCTTGTTGGCCTCCACCTCGCTGGCGCGCTTGTTTTCTAGTGCCGATTGCAGGATCAGGTCGGCGGTGGCCAGATCGGCCTGCGCCATCTGGATCGCGGCGGATTGCGAGGCCAGGGAATCCTTGCCTTCGGTGGCTTGTGTGAGACGGTCATTCTGCTTGTCCAGTTCGCGTTGCAGGACTTCGACCTCGCTGCGGAGCGCCTCCACCTTGGCTTGGTTGGGGCGCGAATTGTTGAGCTGCGTTTGAAGCGCAAGCTGTTTTTCCTGAAGCTGAAGTTCGACGTTGCCGATCAGCTGGCGGATGTTGGCGATCTCGCCCTCGGGATCGAGGACGCTCTGCTCCTGCAGTTCGACCATCCGCCTCTGGGCCTCGCGCCGCGCTTCCTTGGCCTCCTCAAGACTTGCGACCGCGGTCTTTACGGCGTCCTCGCGCTTGCGTTGACTGAGCTGGTCAACACGCTCCTCGGCATATTCGATCAGCTTCTCGGAAAACCGCCGGCTGACTTCGGGGTCGGCGGTCGAGACCTCCATGCGCAGCACGCCCTCGGTCGGGTCGTAGCCCAGCTTGACGTATTTCTTGTACAGGCTGTAGACGTCCTCGGTGCTGGCATCCGGATCGAGCCGCTGGATCGGGTCGATCCAGGGCTGGCTGAAATGGGCTCTGAACCCCTCGTCCCGGTTGAGACGCAGCATCGCATCCTTCGAGGTCAGATACGACTGCGTTGCGATCGCGTCCTGGCCGGTGGCGAACTGGCTGGGCAGCAGACCGCCCAGCTTGCCACCCCCCGCGCCGCCCCCGCCATCTGCCACGAGGATCAGGAATTCGGACTTGGTGGAATACATCGGCGTCGCGGCCACGTAGTAGTAATATCCCGCCACCAGGGTGGGCAGGAACACGAAGGCGGCAAGCCGCGCGAACAGCAGCGCCAGCTTGCGCCGGCGCCGGCGCCCGATGTCGCGCTGGATGCGCATGATCTCTTCGCTGCGCCGTTCCGCGGGGCTGACCTCGGTGGAGGGAAGCTGCGTCGTGGCGGGTTGCACCGTTTGGGGAAGCTGCACCCTGTCATGGTTTTCCGTCTGTTCCGAACCGCTGTCGTCCGAGCTTACCAGCTCCAGCATGCTGGAGCGCTGGAACGGGTCGATCCCGCGCGCCCTGAGAAGGCGCACCGCGTCGAAATCCGATGTCGGCGCAAGCCCGTGCTTCTGCGCGATACGGCGTGCCATCCGCAGCTGGCGGCCGGTGAGCCCCTCGCGGCGGATCTGGCTGATGTCCTGCGAGGCCGCCATTTCCCGCGATGTGCTGACCTGTCCCTCATGTGTTCGCGGACGCTCGCCGGCGGATGCCCGGGCGATCTGGGTTCCCGTTGCCGCGGACCGTTCCCGCTCCTGGTCGGGGGGGCGCGCTTTTGCGGGCTGTTGATCTTCATGTGCCCGTTCCCGGGCCTCGTCCCGCGGCGCGCGTCCGTCGCCGCCCTCGAACGCCGCGCCCTTCTGTGGCGCGCTCCGGCGGATACGGAATTTCCTAGCCTTGGGTTTCATAGTCATAAAGTTGCTTTGCCTCTTCCAGCGTATCGAACATATAGAGCTGTCCGCCCATCAGAACGGCCGCCTCGGTGGCGAATTTCTCCAGTGTCTGCGGCTGATGCGACACGATCACGACGGTCGTGGTACTGAGCCTTTCCCTGAGGATCTCCCCGGCCTTTCTGTTGAACTCAACATCCGTCGAACTGGGCATGCCTTCGTCGATGAGGTATATATCAAAATCCAGCGCCAGCATAAGCGCAAATGTGAACCTCGCCTTCATTCCCGTTGAGTACGTGCCCAGGGGCTGATCGAAATATTCGCCGAGGTTGCACAGCCAGCGGCAGAACGCCTCGATGTAGTCAGGGTCAAGCCCGTAGAGACGGGCGATGTAACGGCTGTTTTCCATCGCCGAGATACGGCTGACAACCCCGCCCATGAACCCCAGCGGAAAGCTGATCCTGCAGCCGCGACGGATCTCTCCCTCGTCGGGTTTTTCAAGCCCGGCCATCATGTTGATCAACGTCGTCTTGCCGGTGCCGTTGGGGGCCAGAATGCCCATGCTGCGCCCAAGCTCCACCCGGAAGGAAACCCGGTCGAGGATCACCTTGCGCTGCGTGCCCGTCCAGAAGGACTTGCTGACATTGTCGAATTCTAGCATCGAGTGCTTCCGGTACTGCTCCGGCCAACCCTCTTTATCGGGGCTTGATTGAGACGGCATTAACCGCGACCGACCCCATTATGGCCGATCACATGGTCATAATACAAGAATTCGGGGCAGAATTATGCCATGAAAAGGACAAAGCGACGCAAATCAACGGCCAGTCCCGGGTGTGCGGCGTGGCGCATCCGGGTTCAGGCCATCGTCTGCCATGCCAGACCGGCCAGAACCGCACCGATAACCGCGAAGCCCAGATAGGCCGCGAAGACACGCGGCTTGACAAGCGCCCAGACCGCGATTGCCGCGGGGATGCAACTCACGCCGCCGGCGATGACGAAACTCATCGCAGCCCCGTCGCTCATCCCCTGGGCCAGAAGCGCATCCACAAGCGGCACCGCGGCATAGCCGTTGAGATATGCCGGGGCGCCCACGAAGGCCCCGAGAATGATGGGCATGATCCCGTTGCCCCCCAGCACGCCGGCAACCGCATCGGCGGGAATGTATTCCAGCATCAGGGCCTCGATCACATAGGCCAGCGCCAGCCACTTGAGCAGGAAGGCCCCGTTTTCCAGCGCGCTGGCACGGAACGCGTCCCGCCGTGGCGCCTCTTGCCAGAACCGCCATTGCGGGCGGCCCTCGAAGGGTTTCTTCACCCCGCAGCAGCCGCCGACCTGCGGCTTCTCGCGCAGCGGATCGGCAAAGACCACGCTGCGCGCTGCCAGCATCGTGGCGAACCCGCCGAAAAGGCCGATCCCGACGGCGGCAAATGTCTTGGCGATGGCGAAATCCCAGCCCAGCGTGCCGGAGGTGATCAGGAACATCGCCGGGTCCATCAGGGGCGAGGCCAGCCAGAAGGCCATCACTGCGCCGAGCGGGGCACCAAGCGCCAGCATCGCCGCGATGAAAGGTATGACCTCGCAGGAGCAGAACGGAGACAGCCCGCCGAGGAGCGCCGCAAGCAGGATCATACGTGCCTGCCGCCCTTCGAAGGCCTTGGCCAGAAGCGTCTCGGCGCCGGTGGCCTTCATGTAGGCCACCGCCAGAACCGCGAAAAGGATGAAGGGCGCGGTGTTTGCCAGTGCGCCCGTGGTGAAGAGGACGGTGGGCACGAACTGCGCGCGGTCCAGCAGGGCCACGGCCACAAGGATCAGAACCAGTGCCAGCCAGGCCTTGTCGATCCTGTTCCAGAGAGCCCGCGGCGCGGGAAGCGAGATGTCAGCCATGATCGTGGTCCTTTCCCGGGACATCGGTATCGGCGCAGCATTCACGCAAAAGGAATTCCGACAGGTGCCGCAGTTCGTCATAGGCCACGGCCGCGCAGATCACGCTGCGCCCGCGTCGTTCCTGCGTGACGAGCCCGGCCTGCGCGAGGATCTTCACGTGATGGGTCAGGGTCGAACCGGTCACGCCTGCGCGTGCGCCCAGGTCACCGATGCTCAGGCCCCCAGGACCGGCCCGCACGAGGCTGCGCAGGACTGCCAGACGCTGCTCGCTGCCAAGCGCGGCGAAGGTGGAGGCCGCGAAGGCGATATCAGGGTCGTTCTGCGGTTCTGTCATTTTCATGATTCTAGAAATATGAAAATTTAGTCGGGCGTGCAAGTGGCGATTTGATGCGCGTGCCATTTCCGTGCCTGCCAAAGGCCGGCCTGTTGCAGTTTGATGGAAAAGCGGCTCTGTCTAATTTAACCTGAAAATTCAGTGGATAATCTTCGAAACGAGTGCTTAAAAATACTACATTGGTCATTGCAGCATGTCCGACCTCGTCAATCAGATCCGTTCCTGCCGGCTCTGCGCCGCGCGTTTCGCCGTCACCGAAACGGCGCATGAACCCCGCCCGGTGGTGTGGTTGCACCCGTCTGCGCGGGTGCTTGTGGCAGGGCAGGCGCCGGGCTTGCGCGTGCACGCCTCGGGACGGCCATTCGACGATCCGTCGGGCCGTCGTCTGCGTGCATGGATGGGGCTGAGTGAGCGTGAATTCTATGATAAATCCCGGGTTGCGATCGTACCCATGGCATTCTGCTTTCCCGGTTACGATACCCGTGGCGCCGATCTTCCGCCGCCGCGCGTCTGTGGCGAAACATGGCATGACTCTGTGATGGACATCCTTGAAAACATTGAACTTACGCTGGTTGTCGGGGCGCATGCACATCGCTATCACCTGGGCACGCGGCAATCCGTGACCGAAACCGTGCGCACCTGGCGGGCGCATGCGCCGAAGGTTTTTCCCTTGCCGCACCCGTCTTGGCGCAACACCGGGTGGCTGAAGAAAAACCCCTGGTTCGAAAGGGATCTTCTTCCGGAAATGCGCGATAGAGTTCAAGAGGTTATGAATGGATGACACCACCCCGCTCGATGCCGCCCATGAACGGATGCAGGCCGCCCCGGAGGATGCGACGGCCCGCCTGCGGTTCTACGAACACCTGAGTGGCACGATGCTTCACCTGCTTCTGGAGGCCGAGTCGGAGACGGAAAATGTGACGCCGCGGACTTTTGAAATTGATGGTGAAAAATATGTCCTGGCCTTCGACTCCGAGGCAAGGCTGGTTCAGTTCACACAAGCGCCCGCGCCGCATGCCTCATTGACGGGCCGGGCGCTCGCCGAGGTTCTGGGGGGTCGGGGGCTGGGCCTGGCGCTCAATCCCGATGTTGCTCCGTCCGCGATTCTGTTGCCCTCCGGTGCTGTGGCCTGGCTCGCGCAGATGCTTCGGGACGAACCCGACAGGCTTCGGGCACGTCCCGAGGAAATGTTCGCGCCCAACGGGTTGCCGGAAGAACTTCTGGTGTCGCTGGATACCCGGCTGGCAAAGATGGAGGGGCTTGCAGAGCGCGCCTATCTTGCCGGGGTCCGGTATGAGGACGGAGGGCGGGGCCACCTGCTGGGAATCCTGGGCGCCCCTGCCGATGCGCAGCCCGCCCTGGCGCGCGCGGTGTCCGAGGCGCTGTCGTTTTCGGGGGTGGAGGCCGCGGCGCTTGATGTCGGGTTCTTTCAGGCGCACGAGCCTATCACCGCCACGCTCGCGCGTCATGGCCTGCGGTTCGATATTCCGTCGCCGTCCGACGGGGCTGCGGCAGGTCCGTCGGCGCCGGGCATGGACCCGGAAAAACCACCCCTGATCCGATGATTGGAAACCGGCCGGTGGGTCAGTAGCCCAGGCCCCGGTCCACGAGGTGCAAAAACGGTTCGCCGGCTTCGCCGCGCCGGATATTTTCGGCGATGACCCGCGCGGACGAGGAGGGCCGTGTTTCCGACGCGATGTGCGGCGTGACAGTGATACGGTCATGCGCCCAGAACGGATGCTCGGGCGGCAGCGGTTCCTGTCGGAAGACGTCAAGGGTCGCGTGGCCGATCTGGCCCGCATCCAGCGCCGCCAGCAAGGCGTCATCGTCCACAAGCGGGCCGCGCCCGGGATTCAGCACGACCGCGCCGCGCGGCAGGACGGCCAGCCGCGCGGCGTCCATCAGGTTTTCCGTTTCCGGCGTGAGCGGAAGAAGAAGAACGCATATTTCCGCCTCGTTGAGCGCGGCCGCAAGGGTTTCCGGCCCGCTGAGGCAACGGATGCCATCGACGCCATGTGCAGACCGGCTCCAGCCGGTGACATTGAACCCGATCCTTGCAAGGGACCGGGCACAGGCGCGTCCGAGCTCCCCGAGACCAAGCACTGTCACCGGCCTTTCGGAGGCCAGTGGCGGGATGTCTCGCACCCACTCTCCGGCCAGCCCCAGAATATGGGTATCCATGCCCAGGTGATGGCGCAGCACATGGCCCGTCACCCACTCGACCATGCCCTGGGTCAGCCCCTCGTCGACCATGCGTGCCAGCGGGATGTCCAGGGTTGGATTGTCGACGATGTTCTCCACCCCTGCCCAGAGATTGAGCACCGCCCTGGCACGGGTGAACGGCCGGAAATCCCGCAGCTCGCTGTTTGGCGCGTAGATGATGTAATCCACCTTCGCGGGCGGAATGTCCTGCGCCAGGTTCACCTCCAGGCCCGCCTCGGAAAATGCGTTTCTCAGCGGAGTTTCATAGCTTTCCCAGCGATCATGCCGGGCCGCGAAAAGGACGTTCAAAGGCATCTGTCACCTCGGTCTGTGGACATGGGCGCTCTGGACCAGGCCAAAGCCGAGAAGCAGAACCAGCATCGCGGATCCGCCATAGCTGACGAGGGGGAGTGGCACGCCCACCACCGGCGCGAGCCCCATCACCATGGACATGTTCACGGCGAAGAACAAAAAGAAGGTCGTCGCAACACCAAGCGACAGAAGCGCGGCGAACCGGTCGCGATTGTTCAATGCCGAGACTATGCAGAAAACGATGATGAGCGTGTAGAGCCCGAGCAGCGAAATGCCCCCGATGAACCCGAACTCCTCGGCCAGGGTCGTGAAGATGAAATCGGTATGCTTCTCGGGAAGGAAGTTGAGACGCGATTGCGTCCCCTGCATGAAGCCCCGCCCGGTCCATCCCCCCGAGCCGAGCGCGATCTTTGACTGGGTGATGTGATACCCCGCGCCAAGTGGATCGGTGGAGGGATCGAGAAACGTATCGATACGCCGGTATTGGTAATCCGCCAGCAATTGCCACTCGGTGCCGCGGCTCTGGAATACGGCGGTGACAAGGCCGATGCCCGCCGCAGCCACGGCCGCGAAATAGGCCCAGTGAACCCCGGCCAGAAGCATCATCAATCCCCCGGTGGCAATCAGCAGCAGGGAGGTTCCGAGATCGGGCTGCCGCAACACCAGCAGCACCGGGATCATCGTGATCAGGACCGGCAGGAAAACCCACAGGGGGCGCGATGTACGCTCCAGCGGGAGCCAGTCGTAATAAGCCGCGAGAACCATGACCAGCGAAAGCTTCATGAGTTCCGAAGGTTGCAGCCTTATGAAACCGAGGTCGATCCAGCGTTGTGCCCCCATTCCGACGCTGCCGAAGAATTCGACCATTATAAGAAGCAACAGGGAAACCGCATAGGCAAGCCCCGCGATGTTGCGCCAGAAATAGATCGGGATCATGGCGACGAAAAACATCATCGCATATCCCAAGCCAAAACGTTTCATCTGTGCCTCGGCCCACGGTTGCATGGAGCCGCCCGACACCGAATAAAGCATGAGGAATCCCACGCAGGCCACGGCAAGCACGAGAATCGCGAGCGGCCAATTGAGGTACAGCACCTTGCGCAGACCCGATGGCGTGGTCTTGACCGTATACTCGAGATAACTCATGCCCGATCGCTTCCATCACGGCTGTCACCCGGCCGTTCGCGGCGCAGGCGTTCCTGCTGCGCGCGGATGCGGTTGCGATCCTTGGCCGGATAGGCCGCAAGCGGCGGATCGCCGCCATGCAGGGCCTGAAGCGTGATGTCCCGCGCGATCGGGGCTGCCACGGTCGATCCGCCACCGCCATGCTCGACAACAACCGCAACGGCAATGCGCGGTTTTTCAAAGGGCGCGAAATCCACGTAGAGCGCATGATCGCGATGTTTCCAGGGCAGGTCCTCGTTTCGGCGCACGCCGCTCTCGCGTTCCGCCGAGGTGATGCTTCGCACCTGGCTGGTGCCGGTCTTGCCCGCCATGCGGTAGGCGTCGTCGATGATCCGGCTGGAATAGGCCGTGCCGCGGCGGCTGTTGGATACCGCGAACATCGCCTTGCGCACTTCGCGCAAGTGGTTTTCGTTCACCCCGATCGGCGGGGCGGTGTCGAACGATTGCTCAACCCCGTTGACCGATTTCAACATACGGGGCGTGATTTGCCGGCCGGTGGCGAGACGCGCCGACATGACCGCCAATTGAATGGGAGATGCCAGCACGAATCCCTGGCCGATGGCTGAATTGGCGCTGTCGCCTATGACCCATTCGCGTCCTTTCACGCGGCGTTTCCAGGCCTTGTCGGGAATCAGGCCGCCGGCCACGCTTGTCAGGGGCAGATCATACTCCACCCCGAGCCCCAGCCGGCGCGCCATTGCGCTGATCTTCTCGATTCCGGTGCGCATGGCCATTTCATAATAATACACGTCACAGCTTTCGCGCAGGGACTTGTGCAGATCCATGTTGCCGTGGCCGACACGTTTCCAGCAGTGGAACCGTCGGTTGCTAACCTCCAGATGACCGGGGCAATAGACAGTGTCCTCGGGCGTGACCTGGCCGTCTTCCAGCGCTGCGAGTGCAGTCACCATCTTGAATGTCGAACCGGGTGGATAGATGCCCTGCACCGCCTTGTTGGGAAGCGGACGGTACTTGTTTTCCAGAAGGGCGTTGTAGTCCGAGACGGAAATACCGCGCACGAAAAGATTGGGATCGAAACTGGGGGCCGATGCGCTGGCCAGCACATCGCCGTTTTCGCAGTCGATCACCACCGCCGCCGCGCTCTCGCCCTCAAGCCGCGCATGAAGGTAGGATTGCAGTGCGCTGTCGGTGGTGATCTGAAGGTCGGTGCCCGGCTCGCCTTCCTGCCTGTCGATCTCGCGCATGACGCGGCCGCTGGCATTGACCTCCACGCGTCTGCTGCCGGCGGATCCGCGCAGCCGATCCTCCAGCCGGGCTTCGATTCCGACCTTGCCGATCTGGAAGCGCGGTATGCGAAGAAGCTGGTCAGGCTCGTCGATCCGCTTGAGGTCATAGTCGCTCACCGGGCCAACGTAGCCCACCAGATGCGCAAAGTCCGCACCCATCGGGTAGCGCCGCGTCAGACCGACTTCGGTGGTCACACCGGGCAGCGCGGGCGCATTGACCGCAACCCGGCTGATGTCTGTCCAACTGACCCGATCGGCGAGCGTTACCGGGTGAATGCCGGAACGATCCATTTCTTCCAGCGCGCGCGCCATTTCGCGCTTGTCGAGACCGATCAGCGCGTCGAGGCGGCGCATTACCTCCTCGGCATCGCCCGCGTCCTCACGCACCATGGTGATCCGGTAACTGGGCACGTTTTCGGCGATGACGATTCCGTTGCGGTCATAGATCTGCCCCCGCGGAGGCGGGATGAGGCGGATGTTGATGCGGTTTTCGTCCGCCAGAAGGCGGAACTCGTCGGCCTGTTCGACCTGAAGAAAGCGCATCCTCAGCGCCAGCGCGCCCACGAACGCCGCCTGCGTGCCGGCCAGGAACAGGGCCCGGCGGGTAATTCGACGCTGGCTCAGCGCGGTATCGCGGCCCTGACGCCTCATGCGCCCTGATCCAGCCCGTCGGCATCACTTGGCTTGATCTTGCGAACCCCGAAGACAGCGCCCGAAAGCATCACGACCAACGGGTAGACAGCGAGTGTCAGGAACAGCTGCATGAGGTTAAGCGTGAGCGGGGCCTGATCGACAAGCAGAAGCGAGAGAACGAGCCGGTAGGTGATCACGATGGCCACGAGCAGGGTTGCGACGGTCGCCCACTCGGCGGGGAAGGACAGGTTGCGAAGCCCCGGCGCGCGCGACTTCAGCATTTCGCTGCCGATGACGACCAGCGCCGCCCAGAGCCCCGGCGGCCGTTGAAACATGAGATCGGCAAGCAGCATAACCCCGGCGATAAGCAGGGGGGGCGCGTATTCGGGGCGCCTTAGAACCCAGACGAAGGTTATCGCCAGGATCAGGTCCGGACCCGCCCATCCGCGCGGGATCGTGTCAAGGGGAAGAAGGCGCAGGAACATCAGTGTCAGGCATATGCCGACAAAGATCGCCCGCATGGTCCAGAGCCGGGTAAGGTTCCGTTCAGCCATTGCCGCCCACCTCTTCGGGCGCCGCATCCCCATTCGCGTCACTGTCGACCGGATCATCGATCTCCCGCGGGGATGTGGGCACGACCAGCCCGCCCGCCGTGCCGATGTCCGGGCGCGCATAATCGCGCAGGACGCGCAGGAATTCCAGACGCTCGTAATCCGCGGCCAGCCGCAGGCGCAGGCGGCCGCCGGGATCCTCCGTTACCTGCCCGACCAGCAGGCCCGCCGGAAAAACGCCTCCGTCACCCGAAGAGATCACCCGGTCGCCCGGCCGCACCTGATCCACGTTCTCGATGAACTCGATCCTCGGTGCGGCCGTGTTATCTCCCGAAACGAGTGCGCGCTGCCCGGATGGCTGTATCGTCACCGGTATGCGGCTGGAACTGTCGGTCAGCAGAATCACGCGGGCCGTGTTCTCGCCCACGCCCGAAATGCGTCCGACAAGGCCAAGACCGTCCATTGCCGCCCATCCGTCGACGATACCGTCCCGCGCGCCGACATTCACCACCACCGACTGGCGGAAGGGCGAGCCGCTGTCGGCCATGACCACGCCGGTCACGTAAGTCAGGCGCGGATCGAGCCGCACGTTGTTGAGATCCAGCAAGCGGGCGTTTTCCTGTTCCAGTTGAAGCGCCGCTTCCTTCCATGCCTTCATCTGCTGCAGTTCGCGGCGCAATTCCTGGTTCTGCTGGTGGATGCGCTGATAGGCTTGGAAGTCGCGGAGGATGTTCACCGCGCCCGTGACCGGGGCCATCGCCCAGTCGAAGCCGGGCACGAAACGGTCCACGATCTGGGCGCGGAACCTTTCCACCCTCGGGCTGTCGATACGCCAAAGAACGAACAGGCCGAGAAGGCATATCACTATTATACCCAGCAAAAGCCGCTTCAGCGGGCCGGTGAAATCGTCGCTTTGTGTCCGGTCTCTGGCCAACGGTACCCCCTTCTGTCAAAAGGTGGGCGGTTCAACTGTCGTAGTCAATCGCGTGACGGAGCTGCTTTTCGTATTCGAGGGCCTTGCCGGTTCCGAGCGCCACGCAATTGAGGCTTTCATCGGCGATCGAGACGGCGAGGCCGGTCTGTTCACGCAGTGCAAGATCCAGATCCCCCAGCAGCGCGCCGCCACCGGTCAGCATGACGCCGCGGTCGACGATGTCGGCGGCCAGATCGGGCGGTGTTGCCTCGAGCGCGGTCATCACCGCTTCGCAGATCTGCTGTACGGGTTCTGCCAGCGCTTCGGCCACCTGTGCCTGACTGATCTCGGTTTCCTTGGGCACCCCGTTGAGCAGATCCCGGCCCCGGATCTGCATTGACGAACCGCGGCCGTCATCGGGCATCCGAGCGGTGCCGATCGAGGTTTTGATCCGCTCCGCGGTGGAATCGCCGACCAGAAGATTTTGCTGACGGCGCAGATAGCTGATGATGCCTTCGTCCATGCGGTCGCCACCGACCCGCACCGAACGGGCATAGACGATGTCACCGAGGCTCAGAACCGCCACCTCGGTCGTCCCGCCGCCGATATCGACCACCATCGAGCCGGTCGGATCGGTTATCGGCATGCCGGCACCGATAGCGGCCGCGATGGGTTCGGCGATCAGGCCGGCGCGCCGTGCACCGGCGCTGAGCACGGACTGGCGGATCGCTCTTTTCTCGACGGGTGTTGCACCGTGCGGCACGCAAACGATGATCTTGGGCTTCGAGAAGGTGGTGCGCTTGTGAACCTTGCGGATGAAATACTTGATCATCGCCTCGGCGGTGTCGAAGTCCGCGATCACGCCTTCCCGCATCGGGCGGATCGCCTCGATGCTCCCCGGCGTGCGGCCCAGCATCAGCTTGGCATCTTCGCCGACCGCCAGAACCTTCTTCACGCCGTCCTTCACATGGTAGGCAACGACCGACGGTTCCGAGAGGATGACGCCGCGGCCCTTAACATAGACCAGCGTGTTCGCTGTTCCCAGGTCGATCGCCATGTCCGAGGTGAACAGACCGGGAAGGTTTTGCAGAAATGACATCGGTGTCGGCGTCCCGTCGTGAAAATGTATTGGCGTCCGCGACTCCGGTCGCGGCGCGCCTGTCCTTATAGTTCGCGCAACATTCGGGCGAAAGGTCAGTTTTCCCGGTATCAGCACGTTATTGCCGGCCTGCGTTCGCCGGTATCCCGCTCAACAATCCACGATTGCAGTGCTGTCCATCCGGTTTGTTATCGCGTCCGGTCCTCAGTATCCGCGAATGTGCGGAAACTCCGGGTCACAAGAGGGGGCTGGCGGCCGGCTGACCTGTCAACTCGACGGGCCGCGCCCGCTTGTCCCGCTCCGGTTGGGGCCAATCCCGGCCCTGTTGGCGCCGCCGGTCATCGCCGCGGCGGGGCTTGTGTCGCGACGGGCCACCCGTTGCCCGGCGCGTGGCCCGGTGAAAAGGCCGTCACGTTGGGCGATGTATGGTCGCCCGCTGAAGCCATGGCTTGAACCGCCGTCTTGGCCGTGGCCGTGGGCGTTCAGGCCATGACTTCGATTCTGGCGCTGCCGAATTGATCGACCAGACGATGGCCGGCCTTTCGGTCCAGCAGGCAAAGCGCCGTCGACAGACCGTCCGCGAGGACCGCACTGGAGGCCGAGACCGAGACAAGACCTTGGCGCGGCGCCGTGCCGGCCGGATTCAGGATGTGGCCCTGTCCGCCTTCGAGAACCGTTCCCTCCGGGGCCGAGGTGGCCAGGGCGCGATCGCTCAGCGCGACGCGGTGCAGAACCTGGCCGTCGATCCCGGAAATGCCCGCTTGCCACGGCGTGTCGCGCGCATTGTGCCCGCATGCCGCTATTTCGCCGATATCCACGAGGACATTCCGGAACCCCTCGCGTTTCAGGAGTGCGGCAATTTCATCGGTGATGTAGCCCTGCGCGATGCCATTGAGCGTGAGCGCCATGCCGCTGCGGGAAAAACGGATTCGCCTGGTACCGAAGTGAACGCCTCCCCATCCGATCGCCTTGCGGGCGACGGACGTGTCGCCGCCATGTGCCAGCGTCTGCCAGAGTGGCTGTACCGTCGGGTCGAATGCGCCGTCGGAACCGTCGTGCAGTGCGCCGGCCAGTGACAGGACTTCCAGCATCTCGGGCGGTGGCGCGTGCAAAAAGCCATCGCGGTTGAGGCGTGAGATGGCGCTTTGATCGCGGTAAAGGCTGAAGATGCCCTCAAGCCGGTGAAGGGCGTCTTCGAGGGCCGCCAGGACCGGGCGTGCCTCTGCCCGGGTAATGCCTGCAAGCACCACGGATGCCGGCGCGCCCAGGGCGACACCGCGCCAGACGGCCCGAGCGGATCGGGCCGCGGTGCGCTGCGGAATGGCCATTGCGGCTGCGGCGGCGGAGATGGTCAGGAAACGGCGGCGGGTGAAGGTCATGACGGGGCCTCCTCCTTGAGTGTCACATCGACGGGCGCGAGCACCGTATCGGGGGGAATGTCCTCCATGAGCATTACCCGGCCGCCCTTGCGGCTTGCGAAATCCCGCGCCGCGCCCGGATCGGCAAACGGGACGATCTCCGGGGCGCCCATTCCGCCGGCGACATCGGAGCCGACGACGAAATGGCTGCCGCCTGCGGGGATCCAGTTGTCCTTGCCGGGGCTTTCCCAGCTGGGTGCGATACCCATGTCGCTGACATAGAAGGCAAGGATGCCGCCATCGCGTTCCGGGCCCTTCACATAGGCAAGGGCGTCCCGCACCTGTGCAAAGAATATTGGATCCGGGAAACCCTCTATGTGGATCTGTGCCTTCGGTCCGGGGTGCTGATCGATCTGCATCAGGCAAAAATGGCTGACCGCCTCCCGGGTCATTGTCACCGGGTCCGGCGCTTTGGCTTCCTCGTCCTGGCAGGCGATCAATCCGAACGCGGCAAGCAACAACAGGCGTTTCATGGTTCGGTCCTCCGGAATGCGGCCGCGGCGAGCGCGAGTGCGACCACGGGCCAGACAAAGAGTGATGCCGGCGCGGCCCAGACGGGCAGGGCGGCCCCCGCCCCCGCCATGCCGGTTATCAGCGCCACCTCCTGGGAGCCCGAGACGTTCCAGAGGCGGAAGGCATCGGCCGGGTTTGCCGCCAGAAGCCACGGGAAAACATGCTGCGTGAAGGCCCCGCCGCCGTCGAAGACCACCGCGCCAAGAAGGCCCAGATCATAAAGCACGACCATCACCAGCCAGAGCCCCACCGCCAGGCCGGCCGCGCCGGCGACGGTGCTGGACAATGCCGACGCCACGTAGCCCAGGGCCATGAAGGAAGCGCCCAGCAGGATCGCCGTGGCGATGAGCCGACCGAGTGCCATCAGGCTGTCCGGTCCCGCGCCGCCACTCATCGCCGCCGCCGCGCCCGCCGCGCCCAGCCCCAGCGTGATCGCGATCCCAAGCACCGAGAGGTGTGCGCAGAACTTGCCAAGCAGCATCTCGCCACGCGACAGGGGATAGGTCAGCACCAGGCCCAGTGTGCCGCGCTCCGCCTCGCCCGCTATCGCGTCGAAAGAGATCATCAGCGCGAGGAAGGGCGCGAGGTAGACGGCAAGCGTTGTCATCGACGCCACGGAGACGGTCAACAGGTCCACCCCCAGCGTGCCCGTCGGCGCGGACCCCGCGAAGGTCAGGGCCAGGGCAAAGAGCAGCATCATCAGCGTGGCCGAGAAAAGCCACCGGTTGCGCCGCTGGATGCGGAACTCCATCGCGGCGATTGCCAGAATGTGCCTGATCATCGCAGCTCCTCCCCGCAATAGTGCCGGTAAAGGTCTTCAAGGCTGGGCGGTGTCATTTCCACGTCGCACACCGCGTCTCCCATCTCGGCGATGCGAGCCAGCCGCGCCATCTTCTCATCGGCCGGGCAGTGCAGTTCCAGAGCCGTCCCGTTGACGCGGGTACCCCCGAGCGCCGCCTGCACCCGGTCCGCCGCGCCCGCCTGAGCGGTCAGATGAATGCGCGTGGGAAGGTCCGCGGAGCGGCTCAGGGCCTTCAGGCTGTCATCCGCCACGAGCCGCCCCTGGCGAAGAATGGCAATCCGGTCGGTGCGGGCTTCCAGTTCGGTAAGGGCGTGGCTGGCAATGAGGATCGCGGTACCATTTGCGGCCATTTCGTCGACGACAGCATACACGTCGTGCCGCGAAACCGGGTCGAGTCCGCTTGTGGGTTCGTCGAGCAAGACCACGCGCCGGCGGCCGAGAAGGGTCTGCGCGAGCCCCAGGCGCTGGCGCATCCCCTTGGAATAGGTGCCGACCCTGGCATCGGCGGCCCCGGCGAGGCCGACCCGCTCAAGAAGCGGCATCACGGTGCTGGAAGGCTCTCCGGCGAGTCGGGCGAAGGTGGTGAGGTGTTCACGGCCGGTCAAAGCGGGGTGAAACGCCACCTGTTCGGGCAGGTAGGCCGTCGCCCGCCGCGCGGCGCCGCTGCCGGGTCGGTGACAGTTGACCGAAATCTGACCGGCGGTCGCCCGGAGTAGGCCCAGCACCAGCCGTACCAGCGTCGACTTGCCGGCGCCGTTGTGGCCCAGCAGTGCCACCCGCTCTCCCGGCGCCACGCTGACCGACACGTCGCTCAGAACCTCCCGGCGTCCGTAGCGCTTGGTCAGTCCCTCGGTGACGAGGGCGCATTTTCCGTCATCCCTCATGGTGTCTCTCCCATTGCGGCCGGTCGATCTCGACCGGTTTCATCATCGGTGCTGTGTCCACCACGCCGCCCGGCAGGAGCGCCGGAAAGGCGGATTGCGCCCATTTCACCAGTTGCACGGCCGGAGCGCCGAGCAGGAGCTTGGCGGCGGGCTGTGTCCAGAGCACGTGATCCATGCTGTCATTGGGCCGGTAAGGCACGTCCGCGCGGCCGTCGCCGTCAAGGTCATAGGCCGCGAAATCGGACCAATAGTTGCCGGTTCCGTCCACGCTCCAGTCAAGCCACTTGCTGCCGACGTATTTCACCTGCGTCCGATTGCCGAGAAAGGCGTTTCGGTATATCCGGTTGCGCTCCGATCCGGCGGTGAAATGCACACCTGTTGGACACCCTTCGAAGCGGTTGCCTGTGATCTCGTTCTTGTGCGCGTTGTAGATGAACAGGCACTTCTCCCTGCCTTTCACCACGAGGTTGCCGGTCACCTCGGAGCTGTTGGCGTAGTTCAGCATGATTCCGTGCTTTCCATCGCGGATGGAAATATTGTTCCGGACCTGCACCCCCCTGGAATACATCACCGCGAAGCCGAGGTGATTGCCGATCGAGAGATTGTCAGACACCTCCGAGTTGTTGGCGTACATGTAATGCACGGCAAATCGCAGATCGCGGAAACGGTTGCCGGTGAAGGTGTTGTCGTTGGACGTGTTGACGAAGATCCCGTCGCGACCCCAGCGGATGTCGTTGCCGGTCACCTCGGCCCCCGGCGCATTCCAGACATAAACGCCGTTGCCGCGGTCGTTCATCCGGTGATCCTGCCGGCCCTCGATGACGTTACCTGCCACGAGCGCATTCCGGGCACCGTGGATGTCCACGCCGTAAAGGTTGCCGATCAGCCTGTTGCCGATAACCCTCGCGTCATTGGCGCCCTTGAGCAGGCGCACCCCGCTGTCGATGTTCTGGTGATCATCGCCCGACCCCCGGATCAGGCAGTTGCGGATTTCCACCGCCCTTGCCGTGACCGTCAGCACGGAGCCTTGACCGCCTCCGTGGATTTCCGCGCCCTTGCGGCACATCAGGGTGAGCGGTTTCGCGATTTCAATGCCGCCGGTGTGGCGGCCCGGGCCGAGGCGGAGGATATCCCCCGCCCCGGCGGAGTGAAGCGCCTGTTCCAGCGCCCTGCCACCCGCGGGCACCTCAACCGTTCCCGCCGCCACGGAGACGGGCATGACGAGGCCGAGGGCCAGCAGGAGTCGGGCAAGGCGCCAGATCATTGTCAGGATCCCCGCGGCTCGACCAGCATCCGCCCGCGCATCTCCATGTGCAGGGCGTGGCAGAACCACTGGCAGTAGAACCAGTGAACGCCCGGTCGGTCGGCGGTGAAGGTGACCGAGGCGGTGGCCTGCGGCGCGACCTCGAAGGCGATCCCGTGGTTGGACAGCGTCCAGCCATGGGACACGTCGTCCACATCGTCGAGGTTGGTGATATAGACAGTGACCTCGTCACCCTGCCGCACGGTGAACTTCTCCATGCTGAAGGTGGGGGCTATGGACCACATGTAGACGCGCACCCTGTTGCCGTCCCGGATCGGCTCCGGATGGCCGTCTTCCAGCACCACGCCATCGGCCTCGGCCTGTTTGCGGGCCTCTTCGAACATCGGATCGTCACGCGACCAGACATTGACGGGATTGACGATGTCACGGCGCACGATGATGCAGTCATGAGGTTCGGCAAATGTTGGGCCGTCGTGGACCACCGGCATGTCATCCTGGGTGATGTCGAGAAGCTGTTCGTTCTCGGGCTTCAGCGGGCCGACGTTGATGAACCGGTCCTTCGAGAATTTGTTGAGTGAGATCAGCCACTTGCCATCTGCTTCCTTGGTCTCTCCCATGGAGGTGTGGTTGTGGCCCGGCTGGTACATCACATCGGTCTTGGTCACGATCGGGTCCACGTCCTCGCCTGCATAGGCGCGCACGGCCTTCTCGATGTCCCATTTCACGATCTGACTGTCGAGGAACAGCGTCGTGTAGGCAAAGCCCTTGTTGTCGAAGGCGGTGTGAAGCGGTCCAAGACCAAGCTCCGGTTCGGCCACGATACAGGAGCGTTCCTCGGCATCATCGTTGAAGAGCGCATCCACCTTTTCCACGTCGATCACCGAGACTGTCGGCGACAGTTTGCCGTTGAGCATCACGTGCCTGCCGTCCGGCGCGGTATTGCACCCGTGCGGGCTGTTGGGGATGGGGACATAGCGGGTGTATTTCTTGTTTCTGTCCTTGCGCCCGTCGATCACCTTGACGCCGCTGTATTCGGTGTAGTCGCCGGCCTCGATGCCGGCCTCGATCTCCTTGATGTTGAAAATCACACAGTGATCCATCTCGTTTTCCGTCATCTCGGCAAGGTTCATCCCCATTTCCGAGTTGTAGGAGGTCGAGAACGCGTATTTCCCCTGATAATCGGCATCACAATTGTCGAGGTTGCCCGAGACCATGACCTGCCAGGCGATCTCCATCGTGTCGCCGTCGATGGCCGTGAAAACGTTCACGTATTCATCCGGCTCGTCGAGGATCGAACCGTCGTTGACGATCGGCATCTCGTGCTCGCCATTGGCGAAGACATAGCCCGTCCGCGGGAACTTCTGCGGGCGCAGCCCGTGGATGTCGCCGGTGTTGGGGATCTCGATGATCTTGTCGCATTTCATCACGTCGCAGCGTATCCGCGCCACGCGCGTATTGGCCTTGTCGTTCATGAACAGGTAGCGACCGTCGTAGGTGCCGTCGTTGAACGACATGTGCGGATGATGGAGATCGCCGTTGTCATAGGTTTTCATGCCGCGCTTGGCAAGAAAGCCCTTGGTTTCCTCGGTGAGGCCTTCCGTGAGGACCTTGAGCGACTCGTTGGTCTGGCCCCAGCCGGTGGCCGAACACCGGTTGAAGACCGGAACGCGCATCAGCTCACGCATCGACGGAAAACCCATGATGCGCAATTCACCCGTCTGGCCCGAGGACCAGAAACCATAGTATTCATCGAGCTCGCCGGGGGCGAGATTGTACTGGTTCGCGGCTTGGGCGGGTTTGGCCCCGGCAAGAAGGCCTGCACCGGCCCCCGTTGTGGCGGCGATTGCGCTGGTTGCGGTGGCCCCCAGCATTCCACGCCGCGTCAGGTTGAACTTCTTCGTTGTATCAGACATTTGAGGTCTCCTTTTCTCCCTCGTTTCCTGTCAGCAGTGTTTTCATCCGGGTTTCGCTTGATTTTGCGGCCGAATGATCGCGCGCCCTTCGTTTCAGTTGCCGGATGACAACCGGGCACTTGGATTCGGATTGATAAAGCACCTGGCAGTGCAAGCAGTTGACACATTCGTTCGGATTGATCTCGCCGGTGGGGTGGATCGCCTGAACGGGGCATTCGTTTGCACAGGTCTGGCAGGGGCTGCCGCACTCGTGATAACGTTTGAGCCAGTCGAACATCCGCATCCGCGCAGGTATCGCCAGTGCCGCTCCGAGCGGGCACAGGTAACGGCAGTAGAATCTTTCCACGAAGAGGCCGATCACCAGAAGCGCCACCGCGAAGACGACAAAGGGCCAGTCGCGCATGAACTTCAGGACGATAGCCGTCTTGAACGGCTCCACCTCGGCCAGCCTTTCCGCCATCGGGATCGACGCCAGCGATACCCCGAAGAGGCCGAGGAAGATCATGTATTTCACCGGCCAGAGCCTCTCGTGCAGGCCCCATGGCAATTCCCATTGCGGTACCTTGAGGGCGCGCGCGATCCTGTTGGTGAGTTCCTGCAGGGCGCCGAAGGGGCAGAGCCATCCGCAATAGGCCCCGCGCCCCCAGAAAATGAGGGCGGCGGCCACGGCGAACCACTGAATGAAAACCAGCGGATCGAGCAGGAAGGCATCCCAGGTGAACCCGCCGCGAAGCGCACCGGCCAGCGCCATCAGGTTGACGACCGAGAGCTGCGCATTGGCGTACCAGCCGACGAAGACGAGCGTCATCGTCAGGAAGCCCGTGCGGAACCAGAAATAGAAACGTTCATGGCGGGTGATCTGCATCTGGAAGAAGAACGCCCCGGTCAGCACGGTGAGCATCACGCCCAGCACGCCAATCTCCACCTGCCGGTCCATCCAGATACGTTGCCAGAGGGCCGCCTTCGCGGCGGCTTCCTCGTCCGGCGCGTTCACCCTTGGCCGTGGCGCCAGGGGCATCAGGTATTTCTCCGGCAGGCGATAGCCGAGGTCATAGGTGATGAAGGTCTTCTCGATCGCGCCCACGGCCCGCTGCACCAGTAGTTGCAAGCGCCACGGCTCGGCCGGGTCGAAACCGCTGTCAGCGGGGATCCGGAACAGATCGAGTTCCCTGAAACTCGGTGAGCCCTCCGCGGCGACTTCTCCCAACCTGCGATGGTCCCGGTCGAAGAAGCGCACCGACCTGTCGCCCTGAATCAACTGGATACGGTCGAAAATGCCGCCACGGACATAGCCCGAACCCTTGAAGGAATACCGCCCGCGCCCTGCCACCAGCAGCGCGTGCTCGCCTTCGCCAAGCCAGTCCCGAAGATTGTCGTATTCGGCCTCTCCCAGCAGGCTGCGCCCGATCGTGGGCACGCTGACCAGCGCGGTCCGCATGTCGATGAAGGTTTCTCCGGGCGCGCCCTTTTCCGGGCGTTCGGCGGCACGAGTGTCGCCGCTTTCCTCGAAGCCGCGGTTGACCTGACCGACATCGAGTGTCAGGCCCCGGATCGAACCGTCGCCGGCAAGGGCCTGCCAGTCGCGGATTTCGCCCTCACCCGTCCTGAGTTGTCGGCGCGGGCCCTTCTGTGCCACGGGCGAAAGGCCGCCCAGCCCGAGAGTCCGGGCGACCTTGAGCCCGCCGCGCACGAGGCTGTCGTCGATGACCATCACCGTGACCGTCGCGCCCGAGATGATATCCAGCGCGTGCGCGGTGCCCGATTGTGCCGCCTCCTCCTTGAGGTCCAGCCCGGCATACCCCTCGATCACGCCGCGCATCCTGGCTTCGGGGATTCCCACGAGCACGATCGGCTCGGAGTGCTCGACCAGCACGGCGCCGGTCATCACCGCATCCGGGTCGATCGCGGCGACAACGTGGATGGGTTTGCCGGAATAGCCCGTCGTGCCGGCGAAATCGGATGTCAGAAACGCCCATGCCACCCGCTCGCCATTCTTGAGCACCGGGGCGACGGGCAGGTCCTCGCGGACCGCCCCGAAACCGTCCGCACCGGGGACTAGCTGACCGGCCTCCACCTTGTCCAGAAAACGCGGCAATTCCGCTGCTTCGTCGGCGGTCGCAGCAATGGCGGTCATGCACCAAAGGGCTACGACAAGGAAAGGGATATGAATTCTGGCAAGCACACAGGCCCCCTTTGAGATCAAACTTGATCCCGTTTAGGCAGGAGCCGAAGATCGAACGTTGTTCCTCAACAACAAGTGAGCAGGGTTTCACGGCACAAGCGCCGGAACATCGGTTCCCGCCTTTCGCGTGACGGCAACACCCGAGTCCAGCACGCGGCGTTTGAACGTCACATGTCACGGGATCGTGAGGTATGAGTCCTTGACTTGTCAAATGCGGGGAACCGCGCCGGCTGATAATGGCTCATGTGACGCGATTGGGCCGGCGGCGTGTAACGCCGGGCGCAGCAAGCCAGGGCGCCAGTCGCAATGCAAGCAGGAGAAATCCCGCCGTCCAGAGCAAGGCAGCCAGCGTGATCCCGTCCGGCACCGGCCCGAATCCCGTGGCGCCGGCCGCACGGACCGCGGCCGCGACGGCCACCATCGCGAAAGCTGTTGCGAGGGTTCGCCCCGCCACCAGCGGCCGCCCTGTGTGCCCTATCGTGGCGCGCATCATCACCGCCACTGTCATGCCGCCGACCGCGCCAATTCCCAGAAGGTGCGCGCCCGCCTGCGGCCCGGCCAGTCCGACCGCGGCAAGTGAAGCCGCCAGAAGGCCGACGGGCAGGAACCCGTATGCCAGATGAAGCATCACCAGCAGCGGCGAGCGCCATGTGGCAACTCCGCGCCAGCGCGCCAGCCGCAGGCCATGCAGCACGGCCGAGAGACCGAAGAGCCCTCCGGCGAAAGACGAGTCCGGCACGACGGTCCATGCCAACATCGCCGCCGCGCCGGCCACAAGGCAGGCCACATCGAAGCGATTGAATGGCACGGGCATTCTTGTCGCGCCCTGCTTGGTCAGCCAGTTCCGGGTGAAGCTTGGCACGATCCGTCCGCCGATCAGCATGACGAGGAAGATCAGCGCCGCAGTGCCGAAGCGGCGCCCGGTATCGGCCATGCCCCCGGTCATCGCCTCGACGTGAAAAAGCACGTTGGCCGCCAAGAGCAGCGCCACGGGGATCGCCACCTTGAGATTGCGCCAGTTCTTGCCGGCGATGATCTCGCGCGTGACCATGCCCACGACCGCCAGCAGGAAGGCACTGTCGAACAACATGGCACCGACAGGCCCCAACCAAAGCAGACCAGCCACCGCCAGCCGTCCGGCAACCCAGAGTGCCAGAAGCACGGCCAGCGGCCAGCCGCGGACGGGCATCCGCCCGGTCCAGTTTGGGACGGCGGTGAACAGAAACCCAGCGAGAACCGCCGCACCGTAGCCGAAGATCATTTCGTGAACATGCCAGTCCACCGGCAGAAACGGGCCGCCAAGGCCCATAGCCCCGCGCCACACCGCCAGCCAGACCGGGATAACCGCCAGCCCGAAAAGGACAGCGGCAAGGAAGAATGGCCGGAAGCCATGGGAAAAGACGGCCGGGCCGGAATATTCTGCATTTGCCGACATGTTCGGACCTCCTCGGGAAGCGGGCCGATGCGGTGGGGGGAGCACCCGGCCTTTCGGTCTCTGTATCCGGTTGTTTGTTCCGGCGCGGATATGCTGTATTCGGGCGATCTCGACGTTGCTCTTCCACAAACCGCCGGACATCTGATGCCCAAACTCGACGAAAGCCTTCTGACCGGCCTTCCGCCCTTCAGCCGTCTTGATCGTGGTCAGATCCGCCAGATCCTTGATCAGGCCGGTTCGCGGCGCTACGAGGAAGGCACGCCGATCTTCCGAGAGGGCCATGATGCCGAGCGGTTTTACCTGCTTTTGGACGGTTACCTGCGGGTGGTGCAAGCCACCCGGGACGGAGAGGAAATCATCGTCCTGCACATATCTCCCGGACAGCTGTTCGGTATCGCGCCGGCATTGCAACGTGACACATATCCGGCAACCGCCATCGCTGCCGCGGAAACCATCGCGTTATCCTGGCCCGTGCGTCTCTGGGACACATTCACGCGCGAATACGAGGGGTTTGCCACGGAGACCTACAGGACCGTCGGCCAGCGGATCGGTCAGATCCAGGAAACATTGACCGAATTGGCGACCCAGGCGGTGGAGGCGCGCGTGGCCTCGGCGGTGCTTCGGATGGCCAACCAGAGCGGCCGCAAGACCGAAGAGGGTATCGAGATCGCCTTTCCCGTGACCCGCCAGAACATCGCCGACATGACCGGCACAACGCTGCATACCGTGAGCCGCCTGCTTTCGGGATGGGAGAAGAACGGGCTGGTGCGTTCGACGCGAAAGCACATCGTCGTGACGGACGCGCACCGCCTTGTGCTCCTGAGTGGCGCAAAGGATTAATCGGTTTCCGGGGATCCGGCGGCACGGCGCAGTTCCTTGCGGAAATCCTGTTCGTCCAGCCTGTATTCGGCACAGGCGTCGATCACGGTGTGAAACGGCGCGATCGGACACCCCGGACAGAGCATCCGTTTTTCTAGGAAGACCGGCGCCGCCTCCGGCCACGCGTGGAACAGATCCGCGAGCGGCAGGTCGGGGTCGTCTATGTCCGGCCGGGGCATCACATGTTTCCTCATGGCGCCATCCTATGTCCGCAGTCGCGGCCGTCATTGCGTTTGCGCAATATCGCCGGAGTGGGCTTCGGTGTTCTCTGCCGCGGCGCGGGAGCTTCCGTGTCTCGGATCACGAGCGGCGCCAACACCGCGTCATCTCCGGCCTGCACGTCGGTCGGCAAACGAGATCGCCGTCCTTCGCCATGCGTCGCCAAGACGACAAATGGTTCAGCCGAATGGCAAAGCACGCCGCCACCGCATTGACCGTAGCCTTCGCGCGCGGCGTCGCGGCGACAGCCTGCGCCCTCACCTCATCCGGCCCGCCGCCGCTGACCCGACGCATGGGTCTCCACTCCCAGCGATCCGAGAAATGCAGTCTGGGCAGACATCGCGAAATGCTCCCCGTGCCTCACGACGGGAACGGCCTCGCATTGTCCGCAACACGTCGGAAAGGGACGCCGGCCGCCGCTTAGGGACAACTACACGAGGTGCACAACAAACTGACCCAAGAATTGCTTCTGTGAGCACCGATTTCATGCGGGCGTCATAGTCCGTGCTCATAAGAGCATGAAGGGGGCCCCGAATGAACAGACAGTCGGCGATTCTCGAAACGGCACAATCCCGCGGGCGCGTCATGGTGGACGAGTTGGCAGAGGCACTGCGCGTCTCTGCCCATACCGTTCGCCGGGACATAAACGCGCTCTGTGCGCAGGGAAAACTGCGGCGCCTGCACGGGGGGGCCGAATTCATCGAGGGCAGCTCGAACTTGCCCTACTCCGCACGCACTTCGCTGAATGTCGCGGCCAAGCAGAGGATCGCGGCCCATGTCGCGCGGCTGATCCCGGACGGAGTGACGCTGTTCTTCTCCATTGGCACCACACCGGCCGTGGTTGCCGCCGCGCTGGCCGAGCGCGAGGGGCTGACCGTCATCACCAACAATCTCAACGCGGCGATGGCCCTTTCGGACGCGCCCGGTGTGCGGATTGTCATTCCCGGTGGGGAATTGCGCCTGCCTGACCGGGATGTTCTGGGATTGCTGGCACAGGAGCTTTTCGGCACCTACCGGGCGGATTTCGCCATCTACGGCGCCGCCGGAATAGACAGTGACGGCTCCCTGCTGGATTTCCACGCACCCGAGGTGCGTATCCGTCGCAAGGCACGGGAAAACGCGCGGCATTCCATTTTCGTTGCGGACAGTTCCAAATTCGGACGCCGCGCCCCTGCGATCGGCGGCCATCTCGAGGAGGCCGACCATGTCGTGACAGAGGCTGCGCCGGGGCCACCTTTCGCTGCTCTGGCGGAGTCGCTTGCCGAGCGGCTGATTATCGCGGGAGAGGACACATGAGCTTTTTGGCGCTGGAGGGCCTCACGCGGCAATGGGACGGGCAGGGCGGTGTCCGCGACATCAGCCTCGACCTGCGGCAAGGCGCCTTCCTGTCGATTCTCGGGCCCTCGGGCTGTGGCAAATCCACGATATTGCGGCTGATCGCGGGGCTGGAGCAGCCGCAGGCGGGCCGCATCAAGATCGATGGCCGTGACGTTACGGCACTGCCTACCGCGCAGCGCAACCTGTCCATGGTGTTCCAGTCTTACGCCTTGTTCCCGCATCTCAGCGTGGCCGAGAACGTGATCTTCGGGCTCAAGGTACGGCGCGTCGCCCGCGCGGAACGCGCGCACCGTCTCGCCGAGGTGCTTGCCATGACGGGGTTGACGGGGCTGGAGCGGCGCAAGCCGTCCGAGCTGTCGGGCGGACAAAGGCAGCGCGTGGCGCTGGCCCGTGCGGCAGTGGCCGAGCGGCCGCTGTGCCTGATGGACGAGCCGCTTTCGAACCTCGATGCCAAGCTTCGCCACTCGGTGCGCCGCGATATCCGGATGCTGGCGCGCAAGCTGGCCTTGACGGTAATCTATGTGACCCATGACCAGGGCGAGGCGATGAGCCTGTCTGACAAGGTCGTGCTGATGCGGGATGGCCGGATCGAACAGGTCGGCGCGCCCGCGGACCTTTACGCGCGCCCGGCCAGCACATTCGCTGCGCAGTTTATCGGTGAGCCGGCGATGTCGTTGATCGACGGTGCGGCGCTTGGTCAGGATGGTGCGATTACCATCGGCCTGCGCCCCGAAGCCGTTTCACTTGCGCCGGCCGGCCACGGCGATCTCGATGCGCGGATCGACGATATCGAGTATCTGGGCGGAGAAACCCGGATGGCGCTCCGGCATCCCGCGGCGGAAGGACTTGCCGCGATCCTGCCGGGTCCGGCCCAATTCGAGCCCGGCCAGACGGTTGGTGTCCTCATCCCCAAGGAAAACCGGCTCCTTTTCGACTCCGTCACCGGAAGCCTGAAAAAGGAGCCGCAGCAGAATCCAAAGGCGCGCATTCGCCAAAATCCGGCGCCCGAGGATGGCCATAAGGCCCCCACTTCAACGCAAACTGCAAAAGAGGACCTTTCGAAATGACCCGTATCACTGCTGTATCCGCCATATTGGCGGCCTCCACCGCGCTCGTCAATCCGGCCGTGGCCGAGACCGAGCTGACCATGTATTACCCGATCGCCGTCGGTGGCGCTTTGACCGAGGTGGTCGATGGGATCGTCGCCGAGTTCGAGGCGCAAAACCCGGACATCACCGTCAACGCGATCTATGCCGGCAACTATGACGATACCCGCATCAAATCGCTTGCGGCTCTCGAATCCGGCGATCCGGCGCAGCTTGCCGTGATGTTTTCCATCGACGCCTATGACCTGATCGAGCAGGACCTTATCGTGCCCTTCGAGGACGTCATCGAGACCGAGGCAGAACAGGAATGGCTGAACAGCTTCTACCCCGCGCTGATGGCCAACGGCAAGATCGAGGGCCAGACATGGGGCGTGCCGTTCCAGCGCTCCACCATCGTGGCCTATTACAACAAGGACATGTTCCGCGAGGCGGGCCTTGACCCGGAGAACGCGCCGACCACGTGGGACGAACTGGTCGAGATGGGCAAAGCCCTGAGCAACGACGATCATCACGGCCTGATGATCCCCTCGACGGGTTATCCCTACTGGATGTTCCAGGCTCTGGCGATCCAGAACGGGCAGGAACTGATGTCGAATGACGGGCTGACCACGTATTTCGAAGACCCGGATACCGTCAAGGCGCTTGAATACTGGAAGTCCTTGTCCGCCGAGCATGACATCATGCCCGAGGGCACCGTCGAATGGGGCACGCTGCGTCAAGCCTTTCTTGAAGGCGAAACGGCGATGATGTGGCACTCCACCGGCAACCTTACGGCGGTCAAGAACAACGCCGGGTTCGATTTCGGTGTTGCCATGCTGCCGGGGCAGGAGCGTCTGGGCTCGCCCACCGGGGGCGGCAATTTCTACCTCTTCAAGGACTCGACCGAAGAAGAAAAGCAGGCCGCGCTTGAGCTCATCAAATTCATGACCGCGCCCGAGCAGGCCGCCGAATGGTCCATCGCCACCGGTTACATGGGCGTGTCGCCCGCCGCTTACGAGACCGAGGCGCTCAGGGCCTACACGGCTGATTTCCCCGCCGCCCTCGTGGCACGCGACCAACTGGAACACGCGGTTGCCGAGTTCTCGACCTTCGAGACGGCGCGCGTGCGCGACGGGCTGAATGCCGCGATCCAGTCGGCGTTGACCGGCGACAAGAGCCCGCAAGAGGCCCTGGAAGAGGCGCAAGCAAGCGCCGAACGTCAGTTGCGTGCCTACAAGTAAGGCGATGATGGCAAAGCGATGGGGCCGGTTTTCGGGCCGGCCCCATTTCAGCCGGGGTGACCCATGACACAGGCATTCACGACCGAGCGCCGACGCCGCGCCATCCAGGGCTGGCTCTTGCTCGGCCCCGCGCTTGTCATGCTGACCACCTTTGCCTTCTACCCGTCGCTTGCAACGCTTGTGACGTCGCTTTGGTCGCGTGGCACACGCCGCAACCCGGCCGAATTCGTGGGGCTGGAAAACTACCGTTACCTGTTTGACGATCCGACCTTCTGGCAGGTGGCGGGCAACAATCTGATCTATGCGGCTGTCACCATCCCGGTTTCCATGCTGCTGGCGCTGGTCATGGCGCTTTGGGCCAATTCGAGAATTCCCGCACGCAGCTTCATCCGCACCGCCTATTTCACGCCCACGGTGCTTCCGATGATCGCGGCGGCGAACCTTTGGCTGTTTTTCTACACGCCGAGCTTCGGCATTCTCAACCAGATCGGCGCGCTGTTCGGAGCTGCGCCGGTCAACTGGCTGGGACAGCCTGAAACGGCACTCTGGGCGGTCTGCGTGGTGACGATCTGGAAGGAGGCGGGGTTTTTCATGGTCTTTTATCTCGCCGCGCTGCAGACCATCCCGCCCGATTTGAAAGAGGCTGCCGAGATCGAAGGCGCAAGCCGCTGGACCTACACCCGCCGGATCGTGCTGCCCCTCCTGATGCCGACCACGCTCTTCATCCTCGTCAACGCGATGATCAACTCGGTCAAGTTGATCGACCACCTGTTCATCCTGACCAAGGGCGGCCCTTCGGACAGTTCCAAGCTGATCCTTTATTACATCTGGGAAAATGCCTTCGCCTATTTCGACAGGCCATCCGCCGCGGCGATGACCGTGCTGGTGCTGGCCCTGATGGGGGCGCTGGCGGCCTTTCAGTTCCTCGTGCTTGACAGGCGAGTGCACTACCGATGATCCGCTATATCGAACCCGCCG
Organism: Roseovarius sp. TE539; assembly: GCF_003298505.1. Classification (GTDB taxonomy): domain Bacteria; phylum Pseudomonadota; class Alphaproteobacteria; order Rhodobacterales; family Rhodobacteraceae; genus Roseovarius. The sequence goes on from NZ_QNGB01000026.1 coordinate 42,632, forward strand.
CCGCGATCCTGTTGGCCCTCCTGTGGATCTCGCCGCTGCTCTTTGCATTCTGGGCCGCGTTTCACGATGTCAGCGACGCGGTGAATTTCCGGCTGACCGCGCCCCTGACGCTTGAGAATTTCCGCACTGCCTGGGCCGGTGCACCGTGGCTACGGTATTTCCTCAACACCTTCATGCTGGTCACGCTGATCCTTGCAGGGCAGTTCCTGCTTTGCACACTGGCCGGATTTGCCTTTGCCCAGACCGAATTTCGCGGGCGCGACGGGCTTTTCATCCTCGTGCTGATGCAGCTTTTCATTCTGCCCGAGGTGTTGATCGTCGAAAACTACCGGGTCGCGGCCTCTCTGGGCCTGCTTGACAGCATTCTGGGCATCGGCGCGCCCTACATGGCTTCGGCCTTTGGCATCTTCCTGATGCGGCAGGCCTTCAAGTCGGTGCCCAAGGACCTTGACGAGGCCGCCCGCGTCGAAGGCTGCGGCACATTGGGCGTGCTGTGGCGGGTCTATGTGCCCGCTGCGCGGCCCACCTATCTGGCCTATGCGCTGGTTTCGGTGGCAACGCACTGGAACAACTTCCTCTGGCCGCTGATCGTGACCAATTCCCCCTCGACCCGGCCGCTGACAGTGGGCCTGTCGCTGTTCGGCGCGCCCGAGAACGGCGTAGATATCTCGGTCATCTCCGCGGCCACGGTCACGGTTATCGCACCGCTCTTGATCGGCTTCTTGATCTTCCAGCGTCAGTTCGTGCAGGCCTTCCTGACCGCGGGCGTGAAATGAGGACACCATGACCCGCATCCTGCAAATCTCCGATCCGCACATCACGCCCGAACGGCACGAGTCGCACCCATGTTCCGGCCACGGGACGGCCTGATACGGATCGATTGCCCCCTGCTCCGGGCACATCCGGGGCGCCGGTGATGCTGGAAGGCTCACGCAAGGTCATCGGGGTCGTCTCCGCCAGCTCCGATGCGGAAAGCCTTGCATACCGGTTACCTGCGGGCCTGACAGGGCGCCTGTGCAAATAGAGGTCTATTTTTCAGGATTTTGACTCAAATCAACACGCGCCCCGGAAAAACATCGCAATATTGGAATATGTGGCTGCGGCAGCGTGTTGCGAGTCGCCTTTTCCACTTGGGAGCAGAGCATGGACAAGGTTGTTTTTTTCTCGGCCGATGACGGCGTGCATGGCGACGAACTTTGGGTGACCGACGGCACCACCGCAGGGACCCGCATGGTTCGGGACATTAGCACAGGGAGCGAGAGCAGCTTTGCAAGCAGCATTGCGGCTCTGAGCGACAGTCTCGTGATCTTCCGCGCCAACTGGCAACTCTGGGTCTCCGATGGGACTGACGCGGGCACGGTTCCTATTTTCGGCGCCAGTGCGGACAGCCCATCCTTTGTTGCTTGGATAACTCCATTGGGAGATGGCCGCGCGGTTTTTGCAGCGGATTCTCCAACTACAGGCCGTGAGCTTTGGGTGACCGACGGTACGGCAGACGGGACCAATCTTGTATCGGATATACGCGCCCAGTCCGATCCCGAGACCGGTCAGCCCCTTTCAAGCGGACCTTACAACTTCATATCTCTGCAAAACGGGCAAGCAGTATTCAAGGCCGATGACGGTATTCATGGAGAGGAACCCTGGATCACCGATGGCACCCCAGCTGGTACCAGGTTGCTGGGGGACATTCAGGCTGGTCCCACGGGTGGATTGGAGTCCTTCGACAGTTGGATGGAGCCGATTCCGAACGGCAACGTGCTTTTGGCTGCTGATGACGGGATCAATGGTCTGGAACCTTGGGGGACGAATGGCACGCCGGAAGGAACCCGGCTGTTGCACGACATCAATCCGGGTGAAGGCGATGGTTTCGGTGATTTCATCGGGGTTATGCCTGATGGGCGCCACCTGTTTTCGCCGACCGAGGAAAGCGGTGAATACATGGGGCCATGGTTGACCGATGGAACACCGGAAGGCACTTTTGAATTGCGCGATCAACCCGGTTTTTCAGATCCTCGCCCGACTGTACCGGTGATTGATCCATGGCCTTACGAGCAAACCGGCAGATTTATCAAAATGGACCCGTGGGACCTTGGTGACACAATCAACTCGCCACTCAATTCGGGGCGACTCGGAGATGGCCGCCTGCTATTCACTGCCAATGTTATCAATATTACAGAAATTGATGGTGATACTGTCACAATTTCAGGGGGAAGTAAACAACTTGCCGTAACTGACGGTACTGTTGAAGGAACCAGTATATTTCGTCCAGTCGATCTTGCCGAAAACGGTTGGGGACTTGATTTTAATGCTGGTTACTTTTTTGCACTTGGCGATGGACGTGTTGCTTTCCGGGCCTATTCCGAGAAGACAGACAGCTATTCTCTATGGGTCGCTGACGCCACAGGCACGATCACGGAACTCGCCGAAAATGTGCGTATTGTCACGGATTTGATCCCGTTCCCGAATAACGTTTGGATGTTCACGAACGCTGTCTATCTTGGGGAACTTGGAGCTGATGTTGAGCTTTGGGTCACAGATGGAACCGCCAATGGCACACGAAAACTGGTGGAGGGCCTAAAGGGTTCGGGCGGTGTCGAGAACCTTCTTGTGCTCGAGGACGGTAGGACCCTGCTCGAACTGGAGAAATCCGGCGAGACATGGCAGGATGTGGAAACCGAGCTCTGGCTGGTCGAACCCAGCGGGCAAAGCATTCGATTCCTGTCAGACGAAATCGCCCTCAGCGACATGACTGAGCCCGCTCAGATGGGCGATGGCAACGTAATCTTCCGCCGCAGCACAGACGATGCCGGAAGTGAACCTTGGATTCTGAATCTGACAACAGGCGAGACACGGCTTCTGTTGGACATCAAACCTGGAACCGCCAGCAGTTTTGCAGGCGACTTCCTGTCGCTGACACAGCCGAAACAGGTGGATATTGATTACGACCAAATATCGGCTGTGGGCGAAACCCAAGAAATTGGTCTTGAAGAGTTGTTTCCTGCAGGTTTCACCGAAGAGACAACCTTCAGTGCTGACAGTCTTCCGGATGGAATATCGCTTCAGTCTGAAGGCAAGGCTCTTGCCGGTACGCTTGCGGCGGAACCCGGCATCTATACGGTAAGTGTAACCGCGCGTGATGCATCCGGCGCTGAGAAAGTTTCTACTTTTGACTGGACTGTCTTTGACACAGGAAAACTGAAGGTTTCCTCGTCATCTGGCTGGCAACGCGACAATGACACGTACGTTTCGACTCCGGGCAGCGTGATCACGGTCGGGCGCAAGGACGGCACCGGGGCGTTGTTCCGCGTTGAGCCCCGGGAGGCCGAGATCCCGGTCGCCACGATCGAGGATGGCAGGATCACCCTCGACGGCAACGTGTTCTCCGAGCAGGTGGTGACCGACAGGCCGCTGATGCAGGGCGGGTTCACCATCGACATGGCGACCGCGGCGGTGAGCGATTTCAGCGATGCGGATATCGCCACCGATCACCGGCTGGTGGCCGATCTCATCGACCTGAAGTTCGACACCGTGGCGATCGGGGCGGACAGGATCACCTTCGACACCGACCTAGCCTTCGGCGACAGCGCCGGCGACGGCCCCGCCTTCAGCGCATTGAGCACCGAGGGCGCGCCGCTGTCGCTTGGGTTCGGGGCGGACGGCCTGGAGTTCGGCCTTGCCGGAGGGGCCGAACGCTGGTCCCCCGAGCCGGTCGAGTTCGACCTCGGGGGCGGGTCGAGCATCAGCATCGGGTTTTCCGATCTGGGCATCGATTACGATGCGGACACGGACACGACCTACCTGATGGGCAAGGCGACCGTGGGCTGGGGCGGCGAGATCGAGAACGGGTTCGACTTTCTCGACAATGACAGCGCGCAATCGCTGGTCATCGACCTGGCCGGCGAGGCGCAGGCGGGCAACCACTTCCAGCGCGGCGACAGGTATCTCAAGATCACCGAGGGCGCCGCGGGCTGGGACTGGGACGTGGTCGGCGAGATCACGTACGAGGACAAGTACGAGGGGCCGGTGCCGTCGAACGGCCTGCTGGTCAAGGAGCTGGGGATCGGCTTCGACACGGTTCAGGACGCCTATTCGGGCAATTTCAAGGCGAATATCCCGCTCTTTTTCGGGCTCGACCTGTCGGCGGCCGTGGGCTTCGTGAGCAATCCCGATCTGGCGCTCGACAGTATCGGTTTCGGGGTCGACGGCCTCGACTACCCGGTCGGGACCACGGGGCTTTTCGTGCAGGGCGGCTCGTTCGGGCTGGAAAACCTGGCCGCGTCCGATCCGGATGCGGGCTGGACCTACAATGCTGACATCTCCGGCACCTTCGGGCCGGACAACGACCTGGTCAGCTCTCCCCTGCATGGCAAAATCGCCGGGACGGTCAAGGAAACGCTGCAGCAGGGGAGCATCGGGTATATCCTGAACGGCTCCATCGCGCTCGACTCCAAGGTGGGCTATTTCCTGCCCGAGATCGTGAACGACCTGGCGAGCCCGCTGATCGATTACTTCGGGGCCGATCCGGCGGATGTGACCGGGTTCGAGATACTGACGGCAAGCTCCGCAACCGAACTCGACTTCACCAGGGACCTGGTGCAGCTCGACGCGGCGATCAGCCTGCTGGACGGTGTGGTCGTAGGGACGGCACAACTGCTCGACATGCCGTTCGGCACCGACAAGGACGATCGCAAGATCACCGGCTCCGTCGCCGCAACGCTGACAATCCCCGAGGATTTCCCCCTGATCGGCGGCATGACCCGCAGCGGCAACGCGCGGGTCGAGTATTCCTCGGACGGAGATTTCAGCAACGACGTGGCCGCTTTCTGGGGCAGTATCTCGCTTCCCTTCGGCTACGTGAGACAGGTCGGCGCGGAGCTGACCTTCGACGGCGATTACCAGTTTCTCGGCCGCAAGGAGATCGCGAAGATCAGCAGCTGGCCGCTCGATGAGAGCATCGACCTCGCGATCCTGAGCGCACGCTGGGAGATCGCCGCGGATGATGTCGCGATCGAGCTGATCGCGCCGGATGGCACGGTGCTGACGGAGGCCGACATCGCGGCCCGGGACGACATCGCGCTCGTCGCGGATCTCAACACCCAGAATGCGCGCCATGTCGCCCTGCAAACCCCCGAGGCCGGGATCTGGGACCTGCGGGTGGCCGAGACCGGCGGTCTCGGTGTCGTGCGCTACGAGGCGAGCGAGATACGCCAGGGCGCGGTCGCGCGGATCGAAAGCCTGGCCCATGACCCGGACGCCCACCAGGCCGAGATGGTCATCGACCTGGAGGCCGGGGATGCCGAGACGGTGGATGTCGTCATCTTCGCGGCCCCGGAGACCGGCCAGGTCACCGGGGTCGAGCTGGGCACCGTCACGATGAGCGCGGGGGACCCGGACGTCACGCATGTGATCGACTACGATGCGCTCGGCGCCGGCGACTGGCATATCTACACCCGGGCCGAGGCCGACGGGCTGGCGCCGGGGATCGAGATGTATTCCGCCCCGGTCACCATTGCCGGCGTGGCCGATCTCGAGACCGGCGTGCAGCAGGTCCAGCATACGCCCACGGGCCAGCAGATCATCCGCATCGAGGTGACCAACAAGGGCGACCGGCCCGCACAGGCCGGCAGCCTGACCATCGACGCCCCGGCCGGGATGCTGGGCGCAGACCCGATCCCCGAACACGATGCGGTGCCGCTCGGGGAGTCGCGCAGCGAACTGGACCTGCCACCGCTGGCGCCCGGCGAGAGTTTCACCGTGCAGGTTGCGCTGCCGGCCGGGGCGGAAGAGCTGGCCGACACGATCTTCGTCGAAGCCTGGGCCCCCGGCATCGACGCGGACCGGACCGACAATGCCCTGGGGCAGGGTCTGCTGTCGGATGCCAACCACCTGCCCGCCGGCCAGGTGACGCTGACCGGTCCGGTCGCGCTCGGCAGCACGGTGGGTGTGGACCTGTCGGGCCTGGTCGAGCCCGACGGTTACGACCCGGCAACGGTTGAATATCAGTGGGTGCTGGACGGCACGGAGATCGCAGGAGCCACCGGCGCGACCCATGCGGTGACCGCGCCCGAGGTCGGCCGGGAAATCTCCGTGGAAATCTCCTATACGGACGATGACGGGGCGGATGAAACTGTCCTCAGTGCGGCGGTCCGTGCCGCCGGCATCCCGCAGACCCTGACCGGCACGCCCGGGCCGGACTCTCTCGTGGGGGGGAATGGCCATGACACGATCCGGGGGCTGGAAAGCGACGACACCCTGACCGGCAACGCGGGCGATGACCGTCTCGAGGGCGGGGCGGGCTTCGACACCGGTGCCTATTCCGGCGACCAGTCGAGCTACACGCTGACGCTGAGCCCGGCGGCCACCACGCTCACCGACCGCCGGGCGGAGGGCAACGGGACCGACACGCTGGCCGGCATGGAGTTCCTGGATTTCGACACC